>JAWLCA010000009.1:0-128378 GCA_041687395.1 Paracoccaceae bacterium | reverse complement strand
TTCGGTCGAAATCTTACAAAACCCTGCAGGTCATGGCGAGAAAAACCACAACGTTTCAGCGCAAAATCAATGGCATGAGTGTTGTTCAGAGCGAACTACATCAAGGAAATGAGCGGCGCAGCCGAGAACGGCCGTATCACCAGCTACCGGGTAAATGCAAAGATCAGCTTCGTTCTGGACGATCAGGCCTAAGACTGACTTTTCAACCGGGTTGAGGCCACCAGATCCTTGAAGACTGGCGTCCAGCGCTTCTGCACCTCGCGGCTGTCTTGGTGCATCGAACGATGCCGAATATACCCGTCAAACAAACCGAGGATCGACACTGCCTCCTCTTCTCGCGAGTCTGGGATGGCAAGAATCGGGTTGTTGCTGCGTCCTGAGACATCGCCTTCGTCCCGCTTGGCCACCCGCTCCAACGCTTCGTATTCGGACTGGCACAGCATACGTGCAAGCTGGCGCCAACCCTGAGTGCCGAATTCCGCGGCCGTGTAGCCCAGCGATTGATAGTAGGATATGCGATGACCAACCAGATCTGCGAGTTCCGTATCAGTCGCGGCGCCGCTTATTCCCCTTGGCAGCCCGCTGACGAATAGATCATCGATCGAGATTCTGGCGTAAGCAGGGTGGCTATTCCTAGCGTCTTCGTCTTGCTGCAGCCGCTCGAAGTAGTTGGAAGCATAGATCTCCTCCGGGGAACACAGCTCAAGTCTCCGCGCAGCAGGTCTGCCGCTGTCGAGGTCGACCTTGCGTCGGTCGTTCTTGATCTGCGCTTTCAGGTGCGCCAGTGCGGCCGGGTGCCGTTCCAGCGCCTTTCGCCTGTCGGTTCCGAGATCGATCAGAAGTTCCGTCTTCCCGACGACAGGAACCAACGCCTTCGGAACCACCTGTCGCGCCGAGTAGCGGCCGTTGCGAGACCTGAGATTCCGCACCTTCCCGCCATGCCGCACCCACACTTTGGAACCGACTTTGGAACAACAAAACGGGCATACGCCCTGCAACACAAGAGTCTTTTTCAACTTCAAGGGGTTAGGATGGTGCAGCTAGAGGGAGAAAGTTCGAACTCCCTTTTCGACATCTTGCAAGAATGGGAGACCATTCTTCAGACCTGTAATTTGCCTCCCAACACCGTAACTCAGGACAACGATCCGGGGTGCGGTGATGAGCATTTCGGAACGTGAATTCAACACAGCGGCAGCCGCCAAGTTCAAGCGCAAGCAGAAGCGTGAGGCGCCGTTCTCGCTGCGCCTGTCCTTCGAGGAAAAAGCCCTGTTGCGCGCCGCAGCCAACGGCGTGCCGCTAGGGGCATATATCAAGGCGAAGCTCTTCGATGAGCCGCTCGAGAAGGTCCGGCGCCGCAATACTAATCCGGTCAAAGATCATGAAGCCTTGGGCCGACTTCTCGGCTCGCTCGGTCAATCGCGCCTCTCCCAGAATCTCAACCAGCTCGCCCGCGCGACCAACACGGGCGCTTTGCCTGTATCGGCGGAAGTTGAAGCCGAGCTTCGCCAGGCCTGCGCCGATGTGAAGGCCATGCGAGAAGAGCTGATGCGCGCACTTGGCTCTCTCTCGGATCGAGGTGAACCATGATCCTGAAAGGCTCACAGCGCGGCAACGCCGCCAAGCTTGCCGCGCACCTGATGAACGCGCGCGACAACGAGCATGTCGAGTTGCACGAGCTGCGCGGCTTCATAACGGAAGACGATCTGCATGCAGCGCTCAAAGAAGCCGAAGCCATCGCCAAGGGCACCCGCTGCCAGCAGCACCTGTTCTCGCTCAGCCTCAATCCCCCTCAAGATGCCCATGTCGATACAGCAACCTTCGAAGCCGCCGTCGAACTGGCGGAGCAAAAGCTCGGCCTGAACGGCCAGCCGCGCGCGGTCGTGTTCCATGAAAAAGAAGGGAGACGTCACGCCCACGCCGTCTGGTCGCGGATCGACACGGACACCATGACGGCGCGGCAGCTCTCTTTCACCAAACGGCGTCTGATGGATTTGAGCCAAGAGCTATACCTCCAGCACGGCTGGGACATGCCGAAGGGCATGATCGACCGGGCGGCCAAGAATCCGCTCACCTTCACACGCGCCGAATGGCAGCAAGCCCAGCGGGCCAAGCAAGACCCGCAAGTGCTCAAGGCGCTTTTCAAGGACGCCTGGCAGCGCTCGGATTCAGCCGATGCCCTAAAAGCTGCGCTGGAACAACGCGGCTACTATCTGGCAAAGGGCGACCGCCGGGGCGTCGTTGCCGTGGATTATCGCGGCGAGGCCTATGCTCTCTCGCGCTGGTCGGGGGTGAAGGCGAAGGATGTCAGCGCACGCTTCAAGGAAGCTGACGCGCTGCCTTCCGTTGATGAGCAGCGCCAGAAAGTCGCCGGACTGGTGGCGGACAATCTGCGCGCCCATAAGCAGCAGATCGAGGACGGATACAAACGGCTGCGGCCATCCCTTGAATACAGGCGTGTGCAAATGGTCGAACGCCATCGGATCGAGCGCGCCGGGCTTGCCCAGCTCCAGAAGCAACGCGACGCCCGAGAAGCTGCGGCGCGGACGGCTCGCCTGCCGGAGAAAGGTCTCGGAAAGCTCTGGAGCCGGATCACGGGCAAGTATTCCAAGCTCAAGGCCCAAAACGAACATGATGCCTGGCAGTCCCTTCGCCGCAATCAGGCGGAGCGTGACCGCGTGATCGTCAAGCAGCTTGATGAGCGCCAGCGCTTGCAGGCCGCAATCAGGAAGCAGCGCGAAGAGCGCCTTCAGGAGCTGATCTCCGTCCGGCAGGAGATCGCCAATTACATGCTCATGAAGCAGGGCAAAAAGCCGACGATCACGCCCCAGCAGTCGCCGGAAAGAACCGCGCTCCAGACTAGGGCGCCAGAGAGAACCCGAAAGGACCGACAAGACCAAGGCCGCGAGCGTAGCCGCTCACGGGACCGTGGCCCTGATAGGGGCCGCTAAAAGCATAGAAAGGAGAAAATTATGCGACACACACTTATGCTGAATCTGGACGAGGCACATGCCCGTCAACTTGATGAGCTATGCCAGCATTTTCATCTGGCAGCGGAAGACACCTTGCGGCTCGCTATTCGCCTGACCCACGCCCGGCACAAGCAAAAGCCTGACGTGCTGGTGCCGGAGTTCAAGCCACGCGCCGCGTGTGATGACTGGTATGACGAGGACGACAACTCGCCAGCATAGCGCCGCCCACTGCGGGCGGCGCTGGCGCTCATAAATCGTCGAAGAGATCGGCTTGTTTGGGTGTCTGGACATCCTCGGACGGCAGGAAGACAGCGCGCGGACCGATCAGAACGCAATCCTGCTTGCCGTGCTTCACGGCCATGCCGTGATAGAAGCCTTCCGGCCTCAGCCTCGCTTCGTCGCCCATGGCCGCGTTTTCGTGGTAGCTGATTGGCGCGCTATCGAAGAACTTGATGGCGACGAGCCGATAGGCTTCCGCGTAGCGAATATTGGCTTTTGTTCGGATGCCTGTGCAAACCCACATGGCGTTTTGCCATTTAAAGGGTGAGCGCACGCAGCCTTCCAGAGCGATCCTGTCGGCGCTGTACGCGGCGCTGATATCGCCTTCGCCGATCTGGCGATCCCGCGTGTGACACCATCTTCCAAAGTCGAGACGAGATGGATCAACGAAGAACGTTTTGGTATGGATGGGGGCGCTCATGAGCGCCCCGCTTCGTTTGCCGTTTCGGCGGGGGCATCGTCCAGCGGCAGGCGCAGGACAATCCGGCCATTGATCGGGCAGGTCTCAAGCTGGAGCGTGTAGCCCCGACCATCCTTGTGCTTCCATGCGGCTCCGACCTTGTTCCAGAAGGACTTCTCGCCTTTCTGGGTGACGTGCCAGGCCAGATAGTCCGGCCCGTTGAGGGGTAGTGTCTGGTTGGTTATTTCGCGTGCCATGATGATTTCTCCTTGTCTTTCGGGTTGGCTTGCTAACGCCCTCCCGATGGGCCGGAGCGAAGGATCAGGCATCATGCTCAACACGGATTTTTGGAGCGGGCAGAGCATTGAAGGCTGAGCCGCTTCGGCCAGGGATTAGGGGCTCTTGGTGCAAGCGGGCACGGGAGACGAAGGGGGATCGATCAGCACGGGTTAGAGAACTGGCCAGCCAGACGACCAGCCGCGAGCCGGACCAGCCCCGCTCGCCATCTCACTATCCAAATAGAGCATCTGGAACACGGTCGCGCCGCTCATGGACATGCACGGGGACGGGGCGCAAACGCCGCTGCCAGACCTCGCCAGAAATTCCGCTCATCCTGCCAACACTGCCGGAGATCACCGCAGCAAAGACGATAGCGAAGCGCTCCATGCGCATCCGCCTGTTTGCAAATTCCAAGTCATCTCCCGAACCATCAGCGCCTTCATGGGCCGATGATGTGTGTGGGGCCGAAAGGCCCTGAGTGGTTCGGGGCCTCCTTGAAGCAAAAGGAGGATTGCGATGAAACTCGTCTCACGCTTTGAAGCGGCATCCCGCAGCACGGCAGAACTGCACAGCCTGTTGGCCGAGGCTTTCAATGCCTTTGCGGCCGCCCCGCGCAGCAGCCAGGAGCGCCGCGATGCGCTGGCCTCGATGCGCAACATCGAAGATGAGCTGGCGATACGCGCGCCAGGTCTCTAACCGACTAGCGGCTGGCCGTCAGGCTGGCCGCAATGCTGCCTTGAATATAAATATTCGCTGGTAAGCCCTCGATGTTTGTATGTAAGATCAGCCTTAATACTGACGATCTTACGAAAAGAAAGGCAGTAGCGCGGTGTACATTTCTTGGCGTATTTGATGGCAGTCCTCGCAAAGTCGGAGTGATGGAACGCCAGGCATTGTCTCAGCGCCATTTACCACGCGGTAAGTTTCCGTCGGCTGATCACCGCAAGATGAACAAACATTTGAACTACCCTCCGCAGCCACTGCATGTCGCGAAAGTGCCGCTAAATTGGGTTCAACGCGATCAACCATCGAATACCAATAGGGACTGTGGGGATCGATCTGCTCCATGTGCAATCTTAAGGCGCTCGGGTCATGGTGTGATAGCCAATTATAGGCAACCTCTCTCCGAGCTTCATCGTTGCGAACCAAAGCTTCGTATAAACTTATTTCAAGTTGAAATGATTTTCGAGGATTCCGGCTTTGAAGATTCTTAAGCTGTACAAGGTTGTTAGCAAACCGAAATCCATTTGAATATGCGCCTTTAACTGTACCGATACAATATTCTCTTAACGAATCTATTTTCTCAGGCCCTGACAATTTGTTGATTAAACTTCCATCATAGCGCCAAGGGTGCGCGGCAACCTCGATTCTCCAAATATCAAGGTAACCGCTATGCTTTAATGATCGAGCAATTTTTCCATCTATTTGCGGATTTTTTACCAGAAGTGCATAGACGTCATTGAAATTTTCTACGCTTCCGTCGATAGAGCGCGCGGCACTCAGAACAGCATTTTGAGCCTTGTGCATGGCCACTATCGCGTTGTCTTGATTGTTACTCCAATTAACTTCGTCTTCTGAAACAGTTTCTGTTTCTATTGGAAGCTCCACTAATAGAGGACTACGCTTCAGGTCTTCTGGTGAGCAGTAATCTGCATCAGCAACAAGATCGATACCAGCTTTTCTGTAAACGCGAGCGACAAGTCGAGAACAAAATTGACGCTTCAGTCTTGGTTTATTTATACTTGCGAGCGATCTTGTGGCCTCCAAAATTGAATATCGCGCACCTATTTCCGCCCGCGCATAGTTAACTATCGCAGCCATCGTCTCTTGATCAGTTTCATCTTTCAATCGAAAGTGAAAAACCTGCTCGTCATCATCAAATAGTTCACGCTGCAGATTTCGCGCCTGAACGCCGTCGCTGGTTGAGTCTATAAAAGAACCATGCTGCACACAAATCAATGCATGAGACACAGCCCCGTCGGTAGCAAGACGAATCGACTTGCTTATCTTGCCGGGTCGCGCCGTGAAGACAATATCTCCAGGCTTTACACTATCGATTCTAATACGCTTCATACTGCCTCCAGAATCGAAACCATATTGTCTCACCTAAGTTCTGATTAGCAAGAGCTTTGCATTGAAGGCTGGCCGACGGCCAGCCGAAAATTTTTACCAGAAGTAGGGTCGCCGCTTACGCGGCGATTCCTTCCTGCTTCTCTTCCTCGATCACAGGCTGAAGCCCATGCAGGAAATCCGCGGCGCGCTGCGCATGGGCGGCGGCGCTGAAGATTGCCCGCTTGTCTTCCTTCAAGACCTTCAGCCAGCTTTGAATATAGGCGGCATGATCACTGCCAGGCTCGGGCGTGAGCTCCAGATCGGCGCAAAGGAATGCCGCGCCCAGCTCGGCCACCAGCTCTTCGCGGGCATAGCCTTCATCACCCCAACGCTTGCGGCCAAAGTCACGGTCAAGGCGGGTTTTGTGCTTCGTCCAGTGAGTCAGTTCATGGGCAAGGGTTGCGTAGTATGCCTCGGGGCTGCGGAACGTCTCGAAGGCTGGCATCTGCACATGATCACTGCCGCCGCTGTAATGGGCGCTGTTCCCGCCATGGCGGATGTCTGCGCCAGTGTGCCCGAAAAACTCTTCCGCGTGGCTGATCCGCAAGGCCGGATCAATGACGGGCTCGGGCTTCGAATAGTAATGCTCGGGCAAGCCTTCGATCTGCTCGACGTTGAAAACGCTGTAACCCTTCATGAACGGGATTTTCCGCTCTTCCTCGCTGCCGTCGTCCTGCTCTTCGGTCTTGGTGATGGTGTTGGCATAGACCACCAGATTGCCGCGCTCGCCCTTCTTCACGTGCGCGCCAAGCTCTTTTGCCTGCTTGAACGTCATCCAGTACGGGGAGAGATACCCCGCCTCAACGCTCGCTCCCCACAGCATCAGAATATTGATTCCATTGTAGGGCATGCCGTTATGCCGTAGCGGCTTAGTGATCCGTCCCTCAAGGTTGCCGCTGCTCCACGGCTTCAGCCAAGACAGCTCGCCTTTCTCCAGATCAGCAATGATCTTGTCGGTCACTTTCTGATAAACATCTGCTTTCATGTCTTTTTTCTCCTTTGTTCGGTTGCGCATGCAACCGAACTGCCCCTCTGGCGAAGAGAGGGGGGAGACCGTCCAGACCGAAGGCCATGGTGGGTGGTGCGGGCGCAGCCGAAGGCGAGCCACGGCCCATGGCTTTCGCCCGAAGCCATAGCGAAGGGCTTGGACTTGACGGGTGATGGGCCGTCAGGCCCCAATGAAAGAGAAGGATGTCAGCCGTTCACGGCTGGCCGATGATGCGCAAGGGATCGACGCCGGATGGCGGAGACTGACCTGTCAGGCTCCGTTCACGAGAGCCCGGCCCGCAAGGGTGTGCAGACTAGATTTCGTTGACCGAATCTGGTGAAGTTGAACCCACGCGAGCGGCGTCTCGACGACAAGTCAGTCCACGAGGCACTCAGTATAGTCCATGAAGGCCCTTCCATGGACTACTTTGGGAAGTTTTATAGACTTCCCAAACGCTCCTTAACCTGCTATAAAAGAACAATATTTATAAATTTTGCTCTCCAAGGTGGCGCCGAGTGTTTCTAGAAGAGAACTCCCAAGGGCGTTAAAAATTTTGAAAGTTGAGAATTTTTGGAGAAACCGATGGAAGAATCTTTGCAAACTTTGAGAACGATGGCCGAGGCATCGCCAGTTGTTCTTGCACTACTCCTTGCCCTGGCCGTGGTCGGCCTTTCGGCCTTTGCGATTTGGGCGGTGTTGAGCGCCTACAAGAAACGGGACAGCCAATGACAGATCGTATGAAGCAGTGGGTGAAGCTGCCGACGCGGTGGATTGAGAGCGGCGGCCTCAAGAAGCTGCGTTGGGGAAAAGAGGTCGGATCATCAAATGTGGCCGGACTCATGGTCTATGGCGTGATCGCTCACCACGCCGACGACGGTGGCATTGCCGAACACCTTACTTACGATGACCTTACGGTCGCCACAGGCCTCAGTCGCACGAAAGTCTCAAACGGGCTGAACGTTCTTTACGAGATGGAACTGGTCGCGAAGGACCAGCAAAAACAAAGCATGTACCATCTATTAGGCTATGACCCGGCCATGGGTTGGGGCAAGCTGCCTGCTCGCGGCTTGTATAGTGGCAAACGGATCTTGGCATTCCACGAAATGCACCTACGCAAGAATACCGAGTTGGATGCTTTTAAGCTGTACTATGCCGTGGTAGCGCGCCGCGACAACGACTTGAATGTTGCCCGCATGAGCTACGTAAAAATCGAGGAGTATGCAGGCATCCCTCGCAATAGGATCAGAAGCGCTATCAGTCTGTTAGCAGCCAACAATATGCTTCATGTCGACCATATGAAGAGCCTGGAGAGTGACTACGGTGTTTCCAACGCGTATAGGCTTGCCCACCTTGAAACGACCAGACATAGGGGCACGAGCGGTCGGTCTGATATCGACGGCATGCCGTATTCGGACTTTTAAAATTGTTTTTCGGGCGAAATGAGCTAAAGTGGCGAATTTTGAAGGGCAGATATGTTTATAAGCGAAATAAGAATTGAAAATTTTAGAAATTTTGGTGAGGGCGATGGTGCCCTTTTGCTGCCACTTCGACCCGGTTTGACGGCTATTATCGGCGAAAACGATACGGGGAAAACATCTGTTATTGATTCTTTGCGCTTCGTGTTCGGAACGCGGGATCAAGAATACTATCGTATCCAGGACGAAGATTTTCACTGGGCAAGCGGAGATGCCGAGCGCCGAAAAGAAATCAGGGTCTGTTGTCGCCTTGAAGGCCTGTCCACTCGTGAAAAAGGCGCTTTTGCGGAGTTTCTTACATATGTTGAAAAGGACGGCAAACGTGATGCGGTTCTATACATCCACTGGATCGCCAAAAATAGGAACAACTCACGAAGCGGCAAGCGGTCTATTTTCGCTGAAACTCGAACAGGCAAGGACGCGGACGGTCCAGCCCTTGATCCAGAAGCAAAAGAGCTTCTGCGGGCGACCTATCTTCGTCCTTTGAGGGATGCCGAACGTGCCTTGGCCGGAGGGCGTGGATCGCGGCTGGCGGAAATCTTGCGCAATACGGAAGAGATAAAAGGTGTCGGTAGCCCATTCGTAGAAGGTACACCCTTGGACGTGGATAACCTGAGTGTGCTTGGCGTCGGCGACTACGCAAGCGCGCTCCTGAGCGGGCGCGAGGGCATCCAGAAAGCCAAAGAAAAGTTGAACGACAACTATCTCAAGCCGTTGTCCTTCGCCGGAGACACACTCGAAGGCCAAATTGACGTAGGGCAAGGCGGGGACGACGATATACGGCTCCGACAGTTGCTGGAACGCTTTGATTTGAAGCTACAGAGTGCGGCCCAACCGAATTTGCTTAATCGGGGGCTGGGCTCGAACAATCTATTGTTCATCGCATGTGAGCTTCTTCTTCTGGGTGACGAAGACGCGGGTCTGCCACTTCTGCTCATTGAAGAACCCGAGGCCCATCTTCATCCGCAGCGCCAGCTTCGTTTGATGCGCTTTCTTACTGAAAGGGCGGCAGCGAAGGAGAAAGGCGGCGGCGATATTCAGGTGCTTATTACAACGCACAGCCCCAATCTCGCCTCGGCCATACCGTTGGACAACCTTGTGCTCTTGCAAGGCAGCAAAGCCTTTTCGCTCGCAAGCGACAAAACACTTCTGGACAAATCTGATTACCGCTTCCTTCAACGGTTTCTAGATGTCACGAAAGCGAATCTGTTCTTTGCACGCGGTGTTGTGATTGTTGAGGGTGATGCCGAGAATATTCTGCTCCCGACTATCGCCCGGCTCATTAATCGTGACTTTTCCGAGCACGGAGTTTCCATCGTCAATGTCGGGAACACAGGGCTCGGAAGATTTGCCCGCATCTTCCAAAGAGCCGATCCGGTCCAAGACGGGGAAGTGTCCGTACCAGTTTCGTGCATGGCGGACATGGATGTGATGCCGGATTGTGCTCCCACTATAGTGGGGGTGCTTCGAGAAGGAGATGCCATGCCTCCAAAGGGAGAGAGAGGCTGGCGCGTTTCCAGTGATTTCGGAGATGGGGAGCTCGAAACACGCCGCGCAAGCATCAAAGAGCGTGCGAGGGGTCAACATGTCGAGACTTTTGTCGCCGATCATTGGACCTTGGAATATGACTTGGCACGCTCCGGACTTTCAGAAGAGGTCTGGATTGCGAGCGTATTGGCCAAGGCTGATACAAGCATAAGCAAAGGTACAAAAAAGATTCCATTGATCTGGCGAACCGCAAAGCGCACTTACAAAGAAATGCAAGCCTCGAAAAATGATCCCCAGGAGCTGTCATCATATATTTATGCGCAGTTCACAAGGCCAACTAAGGCATCAAAGGCAATATCGGCTCAGTACCTAGCCGACATTCTTGAAAGGAGCTTTCGTAATGGCACACTCACTGAAGATGGTCTTCGTGGAATGCTCCCGGGCTATCTTGTAGAAGCCATAGAATATGTGACGGGAGGACCAGTGGCCGGAGGTGCTGGCGAGGCGATCACTGAGCCTGCGGAGGAGCAGATTGGTTGATCTCCCCGACATTGGCGCAGAAGATATTGCTTGGGCTTGCGATGTGCTCGGACTACCGCCACACGCTTTTGAGGGCGAAGACGGAACCGATCCCCGCCATGTCATTCTGTGCAACAACCAGACGTTGGATGTTGAAGCTTGTCCTGGCAGCGGTAAGACAACACTTCTTGTAGCTAAGCTCGCAATCCTTGCAAGGCATTGGAAATCCCGCGATCAGGGCATTTGCGTTATTTCTCATACCAATGCAGCACGTAACGAGATTGAGAAGAAGCTTGGGACAACCTCTGAAGGACAGCGATTATTGTCCTACCCACACTTTGTCGGAACAATCCATGGCTTCGTGAACGAGTATTTAGCGCTTCCTTGGCTTCGCTCCAAGGGAGCAACGATCAAAGCCATTGATGACGAGTTATGCTTGGACTGGCGATGGCGACTCATTCCCTATGGCAACCGCGCTGCGATAGAATATCGAAGGAAAGGGTCCAATGTTGCTCGCTACAAGGATGTTGAACACACGCCAAAGGACTTCGGCTTTGGGGAACACACCCCGACCTTTCAGAGCGTTCGTGAAGCGTGCATAGCCTCGACCGCGGCGGGTCTTTACTGCCATGAAGAGATGTTTGTTTGGGCTGGGGACTTAATTGAGAAACATCCGGAATCGATATCTACTATTCGACATAGGTTCCCCATCTTGTTTATCGATGAGGTGCAAGACAATAGTGAAATACAATCGGCACTGCTCTATAGAGTGTTTATTGATGGCGCTGGAGAAGTAACGCGGCAGCGCTTCGGAGACCAAAATCAGGCAATTTACGATTACTCTGGCGAGGACGGTGCTGCAACCGATCCGTTCCCAACCCTTTGGGCGACCCAAACGATTCCGAATAGTCATCGCTTTGGCCCAAGCATCGCATCCCTTGCTGATCCACTCGCAATCGTTCCGCAAGCCTTGGTTGGTCAAGGTGGCCATGGCCCCAAGGGCGAAGCCGAAATGGCGGGACAGCATGTCGTCCTACTATTCGAAGAAGCCGATATCGAGGCTATAATACCTACATACATCAGTGTTCTTCGTGAGAATTTTGGTCCCGAAGAGCTTGTATCTGGTGATTTCACAGCTGTTGCAGCTGTCCACGCAACAGACGAAGCGAATAATGTACCGCGTTCTGTCCGGCACTATTGGCCTGAATATGATCCTGTTATCGCAAGAAGTGATCCGCAGCCGAAGAGAATGATTCAGTTTGTCCGGGCTGCCCACAAGGTTTCTTCGAAAACCGGAGAGGCCGCAGAGGCCGTCGAGGTATTTGCCAAAGGTGTCCTGAAACTCGCGCGGCTCATGAATCCCGATGCGAATATTTCGGTTAGAAGGTTCAAGCATCGTTACGTGATCGAGCTTCTCGGAGGAGATGAAACGCGCATTCGGCAGTACCAAGACCTCGTGAGCAAGCTAGTGATTGACCGCTCAGAGCCTACACAGGAAACTTGGGAGGGAGAGTTCGGCGACCATCTCACTGATGTAGCGATGGTGATGTCGGAAACAGGAGGAGCGACGCAAAGCGCGAATGAGTTTCTTGGATGGATTGAAGGTGCAGGCGCTGTCGGCGCAGAGTCAAAGCCCTTAAACATCGTGCGTGACAGTGCGCAGCAGCCGCTAATCACTGTGCGGCTTGGCTCCATCCACTCGGTCAAGGGTGAGACACATACCGCAACTTTGGTGCTGGAATCGTTTAACAGAACGCACCATCTCAAGGCGCTGAAAAGGTGGCTTCTTGGGACGAAAACGGGAGGTGGCAATGAGAATGCATCCACGCTTCGGCGTCTCAAACTGCACTATGTTGCCATGACGAGACCGAGCCGATTGCTTTGCGTCGCGATGCGTGCAGACAGCTTCTCGGACGCAGAGATCGATACGCTGAAAGGGCGCGGGTGGAGAGTGGCGCGTGTGGGAGCGGACAATACTTTGTTTCTCTAGGTGGTCTATAGGGCCTAAATAATCAATCCGAGTATAGCGTTGCTTGCATTGCGCGGAAGGCGTCTTTGACTGCCGCCAGTCCACCGAGCTTCGTCTTACCTTCGCTCACGCTGCCGTAGCGTGCCGTCAGGAATGTTCCGAGTTTCTTGGTTGCCAGTTCGGCTTCACCGCGCGCCTCGTAAGCGCCAAGGATGGCCAGCAAGAGGTCCTTCATCTCGCCATCAGCCTCCGTCATCCCGTCAGATCGAACGTGGTCGGCACGCTCGTGCCGTGTTCTCAGTGGATTTGTGAACATGATGTAGCTCAGGACATCGAACAGATCGCTGTCGGCAGCATCCACCAATCTCCGAATATCGTCGAGCCTGTCTGTGTCATAGCCACGATCAGAAAGCTGATCGAGGAAGCGCTCTCGATTATCAGGATCACTCCAGACTGCTCGAAGCTGATCCTCGTCCGCAACAATGCCCTTTAGATCGCCGAAGAGGCGTTCAAGAAACTCCGCTGCCGAGATCGGCCTGCCCTCTGGGCTCCAGTAGGTTGTTGAGGCGATGTACTTGATCTTTCGCACACTTCCGTCGGACAGCTTCACGACTATCTTTTCGCGAGGCGGCTCTTCGGTGCCGCCGCCCGGTTCTCCCGGCCCGCCAGGTCCTGGTTCCGGTCCGGCTGGGGGTGTGCGCGGTCCCTTAGGCGGTTCCGGTTCAAGAGGCTCACCATCCCATTCGGGATCATTAAAGTTCTCGTGCGCCTTCACGAAATCCCAGATCGTGAAGAAGTCCTTGCCCTCATAGGTACGCGTGCCGCGCCCGATGATCTGCTTGAATTCGATCATGGAGCGGATCGGACGCATCAGGACGATGTGACGAATGTTGCGAGCGTCCACGCCTGTCGAGAGCTTCTGCGAAGTCGTCAGGATCGTTGGGATTGTCTTCTCGTTGTCCTGGAAGTCCCGAAGGTGCTGCTCGCCGACTGCGCCGTCATCGGCAGTGACGCGGTGGCAATAGTTCGGATTGGTGCTGTCCTTCACCTGATTGATCAGATCGCGGACCAGCGCCGCGTGTGGCTGTGTCGCGCAGAAAACTAGCGTCTTCTGGCGCTGATCGATCTGGCTCATGAATTCCTTCACGCGGCTTAGCTCACGCTGCGGAGCTTCAATGATGCGATTGAAATCTGACTCTGTGTAGACTCGGCCTTCTTCAATCTCGCCCTCGATCAGCTCATCGCTGCCGTCATAGACATACTCGTCAATGGTGCTAGCCATTTGGCGCACCTTGAACGGCGTCAGGAAGCCGTCTTCGATCCCGTCGCGCAGTGCGTATGTGTACACTGGTTCGCCGAAATAGGCGTAGGTGTCAGCGTTGTGCTTTCGCTTGGGCGTGGCCGTGAGACCAAGCTGTGCGGCAGGCTCGAAGTATTCCAGCAAGCGCCGCCACTCGCTTTCGTCTTTGGCACCGCCTCGGTGACACTCGTCGATCACGATGAAATCGAAGAAGTCGGGCGGGTACTGTGTATAGACTGGCTCGCCTTCGCCCGTCATGAAGGTCTGGAAGATCGTGAAAAACAGGCTGGCATTCTTCGGCGGCTTGCCACGGTTCTTGCGGATCGTGTCCGGGTCGATACGCGTAACGGCATCGTTCGGAAATGCGGAAAAGGCGTTGTAGGCTTGATCGGCAAGGATGTTGCGGTCGGCAAGAAACAAGATGCGCGGGCGCCGGACGGGCTCGCCTGTCAGGTTCCACTTGGCTTGGAACAGTTTCCAAGCGATCTGGAAGGCAATGGAGGTTTTGCCCGTGCCCGTGGCGAGTGTCAGCAGGATGCGGCGGTCGCCCTTGGCCACGGATTCAATCGCAGCGGTGATCGCCTTGTGCTGATAGTAGCGCAGCTCCCACTTGCCGCCATCCGTCTCGAAATCCACGGCCCCGAACCGCTCTCGCCAGATGTTGTGATCGGTGAACGTCCGATCCCAAAGCTCGTCGGGCGTCGGGAAGGGCAAATCCATGTCACCCTCGGCCCCGCTGACCATGTCAATCTGATACCAATTCAGACCGTTAGAGGCGTAGGCATACCGAGACCCGAGACGTGTGGCGTAGTCTTTAGCCTGGCCAACACCGCTTCGATGGCTGAGACCTGCGCGCTTGGCCTCCATCACGGCAAGCTTTTGGCCCTTGTGGATAAGCACGTAATCGGCAGACAGCCCCTTTCCGCGCGTGCCTCCCGACTGGATGCGCCCGGGGCAGATGAGCTCACGCCGAACCTTGGAGCCATTCTGTCCCCAGCCCGCCGCCGCAAGGACGGGGTCTATGCGCTCGGCGCGGGTATCGGCTTCGGTTTCGTCGTGAATGCTCATCTTCTCTATCGCTCAAGTCATGTTAATTCGCCCGAGAAGGCTTTCTGCAAAAGTGATTGGCGGAGGTCATCCAGGTTCTGCAGTTTTTTCTGATAGGTTGATTCAACAACCCGAACTGCTTCAAGTGCGGACTGGATTCTATCCGCAATGTCTATTTGGAGATTAATGTCTTTAGGAACAGGTAACTTCACCTGCTTTATCTCTTGAAGGTGAAGGTTTGGAACACCTTGGCCTTTGATGCGGTCTTTGAATTGCGATTGAGCGAACGAAGAATTCGCAAACTGGAGCAGGTATGCAGGTACTATCCCTTCCTTTGGCCTCAAGACAGCTAGGCTAACGTAAACATCAAAAATCACATCACGATCCACAAGCGCAGCAGCTCCATACCCGGCACCGTTCTTTCTAATGAGAAGGTCGCCCAACCGAGGGGCAAGGCGCTTTTGCATTTCGATGTGTTGTGTCTCGTCGATGTACTTCACATCCTCCCAATCCAGAAGGCCATTCTTGATGTTTTTCGCCGATAAGAATAGGAAGCCAGAATCGAAGTACGTTGGCGTTTGATGCGTCCCATCTTTAACAAACTCGCAGACTTCCACCAAGGTTGTTTGTCCATGCTCTTCAATTATCTGAGAGAAAATTCCTGTGGCGAAGTTATCGAATAACTCCCGCGCGGCCTGAAGATTTGCTTCAGCGTGGGCACGGGCGCGGGTCAGGCCCTCGAAGGCCTCTTCTAAAACCGCAACAATCCGCCGTTGGTCTTCGAGCGGCGGGATGGGCATTTTGATTGTCTTGAATTTACTCAATGAAACACCGCCAATAAGACCTGTCTTTCTGGCTTGAAACTGCTCCACGAAGTCAGCCGTTTGACAAAAGTAGTAGACAATCTCTGGCAGGACGTTGTCGTCACCAGTGATAGCAAATAGCTTGTTGCCATAGTGAACGTCTTCTCTCAACAAACCAACCTTTCGGCCAGCGCTACCACCTTCAGAACAGACAAGCGTTGAACCTTTTGGCGCGAGCTTGAAATTGCTTTGGTCTTCAAGGGAGATTGCTACATCGGTTTCATGATTAATTTGCCCATCGAAGCCAACATCCTTTGTCGAGATGAAGTGTCTGCCGACCGCGCTGGCTGCAGAATACTTCCCAGCACGATCTTTTGCGGAAATGCTGTTCCCGCTGCTGATTGAGGCGGTCTCTATCAGGTGCTTCCTGATCCAGCCTTTATCGGTTCCGTCCTTCACAGCATCCCCTGAATGTCTTCGAGGATTTGCGCCGTCTCGGCATCCCGCGCCAGCATGTCGGCGATGATATCTTCGGGGCTGCGCAGCGCTTCCGCTTCGGGCGCGTTGGGGTTCTTGACCGACAGGTCACAGGTCGCCTCGTCTAGATCGGCGTGGTTCACGATCCAGCTTTTCGGCCCGTTCGCGCGGGTGCGTTGTAGCTCCACGAACTCCGCCAGGTCGTCGTCGTTCAGCGGGTTGGTCTTGCCCATGCTGCGCCCAGGGTCGAGCCGATAATACCAGATGTCCCGTGTAGGCGCGCCTTTCTCGAAGAACAGCACCACGGTCTTGACGCCCGCACCCTGAAAGGTGCCTTGGGGGCAATCGAGGATCGTGTGCAGCTCCGCCGCCTCCAGCAGTTCCTTGCGCAGCGCGACACTCGCGTTGTCGGTGTTGCTCAGGAACGTGTTCTTGATCACCACGGCAGCGCGACCGCCTGCCTTCAGCTTGCGAATGAAATGTTGCAGGAACAGATAGGCTGTCTCGCCCGTGCGGATCGGGAAGTTCTGTTGAACCTCGCGCCGCTCGCCGCCGCCAAAGGGGGGATTCGCGAGGATGATGTCGTGGCGGTCCTTCTCCTGAATATCCATCACGTTTTCATTGAGCGTGTTGGAGTGGATCAGGTTCGGGGCCTCGATGCCGTGCAGGACCATGTTCATGATGCCGATGACGTAGGCGAGCCCCTTCTTCTCCTGCCCGTAGAAGGTTTTTGTTTGCAGCGTCTCGTATTCGGACGCGGAGAGCTTGTCGGTGCGCAGGTAATCATAGGCTTCGCAGAGGAAGCCCGCTGAGCCGACCGCGCCGTCATAGATCGTCTCGCCGATCTTGGGGGCGGTGACCTTGATCATGGCGCGGATGAGCGGGCGCGGCGTGTAGTATTCACCGCCGTTGCGCCCTGCGTTGCCCATGCGGCGGATGCGCGTCTCATAGAGCTGGGACAGTTCGTGGCGTTCGGCCTGGGTGTTGAAAGACAGACCGTCCACGGCTTCGAGCACGTCGCGCAGGATATAGCCAGAGCGAAACTTATTGCGCAGTTCGGTGAATACCTCGCCGATCTTGTATTGGATCGTCTGAGGGCTGGTGGCGGATTGGCGGAAGGATGCGAGGTACGGGAACAGCTCCTGATCGACAAACTTGATCAGGTCGTCGCCAATTCGGGCGACGTTGTGGTCAAATTCGCCTTCCTTTTTCGGCGCGGCCCAATTGTCCCAACGATGTTCACCATCGATGATCGGGGTGTAATCATCGCCATCAAGCTCGGCACGGTCACTGCGCTCGGTTTCGAGGTCGTGCAGGTACTTGAGGAACAGTACCCAAGAGGTCTGCTCGACGTAGTCTAATTCGTTGGCGATGCCTTCTTCTGCGCGAAGGTCCCGTTCGATCTTGTTAAATGCGTTCTCGTACAATGCGTCCCCGCCCCAGAAGTGTTGTGGTTTTCGAAGACCATAGCAGGCACATCTTGTGCGTGCACCCACAAAGCGGACTGAACCGTAGTTATCCACAGGGCTTGGGTGCTGGAGAAGCCACACGCTCCAAGCCATTGGAGCCGGGTTCAGGGGGCGGCGACAGGTCACCTGATCGGGTTCAGCGCCGATGCGCTGGCGGCATCCAATCCGCGCAGGGTTGGTCAGGGGTTCAGTGGGACAGGAACGCCCCTTGGTCGATGGGATGGTTCCAAGGCAAGGGTAGCTATGAAATGCTCCCTTCCTGGTCTCCATGAAATGGTCATGGGGGTATCGGTGGGAGCAGGAACGCTCCCCTGATTGGTGGTGCAGTCGGCCAGACGCTGTGAGTGGTTTCAAGGGGCGCGATAGCCCTTTGATCCATGGTTCGGTGCAGGTGGAGAGGGACTTCTCCAAGCCCTGCGAGTGGTTGATCGGCGATACGATCTATGGCTCTGGAACGGGCTCAATGCCCTGAAAGAGCCACCAGCCGGGGGGATGCAACGGGGGCGCGCAGCGGGACCCCTTGCCAAGCAGCGTGGTAGTACCACGCACTAGCTTGCGTTCGGCGCTATTCCTAAGTCCTTCACGAGGATCAGATTGGTACTACCAACTCGGTAGTCTGTTCCTAAGCGAAGATTGACTTGCCTATCACTAGGCGCAAAGTACCATACTATGCAAGGTTGGCTTGTGGGCTTTGGAGGATTCTTGATGGCATTGGCATCTGGTGCGGCAGTAATCGAGTTTGCGAGCTATCTACCCAAGGGTTCGCCGTTTCGGGACTCAGTTTCTGAAATTTTTGGGTCGACCGCTATTGACACCTTTAAGCCTCCGACTCGTTATCGATTTCCAGACCCGAAGCTACCCGATCCTTTGTCAAGATTTCCTGGTGGCCCAACTGATGACGGTGGAGATGGTATTCCGGAGAGCGGAGACCGCAAAGTTAAAGCCCTCGCCAAAATCCCAGAAGCAGTCGAAATTGCCTCTGAATTTGCAGAAGGATCAAAGAACTCAGTAAAGATCGACAAGGAATCTCTCCATGAGCTTAGCGAAATTCTTCGGAAAGCAGAGAAAAGAACACGCTCTGCAAGAATTGCTCGCGACCTTAAAACGGTGCTGATGGGAATACTCATTGGCTTCAGCGTTATACAAATTGACAAAGCGTGGAGTAATTCTCAAATCCAAATGATAGAACAGGAAAATCAGTATATCGGCATCTACCGCGTCATGACAAAAGAAACGAACCTAAATCTTCGCAGTAGCCCCGAATTTGATACACAGGAGAATATCCTGGGGTCGATACCACGCCTCGAGAATGTTTTTGTGATCGAAGAGTTAGAGAACTCTTACCTCATCGACTGTAGCGCATTAGCCACTAACTTTTCAGAGACAAGATGTTACGTTCATAAAGACTATCTAGAAAGGGTCTCGATCATCAGAAAGCCATGAGTTGCTCACACGCAAAACGGTTGGGATTGTCGAAAGTGCAGCAATTTGTCCAATGGACGCTTGCGTATCCGTTAGCTCCAGCAATCCGTATAGGCCGACAAACGTTGCGCCAATTATCGTTGCTTCCCTAGCTGCTCGCTTGAAGGCGCTTTTGGAACTCTTTTGTGCTCCCTCTGTCTTCGATTCTTTCATTTTTTCATGCTTTCCCAAAACGCATTGATATCATCGTAATAAATTTTAGTCAACATTTCTGACCTAAGGGCTTATTGCTACCGATCCGCGCATTTGTCTTCGTTACAAGGTGAGACATTTAGACTCTTGCCAAATTGCGGCCCGCTCGGTCTATCCATTGCCTGCGATTCCCCTCCCTTCTGAACATCTACCGTATTGTCTCCACAACCTCCGGCCCATTGGCAAACGCCGCAGCATGCAAGAGGCAATGAAAAGGAGTGCAACATCGTAGAAGGGAGGCAATCAAAACTCAGATTTCCATACTGAACCTTATCACCGCGCGCTACAGCAGCTTTATTGATCGGCATTCTCCAGTGTGAGATGTTCTTTGCCTTGTCAGGTTCTGAACTGACGCGTCATACAAGAGTATGGCGGGTGGATCGAAAGCTCCGGCGCTCAAGCGCTTGAAAGTGGGCGAAGCATACAGGGCTTCGATCCTTCGGCACCGGGCCGATGGTGTCACCGAGTTCTTCGCCCCCGCACCGCACCGCACCTATGCTTGGTACATGGCAATGCTCGGCAACGGTCTGGAGGATAGCGTCCGCCCCCGCAGGCCTAAGCTGTCGAGCGTAAGGGTAGACGCTGTGCGCGGGAGCGCTCGTCAGGTGATCGCGGCTATCAGGGTGCTCTTCGACAACGATGCTTTGGCACCGACAGTGCCGCTGGTTTGCAGGGCGCTGAAAGAAGTGACGGCGACAGGTCTGGCGTTTGAGCGGCTGGCATACTATTTGATTGCGGAGTTGCAGCTTCATGTCAAAAGTGCTCTGCAAGTTGGGCATGTTAGAAGAGGTTCCGTCAAAGGAGTATCTTCAAGTGCCCGGCGTACCGCACGAAGGCGATCTGAGCTTCCCGATCCCGACAAACCAGCGTGGGCGACCATGAACCGAACACCGCCGAAGAAAGTCCAGATTCCCTGCCGCGTTGATCCCAGGATCAAAAAGCTGATCGAAGAGGACTCAGATGCGCACGGCATCAGCCAGTCGCGGTGGATGGAAGAGGCCATCGCCGAGAAGCTCCAACGCCAGGGCTTCGCCGTCGAGTTGCCGAAGGCTGCTAAGGCCCCTGTGAAGAAACCGCGTCGTCCCAAGAGGCCGCAACGGCCCTCTATCCCCGAACCGGAGAAGAGTCCTGACGCCTCGGTCAATCGTGCCGATCAATCGACGACGGTACGTGTGAGCAAGGCAATGATGGCCCAGATCGACAAAGTGCGGGGAAAGAAGAACCGCTCGCGCTGGATGAACGATGCCATCGGAGCTTTCCTGAGCGAGAACGGTACGCTTCCACCCTCTCCAGACGTGCTCGAAGTGCTATCCGAACCGATAGGACTGCGGTTTGATCGAGATTTTTTTCAAGAAGTTGCCACGGCTGCGGAAAATTCAGGAGAGACCAACTCCGAGTGGTTTCGGCGCGTTGCACGCTGGTATCTTAACCAACGTCAATAAGTTAACCACTCAACTCACAGACTGCGGTTTCGATAACTTGATATCACATTGAAAGCACCCTGAAGTGGGGCGCTACATATCACATACGGTAGCAGGTGATTGCGGTCTTGAAAGACGTATCACGAACGCAAATGTAGGCTGGGCAACGGGAAGCGCACCGGAGCAACCTGCCGGAGAGGACGCTCTCCACCATCAACCGCAGACCAGTCCACGCTGGAAAACACGATTCCGGCGATCACCCCAACTGCGCCCTGACGGGCGCTTAGCAAAGGAAGGCAACTGACAATGTACCCTAACCCCAACCAGTACGGTCCAAACGGCCCTCGCGGCCCGATGGACGATATCAAAGGAGGATTTGCAACCACGGCAGCAGCCATGGTGGCGATCCTGCTTGGCGCTCCGTTCAACGCCCTGACGGCTCCCTACGTCATCGCAATGGCGGAGCGCTCCTATTCCTATGAAGTCGTTGATTTCATTGGAATTTGCTGGATGATCCTTGCCTATCCCTTCGTGTTCTTCGCGGCACGGGCAAGCATCATCGCGGCCCTCACGGCGGCAGGCGTTTTCATCGCATACCGCTTCCTCTGAACCCAGAAACCTCAAACAGAAAAGGAAACACAATGCCGAAAACAACCCGCAAACCAATCGGAACCATCTACCACGTGAAGACCGAAAAGACGTTCTTGGAAAAAGCCGCAGAAATCGTCGGCGGAATCCTTGGATTCATCTTCATCATCGCCGTCCTCGGAGGCTTATTCGGCTGAACAAGCAGGGCGGCTCCGCCTTTCGGTGGAGCCGCCCACTTTCCCCCCCTTCAAAAACCGAGAAAGGCGGTTCTGAATGAACCCCCACGATTTTCCCTACGGCTCGGCGCGTTTTGCGTCAGACCACGAAGTCCTGCGAGCCTTCCGCGATCAGGGCGGCGTTCCGTTCGGCTTCTATAAAGGCCGCAAGCTCTTCCATGCCAAGCAAGCTGGCATGTTGATGATCGGCGGCGCTGGCTCCGGCAAGTTCACCTCTGTGCTCGCGCACATCATGGACGCGCCGGGGCGGAAGGGCGAGCCGCAGCGCTATGCGATCCTTGATCCCAAGCGCGAACTGCGCGCTGTGCTGGAGCCGTACTTCGCGCACATCAAGGCGGCGGTCTATGAGATCAACCCGTACTTCACGCACGGCGTGAGCGGCCACCGTCTCTCGATCCTCTCGCATCTGACGCCGAATTCGCCCCGCCTCGTGGCCGATGCCCGCCGCGCGGCGCGCACTTTCATCGCAGAAAGCGGCGGCGGTGACGCCCGCTTCTTCGAGCAGAAGGCGCAGAACTGGCTTGATCCGTTGATGCGCGGCCTTGTCCATCTGGATGGCGGCGTCTCGCCCACCTCGCTTTTCGATCTGATCGGCATGATCCGCTCGGCGCCGGATGCCTGGGCTGAAATCTCCGGCCTCATGGAAACTCTTGGCGAGCCGGACCTGCGCGTAACCTTCGCCGAGATGCGCACCATGGCAGAAGACGCCAGCCGGACCTTCGAGTCCGTCATGGCGGAAATCACAAACGCGCTTGCCTTCATGAACGATCCGTGCCTGCAAGCCACCTTCGTCGCCAGCAGCCAAGCTGACTTCTCGCTTGATGTGCTGTGCGAAAATTCGGACCGCCCTGTCTTCGTCTTCTTCGTCATGCCGCCCGAAATGACGCAGCAGAACGCAGCCGTCATCCGCCAGTTCTTCTCGACGCTGCGCACGCTCAAGCAGACAAGGCCGGACGCCCCGACGCTGAACCTGATCATCGATGAAGCGGCGCAGCTCGGCTCGTTCCCCGAGATTTCCGATTTCTACTCCATCGGTCGCGGCTTCGGTCTTTGCCCTGTCTGCGTCTACCAGGACATCGGCCAGATCAGAAAGAACCTTGGTCCCACAGGCGCGATGACTCTCTCGGCCAGTGCCGATCTGGAAGTCTATCTCGGCGGCGGGATTTCCGATCTGGAAACGGCGCGGATGCTGAGCGCCAAGCTCGGCAACCAGACGCTGGAGCTGGAAGACCATCTCGTCCAGCAGCGGGCCGAGCGCTCCCGCAAGGAGGCGCTATATGATGCCTTCTTTGGGCGCGGCGATGCCGTGCGCACGGGCACGGTTCTCAAAGCTCTCGACTATGAGCAGCAGCACAAGCGCAAACTCTCGCGCCCGCTGCGCACGCCGGAAGAAATTCTGGGGATGGCCCAGAGCCAGGCGCTCGTCATGCCTTCGGGCTATGGCATCCCGCCGTTCTTCGCGGACAAGACGCCGTACTACCAGAACAAGGCCTATACCGGGCTCTACTGTCCGAACCCTTACTTTGACCGCGACCTGAGCGCCGTCAGTGTGCCTAACCGCTGGGGCGGCCGAAAAACTCTGCGCGTTATTCGCGAGCCCGTGCCCGCCAGCCATGCCCACCTGCCGCAATACCAAAACGGCGAATGGACCTTCATCGAAGGCCACCGCCCGCAATCCTGACCCCTCAAGCAATGAAAGGAGAAGAAATATGAGCACCCCCCGCAACCCCGCGCCTGAGGCGCTACACAATGAAAACCCACAGCGAGCAAAGGATAGAGCGATGAAGAAGAATAACGAGAATGTCAAATTTTGCGTTCACAAAAAAGGTTATGATAAACTTAAGGTAGAAGAAAAGAAGACCGCAATTCATGCGGCGCGCAAGCCAATCGGAATTCTGCGTAATTCTCTGCGTACACAGCCAAATAACCTTGGCGACCGGGAACATGAGCTGGGAGGCACGGTTCCGTCGTGCCAGACCTCACCAGTACCGCTCGCCGCAAGATACGAGGAGGTGCACATGGAAGGGTATAAGGGCTGCGAAGGAGCTCCGCTGCTTGGCAAAGCATTGGGGATGGCTCTTGAGAACACTTCAAAGACAACAGTAGAGGTTGATATCCGGAAGTATCAGGCGTGGCTTGATGATCCTGATCTGTCCGATGAGCAAAAAGAGCAGATCGTTAAGGCCCTATGGCAGATCATCATTTGCTTTGTCGACCTTGGGTTCGGGGTCTCCCCCTTGCAGGTTGCCTGTGGACAACTCTCTGAAATCGAAGGCGCCTGCGGCGAAGAAGCCAAAGATGTGGTAAGGTCGGACGCAGTCAATCTGAGCGATACATCCAACACAATCGCGGCTGAATAACAGTCTGCAAGAGAAGGAGGAGTCATGAACCATGCAGTAAGTATCCAACGCGAAGCGCCAGCGGCGCTGATCTACTGCCGCGTGTCCTCAACCAGGCAGCGGCTGGATGGGAGCGGGCTGGACTCGCAAGAGCAACGTTGCCGCTCCTATGCCGCCATTAACGGCTATGATGTCGAAGCAGTGTTCCCTGACGATGTCTCGGGCGGCGGCGATTTCATGAAGCGCCCCGGTATGGTTGCGCTTCTAAGCTACCTCGACGCTCAGCCCACAAAATCTTACGTCATCATTTTCGATGATCTAAAACGCTTTGCGCGTGACCGCGACTTCCATTGGAAACTGCGCCGGGAGCTTACCGCGCGCGGCGCGATACCAAAGTGCCTGAATTTCAATTTTGAAGATACGCCGGAAGGCGAATTCATTGAGACGATCATGGCCGCTCAAGGACATCTTGAGCGCGAACAAAACCGCCGTCAGGTGATCCAGAAGATGAAGGCCCGCGTGGAAAGCGGCTATTGGGTCTTTCGCGCACCGGTCGGATACAAACACGTTTCCGCCAAGGGCGGTGGCGGCAAGGTGCTTGTGCCCGATGAGCCGCTGGCGTCCGTCGTTCGCGAAGCCCTGGAAGGCTATGCCTGCGGGCGCTTCGCTAGCCAGGCCGAAGTGCAGCGCTTTCTGGAGCGCGATCCGTACTTCCCCAAGGACCGCAAGGACGGCTCGCTGCGCCCCATGACAGTCACACGCCTGCTCAAGAAGATTGTCTATGCCGGATATGTCGAAGCCCCAAAATGGGGCGTGTCAATCCGCGAAGGCCAGCATGAGAGTTTGATCAGCTTCGAGACTTACCAGCGTATTCAGGACCATCTGGAGGGCAAGAAACGCGCTCCGGCAGCGCGGAAGGATTTCAACGAAGACTTCCCACTTCGAGGCTTCGTACATTGCGATGACTGCGGCAAGCCGATGACCGCTTGTTGGTCGAAGGGATGCCGCAGGCATTACCCATATTATCTGTGTGATACGCGCGGCTGTCCGTCAAAACGGAAGTCGATCCCGCGGGCAAAAGTCGAAGATGGCTTTGCAGATATTCTCAAGTCCATGCAACCGACGAAGCAACTCTTCGCGCTTGCTCGTGTGATGTTCGAGGATGCGTGGAACGCTCGCCTTCAATCCGTGACAGCGTCACAGGGGCAGATCAAGCGCCAGCTCAAAGCCGTTGAAAAGCAGATTGAGAGCCTGCTGGATCGCATTGTAGAGGCAACTAGCCCTACAGTGATCAGCGCTTATGAGACACGCCTGACGAAGCTTGAGCGCGAGAAGTTCGTGCTTGCCGAAAGAGAGGCTTCTGCGCTGCCGCCGAAGGGACGGCTGGAGGAATTTATCGAACTATCGCTTGAATTCCTGGCAAGTCCTTGGAATATATATAAAAATGGAGACTATGCGACCCGCCAAACGGTGCTCCGTTTGGCCTTCGTAGAGCCTCTTCAATATAGCCGGAATCAGGGTTATCGAACTCCCGAAACTTCCTTTCCTTTCAAGGTGTTGGACGGAATTTCAGGTCGTAAAAGCAAGATGGTGCTGCCGGAGAGGATTGAACTCTCGACCTCTCCCTTACCAAGGGAGTGCTCTACCACTGAGCTACGGCAGCTCTGAACGGGCGGGGGGATAGACGCAAAGCGGGCGGCATGCAAGAGCTATGTCGCGGGCTATTCCGGATCCGCTGCTTCGGCCGCATGCGGTGGCAAGACGGGCGCGTGTCAGGCCAGCGAAGAGGCAGAGACGTCAACTGGCGCGCCCCAGCAGATGTCGAACTGGCTGATTCTACGATGGGTCGGCCGGTGGGGCCGCGGGTGAGGCAGATCCGGGGCGTGGTCTGCTGCTGGAAACGATTCCCTCCCTCACCACTGACTACCCCCGCCGGAGACGGTCCGCGACGCCGCTGTTCAACAAACCCTCGACCAGTTCGCATTGAACGCCTTCGCGAGCCCGGCCTTGCCTGATCGCGACACAGCCGCCCGGCACCGGACCAGCTGATCTGGACGCGATCCGGCCCCTGCGCTACAGACTGCGCGATGAGCGAGACCCCCACCCCACCGTCGCCGCGCGACAAGGACCGGTCGCACGAGCCACGCAAGGACCGGTTGAAGGCAGCGTTGAAGGCAAACCTTGCCCGGCGCAAGGCGCAGGCGCGCGTCCGACAGGCCGGTGACACCGATCCGGACAGGGCGGCGCAGGAACCAGGCGGACAGGACTAGAATGGACCAGATACGCATCATGGGCGGCGCGCCGCTGAAGGGGGCCATTCCCATCGCGGGGGCCAAGAACGCCTGTCTCGCGCTGATGCCGGCCACCCTGCTGAGCGACGAGCCGCTGACGCTGACCAACGCGCCCCGACTGTCCGACATCCGCACCATGACCGAACTGCTGCAATCCTTGGGGGCCGAGGTCACGCAGTTGCAGGGCGGGCAGGTGCTGGCGATGTCCTCGCACGACCTGAACCGCGATCGCGCGGACTATGACATCGTGCGCAAGATGCGCGCCTCGATCCTGGTGCTTGGCCCGCTTCTGGCGCGGCACGGCCATGCGGTCGTCTCGCTGCCCGGCGGCTGCGCCATCGGCGCGCGGCCCGTCGACCTGCACCTGAAGGGGTTGGAGGCGCTGGGGGCACGGATGGAGCTGCGCGACGGCTATGTCCATGCAACCGCGCCCGGCGGCCTGCGCGGCGCGGTGGTGGAGTTTCCGTTCGTCTCGGTCGGTGCCACGGAAAACGTGCTGATGGCGGCGACGCTCGCCAAGGGCACGACGGTGCTGAAAAACGCGGCCCGCGAGCCCGAGATCGTCGATCTGGCCGAGTGCCTGAAGAAGATGGGTGCGCAGATCGAGGGCGAGGGCACGTCCGAGATCACCATTCAGGGCGTGGACAGCCTGCATGGCGCCACCCACCCGGTGGTGATCGACCGGATCGAGTTGGGCACCTACATGCTGGCCCCCGCCATCGCCGGGGGTGAGGTGGAGCTTCTGGGCGGCCGCATCGACCTGGTCGGCGCCTTCGTCGAGAAGCTGCGCGTCACGGGGATCGAGGTATCGGAAACCGCCCGCGGCCTGACGGTCAGCCGGCCGAACGGGCGGGCGCATTCCGTGGATGTCGTCACCGAGCCCTTCCCCGGTTTTCCCACCGACCTGCAGGCGCAGTTCATGGCGCTGATGTGCACCGCCGACGGCATCTCGGTGCTGGAGGAGCGGATCTTCGAGAATCGCTTCATGCACGCGCCGGAGCTGATCCGGATGGGCGCGCGGATCGACGTGCACGGCGGCACCGCCACGGTGACCGGCGTGGACCGGCTGCGCGGCGCACCGGTGATGGCGACGGACCTGCGCGCCAGCGTCAGCCTGATCCTTGCCGCCCTTGCCGCCGAGGGTGAGACGGTCGTGAGCCGCGTCTATCACCTGGACCGGGGCTATGAGCGATTGGAATCGAAGCTTTCGGCCGTGGGCGCCACGATCGAACGGGTTCGCGAAGACCGGAGTGCTGCGGAATGACAGATGCCCGTTTCGAAGACGCAGGCGATGCGCCGCTGACCCTGAAGGCGCTGGAGGCGGACGATCTGCCGGTCATCTCCGCGCTGGTGCAGGATGCGGTGTTCCCGATCACCGAGATGACCTTCCGGAAGCGCCAGCGCCGGTTCGCGATCCTGCTCAACCGCTTCCGCTGGGAGGACCGCGCCGACGCGGAGCGCGGCAAGCGCCCGTACGAGCGCGTGCAATCCGTGCTGGCGGTGGATGACGTGCTGCGCGTGTCCACGCAAGGCATCGACCGCGACGACCGCGACACGATCCTGTCGCTTCTGTCGCTGTCGTTCGAACCGGGTGAGGATGGCGCCGGGCGGCTGGTGCTGGTGCTGGCCGGCGACGGCGCCATCGCGCTCGATGTCGAATGCCTGGACGTGACGCTGAAGGACGTGACGCGCCCCTACCTCGCCCCCTCACGCAAGGCGCCGCGCCACCCGGACTGACGCAGCCCCCCTGCGACCGACGAACGCGACCTCGGCGCTTGAGGCACCCCGGACGCTCGGCTATGCAGGCGGGCGAAAGGACGCCGCCATGCCCGCATTCCTCAGCACCACCGATCCCGGCTTCGACGCGGCCTTTGCCGCCCTTCTGGGCGCCAAGCGCGAAGAGGCGGCGGATGTCGACGACGCCGTCGCCGCCATCATCGCCGACGTGCGTGCCCGCGGCGACGCGGCGCTGATCGAGCTGACCGCCCGCTTCGACCGGCTGAACCTCACCCCCGAAACCCTCGCCTTCACGGCGGACGAGATCGACGCCGAATGCGCCAAGGTGTCGGCAGAGGATCGCGCGGCGCTGGAACTGGCGGCCGAGCGCATCCGCGCCTACCACCTACGCCAGGTGCCCACGGACGAGAAATGGACCGACGCGCAGGGCGCGACGCTGGGCTGGCGCTGGACACCCGTTTCGGCGGCGGGTCTCTACGTGCCGGGCGGGCTGGCCTCCTACCCCTCCTCGGTGCTGATGAACGCGATCCCGGCGCAGGTGGCGGGGGTGGAGCGGCTGGTGATCTGCGCCCCCACGCCCGACGGGGTGGCGAACCCGCTGGTGCTTCTGGCCGCACGGATCTCGGGCGTGGACACCGTCTATCGCCTGGGCGGCGCGCAGGCCATCGCGGCCTTGGCCTACGGGACCGAGACCATCGCCCCGGTGGACAAGATCACCGGCCCCGGCAACGCCTATGTGGCGGCCGCCAAGCGCCGGGTCTTCGGCCGCGTCGGTATCGACATGATCGCCGGGCCGTCCGAAATCCTTGTCATCGCGGATGCCGACAACGACCCCGACTGGATCGCGCTCGACCTGCTGTCCCAGGCCGAACACGACGAAAGCGCCCAATCGATCCTGATCACCACCGACGCGGGCTTCGGCCGGGCGGTGGCCGACGCGGTGGCCAGACGCCTCGAAACCCTCGACCGGCGCGCCATCGCCGGGGCCAGCTGGCGCGACTACGGCGCCATCATCACCGTGCGTGACCTGGACGAGGCGGTCGCCCTCTCCGACCGCATCGCCCCCGAACACCTGGAGCTGTGCGTGGCCGACGCCGACGCGCTGGCCGAAAAGATCACCCACGCCGGCGCGATCTTCCTGGGCCAATGGACGCCCGAGGCGATCGGCGACTACATCGGCGGTCCCAACCACGTGCTGCCCACCGCCCGCTCGGCCCGCTTTTCCAGCGGCCTGTCGGTGATGGATTTCGTCAAGCGCACCACCATCGCCCGGATGACGCCCGGCGCGCTTGCCGCCATCGGCCCGGCCGCCGAACGGCTGGCCATCTCGGAAAGCCTGCAGGCCCACGGCCTGTCGGTCCGCGCCCGCCTCGACCGGCTGAACCGGGGGGAGCCATGACCGCCCGCATCTGCCATATCGAGATCGACGACCACAACCTGCCGCCCCCCACGCCCGAGATCGAGCAGGAGCGCAAGGTCGCGATCTTCGACCTGCTGGAAGACAACAGCTTCGCCCTGCCCCCCCGCGACGGCCGCGCCGTGCCGGACGGCCCCTATCGCCTGGCCCTGGCGATCCGCGAGGGGCGTCTGGTATTCGACATCACCACCCAGGATGAGCAGAAGGTGGGCGAATTCCACCTCTCGCTCGGCCCCTTCCGGCAGGTGGTGAAGGACTATTTCCAGATCTGCGAAAGCTACTATTCCGCCGTCAAGCGCCTGCCCCCCAGCCAGATCGAGGCGATCGACATGGCCCGGCGCGGCATCCACAATGAGGGCGCGCGTGTCCTTCTGGAACGGCTGGAGGGCAAGGCCGAAACCGACATCGACACCGCGCGCCGCCTGTTCACCCTGATCTGCGTGCTGCACTGGGGCTGATGGTGGCCAAGCCCTTCCCCGCCTCGGTCCTGTTCTGCTGCGACCACAACGCCGTGCGCTCGCCCATGGCCGAGGGGATGATGAAGCGGTTCTACGGCCAGCGCGCCTATGTGCAATCCGCCGGCGTGCACAACGACATGGAGATCGACGGCTTCTCCATCGCCGTCTGCAAGGAGCTGGGGATAGAGCTGGACCGCCACCGCTCGCGCAGCTTCGACGAGATGCAGGAATGGGGCGATGACCTGTCGCAGTTCGACCTGATCATCGCGCTGTCGCCCGCCAGCCAGCGGCAGGCGCTCGAATTCACCCGCTTCAACCACATCGACGTGGAATACTGGCCGATCCTCGACCCCACCGGCATCGGAGAGGGGCGCGAGGCGAAACTGGCCGCCTATCGTCAAAGCCGCGACCAGATCCGGGCCCGGATGCTCGACCGCTTCGGCCCCCCAACCGAGGAACAGTGAATGGATATCGTCGAGAAATACTTCGCCGCCTTCAACGCCGGCGACGCCGCCGGAATGCTGGACTGCGTGACCGATGACGTGGAACACCACGTCAACCAGGGAGAGGTGCGGCATGGCCGCGCCGCCTTTGCCGAGTTCTGCAGCCACATGGGCGTCAGCTACCGCGAGGAATTGAAGGATCTGGTGATCTTCCATCCGGCCGACCACGCGGGCGACCACGCGGGCGACCGCGCGGCGGCCGAATTCATGGTCCACGGCACCTATCTGCAAACCGACCCCGGCCTGCCAGAGGCGACGGGCCAGACCTACGTCCTGCCCGGCGGGTCGTTCTTCACGCTGCGTGACGGCAAGATCGCCCGCGTGACCACCTACTACAACATGCAGGACTGGATCCGGCAGGTGTCGTGATGGACTACCGCGTTCTGACTGGCGAGGCGCTGGACGCCGCGCTGGACGATCTGGCGCGGTTGCGGATCACCGTCTTCCGCGACTGGCCCTACCTCTATGACGGCGACCTCGACTACGAACGCCGCTACATGGCGACCTATCGCGAAAGCGAACGGGCGATCCTCGTCGGCGCCTTCGACGGCGCAAAGCTGGTGGGCGCGGGCACCGGTACGCCGATGGAGGATCACGCCGACGACTTCGCCGCCGCCTTCAAAGGGCACGACATGGCGCTGTCGGACATCTTCTACTGCGCCGAATCCGTCCTGCTGCCCGACTATCGCGGACAAGGCGCCGGCCACCGCTTCTTCGATGCGCGAGAGGATCACGCCCGCCGGCTGGGCCGCCGCTGGTCCGCCTTCGCCTCTGTCATCCGCCCCGCCGACCACCCCGCGCGGCCGGCCGATTACCGCCCACTGGACGGCTTCTGGCGAAAGCGCGGCTACGCGAAACTCGACGGCGCGATGGCCCATTTCTCGTGGAAGGATCTGGGTGACGACCACGAGACCCGGAAGCCCCTGCAGATCTGGATCCGCGCCCTCTGACCCGGTGCGACGCGCGTGGCAACGGTTAAGATCAGGTAGAGAAAAAACGCGAAATCTTTTCCTATCAATGACTTGACAATTTGTCCACGCGTGGACAACCCGCCCCTACTGCCCCTTCACCCGCGCCCGCCACAGGGTGAACAGCCCCGCCGCCACCACCAGACCGGCCCCGATCACCACGTTCAGCGCCAGCGATTCCCCGAACACCACGATCCCCAACGTGCTGGCAAAAACCAGCTGCAGATAGGCAAACGGCTGCACCGCGCTCGCCTCTGCCACCTCCAGCGACCGGATCAGCAACCAGTGGCCCAGCGCCGCGAAAACGCACAGCACCGCCATCCAGCCCCAGTCGGCCAGGCTCATCGGCTCCAGAAACCAGACCCCCCCGATGGTCATCGTCACCGCCCCGGCAATCCCCATCCAGAAGAAGCTGACAGTGCTGGAATCCTTGCGCGAGACGTAGCGTGTCAGCAGCCCGTAAAGCGCGAACATGAACGCCGCCAGCAGCGGGATGAGCGCCAGCGGCGAGAAGACGGTGTATCCGGGCCGCAGGATGATCAGCACGCCCAGAAACCCGATCCCGATCGCCGTCCACCGTCGCCAGCCCACCCTTTCCCCCAGGATCGGCCCCGACAGGGCCGCGACCAGCAGCGGATAGGCGGTGAACACCGCATGGCTTTCGACAAGCCCCAGCAGGGTGAAGGCCAGCACCATCACGCAGACCTCCACCGCCAGCAGCACGCCGCGAAAGATCTGCAGCCAGGGATGATGCGTTGTCGCCGCCCGCGCCAGCCCCCCCGCCTTCCGCGCCGCCATGGCGATGACAAAGACCGCAAAGAACCAGTAGCGGACCATCACCACCATGATCACGTTGTACTCGCTCGCCAGATGGCGCGAGATGCCGTCCTGCAGCGCAAACACGAATGTGGTGATCACCATCAGCCAGATGCCGAGGCGGGTGTTCTGTTCGGTCATGGCGCTTCCAGCCGGGCCGCGGTCATGTGCCGCTTGGTCCCGTATCCCGGCCGACGCTCTACCCGAAAGCCTGCCGCCTGCAACCCCCGCCGCACATGCCCCGCCGCCGAATAGGTCGCAGCCGTCGCCCCCGGCGCGGAATGCCGCGCAACCTGCGCCAGCAGCCCCTCGCCCCAAAGTTCCGGGTTCTTGGCGGGCGAGAAGCCGTCCAGAAACCACGCATCCGCCTGCCCGCCCCAGCTGGGCAGCGTCTCGCGGGCATCACCCACGATCACCTCCGCCTCCAGCTCCGGCAAGATGATCCGCCGCGCACCGGTGGCCCACTGATCCAGAAAAGGCCCCGCCACCGCCGCCGCCTCGGGGAACACCGCCAGCGCACGGGCGATCTCGTCCGCCGCAAGCGGAAACGCCTCAAAGCTGGTGAACCGCAGCGGGGCGGCAATCCCCGCGCCGCGCCAGGCGATCAGCGCGGCCAGCATGTTCAGCCCGGTGCCGAAGCCCAGTTCCGCGATGTGAAAGCCGGGGCGAAACCGCGCGGGCAGGTCGTTGCCCGACAGGAACACATGCCGCGTCTCGGCCAGACCGTCGGTGACCGAGAAATAGGGGTCGTCGAACCGGCACGACACCGGCGTGACCCCGTCCCGCCAGTCGATCCCCCCGCTCTGGTCGCCGCCGCCCATTTGCCCTACCCCTGTGCCGCGCGGACCTTGGCGAAGGGTATGAGAATTGGCAACCACGGACGTGACGGTCATGGGGGCGGGCATCTTCGGCCTGTCCATCGCCTGGGCCTGCGCCCGGCGCGGCGCGCGGGTGCGGGTGATCGACCCCGCCGGCCCCGGCGCCGGTGCCTCGGGCGGTCTGGTCGGCGCGCTGGCCCCGCATGTGCCCGAGAACTGGAATGCCAAGAAGGCATTTCAGCTGGACAGCCTGCTGATGGTGGAAGGGTTCTGGGCAGAGGTGCGGGCAGCGGGCGGCGTGGCCCCCGGCTATGCCCGCAGCGGTCGACTGCAACCGGTCAGCGACCTGACGGCTGCGCAGGCCCGCGCCGAAAGCGCGGCAGACCTGTGGCGCGGGCAGGCCCACTGGCAGGTGATCCCGGCCGATGCCTTTCCCGGCTGGGCGCCAAAGGCGGGGCACCTGATCCACGACACGCTTACCGCCCGCCTGCACCCCCGGCGGGCCGTGGACTCCCTTGTTGCCGCCTTGCGCGCACGGGGCGCCGATGTGACGACCGAGGCGCCCACACGCGGGGCGATCGTCTGGGCGACGGGCTGGCAGGGGCTGCGGGATCTGTCAGCGGCGTTCGGGAAAGCGGTCGGCAGCGGGGTGAAGGGTCAGGCGGCGACTTTTGCCCATGATGCGGCCGCGTTGCCGCAGCTCTATGTGGAGGGGTTGCACATCGTTCCCCATGCCGACGGCACCGTGGCCGTGGGATCGACCAGCGAGAGGGAGTTCGATGCGCCGGATAGCACCGACGCGCAGCTTGACGACCTGATTGGCCGTGCCCGCGGCCTTTGCCCCGCGCTCGCCACGGCTGCCGTTGTCGCCCGCTGGGCCGGGGTGCGCCCGCGCGCCCGCAGCCGCGCGCCAGTGCTGGGCGCCTGGCCCGACCGGCCTGGGCAGTACATCGCCAATGGCGGGTTCAAGATCGGCTTCGGCATTGCGCCAAAGGTGGCCGATGTCATGGCTGACCTGGTGCTGGAGGGACGCGATGCCATCCCCGAAGGCTTCCGGGTCGAGGACTGCCTCTAGGCCGCCTCGCGCCAGCGCACGACCTCGAGGCGCAATTCGTCCATCAGTTCGCTCAGGGTCTTCTGGTACCGCTCACCGATCAGCCGCCCGTTCTCGTCGAACTGATCCTTGGCACCGCCCACCAGAACCTCTGGCCCCGGCAGAACACGGGCGCGGAACGGTGTCAGGCACAGCCTCAGCGCATATTGCGCCCGCTCGCCCCCGGCCCGCCCCGCGGCCGCCGACATCACCGCAACCGGCTTGTCGCGCCACACCCCGCCCGGCACCCGGCTGATCCAGTCGAGCGCGTTCTTCATCACGCCCGACAGCGACTTGTTGTACTCCGGCGTCACCACAAGCACCGCATCTGCCGCCTTGATCTGGCGTGCCAGACGTTCCACCGCTGGCGGGATGCCATGCTCGTTCTGCAAATCCTCGTTCATCAGCGGCAGGTTCAGGTCCGCCTCAAGGAACGGGCCGCCGTAAAGCCGCGCGGCCTCGCGCATCAGCATGCGGTTATAGGACGCCCGCCGCAGCGATCCGCACAGGCCCACCAGGGGATAATCGGTCATCCAACCCTCCGTTCATCGGTCAGGGAATAACCTAAGCCGTCAGTCGCCCTCGGCAATCCTGGGGCGGGGATAGGCCGCGTCGTCCTGTCCCAGCCGGGGAGAGGGGCGACCCAGCGCCAGCTCGGCGTCCGAAAAGACGAAGGGAGAGCGCACGCCGGGCATGCCTCCCAAGTCGAGCTGCATCCCGCGCGCAATCACCTGGGGGTCGGCAAAGACCTCGGCCATGTCGTTGATCGGCCCCGCCGGAACGCCCGCCCGCTCGCAGGCGGCCAGAAGATCGGCCTTGGATCGCGCGGCCGTCGCCTCGGTCAGCGCCGCACTCAACGCCGGGCGGTTCGCCACCCGGTCGGCATTGGTGCGATAGGCCGGATCGGTCGCCAGTGCGGGCAGATCTAGCAGCGCACAGAGCCGCGCGAACTGCGCGTCGTTGCCGGTGGCGATGATGATGTGCCCGTCGGCACAGGCAAACACCTGATAGGGCGACAGGTTCGGGTGTGCATTGCCCATCCGCTGCGGCGCCACGCCAGTCACAAGGCAGTTCATCGCCTGGTTGGCCATGATCGCCACCGCGCAATCCATCAGCGCCATGTCGATATGCTGACCCCGCCCGGTGGCCTGCCGCTGGTGCAGCGCGGCCAGGATCGCGGTGGCGGAATAGACGCCGGTGAAGATGTCGGTGACCGCCACGCCCACTTTCTGCGGCAACCCGTCGGGCTCCCCTGTCACGCTCATCAGGCCCGACATGCCCTGGATGATGTAGTCGTAGCCTGCACGGTGGGCATAGGGCCCCGTCTGCCCGAACCCTGTGATCGAGCAATAGACCAGACGGGGGTTCAGCGCCGACAGGCTGGCATGATCCAGCCCGTATTTCGCCAGACCGCCGACCTTGAAGTTCTCGATCACCACATCGGCCTGCGTCACCAGATCGCGGACAAACGCCTGTCCCTCTGGCGTGCGGAAATCGGCCGTCACCGACCGCTTGCCGCGATTGCAGGAGTGGAAATAGGCGGCCGTGCCATCCTCGGCCACGAAGGGCGGCCCCCAGCGGCGGGTGTCGTCGCCCTCGGGTGCCTCGACCTTGATGACCTCGGCCCCAAGATCGGCGAGCGTCTGGCCGGCCCAGGGACCGGCCAGGATGCGGGCCAGTTCGACGACCCGAATTCCGTTCAGCGGCGCGGCCACGCGCCTCAGTCCGTCAGCTTGCCGTCGATGATCTCTGCCATGTCGGCGAACGACATGTTGGAATACTTCTGCCCGTTGATGACAAAGCTGGGGGTGGAGGTGATGTCGTCGGCGGTGGCGTTGGCCTGATAGACCTCGACCAGCGCCTGCGCCACGTCTGCGTTTTCAAGGCAGGCGTTGACCTGCTCGTTCGACAGCCCCGCGGTGCGGCCCAGCCGGCGCAGGTTGTCGGCCACCACCGCCGGATCGTTGCTGCCCGCCCAGTCGCTCTGACGCTCGTACAGCAGATCGGCCAGGCCGAAGTACCGCTCCTCGCCGCCGCAGCGGGCCAGCATCCCCGCCCACAAGCCGTAGCGGTCGAAATACACCTCGCGGTGGATGAAGTTGATCTTGCCGGTGTCGACGTATTCCGCCTTCAACTGCGGCATCACGCTGGCGTGGAACGACGCGCAATGCGGGCAGGTGAACGAGGCATATTCGATCACCGTGACGCTGGCGTCGGGGTTGCCCATGCTCATGTCGGCGATCACCGCGGGGTCCACCTCGGCGCCTTGGGCCTGGGCCGCACCCACCGGCGCAAAGCTCTGCGCGGTCTGCCCCCCCTGCGCCAGCCACCAGCCGCCGGCTGCGACGATCCCGAGTGCGGCGATGGTGGAGAGTATCTTCTTCATGATGGTTGGCCTTTCCCTTGTGCGGCGCGCGACAGGATGTTGCCGCCCAGCGCCTGAAGTGCTGCCCGCAGGCGATCGTCCTGCACGCCCTCGGTCGTTTCGGTGGCCCGGGCCTGCAGCGCCGGATCGGGCACGGCCTCGGGCGTCTTGTCTGCGGGGCGGAACTCCGCCTGCCCCTCGGAAAATCCGCTCGGCGCGGTCTGTGTCAGGGTGATCCGCGCGATGGCGTTGTAGCCATAGGCAGCATTCACCCGCTCGCGCAGGCGCGGAAGCTGCATCTGCACCATCGGCGCAGCAGCCCCCAGAACCAGCAGCGACAGCGTCGCCCCCATCCCCTCGCGCCCGCCATAGCCCACCTTCACCGGCCGCGTCACCGCCGCCAGATCCTCGCCCGCGATCTCGGCCCAGTGGGTCAGAAGCTTCGTGACGGCAAAGCCGCGCTTCTCGCCCGCGCCCTTGATCCGGTCACGCAGCAGCCCGGCCGCGGGTTCGAACCCGCGCATCCGGCGATTGGTCTGGGTTGTCGGGCGGGCCATCGGCTGCCTGTTCATTTCCTGTTGCTCCCCTATTCTAGGCATGGGGGCCGGAAGGGCCAGAGGCATCGTGGCTCAGGGGGGCTGAATATTGCGTGACGACCAGGTGAACGGGCGGGTGAACGGGCTGAGCGACGCGTTGCTGGCGTGGTACGACCGCCACGCCCGCGACCTGCCGTGGCGCGTGCCGCCCGGCTCTGCCGCCCGCCCGGACCCCTATCGCGTCTGGCTGTCCGAGGTGATGCTGCAGCAGACCACGGTGGCCGCCGTGCGCGCCTATTTCCACCGCTTCACCGCGCGCTGGCCCGACGTGGGGGCTCTGGCCGCAGCGCCGGATGCGGATGTGATGGGTGAATGGGCCGGGCTGGGCTACTACGCGCGCGCCCGCAACCTGCTGAAATGCGCCCGCGCGGTGGTGGCCGAGCACGGCGGGCAGTTCCCGACGACTCGCGAGGGGCTGCTGACCCTGCCCGGCATCGGTCCCTACACGGCATCCGCCATCGCCGCCATCGCGTTTGATGAACCCGCCACGGTGGTAGACGGTAACGTGGAGCGGGTAATGGCCCGGCTGCAAGCGGTAGAGACCCCGCTGCCGCAAGCAAAGCGCGAGTTGACCGCCCTGGCCGAGGCGCTGACCCCCGACCGACGGCCCGGCGACTATGCTCAGGCGGTGATGGACCTTGGTGCCACGATCTGCACCCCGCGCAGCCCCGCCTGCGGCATCTGTCCGTGGCGCGACCCCTGCCACGCCCGCGCCCTCGGGATCGCCGCCGACCTGCCGCGCAAGACGCCGAAACTGGCGAAGCCCACCCGGCTCGGCATCGCCTATCTGGTACGTCGCGACGATGGCGCCTGGCTGCTGGAGCGCCGCCCCGACAGCGGGCTGCTGGGGGGCATGCTGGGCTGGCCGGGGTCGGACTGGTCCGACGCCCCGACGGACGCACCGCCGCTAGACGCCGACTGGCAGGATGCGGGGGTCGAGGTGCGCCACACCTTCACCCATTTCCACCTGCGGCTTGCGCTGCGCGTGGCCCGCGTCGGCACCGATGCGCAACCGCTGCGCGGCAGCTTCCTTGCGCCGGACGAATTCCGCCCCGGCGACCTGCCCACGGTGATGCGCAAGGCCTATGACCTCGCGCGCGATCACCCGGCGCTCAGTTCTCGTTGATGTCCCGATCCCAGTATTTCACCTGACCCTTGCGGATGCCCAGCACGCGGCGCAGCGTCAGCCAGACCACCAATGAGATCAGCGCGAAGACCAGCATCTGCACCGCCAGATTTCCGCCCAGAACCTCCAGCCACAGCAACCCGCCGGTCGCCACCGCGCCGATGGCGAAGCCCACGAAGATGTAGCCCGGCACCACGGTCTCCAGGATCGCCAGCGCCAGTCCGGCCACGACCCAGACCCACCAAACCGAGAGCATCAGCCCCGCCCCTTCAGCATCTTGAAGGCGTCCGAGAACGCATCCAGCGCCTGCGCCGGCACGATCACCGTCTGCTTGCCCGCGCCCTCGCCCACCTTGGTCAGGGCCTCCACCTGCTTCAGCGCCACCTGGTATTGCGCCGCCTCAAGGCCGTTGCTGGCGATGGCTTCCGCGATCACGCCGGTGGCATAGGCTTCGGCATCGGCCAGGATCCGGCGCGCCTTGGCCTCCTGCTCGGCGGCATAGAGCTCGGCGTCGGCGTTCAGTTCCACGGCGCGCTTCTTGCCCTCCGCCTCGGTCACCTGCGCGCGGCGGGCGCGTTCGGCGTTCAACTGCTGCAGCATCGCCGTCCGCGTCGCATCGTCCAGGTTCACGTCCAGCAGTTCCGCCCGCGTGACCTCGATCCCCCAGTCGTCCACCACCGATTCGAGCGCGCTGCGGATCTTCTCGATCAGGCGCGCGCGGTTCGATTGCACCTCGTCCAGTTCCGTCGTGCCGATCTCGGACCGCACGATGCCCGCCACGGTGGTCGAGATCGCGGCGTCGATGTCACGGATGCGATAGACGGTCTTCTCCGGCTCCATGATCCGGTAGAAGACCGATGTCTCCACCTGCACCAGCACGTTGTCGGCGGTGATCGCGTCCTGCCGGTTGCTGGGCAGCTGCCGCTCCAGCACCGACACCTTGTGGCGCACGGTATCGAGAAACGGAACGATCAGGTTGATCCCCGGTCCCAGCACCTTCTGCAGGCGGCCGAAACGTTCTACCACGTGCTTTTCCGACTGCGGCACGATGCGCACGCCCAGAAAGATCGACACGATGATGAACAGCGCGACGATCAGGACGACCGCGTTCTCGCCAATCAGTTGTTCGAAATCCATGTCCCTCTCCGATCCCGCGGCGCCGTGATCCTACAGACGCCCTTCCCCAGTGCAAAGAGCCAACGGCTCAGGCCGCGCGGCTCGCCTGTCCCCGCTCTTCGGCCCGCGCATCACGCTCCCACGCGCGGATCGTCGCGTCCGTGGGCGCGGCAGCGACCAGCGCCGCGGCCCAGCGCGGCGGCGCCTCTAGTAGGGCGGCGGGCGGCAGCCGGTGGCTGTCACGCCGCAGGACGCGGCCCAGCATCGCCAGCGTGACGGCCCCCTGCAGCTTTGCCGAATTGTCCAACCCTTGGGTGTAGAGCCGCCGGATCAGCGCGTCGCGCACCTCTCCCTGCGGCAGATCGAACCGCACGCCAAGGGTCTGCTGCCCGTCTGGCGTCTCGCCCCGGCGCATCACGCAGGCGGCGACCCGCCCGATATCCAGAAGATCGACGACCACCCAGTCGCCCGGCCCCGCTGCCCCCGGCCCGCCCAGAAGCGCCGCCCCGGTCATCGACAGATCCTGCGTTCGCGCCGGCCACATCCCCCCCGGCCCGTGCACCCGGCAGGGCAGGTCCAGCAGGAACCGCTCCTCGGTCCGCCGCGCCGGCGGGGCCATGGCAATGGACGCCACCACCGCCAGCACAAGGATATTCACCAGCGCCCAGAACGCCACGATCGGGATCAGCGCCGTGCTGGGGATGATCTGCGTGGCCGGGTTCAGGTTCACCGCCAGGCCCACCAGGGTTGCCACGATGATCCCCAGCGCCAGCAACAGCGTCGGCCGGTCCAGCATCCGGCCCTGCGCATCCGCCCCCTTTGGCGTCACCTTGAACACATGCCCGCGCGGCTTGATCAAGGTGCCGAACACCACCGGCAGCAGCCGGAACGCCTGCAGCACGCTGTGCGCTGCCTGCGCCAGCGGCACGAAGCTGCTTCTGGCGAACAGCCGCACCACCATCACCGCCCCCACGATCGCCGGGAGCTGATAGTGCAGCACCGTCGCCGTATTGGCGTTCATCAGTGGCAAAAGCCCGGTCAGCAGATAGATCGGCGGCGTCAGCATCGACGCGGTATAGACCAGCGACTGCGAAATCCAGTGCAACGGCAGGAACATCACCCGCTGGATCGGCCGCAGGCCGGGGCCCAGCGGCCCCTCGCGCAGATACAGCATCTGGATCGCGCCCCGCGCCCAGCGCGCGCGCTGCACGAAATAGGCGCCCAGCGATTCCGGCGCCAGCCCCACCGCCAGCCGCTCGCCCAGGAACCGGGTGACATAACCCTTGCGCAGCAGCACGAGGCTCAGCAGCATGTCCTCGGTGATCGACCCGGTCGGCAATTGCCCGCCCGCCGCGTCCAGCGCGGCGCGCCGGATCACCCCGTTCGACCCGCAGCAGAAGGCGCAATCCCAGCCGTCGCGGCTTGGCAGGATCACGTCGAAGAACAGCCGCTGCTCGTCCGGCAGGCTGCGGCGCAGTTCCAGCGCCGACTGCATCGGATCGTTGTTGAAGAAGTGGTGCGGCGCCTGCACGATCCCCACCCGGCGGTCGGCGAAGAACCCGATGGTGCGGTACAGGAACCACCGCTGCGGCACGAAATCGGCGTCCAGAACCAGCACGAATTCGCCATCCGTCCGTTTCAGCGCCGCGTTGATGTTGCCCGCCTTGGCATGGGTGTTGTCGTCGCGCCGCAGATAGCCCAGCCCCTTGGCGGCCGCATGGTCGCGCAGCCAGTCGCGCCGCCCGTCGTCCAGCACCCAGACCCGCAGCTTGTCCGCCGGCCAGTCCAGCGCCGCCGCGCCCGTCATGGTCTTTTCCAGCACCGACAGCGGTTCGTTGTAGGTGGCGATGAACACATCCACCGTCGGCAGATCGGCCGGGTCCATCGACCGCAGCCGCGCCTCGTGCGCATCAGCCTCGGCCCGCCGGTCGGTGCGGCGCAGCAGCATCAGCAGCATGATGGCGGTGTCGCACCACGCCAGCATCTCGATCAGGAACAGCGTCCAGACAAAGACCGACTGCGCGCTCAGATCGTCGGCGGGCAGAACCGTCGCAGTGACCCGCCACCACAGGTAGCGCAGCACGACCAAGCTTATCCCCGCCACGACCAACCGCCGCACCCAGGCATGCACCACCAGACGTGACGGAACCAGCATCCGCAGCGCAATCAGCGCCGCCAGCGGCAACAAGGCGTAAACCACGGGTGTCATGCGCCATCACCTGCGCACTCGCCGATCGTCTGGGAGGTCATTCAAGCGTCCTTCGTTTCCCGCAGACGCTGGCCCAGATTGCTTAACCCCGCGTGAAAGGCTGGATTTGGCGCCAAAATTTCGCGGCGGTTTGTCCCGCGCAATGCGCCGGGCCATGCCCCTCCGCCCAGCCCGAAGGAAGGATTCTGCTCGCTTGCCACCGAATTCTCCCCGGAACTTGCCCCGCGACCCCACCCTGCAAAAATGCACACTGATGGTGCGGCAACCTGCGTGGTGCCTCCGGCAACCTAAAGATCACGCAGTCGTAACTGCTCCGCCGTGTAACAGTGCCGGTCTGGGCGCCATTCGTGCGCTGCAAGCCAGGGTTTAGACCCGCCTTTCACGTCGATGTGAATTTCGCTTTTTGTTACAGGCTCTTCGCGGCATTTCTGCGTGAATTTGCGCGATCATTCAGTGATTTTACGGCAGCCGATCCAAGGCGCATCTTTGGGTCATCGGATCGCGGTGATCCGGTTCAAGTGAAACTCAGAGCGAACCAAAGGAACAGAAAATGAAAACCTTCATTCTCGCCACCGCCATGCTGGCAACCGTCGCAACCTCGGCCTCGGCCATGAGCTTGACGCTTCTGCCCAATGTTGAAACGACCGTCGCCCGACTGGCGCCCAACGCCGACGTCACAAACCTGAAGACGTCGCAGATCGCTGCTTTGAACGGCATGTTCGTGAACTCGAACGATCTGCGCAACGACATCGACCGCCGAAGCTTCATTAACGTGGTCCTCGGCTGGAACTGATGCGCAACGCGGCGGGATGCCTGACGTTGAGGCATCCCGCCCTCGACAGGGCAAGGCGTCCTTTTCAACCGCCTTGCCCGCGCTTTCCGGGATCGTCTCGCCCGCGCAACCTCGGCCCCCGAAAGATGGGTTGGGCCTGCGTCAGAGGTTTCGTCTTGGTTAATGGAAATGTGAATATCGTTCATTAACAAACACATGAAAAACTGCTCACGCGTGAGCAGCGCGCAAATCTTCCGTTACCCGGTCCCCGCGCCCGTGCTAACCTGCCCCCATGCCCGCCCTCTGCCGCGACTGCCTGACCCCCTTTGACGCCGGCCCCCGCTGCCCCGCCTGCCGGTCGCCGCGCGTGGTCGCGCACCCGGAACTTTTTGCGCTGTCCATCGCGCACATGGATTGCGACGCCTTCTACGCCAGCGTGGAAAAGCGCGACGACCCTTCCCTGCGCGACAAACCCGTCATCGTCGGCGGCGGCAAACGCGGCGTCGTTTCCACCGCCTGCTACATCGCCCGTATCCGGGGCGTGCGATCCGCCATGCCGATGTTCAAGGCGCTGAAACTCTGCCCCGAGGCCGTCGTCATAAAACCCCGGATGGAGGTCTACGTGCAGGCCAGCCGCGCCATCCGCGCGATGATGGAGGAACTGACCCCCGCCATCGAACCCCTCTCGCTTGACGAGGCGTTCCTCGACCTCACCGGCACCGAAAGCCTGCACGGCGCACCGCCCGCAGTGATGCTCGCCCGGCTGGTCCGGCGGATGGAAACCGAGCTGGGCCTCTCCGGTTCCATCGGCTTGTCGCACAACAAGTTCCTGGCCAAGGTCGCCTCCGACCTCGACAAACCGCGCGGCTTTGCCGTGATCGGGCAGGCCGAGACGGCGGAGTTCCTGCGCGACCGCCCGGTGCGGATGATCTGGGGCGTGGGCGCGGTCGGTCAGGCCGCACTCGATGCCGCGGGCATCCATACCTTTGCCGACCTCTTGCGCTGGGACCGGCGCGATCTGGTCGCCCGCTTCGGCCAGATGGGAGAGCGGCTTTACAATCTTGCCCGCGGGCAGGACACCCGCCGCGTCACCCCCCACGCGCCGGTCAAGTCGATCTCGAAGGAGACCACGTTTTCCGAGGATACCGCCGACCCCGACCTGCTGGACGGCCATATCTGGCGGCTGGCCGAACAGGTGTCCGACCGCGCCAAGGCCAAGGGGCTGGCGGGCAAGGTCGTCACGCTGAAGCTGAAGCGCGCCGACCACAAGATTCTGGCCCGCCGCGACAGCCTGCCCGACGCGACGCAGATCGCCGACCGCATCTACCGCACCGCCCGCGCGCTGTTCGATCAGGCACCGAAGGGCCCGTTCCGGCTGATCGGGGTGGGCCTGTCCGACCTGACCTCTGCCGAGGGCGCAGACCGCATGGGCGACCTTCTGGACCCCGACGCCGCCCGCCGCGCCGCCGCCGAACGCGCCGCCGATGCGATCCGCGCCCGCTTCGGTGCCGACGCCATCCTCAAGGGCCGCGCCCTGCGCTGAGAGGCCCCGAAACGGTTAAGGGAAGGTTAACAAGAAATGCGATCTACAGCCTTTTCAAGGGCTTGCGATGTTGTGCACGCGTGCACGCGCCCTCACCGCCCCTTCCAGACCGGGTCGCGCTTCTCGGCAAAGGCCCGCGCCCCTTCCAGCTGATCCTCGCTGGAATAAAGCCGGTCAACGGTCTGGAACTGCCGTTTCGTGATCCGGTTGAGCGCGTCCTGAAACCGCATGTCCTCGGCCTCGCGCACCACCTCCTTGATCGCCTCATAGACCAGCGGCGGCCCGGTTTCGAGAAGCCGCGCCAGATCCCGCGCCGCCGCCATCAGCCGATCCGCCGCCACGATCTCCTTCACGATCCCCCAGCGCACCGCCTCCTCGGCATCGAACCAGCGCCCGGTCAGCAGCAGGTCCATCGCCACGTGATAGGGGATCCGCTTCGGCAGCTTGATCGACGCCGCATCCGCCACCGTCCCCGACCGGATTTCCGGCAGCGCAAAGGTGGCATGCTCGGCCGCCAGGATCAGGTCGCAGGCCAGCGCCAGTTCCAGCCCGCCGCCGCAGCAGATCCCGTTCACCGCCGCGATTACCGGCTTGTTCAGATGCGGCAGCTCCTGCAACCCACCGAAGCCGCCCACGCCATAATCGCCGTCCACGGCGTCGCCCTCAGCCGCCGCCTTCAGGTCCCAGCCGGGGCAAAAGAACTTCTCGCCCGCCCCGGTCACGATGGCGACGCGCAGGCCATCGTCATCGCGAAAGTCACGGAACACCTCGCCCATGATCCGGCTGGTCTTCAGGTCGATGGCGTTGGCCTTGGGCCGATCCAGCGTCACCTCCAGTATCCCGCCCTCGCGGCGGGTGCGGATCGGTCCTTGGGTCATTCGGCTTCCCTTTCAATCAAAGCATCCGCCGCCACGGCGCGGCTCTCGGTCAGGATCAGCGGGTTCACCTCGATCCCCGCCAGATCGTCCCGCGCGGCCAGCAGATCGGCCATCCGGCAGATCGCCTGAACCGCCGCATCAACCGCCGCCTTCGGCCGCCCGCGGTAGCCATCCAGCAGCGGCCACAGCCGCAACCGCCGCAAACCCGCCGCCACCTCCTCCGCCGTCGCCGGCAGGATCAGCGTCACCGTATCGGCCAGCAGTTCCGCCGTCACGCCCCCGATCCCCAGCGTCAGTGTCGCGCCATAGATCGGATCGCGCCGCACGCCCACCAGCAGTTCGGCGACCCCACCCGCCACCATCTCCTCGGCCAGATAGCCCGTCGCGCTCGGCATGGGTGCCTGCCCGTCCAGCGTCGCCAGCCCCAGCCGCACCGCCCCCGCCTCGGACTTGTGCGCGATCCCCAGGCCCTTCAGCGCCAGCGGCGGCATTAGACCCCGCGCAAGTGGCCCGAGTTCCGCCAGCGTCGCCGCCCGCACCCCGCGAGGCACCGGAATTCCGGCCGCGACCAGCAGCGCCTTGCCCTCGGCCTCGTCCAGCGTGATCGTCGGCCCCATGCCCCGCACCGGCCAGGGCGTCCAGCCCGCGCGCCCCGCCGGGGTCGCCGCCGCATCGAGCGCCGCCAGTGCCACCTCCAGCCCGCCCATCGGGATCACACCCGCCGCCAGCAGCCGGTCGGCCTCGGCCTCCTCCATGTTTTCGGGGATCGAGGCTACAGCAATCGCCGGCTTCCCAGTCGCCCGCGCCGTCGAAACGATCGCATCCAGCGCCGGGCGGAACGAGGCCGGATCGCACCGATCCGTGCGCGGCGGGTCGATCACGAAGGTACCGGCGTCATAGCCTGCCAGCATGGTCGTAAAGACCTCGGTCGTCTTCGTCCGGTCGCCCCAGATGAAGGTGTGATAGTCGAGCGGATTGGAAATTGTCACCAGCGGGCCCAACACGCAGCTCAGCCGCACCGCCGAATGCGGCTCGGGCGCGCGGAACTCAAGCGACATCCCGGCGGCCAGATCCGCGGTCAGACCCGCCTCACCCCCTGAACAGCACACCGCGCAGATCCGCCGCCCCGGCAGCGGGCCGCAGGCATGGTAGAGTTTCAGCACCTCCAGCAGTTCCGACGGCGTCGCCACCTCGGCCACGCCGCATTGCCGCAGGAAAGCCGATGAGGCGACGCCCGCCCCCGCCAGCGCCGCCGTATGCGACACAGCCGCGCGCGCGCTGCCCTCGGTCTTGCCGGACTTGATGGCGACGATGCCCTTGCCCAAGGCCCGCGCCGCCTTCGCCATCCTTGCGAAGGCCGGGGCATCCGCGATCCCCTCGACATAAAGGCCCAGCGCCGTCACGCGGTCGTCCGCCAGCAGCGCCTCGGCCATTTCAACCAAGCCGGTCTGTGCCGCGTTTCCCAGGCAGGCCACATAGGCCACCGGCAACCCGCGCCGCTGCATGGTCAGGTTGATCGCGATGTTCGACGACTGGCTGACGATCGCCACGCCACGGTCCACCCGCCGTCCACCGTGCTGGTCGGGCCACAGCAGTGCGCCGTCCAGATAGTTGATCACCCCGTAGCAGTTCGGACCCAGCACGGGCATCGCCCCCGCCCGCGCGACAAGCTGTGACTGAAGATCCCCCGCCCCCGTCTCGGCCCAGCCGCTGGCGAAGCAGATCGCCCCACCCGCGCCACGGGCAGCAAGGTCGCGCACAACCTCGAGCGTCGCGTGGCGGTTCACCCCGATGAAGGTCGCGTCCGGCGCCCCCGGCAGGTCCGCGATGCTGGCAAAGGCAGCCAGGCCAGAGATCGACGATCTGGTCGGATGCACCGGCCAGACCGGTCCGTCGAACCCCATCTTCCGGCACTGTTCGATCACGTTCTCGGCCCAGCCCCCGCCCAGGACGGCGATGGACCGCGGGCGCAGCAGCCGCGACAGGTCGCGCATGGATCACCCGCCCAGTGGCCGCAGCAATTCGCGGCTGATGATGTGGCGCTGGATCTCGGACGTGCCCTCCCAGATCCGTTCCAGCCGGGCGTCGCGCCAGATGCGTTCCAGCGGCAGCTCGTCCATCAGGCCCATGCCGCCGTGGATCTGGATCGCCTCGTCCGCGACCATCGCCAGCACCTCGCTCGCCTTCAGCTTCGCCATGGCCATGTCGGCCTCGGTCACCGTGCCCTGATCGAATTTCCACCCGGCGGACCATGTCAGCAGCTCCGCCGCGCGCAGCTCCATCGCCATGTCAGCCAGCTTGAAGCTCACGCCCTGAAACTTGCCGATCTGCTGGCCGAACTGCCGCCGCTCCGCCGCCCAGGACAGCGCATGCCCCAGCGCCCGGTGGGCCCGGCCAAGGCAGGCGGCAGCGACCTGAAGCCGCGTGGCGCCGAGCCAGGTGTTGGCGACCTCGAAGCCCCGGTGCACCTCGCCCAGCACGTTCTCGGCGGGCACCCGGCAGTTATCGAACTCCAATATCGCGTTGGTGTAGCCCCGATGGCTGACGTTGCGGTACCCCTCTCGCACCGTGAAGCCGGGGGTACCCTTGTCGACGAAGAAGGCGGTGATCTTCTTCTTTTTTCCGCGCGGCGTGTCCTCTTCGCCGGTCGCCATGAAGGCGATGGTAAAGCCCGCGATGTCGGCATGGCTGATGAAATGCTTGGTGCCGTTCAGAACCCAGTCAGTGCCGTCGGGCCGAGCCGTCGCCTGCATCCCGCGCAGGTCGGACCCCGCGCCGGGTTCGGTCATCGCGAGGCAATCCCAGGTCTCGCCCCGGATGCAGGGCATCAGGTATTTCTCCCGCTGCGTTGGCGTGCCGGCCAGCAGGATGTTCGACGGCCGCGCGACGCAGGTCCAGTGCAGGGCATAGTTGGCGCGGCCGAGTTCACGCTCGTAAAGCAGCCACGACAGCGTATCGAGGCCCGCACCGCCCACTTCTTCGGGCATGTTGGCGGCATAGAGCCCCGCTGCCATCGCCTTGGCCTGCACCTCGCGCACCAGTTCCATCGGCAGATGGCCGGTCCGTTCGACCAGCGCTTCGTGCGGGTACAGTTCGGCCTCGACAAAGGCGCGGGTCGTGTCCACGATCATGCGCTGTTCGTCGGTCAGGGCGAAGTCCATCAGGATCTCCTCTGTCCGACATGGCGCCCGGCGGCCTCGGGCCGGGGCAGGGTCTTGTGCGCCTCGGCAATCGGCATCAGGCGCTCAAGCACTTCCGCCGCCGCCGGACAGGCGCGGCCCGCGGTCATGTCCACATGCAGCAGCATCTGCTCCAGCGTCGCCACTGCCTGCCCCTCGCGTTCGATACGGACGAAGACATGCAGCCGCTTCTCATCCGCGCCCAGCACCTGCAGCGATCCGGTCAGCCGGTCGCCCAGCTTGGCCTCGCCCAGGTGCATCACATGCGTTTCCGCCGTGTAGTAGCTGTGCCCCGCTGCGACGTAATCCATCCCCGCCCCGATGAACCGCAGAAAGGCGTCGGTCGTCTCGGAGCACGCAAAGAGATACCGGCTTTCGGTCATGTGGCCGTTGTAGTCGATCCAACCGGGCAACACCTGCATATGGGCCATGACCATTGGTGCGGTGGTATCCGCCACCGGGTCGGACGTGGCCTGCCGCAGCCGGGCGTCATGCTCCAGCAGCACCCGCCCCGCGCCCCAGTCGCGGTCCTTCAGCACCCGAAGGAAGCCGATCAGGTTGGCGTCGCGGATCCGCTCCAGCTCGCGGATCGACAGGTGTCCCGACTGCGCGTCCGACTGCCCGGCGATCAGCTCCACCAGCTCGTCGTTGAACTCGGGCACGTCCATCAGCTTCGTCCAGGGCCAGGTCAGGCAGGGGCCGAACTGTTCCAGGAAATACCGCATCCCGGCCTCGCCCCCGGCGATGCGATAAGTCTCGAACAGGCCCATCTGGCCCCAGCGCAGGCCAAAGCCCATGCGGATCGCCTCGTCGATCTCCTCGGTCGTGGCCACGCCGTCCTTGACCAGCCACAGCGCCTCGCGCCAGACGGCCTCAAGAAACCGGTCGGCGATATGGGCGTCGATCTCCTTGCGCACGTGCAGGGGGAACATTCCCAGCCCCGACAGCACGTCCTTGGCCCGATCGATCACCGCCGGGTCGCTCGCGGGCGACGGCACCACCTCGACCAGCGGCAGCAGGTAGACCGGGTTGAACGGATGCGCCACGAAGATCGCGCCGGGCCGCGTCGCGCCCTGCTGCAGTTCCGACGGCTTGAAGCCGGATGTGGACGACCCGATGGGCGCGTCGCTCGCCGCCTGGATCTCGGCATAGACCCGGTGCTTCAACTCCAGCCGCTCCGGCACGCTTTCCTGGATGTAGTCCGCACCCGCCACCGCCTCGGCGATGCTGTGCACCAGCGTCAGCCGCCCCTCGGTCGGCATCGGCACGTCCGACAGGGCGGGCAGCGCCGCGCGCGCATTCGCCAGCACCTCGGCCAGCTTCCGCTCTGCCTGCGGGTCGGGGTCGAACACCGCCACGTCCCAGCCGTTGAGCAGGAAGCGTGCGGCCCAGCCGCCGCCGATCACCCCGCCGCCGATGATCGCTGCCTTCATCTCGGTGCCCTCTTATCCAGCTTCAGCCGCGCGCGCACCTCGTCGGGGCCGATCACGCGGGCGCCCATCGCCTCGATGATCGTCACCGCGCGTTCGACCAGTTGCGCGTTGGTGGCCAGTTCGCCCTTGCCCAGCCACAGGTTGTCCTCCAATCCCACGCGCACGTTGCCGCCCGCCAGTACGGCGGCGGCGACATAGGCCATCTGGTGCCGCCCCAGCGCGAACGCCGACCAGTGCCAGCCCGCCGGCACGTTGTTCACCATCGCCATGAAGGTATTGAGGTCATCCGGCGCGCCCCAGGGCACGCCCATGCACAGCTGCACCAGCACCGGATCGGGGATGATCCCTTCCTCGACCAGTTGCCGCGCGAACCACAGATGGCCGGTATCAAAAGCCTCAATCTCGATCCGCACGCCCGATGCCACCATCCGCGCCGCCATGTCGCGCAACATGCCCGGCGTGTTGACCATAAGATAGTCGGCCTCGGCAAAGTTCATCGTGCCGCAATCCAGCGTGCAGATCTCGGGCCGGCACTCGACCACGTGCTGCACCCGCTCTTCCGCGCTCGCCATGTCGGATTTCTGGCTCATCCGGTTCATCGCCTCGGTGCCGTCAAAGACCAGATCACCGCCCATTCCGGCGGTCAGGTTCAGCACGACGTCGGTGCCGGCATCCCTGATCCTCTCGGTCACCTCGCGGTACAGCGCCGGGTCGCGCGACGGCACGCCGGTTTCCGGGTCGCGGACGTGGCAATGCACCACCGCCGCGCCGGCCCTGGCGGCCGCGATGGCACTGTCGGCGATCTGCGCCGGGCTGCGCGGCACATGCGGGCTGCGGTCCTGCGTGCCGCCCGATCCGGTGACGGCGCAGGTGATGAAGACCTCGCGGTTCATGGTCAGCGGCATGGTTCCCCCTTCTCCTGATTGCGCGCACCATAGCAGGCTTGCGGGTCCAAGTTTTGCGATTTACGAAATCTTCGTGACCCAGAACGCAACGCTCTTCGCCCCCGATCCGCGCCCGCTGGCGCTTTCGGTGCTGCTGCTGCCTCAGGCCTCCCTCAGCGCGCTGGCGGCCGTGCTGGACCCGCTGCGCAGCGCCAACCGGCACCTTGGGCAGACGGCCTATCGCTGGCGCGTGGTATCCGCCGATGGCGCGCCAGTGCCGCTGTCCTGCGGGATCACGATGCCCGCTGACGCCGCGCTGACCGCAGACGCGGCCGAGGCGCTGATCGTCGTCGCCGGCTTTCGCCAGGCCGAGGTGGCGCAGCGCCCGCTGCTGGCCGCGCTGCGCCGGATGGCGCCGCACCTGCGGGCGATGGGGGGTGTCGATGCCGGGGCCTGGGTGTTGGCGCGCGCCGGGCTGCTCGCAGGTCACCGCGCGACCGTCCATTGGGAGGATCTGGAGGATTTCGCCGCCGCCCATCCGCAGGTGGACGTGCTGGCAGACCGTTTCGTGATTTCCGGGGCGCGCTTCACCGCCGGCGGCGCCGGGGCGGCGGTCGATCTGATGCTGCACCTGATCGGCATGCGGCAGGGACAGGCGGTGGCAGCGCAGGTCGCGGCGTCGTTCCTGCACGATCCCCGGCCCGCCGCCACGCCGCAGGTCGTGCCCCACGCCCGCCCCGCGACCGACGCGCGCGTTATGGCCGCGATCGCCCGGATGGAGGCACGGCTGGACGCACCCGAGCCCGTCGCCGCCACCGCCGCCGCGGTCGGGCTGTCACCCCGGCGGCTGGAAATGCTGTTTCGCCGCGACCTCGGCATGGGGCCTGGCGCCTGGGCGCTCAGGCTCCGGCTGCAGGCGGCGCGGCGGTTGGTGGTGGACACGCGCCACCCGGTGCAGCAGATCGCGCTGCGCTGCGGATTCTCGTCGCAGTCGGCGCTGTCACGGGCGTTCCGGCGGCAGTTCGGGCAGGCCCCGATGGCGCTGCGACGCGGGGGCGGCTAGCGCGCTTTTCGGCTCGGCCGGGGTGCGCAACGGTTAAGTCCACGTAAAAAAACAAAGGAATATCTTGTATTTTCAATAGCATGAGATTTTGTCCACGCGTGGACAACCCGCTCAGGCCCCTTCCGGGACCCCACGGCGGTTCAGGAACAGGATCGCCAGATTCAGCGCCCCGGCATAGGTGCCCCAGACCACATAGGGCGCGATCAGCAGCCCCGCGATCAGGTCGAGTTGCAGGAAGGTCCAGAAGGTGCCCACGACGGCCATCCACAGTCCCACCAGCGCCACCATCGCCGCACTGATCCGGTGCAACCCGAAGAAGACCGGTGACCAGAGCGTGTTGAAGGCAATCTGCATCGCCCAGAACGCCATCGCCAGCGCCGACCCCTCAAGCCCCGCAACGCGGGACGCCGCATAGGCGCTCGACAGGTAAAGGACGGTCCAGGCGAAGGGGAACAGCCAGTCCGGCGGCGTCCAGGTCGGTTTCACAAGGCGCTGATACCACTCGCCGGGCGAAAACATCGCTCCCGTGGCCGCCGCCGCACCCGAGGCGGCCAGAAAGACGAGGAATACGGGCCAATCCATCCCGGTCAGATAGTACGCCGCCCCCCCGCCATCAAGGCGCCGCGCTCCCTGTCCCGCGTTTCCAGCGCCGCCAGCGCCGCAACCAGCGTGCCCGCCCGCCCCTCGCCCCAAGTTCCGCGGGCCGGTCGACCGCGCGCCGCGGCCTCGACCAGAAAGGCGCATTCGGGCAACGGATCGGCGTAAAGCGTGGCCGGTGCAGGCAACAAAAGACTGGTTCCCGAACGCGCGTATGCCAGCGCCAGAAGCATCAGCTTCTGCCGCGTTGTCGTCCGCGCCCGCCGGGTCACGCTGTCGAACCCCGCCCGCGCGACGTCCGCCCCGATGGCCGCATAGATGTGGCGGGCGGCATAGATGCCCGGGCGGCAGGCGGCGGGCAGTCGCGGCACGCCTGCCTCGGCCCTGAAATACAACCGCTCGGCCGCCAGCAGCAGCCGACGCGTCAGCCCCGGCAGCGGGCGCGGGTCGGCCAGAAAGGCGTACGGGTCCACACCGGCCTCGTCCAGCCAGTCGAGCGGCAGGTAAATGCGTCCCGCCGCCGCATCCTCGCCCACATCGCGGGCGATGTTGGTCAGCTGCATCGCCACCCCCAGATCGCAGGCCCTCGCCAGCGCGTCGGCGTCGCGCACGCCCATCAGAACGGTCATCATCGCCCCCACCGCCGCCGCCACCCGCGCGGCATAGGCGTGCAGGTCCGACAGGCTGCGATACTGCCGCCCCATCGCGTCCCAGGCGAAGCCTTCCAGCAGCGCCTCTGGCAGTTCGCGCGGCATCTGGTGCTCGTCGATCATCGCGGCAAAGGCACGGTCGGCGGGCGTGTTCCGCGGCCGACCGGTGTAGCACAGGTCCAGCCGATCACGCAGCGACAGCACCGCCGCCGGTTTTTCCGCGTTCAAGTCCACCGCGTCGTCGGCCAGCCGGCAAAAGGCATAGAGGGCGAGCGCCGGGTCGCGCACATTGGTCGGCAGCAGGCGCGAGGCCGCATGGAACGACAGCGACCCGTGGCGGATCGCCTCTTCGCAATGGGTCATGTCGGCGGGGTCGATCATTCGGCGGCCGCCTTCATCGCGGGGGCCGTGACGGCGGCATCCGGCACCAGTTCTCCCAGCACCTCGGCCGAAGCGATGACACCTGGCAGCCCCGCGCCCGGATGCGTGCCCGCGCCGGCCAAATACAGGCCCGGCAGTTCCTCGGACACGTTATGCGGCCGGAACCATGCGCTTTGTAGAATGCGCGGCTCGATCGAGAATCCAGAGCCGAAGGGCGACAGATACCGGTCGCGGAAATCCAGCGGCGTATAGGTGAGCGAGGCCGAGACGTGATCGTCCAGCCCCGGAAGCAGCTTCTCTTCCAGCACCTTCTGTACCTGCGCGCGATAGGGCTCCGCCTGCTCGGCCCAGTCCACCCCGTTGTCGAAGCCGAGGTGCGGGACGGGCGAGAGTGCGTAGAAGGTATCCCCACCCTCGGGCGCCACGCTGGGGTCGGTGACGCTGGGCCGGTGGACATAAAGGCTCATGTCATCCGACAGCTTGCCGTTGATGAAGATGTCGCGCACCAGCCCCTGATAGCGCGGATGGCTGAGGATCGTGTGGTGCCCCACATCGGGCCATAAGTCGCGGGTGCCCTTCGTCCCAAAATACCAGACGAACAGCCCCATCGACCAACGGCGGCTGCCGAGCTTCCGATCCGTCCAGCGGCGGCGGGCGTGATTGCGCAGAAGCCGCATGTAAGTATGCCCGGCATCGGCGTTCGACACCACGACATCGGCGGTCATCACCTCGCCCGTGGCAAGCTTGACGCCCCCGGCCCGGCCTTGGCGGATCAGGATCTCGTCCACCTCTTCGCCCAGCCGGATCGTGCCGCCCTGATCGGCGACGACACCCGCCATCGCCGCTGCAATCGCCGCGACTCCGCCCATCGCATAGTGGACGCCGAATTCCTTCTCCAGATGACTGACAAGGATATACATCGAGGTGACGTGGAACGGATCGCCCCCGATGAACAACGGATGGAACGACAGCGCCATGCGCAGACGCTCGTCCTTCACCCGAGACGTCGCGTGCGCATAGACCGACTTGTCTGCCCGCAGCATGCCGAAGGTCGGTAGCACCTTGATCAGATCGGCCAGCTTGTTCATCGGCCGCCGGCCAAGATCCTCGAAACCGAACCAGTAACGCCGCTCGCTGTCCTTCAGGAACTTGTCGTAGCCCGCCAAATCGCCCGGCGACAGCCGCGCGACCTCGGCCCGCATGGCCTCGGTGTTCTGACGGGCCGTGAAGGTGGAACCGTCGGCAAATCGGATCTCGTAGAACGGATCAAGCGGGCGCAGATCGACATCGGCGTCGAAGTCGCGCCCGCAGGCCGCCCACAACTCGCGCAGCCCCTGCGGGACGGTCACGATCGTTGGGCCCAGGTCGAACCGATGCCCGTTCTCGATGATCGCAGACCCGCGCCCGCCGGGCATGTTCAGCCGGTCGACCACGGTCACGCGGTAGCCCTTGGCGCCCAGTCGCATCGCCGAGGCAAGGCCGCCCAGCCCGGCACCAATCACCACCGCGCGGGGTGCCTTGGCAGCGGCCATTTCTGGCGGGATTCGGGTCTGCATGGGCTGGCGCCCCCTTTGTGTCCAGTTTGCCTTACACCAAATCCTAAGTGCAGCGCACCATTTCGTCCAGAAATCTTTTCATTGCAGCGTCAATGTGTCAGTGTAAGTTGACACCCAAAGGGAACCAACCGGGGGAATCGCTCTGACTGCCGTCAGCCTGTCTTTCTTTCGATTCGACGGCACCCTCGCCCGGCTCTGGGCGCTGGGGCAGATGGGCGCCGCGCGCCTGGCGCTGTCACGCGTGCCAGATATCGGCTTCTGGAAACTCTGCGGATCGGGCACGGGCGAAGGGTTCACGCCGCTGCCCAACACCGCCGTCTATGCGATCCTCGCCACCTGGGCGGATGAGGCCACGGCACGCGACCGTGTGGGCACCGCCGCTGTCTTCGACCGCTACCGCGACCATGCGGCAGAAAGCTGGACCGTCTTCTTGGCGCCAACCTCGACGCGCGGGAAATGGTCGGGGCGCGACCCCTTTCCGGTAACGGCTGTTCCCACCCCCGGCCCGCTGGCCGCGCTGACGCGGGCGACGATCAAGCCCTCGGTCGCGCTGAAATTTTGGGGCCGGGTGCCGGCGATTTCAGACGTAATCGGCGACGATCCCAATGTCGCTTTCAAGATCGGCATCGGGGAGCTTCCGCTTCTGCATCAGGTGACCTTTTCGATCTGGCCCGATACCGCCAGCATGGCCGCCTTTGCCCGTGCCGACGGTCCGCACGCCCGCGCGATCCGCGCCGTGCGCGACGGGCTGTGGTTCTCCGAAGAGCTGTACGCCCGGTTCCGCATCCTGGGAGATGTGGGCACCTGGAGCGGGGTCAGCCCGCTTGCCCGACTTGAAAGGATACCCGCATGACCGCCCCCTTCCCCTTTACCGCCATCGTCGGTCAGGAAGAGATGAAACAGGCTATGGTGCTGACCGCCATCGACCCCGGCATCGGCGGCGTACTGGTGTTCGGCGACCGGGGCACCGGGAAGTCCACCGCCGTGCGCGCTCTCGCGGCCCTTCTGCCGCCGATCAAGGTGGTCGAGGGCTGCCCGGTAAACTCCGCCCGGCCCGAGGATTGCCCGGACTGGGCGGCGGTGCAGTCAAAGAAGATCGTGACCCGGCCCACCCCCGTGATCGACTTGCCGCTTGGCGCGACCGAGGATCGGGTGGTCGGCGCGCTGGATATCGAGCGCGCGCTGACGCGGGGCGAAAAGGCGTTCGAGCCGGGACTGCTGGCGCGCGCCAATCGCGGATATCTGTATATCGACGAGGTAAACCTGCTGGAGGATCACATCGTCGACCTTTTGCTGGACGTGGCGCAATCGGGCCGCAACGTGGTGGAGCGTGAGGGGCTGTCGATCCGCCACGCCGCGCGTTTCGTGCTTGTCGGGTCCGGCAACCCGGAAGAGGGCGAGCTGCGCCCGCAGCTGCTGGACCGCTTCGGCCTGTCGGTGGAGGTGGGCAGTTCCAAGGATATCGAGGCGCGGATCGAGGTGGTGCGGCGGCGCGACGCCTACGAGAATGACAGCGAGGCGTTCATGAAGAAATGGTCGCGCAAGGACACGGCCCTGCGCAAGCAGATCCTCACGGCCCGCGACCGGCTCGCGGCGATGAAGACGCCCGAGGCAGTGCTGCGCGACTGCGCCGAATTGTGCGTGGCGCTGGGATCGGACGGTCTGCGCGGCGAGTTGACGCTTTTGCGGACCGGTCGTGCGCTCGCGGCCTATGAGGGGGCCGAGGCGATCGGGCGCGATCACGTCCGCCGCATCGCCCCAATGGCGCTACGTCACCGCCTGCGCCGCGACCCGCTGGACGAGGCCGGATCGGGCACCCGCGTCATCCGCATGGTCGAGGAAGTCCTGGGGTGACCGATCCCGCCCCCCTCTGGCAACGGCTGGATCTGGCGCTGCGGCTGCTTGCGGTCGATCCGGCCGGGCTGGGCGGGCTGTGGCTGCGCGCGCGGTCGGGGCCGGTGCGGGACCGGGTGACCGACGCCCTGCCCGAGCTGCCGCTGCCCCTGCGCCGCATCCATCCCGGCATCGCAGACGAGCAACTGTTCGGCGGCGTGGATCTGACCGCGACGCTGGCCGAGGGGCGGGTGGTTCGGCAGGCAGGTCTGCTGGCCCGCCCGGCGACGCTGGTCCTGACGATGGCCGAACGGTGCGCCGCCGGTCTTGCCGCGCGGCTGTCGGGCGCGCTGGATGGGGCCGCGCACCTCTGCCTGATTGCGCTGGACGAGGGCGTGGAAGCCGACGAAACGCTGCCCTCGGGTCTGGCCGACCGGCTGGCTTTTCAACTTGATCTCGACGGTCTGGCCTGGGGCGGAACCGCCCAGCTAAGTCCCCCCGACCCGGCGGCCCACGACCGACTGGCCGCGGTGACGGCGGGGCCGGAGGCGCTGGCCGATCTCGCCCGCGTCGCCGCGCGGCTGGGAATCGACTCGCTGCGCGCGCCTCTGCTGGCACTGCGAGCGGCGCGCGCGCACGCGGCGCTGATGGGCCGCAACGTGGTCGGCGACGACGACCTGCGCGCGGCGGTGGAGCTGGTCTTTGCCCCACGCGCAACGCAGGTGCCCGAGCAGGAAAGAGAAGACCCGCCAGAGCCGGAACCCGACGACACGCCGCCCGATCCGCCCGAGGGCGAAGGCGAGACGCCCGAGCCGCAGATCCCCGAGGAGGTTCTGTTGGAGGCCGCCAAGGCGCTGCTGCCCGCCGACCTGTTGGCCCGCATCGCGGCCGGTAAGGCCGCGCGAGCGGCGAAATCCGGGGCCGGTGCCGGCGCGGTGAAAAAGGGTAACCGGCGAGGCCGGCCGCTGACACCGCGCGCAGGGCGGATCGACGGGCAGGCGAAGATCGATCTCGTGGCCACGCTTCGGGCCGCCGCCCCGTGGCAGCCGTTGCGGCGGAAGACGGCGGTCACGCCCCGCGTTCTGCACATTCGGCCCGAAGACATCCGCCTGCGCCGGTATGAGGAGAAATCCGACCGGCTGCTGATTTTCACCGTCGATGCCTCAGGCTCCGCCGCTCTTGCGCGACTGGCCGAGGCCAAGGGCGCGGTGGAGATGCTGCTGACCGAGGCCTATGCCCGGCGCGATCATGTCGCGCTGGTGGCGTTTCGCGGGCAAGGCGCGGAACTTCTGCTGCCGCCCACCCGCAGCCTGGTGCAGACCAAGCGGCGGCTGGCCGCCCTGCCTGGCGGCGGCGGCACGCCGCTGGCAGCGGGCCTGCGCGCCGCGATGGAAGTGGCGGGGATGGCGCGGGGTCGGGGCATGACGCCGACCATCGCGCTGCTGACCGACGGGCGGGCGAATATCGCCCTTGATGGCTCGGCCAATCGCACGATGGCAGCCGAGGATGCGACAATGCTGGCCCGCGCGCTGCGGGTCCAGGGGACGCCGGGCATCGTCATCGACACCGGCGTGCGGCCCGAGGCGGCGCTGTCCACACTGGCAGGTCTGCTGGGCGCGCCGTACCTTGCGTTGCCGCGGGCCGATGCGGGGCGCATTTCCGCCGCCGTGTCCACCGCGCTGGAGGGGTAAGAGTGGACTGGGCCCGCGATGGCCGGCACTGGCCGAACCATCAGATGTCGCGCTTCATCGACTGCCGCCCGCACCGCTGGCACGTGCAGGAGGCCGGGCGCGGGCCGCTGGTGCTGCTGTTGCACGGAGCGGGCGCCTCTACCCACAGTTGGCGGGCGCTGATTCCGGATCTGGCGCGGGACCATCATGTCGTCGCGGTCGATTTGCCGGGACAGGGGTTCAGCCGCGCGGGCAGCCGGCAGCGGCTGGGGATCGATGCGATGGCCGTGGATCTGGCGGCGTTGCTGGCGGATCAGGGCTGGGCCCCGGATGCGATAGTGGGGCATTCGGCGGGGGGGGCTTTGGCACTGCGGCTGGCGCAGGCTCTGCCTGAGCCGCCGGCGACGGTGGTCTGTGTCAACGGGGCGCTGGCGAATTTCCAGGGCGTGGCGGGCTGGCTGTTTCCGATGCTGGCAAAGATGCTGGCAATGAACCCCCTGGCGGGGTTCTTGCTGTCGCGCACCGCGGGCAGCGCGCAGTCGGTGCGGAACCTGTTGCAATCCACCGGCAGCCGAGTGGATGACGAGGGCGTGCGGCTCTACCGGGCGCTGATCGGGAACCGGCGGCATGTGGAGGGGGTGCTGGCGATGATGGCGCAGTGGAAGCTGGACCCGCTGCTGGCCGAGTTGCCGGGGATCGACCTGCCGGTGCTGTTCCTTACCGGGGGCAAAGATACGGCGGTGCCGCCCGAGACGTCCGAGGTCGCGGCGGGGCGGATGGGGCGGGCCGAGGTGCGGCGGTTCGACGATCTGGGCCACCTGATGCATGAGGAGGCGCCGGAGGTGGTGGCGGGGGCGCTGCGGGAGTGGTTTTCCCGGCACCTGAAAATGGCCGCCTGAAGGCCGATCAGGGGACGTGTGCACGCGTGCACAAATTCACAAGTCGTTGAAATCTAAGTATTTCGCGATTTTTGTTTACCTGCACTTAACCACTGGCATGCCCGCCCTGCCCCGTCAGACATAGCGGTTCACCAAGTTTTCCAGCCGCTCCTGCCGGCCCGAACGCGGCTCGGGGTTCACGCCCTCGGCCAGCACGCGGGCGGCGATGGTGCCGAGGTCGCTGCCCAGCAGCGCCTGCGCCTGCGGGTCGTCCCACCCAGCGTACCGCTCGGCGCGCGCGGCCTCCAGCCTGCCGTCCTCCAGCATCTTCGCCGCCGCCTTCAGCGCGCGGGCGCAGGTGTCCATGCCGCCGACATGGGCGAGGATCAGGTCGGCGGGGTCGAGGCTTTGGCGGCGCAGCTTGGCGTCGAAGTTGGTGCCGCCGGTGGTGAAGCCGCCGGCGCGCAGGATCTCGTAATAGGCCAGCATCACCTCGGGTCCGTTGTTGGGGAACTGGTCGGTGTCCCAGCCCGACTGGTAGTCGTTTCGGTTCATGTCGATGGAGCCGAAGATGCCGAGGGAGGCGGCAAGCGCGATCTCGTGCTCGAAGCTGTGGCCGGCCAGGATGGCGTGGCCCTGCTCGATGTTCACCTTCACCTCGTCTTCCAGCCCGAAGCGCTTCAGGAAGCCGTAGACGGTGGCGACGTCGTAATCGTACTGGTGCTTGGTGGGTTCCTGCGGCTTGGGTTCGATCAGGATGGTGCCGTCGAAGCCGATCTTGTGCTTGTAGTCCACCACCATCGACAGGAAGCGCCCGGCCTGTTCGGATTCGCGCTTCAGGTCGGTGTTGAGCAGCGTCTCATACCCCTCGCGCCCACCCCAGAGGACGTAGTTCGCACCGCCCAGGCGTTTCGTGGCATCCATGCAGGTCTTCACGGTCGCGGCGGCGAAGGCGAAGACATCCGGATCGGGGTTGGTGGCGGCCCCCGCCATGTAGCGGCGGTGCGAGAAGAGGTTGGCCGTGCCCCACAGCAGTTTCGTGCGCGAGCCCTGCATCTTGCGGCCGATGTAATCGACCATCATTTCCAGTTTGCGGGTGTTTTCCGCGAAATCCTTGCCTTCGGGCCGGATGTCGGCGTCGTGGAAGCAGAAGAAGGGGGCGTTCAGGATCTCGAACATCTCGAACGCGACGTCGGCCTTCATCTGTGCCAGCTTCATCGTGTCGCCGAACCACGGGCGCTGGAAGGTCTGGCCGCCGAAGGGGTCGCCGCCGGGCCAGGCGAAGCTGTGCCACCAGGCGACGGCATAGCGCAGGTGATCCTCCATCCGCTTGCCCATCACCACCTCGTCGGGGTTGTAGTGGCGGAAAGCGAAGGCGTTGTCGCTGTCGGGGCCCTCGAATCGGACGGGTTCGATACCGGCGAAGAAATCGGTCATGTCAGTTCCCTGATGGCGGATTGGGCGGCGCGGAAGCGGGCGTAGCCTGCATCGAAGGCCGCGGAAAGGTTGGGGTCGGGGGCGATCACCCGGGCGGTTTCGGGGGCGGTGGCGATCTCGGCGCCCGCGCCGGTGGCGGCCATCAGGCCCAGGCGCGCGGCCCCGAAGGCACCGCCGAAATCCCCGTCCACGGGCAGCGTGACGGGCACGCCCAGCGCGGTAGCGATGGCGGCCAGCCAGTAGTCGGAGCGCGAGCCGCCCCCCACCGCCAGCAGGCTGTCGATCCGAGTGCCGGTGGCGGCCAGCGCGTCGCGGCAGTCGCGGATCGCGAATGTGACGCCTTCCAGCACAGCGCGGGTGGCCGCAGTTCGGTCGGTGGCATGTTCCAGCGCGATGAAGGCCCCGCGCACGCTGGCGCTGTTGAGCGGTGTGCGCTCGCCCCCCAGGTAGGGCAGGAACAGCGTGCGCCCCGGTGCCTGCAGGGGACCGAGGTCATGGGTCAGCGCCGCCGGGGTTTCGCCCACGATTCTTGCATACCAGTTCAGCGCGTCGGTCGCGGCCAGGATCACCCCCATCTGGTGCCAGCGGTCGGGCAGCGCGTGGCAGAAGGTGTGCACCGCCGTCGCCGGGTCGGGCCGGTAGCCGTCGTTCGCCGCGAACAGCACGCCAGAGGTGCCGAGCGACACGAAGGCCTGCCCGGCATGGACCACGCCGACGCCGATGGCCGAGGCGGCGTTGTCGCCACCCCCGCCCGCGACGACGACGCCGCGCGACAGGCCCCACCGGGCGGCGAGTTCCGGGCGCACCTGGCCCGAAACGGCCGAGCCTTCGACCAGGCGCGGCATCTGGGCGCGCGACAGTTGCGTGGCGGCCAGCAGGTCGTCGGACCAGTCGCGCGCGCCGGTGTCCAGCCAGCTGGTGCCGGCGGCGTCCGACATCTCTGCCACGTGATCCCCGGTCAGCCAAAGGCGCAGGAAATCCTTGGGCAGCAGCACCTTTGCCAGCCGGTCGAACAGCGCGGGTTCGTTGTTGCGCACCCACAGGAGTTTCGGCGCGGTGAAACCGGGAAAGACGATGTTGCCTGTCTGGCGATGGAAGATCGGGTCAGCGTCCAGGGCTGCGGCCTCCCGTGCCGCGCGGGTGTCGTTCCACAGGATGCAGGGGCGCAGCACCTCGTCGGACGCATCGAGCAACGTCGCGCCGTGCATCTGCCCCGACAGGCCGATGCCGCGCACGCCGTCCAGCGGGCGGGCGGCGGCAAGTTGGTCCATCACCGCCTCGGCCGCGGCGATCCAGTCGGCGGGCGACTGCTCCGACCAGCCGGACTGCGGGCGGCTGACCGACAGCGGCGCCGTCGCCTCGGCCAGAACGACCTGCGCGTCGTCGATGAGGATGCCCTTCAGCCCCGAGGTGCCGAGATCGAGCCCGAGATACATCGCTACGCCACGAGGCTCTCGGGCTTCTTGCCCGCGATGATCATGCCCAGGATGTCATCCTCGGTCACGTCGGCGACAGTCACGGTGCCGACGAGCTGACCGTTCTTCATCACATGGGCGCGGTCGCACATCGCCTTCACCTGATGGATGTCGTGGTCGATCAGGAAGATGCCCAGGCCCTGCGCCTTCAGCTCCTGGATCAGTTCGGCGACCATCGCGGTTTCCTGCGGGCCAAGGGCGGCGGTGGGTTCGTCCATGATCAGGATCTTGGCGTTGAAATAGACCGCCCGCGCGATGGCGACCGACTGCCGCTGCCCGCCCGACAGCGCCTTCACCGGTTCCTTGAACTTGCGGAAGTTGGGGTTGAGCCGGGCGAGGATCTTGCGCGTCTCGGACTCCATCCGCACGTCGTCGACAAACCCCAGGGGGGTGACCAGTTCGCGCCCCAGAAACAGGTTCGCCCCCGCGTCCAGATTGTCGGCAAGCGCGAGCGTCTGGTAGATCGTCTCGATGTTGTAGCGGCGGGCGTCGCGGGGGTTGTTGATGATCGCGGGCTGGCCGTTGATCAGGATCTCGCCCGCGTCGCGCGGCAGCGCCCCCGACAGCATCTTCATCAGCACGGACTTGCCCGCGCCGTTGTGGCCCAGAACGCCCACCACCTCGCCCGCGTAGAGGTCGATGCTGACCCGGTCCACGGCGCGGATGCCGCCGAAGGCCTTTTGCATGTTGCGCATCTCGACAAGGGGTGTGGGCATCAGACAGCTCCGGTCCGGCGGCGATAGATGATGTCGATCAGCACGGCGGTGACCAGCACGGTGCCGACGACGATGTTCTGATAGGGCGCGTCCACGCCGACCATGGCCATGCCGGACTGCAGCGACTGCATGATCAGCGCGCCAAGGATGGCGCCGTAGATCGTGCCGATCCCGCCCGACAGCGCGGTGCCCCCGATCACGGCGGCGGCGATCACGCGCAATTCGTCCAGCGTGCCGATGTCGTTGGAATGGAACGTCTGCCGGGCCGAGGCGACGACGGCCGACAGGGCGCAGAGGAAGCCCATCAGCGCAAAGACCTTGACCGTCAGTAGCCGGGTGTTGATACCCGAGAGTTCCGCCGCATCCGGGTTGCCGCCCGCAGCGAAGACGTAGCGGCCGAAACGGGTGCGGCGCGCCACCACGGTCATCACGATCGCCACCACCAGCAGTACCACCACCGAGATCGGCAGGCCGTAGCCTGCAGTGAAGCCTTCGGGCATCACCTCGCCCCGCGCGACAAAGGCGCGCTGCAGCCGGGCGGCAGGAACCTCATAGGCGTTCAGCAGGGCGACGAAGCCAAGGATCGCTGCCGCGGTCACGATACCCAACACCGCCTCGGCCCAGAGCGGCTTCACCGGGAAGCCGTGCGAGCGCTTGTTGTGCCGCGCGCGCCAGATCCCCCAGAGCGCGCCAAGCACCATCAGCACACCCAGCACCCAGGATGCGGTTTCGCCCAGGGTGCCGTTGATGCCGCCGAAGGTCTGGAAGCGCGCATCCAGCGGCCCGATGGTCTGCCCCCCGGTCAGGTGCCAGGCGACGTTGCGCCAGACCAGCAGACCGCCAAGCGTGACGATGAAGGCCGGGATCGTCAGATAGCCGATCAGCCAGCCGTGAAACGCCCCGATCAGGGCGCCCGAGGCCAGGCCGATCGCGATGGCCAGGGGTGCGATTGCCGGATGACCAAGGCCCAACCCAAGCATCTGCGGCAGGATCACCGTCTGCGCCATCGCCATGATGGCCGAGCAGGTCGCCAAGAGCGCCCCCACAGACAGGTCGATGTGGCGCAGCACGATCACGAAGACCATGCCCGCCGCCATGATCGCGACCGACACCGTCTGGATCGTCAGGTTGAAGACGTTGCGCGGGGTCAGGAACCGCCCGTCGGTCAGCAGGTCGAAGCCGAGGCACAGAACCACAAAGGCGCCGACCATGCCCAGCAGGCGCGTGTCGATTTCCAGTGATGCGAGCATCCCCTTTTTCGGGGCTTCGGCAGGGGCATGGGCGGCATCGCTCATCGCGCGCTCCTGATGGCGGGGTCACAAAGGCCTCCGGGCGCAGGCGGCGCCCGGAAGCGGGTCCAATCGGCGGCGGTGGCCGCGATCAGTTGCAGGGGGCCGGGCCGCCCGACACGCCCTGGCAGAGCGTTTCCAGCGGAATCCAGCCGGCATCGACCACCAGCGACAGGTTTTCCTGCGTGATCGGGACCGGTGCGAGGAAGATCGCGTTCATCGTCGTGCCCGAGGGCGAGGTCCATTCCACCCGTCCCTCGACATCTTCCATCGCGGTGCCGCCGGCCAGGGCCACGGCGATTTCGCCCGCCGCGCGGCCCAGATCGCGCGCGTCCTTCCAGACCGACACCGTCTGCGTACCCGCCGCGACGCGGTTCAGCGCCGCATGGTCGCCGTCCTGGCCGGACACCGGGATCCCCTCCATGCCCTGCGCGGTCAAGGCGGCGACGGCGCCACCCGCCGTGCCGTCGTTCGAGGCCACGACCGCATCGACGTTATTGTCGTTGGCGGTCAGGATCTGCTCCATGTTGCGCTGGGCGTTGGCGGGCAGCCAGCCGTCCGTATAGGCCTCGCCCACGATGGTGATGTCGCCCGCGTCGATGGCTTCCTGCAGGATCTCCTGCTGGCCGCCGCGCAGGAAGTCGGCGTTCGGATCGGTGGGCGAGCCCTTGATCATCACGTAGTTGCCGGTGGGCTGCGCCTCGAACACGGCGCGGGCCTGCATCCGGCCGACCTCGACGTTGTCGAAGGTCAGGTAGAAGGCGCGCGCATCCTCGATCAACCGGTCATAGGCGATCACCGGGATCCCCTCGTCCGCGGCGGCCTGCACGGCGGGGATGATGGCCTGGGTGTCCTGCGCCAGAACGATCAGGGCGTCCACGCCGGTGGCGATCAGGGATTCGATATCCGACAACTGTTTGGCCGAGGATGACTGTGCGTCGGCTGACACATAGGTCGCGCCGGCGGCCTCCAACGCCTCGCGGATCGCGGCCTCGTCGGTCTTCCAGCGTTCTTCCTGAAAATTCGACCAGCTGACGCCTACGGTAAGGTCCTGGGCATAGGCTGCCCCCGAAAAACCGACCGTGGCGGCCACGGCGGCGATAATGGATCTGCGCATCTTATCCCTCCCAATGGATACAGCCCTGCCGGGCCGGTTGGGCAGATTCGCCCGAACCGCCCCAAAGTGGCGCTGATAAATTAGGTTGTCAAAATAAAAGATGCGGACGAAGCTGCGTTCTGGTAACTTTCCGGCGAAACGACGCCGCAGAGCAGCAAGAATCTGGCGACATGGCAACAAGATCCCGGCCTATTAGTTTCAACGGTGAAGAAAATATGCCGGCCGATCCCGGCCGGCGTGGTTGCGGGCCGATGATCCCTCCGCTGGCAGATTCGCAGCGCCCGCTGCGCCAGCAGGTGTTCGAGCGTGTGCGCGCGGCGGGGCTGATCCCGCGGGTGCAGGTGGCGCGGGATCTGGCGGTCAGCCCGGCGTCTGTCACGTCGGTCACGTCGGAACTGATCGAGGCGGGGTTGATCGAGGAAGTGACCCAGCCGCGCGAGGCCGACAGCGGGCGCGGCCGGCCGGCGGTGGCGCTGGGGGTTCGGGCAGAGGCTTATCGCGTCGCCGGGATCAAGCTGTCGGACCGCGAGCATACCGCGGTGATCGTGGATTTCGCCGGCAACCTGATCGCGGACGAGGCGATTGCGCGGCGCCCGGCGGCGATGGACCTGCGCGAGTTGCTGACCGCGACCGAGGCGCTGCTGGACCGGGTCTGCGCCAAGGCGGGGCTGGCGCGGGGCGATCTGGCGGCGGTCGGGTTGGGGGTGCCGGGGTTCGTCGATGCCGCGGGCGGGCGGGTGATCTGGTCGCCGGTGCTGCGCGAGCGGGACGTAGCGCTGGCGGGCGCGGCGGCGGCGCGGCTGGGGCTGCCGGTGCAGATCGACAACGACGCGAACCTGGTCACGCTGGCAGAGTTGTGGTTCGGCGCCGGGCGGCGGCTGTCGGATTTCGCGGTGGTCACGATCGAGCACGGGCTGGGCATGGGGCTGGTGATCAACCACCGGATCTATCGCGGCGCGCAGGGGTTGGGGATGGAACTCGGCCACACCAAGGTGCAGCTGGACGGGGCGCTGTGCCGGTGCGGGCAGCGGGGGTGCCTGGAGGCCTATGTGGCCGACTATGCGCTGGTGCGCGAGGCCACCGTGGCGCTGAACCTGACCCAGGGTGACCGGCAGCCAGTGAACGTGCTGCTGGAGAGTCTTTATGACCACGCCAAGGCGGGGAACCAGGCGGCGCGGTCGATCTTTCGGCGGGCGGGGCGGTATCTGGCGGTCGGGCTGGCGAATGTGGTCAACCTGTTCGATCCCGCGCTGATCATCCTGTCGGGAGAGCGGATGCGGTATGACTACCTCTATGCCGCCGAGACGCTGGCCGAGATGGAGGCGCTGATCATCCAGACCGGGCGGCCGCCGCCCAAGGTGGAGATCCATGCCTGGGGCGACCTGCTGTGGGCCCATGGGGCGGCGGCGCTGGCGCTGTCGGCGGTGAGCGAGGCGCGGCTGGGGTCGGGATGGGGGATGGCGGCGGAATGAGCGCCTGTGCACGCGTGCACAAAATTCCAAGCCATTGAAAGTCAATGAAATCACGATTTTTGTTAACCTGCACGAAACCATTTATGGCGGCCGTTCTGGTTACCGCGCCCGCCTTGGCGCTGGCCGATCCGGCCTTCATCGACCGGGCGGGCGACCTGCCGGTAGCGCATGAATACGCCGGCGGGTGGGAGCATTTCGTGGGCGGCGGCGTCGCCGCGCTGGACTGTGACGGGTCGGGGCGGCCGTCGCTGTTCGTGGCGGGGGGCAAAAACCCGGCGCGGCTGCTGGTGAACGCAACCGAGGCACCGGGCGCGCCCGTCCGGTTCGCGTTGGGCGAGGTCGAGGCGATCACCGGCGTCACCGGGGCCTATCCGCTGGACGTGGACGGCGACGGGGTGATGGATCTGGCGGTGCTGCGGGTGGGCGAAAACCGCCTGCTGCGGGGCTTGGGCGAGTGCCGGTTCGAGGACGCCGAGCCTGACTGGGGCTTTCACGGCGGCGACGCGTGGTCCACCGCCCTTGCCGCGACGTGGGAGCCGGGGGCGGAGTGGCCGACGCTGGCCGTGGGCAATTACGTGGACCGCACGAACCCTGACGGCCCCTTCATGGCCTGCGACGCGAACGAATTGCACCGCCCGGACCTGAAGGCGGGCGGGCGGGGATACGTTGCCCCGATCCGGCTGGAGCCGGGCTATTGCGCGCTGTCGATGCTGATTTCCGACTGGCAGCGCGCGGGGCGGCGGGATCTGCGCATCTCCAACGACAGGCACTATTACGTGCGCGACGGGCATGAGGAGATGTGGCGGCTGGACCGGATGCGCCCGCTGGATCAGGGGGACGGCTGGGTGCGGGTGTCGCTGTGGGGCATGGGAATTGCCAGTCGCGACATCGACGGCAACGGGCTGCCCGACGTGATGCTGACCTCGATGGGCGACCAGCTTGTGCAGTTGAACGAGGGCGAGGGGCGGCTGCGCAATGCGCCGCATGGGCTGGGCACCTATGCGACGACGCCGTGGTTTGGCGATGACGGGCGGCCTTCGACCGGCTGGCACGCGGACTGGGCGGATTTCGACAATGACGGGCGTACGGACCTGTTCATCGCCAAGGGCAATGTCGATCAGATGCCGTCGAACGCCATGCGCGACCCCAACAACCTGCTGATGCAGCAGCCCGATGGGACGTTTGTGGAAAAGGCCGATGTGGCGGGGGTGGCGACCAGCCACAGATCGCGAGGGGCGGCGGTGGTGGACCTGAACGGCGACGGGCGGCTGGATCTGGTGGTGGTGAACCGCCGCGCCGGGCTGGAGGTCTGGGAGAACGCGACCAAAGTCACGGGCAACTGGCTGCGCGTGGTGCCGCGGATGGACGCGGCGAACAGCCATGGGGTGGGCGCCTGGGTGGAACTGCGCGCAGGTGACGCGGTGCAGGTGCAGGAGGTGACGGTCGGCGGCGGCCATGCCTCGGGCCAGGCGATGGGGCTGCATTTCGGGCTTGGGGCAGAGGATGCCGCCGAGTTGCGGGTGATCTGGCCGGATGGCGCGGCGTCCGACTGGGTGCCGGTGGCGGCGGGCCGGGCGGTGCAGGTCTGGCCGGATGGGACGGGGCTGCGGATCGTGGAGTGACCGGCGGGGGCGGATCGTTCGGCCTGTGGATCGCGCAACCGCCGCGAGAGGGGTTTGCCCGATCCGACAACCCTGGAATGAGGCGCAAACCCCTTTGAGAACTGGCTTTTCTCAGGTATGATTCGTGCCGAACTGAGTGCCCGGCTTTTGCGGGCTGTCGTCAGATCGGTACATCGACATGAAGTGCTTGCAGGCCATTCTGGCCACCGCCTTGGCCCTGTGGGCCGGGGCTGCCAATGCGTCGACCGTCTACTGGAGCCTGTTCAACATCGAGGGCGAGAGCTCGATTGCCGCCGACTACGTGACCTACGGCAGCCTGACAGACATGCTCGCCGACGCCAACCGCACCGGCACCTTCACGATGTCCGGCGCCGGGCGGAACATCGTCGGCAGCGGATCGGACGGCACGACCTACTGGAGCCTGTTCAACATCGAGGGCGAGAGCTCGATTGCCTCCGACTACGTGACCTACGGCAGCCTGACAGACATGCTCGCCGACGCCAACCGCACCGGCACCTTCACGATGTCCGGCGCCGGGCGGAACATCGTCGGCAGCGGGGCTGGCATGCTCGCCGTGGCGCCTCCACCGCCGCCCCCGGCGGCGGTGATCCCTCTGCCCGCGGGTTTCTGGTTGCTGGGGACGGCTCTGGCAGTGCTGGGCTGTGCCGCGGGCAGGCGCGCCGGGCGGAACATTGCCGCCGCTTGACCGGCGCGGCGTGCCTTTCTAGCGGTCCACCGGAAGGCCGCTCGGCACCGTTTCGGGGATGCCGAGGCGGCCGGCGAGCGCGCTCTCATCCGTCAGGCTGTCGAGGAAGGCCAGAAGGTCGTCGATCTGATCCTCGGTCAGGCTGATCTCGGGGCGGGTCAGCGCCGATTCGGCCGCCGCGGCGGCGATGGCGGCGCGTTCCGCCGGGGTCTCCATGATCGTCCAGTCGGGGCGCGCGGACGAGTCGAACGCGGGCAGCGTGGCCTGCGGCGTGTAGCGATCCAGCCCGCCCAGCGGATCGACATGGTGGACCAGAAAGGCGCGCAGATCGGAATAGGCCCCGGCGTGACCCCAGGGGCCGGTGCGCGTGACGTTGCGCAGGGACGGTGTGCGGAAGGCGTAGGCGTCGGCGGGATCGCCGGTGACGCGCATTCGGCCGATGTCGCGCTGGTGACTTTCGAACCGTTCGGCCTTGCCGGGGCCAAGCTGCGGCTGGGCCGTGGCGTGGAAGCCGTGATCGGTCAGGAAGGGGCCGGAATGGCAGGCGGCGCATCCGGCCTCGCCGTAGAACAGGAACTTGCCCTCAAGCGCGCGGGCGTCAAGCGTCGGTGCGCCCCACAGGTGCTGGTCGAAGGGGCTTTCGTCCGAGCGGAACTCGAACGCGACGAAGGCGGCGATGGCGTTGGAGATGTCGGTGAAGGCGATCGGGCGGCCGGCAGAGATGTCGGGATAGACCTGCTCGAACATCGTGACATAGTCGGGGATCGCGGCGACGCGGGCGGCGATCTTTTCCCAGGCGCCGCCGGGGCCGGTGATCAGGCCTTGGCGGACGGCGGTGGAGATGTCGTTTTCGCCGTAGTGGCCCGCCATCTCGTCGGGCGAGAGCACGGGGAACATGTTCTGCGCCGACAACAGGTTGGCAAAGCCCGCCAGCATGTCGTCTTCCAGCGGCGTGCGCAGGCCGGTGGGGCGCGTCTCGTCCACCTCGATCCGACCATCGTGGAACAGGACGGTGAATTCCAGCGCGCCAAGGTTCCACAGCGCGGGCGAATTGCGCGGGATGCGCTGTTCGGGCAGGTTCGCGGGGTCGGGCACCCGGTCGGGGCCAAGGCCCGTGCCCCCCTCGCCCATCCCCAGTGACACGCCGTCCGAGGTGCCGAAGCGCGGGTGGTGGCAGGTCCCGCACGAGATGTTGCGGTTGCCCGAGAGGATCGGATCCCAATAGAGCAACTGGCCGAGGCGGGCCTCATCCTCGTCCACCGGGGCATAGGCCGCGTCGGTGACGGGCACGGGAATCTCGATCGGCAGCGCCTCCTGCGCCGGGGCGGGCCCCGAGATCAGGCCGGTCGCAACGACGGCCGGCAGAAATCGACAGGCGGGCATTCCGGTCCCCTTCCGGCTTTGGGGCAGTGAACCATGCCACGCGGGGCAAGGGAAGGGGCGGAACGGAGGAGCGGGACACGTGCAGCATTGAAACCCGGAGGCGGGGATGCAAATGATCGGGGGAGCGAGAATCCCGGGGGAATGGCGATCGCACGACCACGACAGAAGGCACCCCTGCGCGGGGCGGTGGCGATAGCGGTCGCCGTGCTGGCCCTGGCCACAGTGCCCGCGCCGGCGCTGGAGCAGGCGACGCTGTCCGCGCCGGGCGCGTCGGAGTCACTGGCCGAGACGCTGCGCGGTGCCTCGCTGGTGCTGTCGCAGCAGGCCGACGGGATCGACGACCCGGCTGAACTTCTGGCGGCGGCGCGGGCCGATTACGCCCGGCTGGTCGGCGCGCTTTATGGCGCGGGCTACTATTCCGGCGTGGTCCGAATCCGCGTCGACGGGCGCGAGGCGGCGGCGATCCCGCCGCTGAACGCGCCCTCGCGCATCACCGAGATCGCGATCACGGTCGACCCCGGCCCTGCCTTCACCTTTTCCCGCGCCGAGGTCGTTCCGCTGGCCCCCGGCACCGCGTTGCCCGAGGGCTTTGCCGTGGGCGCGCGGGCGCGCAGCGGCGTGCTGGAGGATGCGGTGGGCGCGGGCATCGACGGCTGGCGCGCCGAGGGCCACGCCAAGGCCCGCGCAACCGTCCAGCGGATCGTGGCCGATCACCGGCAATCCACCCTGGACGCCCGGTTCCGGCTGGAGCCCGGCCCGCAACTGCGCTTCGGCACGCTGCAGATCACCGGCCGCGAGCGGATGCGCGAGAGCCGCATCCGCGCCATCGCCGGTCTGCCCGAGGGCGAGGTCTTCGACCCCGAGGCGGTGGAGCGCGCGGCAAACCGCCTGCGGCGGGCGGGCGTGTTCCGGTCGGTTGCCCTGTCCGAGGCGGACGAGATCGGCCCCGGCGACACGCTGGACATCACGGCGGCCCTGGTCGAGGAGGCTCCGCGCCGACTGGGCTTCGGCGCCGAGGTCAAGTCGGACGAGGGGCTGATGCTGTCGGCCTTCTGGCTGCACCGCAACCTGAACGGCGGGGCGGAGCGGCTGCGGCTGGAGGGCGATCTGGGCGGGATCGGGTCCGACGCCGGCGGCCTCGACTACCGCTTCGTCGCGCGGCTGTCGCGGCCCGCGTCCTTCACCCCGGACACCACCGCGTTCATCGAGACCCTGCTGGAGCGCGAGGACGACCGAGATTACGTCGTCGACCGCGCGCGGCTCAGGGCGGGCGTCACGCATTTCTTCTCGGAGCGGCTGACCGGCGAGGCGACGCTGGACCTGACCTATGAACGCGTGCGCGACGCGGCCGGGCGGACCACCTTCGCGGCGGCCTCGCTGCCGGTGGGCCTGACCTGGGATCTGCGCGACAACGAGCGTGACCCGACCGATGGCTACTATCTTTCGGGCAGCGCGACGCCCTTTGTCGGGCTGAACGAGAGCACCGGGACCGGTGGGCAACTGTCGTTCGACGCACGCGCCTATCGCGCGCTGGATGCCGACAACCGGTTCGTGCTGGCGGGCCGGCTCCAGGGGGGCAGTGTGCTGGGTGCAGACCTGACTGAGACCCCGCGCGACCTGCTGTTCTATTCTGGTGGCGCCGGAACGGTGCGTGGCCAGCCCTACGAAACCCTGGGTGTGGACCTGCCCGGCGGCGCGCGGTCGGGCGGGCGCAGCTTCCTTGGCGCCTCGGCCGAGGTTCGGGCCAAGGTGCGCGGCAGGATCGGGGTGGTCGGCTTCGTCGATGCAGGCTTCATCGGGGCGGACAGCTTCGGCGATGGCGACTGGCACGCCGGCGCCGGGCTGGGCGTGCGCTACGACACCGGCGTCGGCCCGATCCGGCTGGACGTCGCGGTGCCGGTGCGGGGCGAGGACGAAAACGGCGTGCAGATCTACGTCGGCATCGGGCAGGCATTCTGATGCGGGTGCGCGCGCTGATCCTGACGCTTGCCCTGCTGCCCGCCCCGGTGCTGGCCCCCCTGCCGACGCTGGCGCAATCCGACGAGCGGGATTTCGTCACGCGGTTCCTGGAAGACAGCCTGTCGGGCGAGAACCGCAATGTCACCATCAGCGGTTTCCAGGGTGCGCTGAGTTCGCGCGCCACCATCGCCGAGATGACGATATCCGACGATGACGGCGTCTGGCTGACCCTGCGCGGTGCGGTGCTGGACTGGAACCGGGCGGCGCTGCTGCGCGGACGGGTCAGCATCAACGAATTGTCGGCCGAGGAGATCGTCATCGCCCGCGCGCCGGTGCCCGAGGAAGACGCGATGCCCAGTGCCGAGGCGTCGGGCTTTGCGCTGCCGGAACTGCCGGTGTCGGTGAACGTCCGGGCGCTGAGGGCCGAGCGGGTCGAACTGGGCGCGCCGCTGATCGGGGAAGAGGCCGTCTTTACCGTCGAGGGCAACCTGTCGCTGGCCGACGGCGACGGAGAGGCCGCGCTGGAGATCTTGCGCACCGACGGGCCCGAGGCGCGCTTCGTGCTGGATGGCAACTACAGCAATGCGACCGGTGCGCTGTCCGTCGCGCTGGAGGCGGTGGAGGGCGAGGACGGCATCGCCGCGCGGCTGATGGGCCTGCCGGGCAACCCGGAACTGGCGCTGACCGTCGACGGCACCGGCACCGTGGACGATTTTGCCGCCGACATCGCGCTGGTGACCGACGGGGTGGAGCGGCTGGCGGGCGAGGTGCGGCTGATCGGCGACAATGGCGTGCAGCGCTTTGCGGTCGATCTGGGCGGTGACGTGGCGCCGCTGTTCGCACCGGATTATGCCGAGTTCTTCGGCGACCGCATCGCCCTGGTGACCGAGGGGGCGCGCCATCCCGACGGCCGGCTGGAGCTGTCATCGCTCGACCTGACCGCGCAGGCGATCACGCTGACGGGCGATCTGGTGATCGGTGCCGACAATCTGCCGCGGCGGATCGACCTGACGGGGCGGATCGCCGCGCCCGACGGCGCGCCGGTCCTGCTGCCGCTGTCCGGCCCGCGGACCGAGGTGGGCGCGCTGGACCTTGGTATCACCTACGATCAGGCGGGGGGCGACGGCTGGCGGTTGAACCTGTCCGGCCGCGACATTTTGCGGGAAGGCATCGCCATCGGCGACCTGCGCCTTGACGGCTCTGGCCGGATCACGCCGGCGCAGGCGGGCGGCGGCCGGCTGGTCGGCGGCACCCTGCGCTTCGGCGCCGAGGGGTTGGAGTTCGCCGATCCGGCGCTGGCGCGCGCGGTGGGGCCGGAGATTTCGGGCGAGACGCGCGTGATCTGGCAGGAGGGCGACCCCCTGAGGCTGCCCGGCCTGTCCCTGCAGGGCGAGGATTACGGGCTGGGGGGCGCGCTGCGGATCGAGGGGCTGGGCGAAGCCTTGCGGGTGACGGCCCACGCCGAGGCGCGGCTTGACGACCTGTCGCGGTATTCCGACCTTGCCGGACGTCCGCTGTCGGGCGCGGCGACGGCTGCGGTGGATGGCAGTTTCGAGGTCCTCTCGGGCCAGTTCGACGCCGAGGTGGACATCCGCGGCCAGGATCTGACGCTGGACCAGCCCGAGGCCGACCGCCTGCTGGCCGGCGAAAGCCGCATCGACCTGTCGGCGCGTCGGACGACCGAAGGGATCGACCTGCGCACGCTGAGCGTCACGGCCGGAACGCTGACGGCGCAGGCCTCGGGCCGCGTTGGATCCGGCGCGTCGGACATCAACGCAAGCGCGAACTTCACCGACCTGGGCATCCTCGGCGGGCCCTACGGCGGGGCGATGACCGCCGACGCCCGCCTGATCGAGGATGAACGCGGCCAGCGCGTCACCGCCGAGGCGCGCGGCCGGAACCTGTCGATCGGTCAGGCCGAAGCCGATGCGCTGCTGGCGGGGGACAGCCAGATCTCGCTGGACGCGGTGATCTCCGATGGGGTGGTAACGCTCGACCGGCTGGAGGTCACGGCGGCGACCTTGCGCGCGATGGTGGCCGGGGTGATCGACGAGGGCGCCAGTCGGCTTTCGGCGGATGTGGATTTCAGCGATCTCTCGGCCCTTGGCCCGCGCTATCGCGGCGCGCTCAGCGCCGAGGGTAGCGTGGAGGAAGAGGGCACCCTGCGCCGGATCGTCCTGGCGGCCACGGGGCAGAACCTGGGGATCGGTCAGACAGAGGCCGATCGCCTGCTGGCGGGCGAGACCGATCTGGCCCTGACTGCGACCGAGGATCAGGGCCGCATCCGGATCGAGCGCTTCCGGCTGACCAACCCGCAGCTGAGCGCCGAGGCGACGGGCGAGGATGACGGCGTCACGCGGCGCGTGACCCTGGAGGCGCGGCTGGCGAACCTCGGCCTGTTCGTACCGGAGTTTCCCGGCCCGGTGACGCTGGGCGGGCAGGTGACGGAAACCGACGCGGGCTTCCGCATCGATCTGGACGGCAACGGGCCGGGCGGCATCAGCGCGCGCGTGACCGGGACGGCCGCCCCGAACTTCGCCACCACCGATCTGTCGATCGCAGGGCAGGCGCAGGCGGCGCTGGCCAATGCCTTCATTGCGCCGCGGGTGGTTCAGGGGGGTGTGACTTTCGATCTGGCGATGCGCGGGGCGCCGGGGCTCGGGGCGCTCTCGGGCACCGTTTCCGCACCCACCTTGCGCGTGGCCGATCCGGAATTCGGGATCGTGGTCGAGCCGTTGAACGCCAATGTCGCGCTGTCGGGCGGGCAGGCCAACCTGAATGTGACTGGCAGCGTGCAGGGCGGCGGCCAGATCAGCCTGACCGGCCCCGTGACGTTGAGCGCCCCGTTCAACGGGAACCTGGCCCTTGCCCTGCGGAACCTCCGCCTGACCGATCCGCAGCTTTACGAGACCACGGTTTCCGCCGATCTGGGGATCAGCGGGCCGCTGACCGGCGGCGGAAGCATTTCCGGAACCGTGAACGTCGGCGAGACAAACCTGCGGATTCCCACCGGCGGCGGAAGCGCCACCGGCGCGATCCCGGACCTGACTCATCTGAACGAACCGGCCGAGGTGCGCGCGACGCGCGAACGCGCGGGGTTGATCGGCGGCAACGGCGGCAACGGCGGACCCGCGCGTCCCTTCGGGCTGGATATTCTGGTGAATGCGCCGAACCGGATCTTCATTCGCGGCCGCGGGCTGGATGCCGAGTTGGGTGGCACGCTGCGGGTCGGCGGCACCACCGCCGACATCGTCCCGTCGGGCGGACTGCAGCTGATCCGGGGCCGGCTGGACCTGCTGGGCCGGCGGTTCACGCTGGATGAGGGGGCAGCCACGCTTCAGGGTCGGCTCGTGCCGTTCCTTCGGCTGGTGGCCACGACAGAGGCTGACGGAACCGTCGTCCAGATCATCATCGAGGGCGAGGCGACGGAACCCGAAATCACCATCCGCTCGACCCCGCCCCTGCCCGAGGAGGAAGTGCTGGCCCGGCTGCTTTTCGGGCGCGACATCACCGCGATTTCTCCGCTGCAGGCGGCGCAACTTGCCTCGGCCGTCGCGACACTGGCGGGGCGCGGGGGCGAAGGGATCGTCGGGCGCCTGCGGCAGGGTTTCGGGCTGGACGATCTGGACGTGGTGACGTCCGAGGATGGCACCGCGGCGGTGCGAGCCGGGCGCTACCTGTCAGAAAACGTCTATACCGACGTGACGGTGGGCGCCGACGGCAAGACCGAACTGAACCTGAACCTTGACCTTGGTCCGTCGGTGACGGTGCGCGGCCGGGTGGGCAGCGACAGCGAATCCGGCATCGGCATCTTCTACGAGCGCGACTATTAGGCCGGGGCGTCGGGCTCGGTTTCATTGCTGGCATCGGCTTCCTGTCTGGCCTCGGCCAGCGCCCTTTTCTCGCGGTCAAGTTCGGCGTTGAGCGCGGCGCCCAGCAGAACGACATAGGCAGAGATGTAGAACCACATCAGCAAGGCAATGACGGCGCCGATGGAGCCGTAAATCTCGTTGTAGTTGCCGAAATTCGCCAGGTAGAACGAGAAGGACCAGGATGCGAGCGCCCAAAGCGCCACGGCAAGCCCCAGGCCCGGCGTGAACCAGCGCGGCCGCTCTCCCGGCCGGTTGAGGCCGTATCGATAGACCACCGAGATGCCCATCACGACGACACTGATCGCAATGGTCCAGTTCACCACCTTCAGTGCAAGCCCGGCCACTGGCCCCAGCGGGACGAGGGCCAGAATGATCGGCAGCACGACGATCGATACCAGCGCGACAAGGGCCACACCCATCAGGGCAAAAGTCAGGGCAAAGGCCGTCACCATGTCGCGAAGTCCGCCGCGGTTCTCCCTGCCCGAGATGGCGTTAACCCCCTGCACAAGTGCGCCTACCCCGGTGCGCGCCGACCAGAGCGCCACGAGGATGGAGACGAGGCTGGTCCAGCCCAGCGTGCTGACATTCTGCGCGACCAGCGCGTTCACCTGGTTACTGAGCAGGCGGTAGCCTTCGTAAGGCAGGAATTCCCGCGCCATGGGCAATTGCGCAGCCACGACCGACGGGTCGGCCTGATAGCCCCACAGCGCGATCAGTGCGGCAATGGCCGGAAAGATGGCGAGCATCGCCCAGAACGCCACGCCCGACGCAATGAGGCCCAGATTCCGGTTCCCCATCGCATTCCAGACGCCGCGCAGGGCGGCCCACCATAGTTTTCCGCGATCTCCCATACCAAGACGTAGTATCCGCCCGGCAACGCGCGGGATCAATGCCCCGCGCCGTGCGATCGCATTTGGCTCAGGCCCCGATCTTCAGATCGTCCAGCGACTTGCCGGCGTCGAGCGCCTCGTTCACCCAACCCGGTCGACGGCCCCGCCCCGACCAGGTCAACGCGGCATTCTCCGGATGCGCGTATTTCGGCGCGGCCGGCTTGCGTTTCCGACCGGATGAGGAACCGGCGATTTCCGAAAGGGAGTAACCGAGTTTATTGGCGACGGCCTCAAGTTCTGCGCGCGCCTTTTCAAGCTGGCGGTCCTTGTAGCCGGAAATCGCCTTGTCCACGTCCTTGCGCAATGCCTTCAGTTCGTCCAGCGAGAGCGCTTCAAGATCGATATTCTTCATCACCATCTCCAATGACCCGGAAATACCCAAGTCTGCTTTACTGCGCCCAGATAATAGGCACCAAATACATTTCCGCAAGGCAGCCTAATGCGCCGCGGCAATAACCGCGCGATCCGCCGGGCTAATGCGCTGAATGCCGCCGATTGCGAAGGTCAGGGCGGCCCGGCAATGAAAGCGTGCTTTGCCCCCGTGGCATGCGGGAAATGACGCGGCCGCGTGAAATGACCGCCAGCCGCGCCGGACGCAGGCGCAGCGCCTCGATCGGGCTGCCGGCGTCCAGCACCACCAGCGAGGCGCGCGCGCCGACCCGCAGGCCAAGATGCTCCAGCCCCATGATACGGGCGTTTTCCGTCGTGACCATGTCGAAGCACCGGCGCATTTCGACGGGGCTTGTCATCTGGGCCACGTGCAGACCCATGAAAGCCACATCCAGCATGTCGGCCGTTCCCAGTGGATACCACGGATCCAGAACGCAATCCTGCCCCCAGCCAACCGTAATGCCCTGCGCCTGCATTTCCTTCACCCGCGTCAATCCCCGGCGTTTCGGAAAGGTATCGTGTCGCCCCTGCAGCACGATATTGATCAGCGGATTTGGAATTGCCGCCACCTGTGCCTCGGCCATCAGGGGTAGCAGTTTCGAGACGTAATAATTGTCCATCGAATGCATCGACGTGAGGTGACTGCCCGCCACACGTCCCTGAAGACCAAGCCGCTGCGTTTCGAAAACAAGGGTCTCGATATGGCGGGACTGCGGATCGTCGGTTTCATCGCAATGCATGTCGACCATCAAGTCGCGATCGGCGGCAATCTGGCACAATTCGCGGACTGACACAGCGCCATCGGCCATCGTGCGTTCGAAATGCGGAATGCCGCCCACGACATCCACGCCCATGTCCAGCGCGCGAATTGTATTCTGCCGCGCCGTCGGATCGCGATAAAAGCCGTCTTGTGGAAAGGCGACGAGTTGCAGGTCGATATGCCCCTTCACGGCCTCGCGTACATGCAACAGCGCCTCGACACCCTTCAGGCTGTCGTCGCAGGTATCCACGTGGCTGCGGATCGCCAGCAGCCCCATGCTGGCGGCCCAGTCGCAGTAATCCAGCGCGCGCGCAACCATCTGATCAACCGTCGCGATCTGCTTCAACTCTCCCCACAGCGCGATCCCTTCCAACAAAGTGCCTGACGCGTTGATCCGGGGTGTGCCGTAGCTGAGCGTTGCGTCCATGTGGAAATGTGGATCGACGAAGGGCGGGCTGACCAGATCGCCGGTGGCGTCGATGATCTCGCCCGCCTGGGCCCCGTCCAGCCTGTCCATGGCGGTGATCGTCTCGCCACGGACGCCGATGTCGGCCACGGTTCCGTCAGGCAGCGTGCCTCCCTTCACGATCAGATCGAACATCAGCGCTCCCCCTTTCTGTAGGGCACCATCAGGGCCGCCGGCACTGCAGCGCGGCGCGACATCACCACCAGCGCAAGGATCGACAGCAGGAAGGGCATCATCAGGAACACCTGATAGGGCACCTGCGCCCCCAGTGGCGTCTGCTGCAGCCGGATCTGCAGCGCGTCGAAGGCCGCGAACAGGACCGCCCCCAGCATTGCCTTGCCCGGACGCCACGCCCCGAAAACCACCAGCGCGATACAGACCCAGCCACGGCCATTCACCATCTCGAAGAAGAAGGAGTTGAACGCGCTCATCGTCAGGAACGCGCCGCCGACCGCCATCAGGCCGGATCCCACGATCACCGCGCCCATCCGCAGCGCCGTGACGGACAGCCCTTGCGCCTCGACCGCCGCCGGGTTCTCGCCCACCGCGCGCAGCGCCATGCCCAACGGCGTGCGGTAAAGGGTGAACGTCACCACCCCGACCAGTACGAAGGCCAGATAGGTCAGCGGCGTCTGGGCGAACAGCGCGGTACCCAGCATGGGTATGTCGGACAGCACCGGAATCGGCCATTCCTGAAACGCCTCGATCCGTGGAGGGGACGTGACCTGCGGCAGGGCCAGGCGATAGGCGAAATAGGTCGCCGCAGTGGCCAGCAGCGTGATGCCAAGGCCGACGACATGCTGTGACAGGCAGAATGGCACCGTCAGCGTGGAATGCAACAGTCCAAACAGCATGCCGGCACTCATCGCGACAAGCACGCCCAGCCAGAGCCCGCCCCCGGAATAGACCGTCATCCAGCCGGCGAAGGCGCCCACCACCATGATCCCCTCGATCCCGAGGTTCAACACCCCCGCGCGTTCGCAGATCAATTCTCCCATCGTGGCAAAGATCAGGGGGCTGGCGATACGGATCACCGCCGCCCAGAAGCTGGCGGACAGCAGGATGTCGAGGATCTCCATCATGCCCGCACCACCCGGAACCGCGTCAGAGAGATCGCCAGCACCATGAATAGCAGCGCAGTCGCCAGCAGGATATCGGCGATATAGGTCGGCACATTGGCGGCCCGGCTCATGCTGTCGGCGCCGACGAAGACGCCGGCCACGAACAGCGCCGCCACGACGACGCCCAGCGGATTGAGCAGCGCCAGCATCGCCACGATGATGCCGGTGTAGCCAAACCCCGGTGACAGATCGAGCGTCAGGTTGCCCTTCATCCCCGCCACCTCGGAAAAGCCCGCCAGCGCCGCCAGCCCGCCCGACAGCAGCGCTGTCTTCACGATCACCCGGTTCACAGGAATGCCGGCGAAGCGCGCGGCCTTCGGGTTCTGGCCCACCGCGCGCATCTCGTAGCCCAGCGTCGTGCGAGTCTGGATCACCCAGACCACAACGGCCGCGATCAGGCCCAGGCCGAAGCCCCAGTGCAGACGCAACCCCTCAAACATGCGCGGCAATCGCGCCTCGGGGATCAGGCGGGCGGATTGCGGCCAGCCCATGCCCATCGGGTCCTTCAGCGCCCCCTCCAGCAGCAGCGAGACGAACAGCAGCATGACGAAGTTGAACAGAAGCGTCGTCACCACCTCGTCCACGCCAAAGCGGACCTTCAGGATGGCCGGCCCCAGCAGCACCAGCGCGCCCGCGACCATCGCCGCCAGCGCGATCACCGGCAGCAGCGCCAGCGGCGGCCAGCCCAGCGCGCCGGTGCCCAGCAACACCGTGACAATGGCACCGGCGTAAAGCTGCGCCTCGGCCCCGATGTTCCACAGCTTGGCGCGAAAGGCGACGGAAACAGCGAGTCCAGTGAAGATCAGCGGCGTCGCGCGGTTCAGCGTCTCCAGCAGCGCGAACCGCGTACCGACTGCACCCTTCACGATGAGACCCAGAGTGCCGAACGGTTCCGCCCCGGCAATCAGCGCGAGAAGCGACGCCACCAGAACCGTCAGACCCAGCGCCAGCGCGGGAAAACCCAGGGTGCGCGCAAGGCTGGGGTGGGCGACGGGTTCAAGCCGCATCTGCAAACCCCTGCCCGGCCATCCACAGACCCAGTTCCGCAGCGGTCCGCTGCCCGCGCGGAAACGCCGGCGACAGCCGCCCGCGCGAGATCACATGGATCACATCCGATAATCCCATCACCTCGTCCAGATCCTCGGAAATCAGCAAGATCGCCGCGCCCGCGTCCCGGGCTTCCAGCAGGCGGGAATGGACATAGGTCACCGCGCCGATATCCAGCCCGCGCACCGGCTGGTTCGCAAGGATGATCTTCGGCCCCGGCTCCAGCACCCGGCCCAGGATCAGCTTCTGCATGTTGCCGCCCGACAGCAGCCGGATCCGCGTGTCGGGGCCGGGGCAGCGCACGTCGTAACGCTCAATGATCACGCTGGCAAAGCCCCGCGCGGCGCGCCAGTTGAGCCAGCCCGCGCGGGAAAACCCCGGCTCGGCATAGCGTTCCAAGATCGCGTTCTCGGTCAGGTCGAAATCGGCGATGGCGCCGGTGCGGTGCCGATCCTCGGGGATCCGGCCGACGCCCGCGCGCACCGCGTCGCGCGGGGTCCAGCGGGCGGGCTGCTCACCGAACAGATGCATCCGTCCACGGCTGGACACGGCGAGCCCCGACAGCAGGTCGGACAGCGCCGCCTGCCCGTTACCCGAGACGCCTGCGATGCCGGTGATCTGCCCCGCCCGCAACGACAGCTTCGCCGCGCGCAGACCCGGCGCGTTGGCAACATCTTCGGTGCTGACGCCATCGAGTTGCCAAAGGACCGCACCGCCCGTACCCGGCGTCACGGTCGCCGGGCGGACCTCGTGCCCGACCATCAGGGCGGCGAGTTGCTCGCGGTCGGTATCGGTCACCGCGACCTCACCGACAACCCGCCCCTGCCGCAGCACGACGACGCGGTGCGCGGCCGCCATCACCTCGTGCAGCTTGTGCGAGATGAAGATGATCGACAGCCCCAACCCCACCGCGCGGCGCAGGGTGGCGAACAGCGCCTCGGTCTCTTGCGGGGTCAGAACGGCGGTGGGTTCGTCGAGAATCAAGATGCGCGCGTCGCGGTAGAGTGCCTTAAGGATCTCCACCCGCTGCCGCTCGCCCACGGTCAGCGCGCCGACTTGCGCCAACGGATCGACTGCCAGCCCGAAGTCGGCGGAAAGCTGACGGATGCGCGTAAGCGCCGCCGCGCGGTCGTAACCCGGGGCGAACAGCGGCCGGGTGCCAAGCACGATGTTTTCCAGCACGCTCATGTTGTCGGCCAGCGTGAAATGCTGGTGCACCATGCCGACACCGGCGGCGAGCGCCGCGCGAGGGGTGCCGGGCGGCAGGGGCTGGCCGAACACCTCTGCCGTGCCCTCGTCGGCGGTGTAATGGCCGAACAGGATGTTCGTCAGCGTGGTCTTTCCGGCGCCGTTTTCGCCCAGCAATGCCACAACCTCGCCCCGCCGCAGCGTCAGGCTGATCGCATCATTCGCGGTGAGCGCGCCGAAGCGCTTGGTGATCCTGTCGAGGCGCAGGACCACCTGCGCCCCGTTCTCCATGCTCATTTACGACGACGTCGGTTCATCGTCGTTGATCTCAACGACAAAGGCGCCGCCCAGGATCTCGGTCTCGCGCTGGCGCGCCAGCTCCATCGCCGCTTCCGGCACGCGGCCTTCGAAGGTGCCAAGGGGCGCCAGCGAGCAGCCGCCGTGGATCATGTGGGAATAGACCCCGTAATCCTCGGCCATGAAGGCATCTTCGCGCACGGCGGCGATGGCGCGGTCGAGCGTCGGCTCGAAATGCCAGATCGCCGAGGCGACGACCGTGTCAGGATAGTCCGCCTGGGTGTCGATCACGTTGCCGATCGCCAGCACGCCGCGTTCCAGTGCCGCATCCGACACGCCGAAGCGTTCGGCATACATCACGTCGGCCCCGGCCTCGATCATCGCAAAGGCCGTCTCCTTTGCCTTCGGCGGGTCGAACCACGACCCGATGAAGCTGACCTGAAAGCGGATATCGGGGTTCATCTCGCGCGCGCCGGCCATGAAGGCGTGCATCAAACGGTTGACCTCGGGGATCGGGAAGCCGCCGACCATGCCGATGTTGCCGCTCTCTGTCATCGCACCCGCGATGATGCCCGACAGATAGGCTGCGTCCTGGATGTAGTTGTCGAAGACCGCGAAGTTCGGCACGGCCGGGTCGTGCTTGAAGCTTGACCCCATCAGGAAGGCGACGTTGGGGTATTCGGTCGCCACCTCTCGGCTTTCGGCCTCGACCCCGAACACCTCGCCCACGATCAACTGGATGCCGGATTCGGCATATTCCCGCATCACCCGCGCGTAATCGGTGTTCGAGACGTTTTCGGAGAAGGTGTACGTGATATCCCCCCGCTCGGCGGCGGTTTGGGCCGCCAGATGGATGCGGCTGACCCATTGCTGTTCGACCGGCACCGTATAGACGCCGGCCACGCGGATCGGTTCCTGCGCCCAAAGCCGCGCGGGTGCACCCAGCGTCGCCACCCCGGCCGCACCAGCCGACCCGGCCAGTAGGCCGCGCCGTGAGATATGGAATTTCGTCATCTTCACCCCCGTTTGAGTCGTTTGCGCCACGACCTTTTGTGTCTGGACGACAGTGACAAGGATTTCCGACGCTGCCAATCCGTTTTGCAGGCAGATGCCCAAACTTGCCGCAGACGGCGCGCTCAGGGGTGCAGGATCAGCAGTTCGAAGGTGACGAAGACCGGGTTCGCGCCCGGCATGGGACGGCCTCGGTGGATATCGCCCGCCCGGTCCACCAGCGCGACCTCCACCTCGCCGCCCCTCGCGCGGGTGATCAGGATCTCGGTCGGCTGGGCCGGAACCTCGCGTCCATCGTCGAACCAGCAGCCGACAAGCGATCCGATCCCCTCCACCCGCGCGCCGGGGGCGATGCGGTCAAGCGTCTGGCACAGGTCCTCGTCCGGCCGGATCGCTGCCAGCGCAGCGTTCGACGCAACGCCGGGGCCGAACGCGGTGGGCGTGAAAAGCGTGAAGTTTGTCTCGGCATCCGGCACCGCATCAAGGATTGCGCCCGAAAGGCCCCAGCCGCGCACTGTGACGTCCCGCGCGAGCCACGTCTCGCCCGGCAGGGCATGGCCCATGCGCAGGCCCCACTCCGTCTGCCACAGCCCATGGCAGTGAAAAAACGGCGCGCCGTCACGCGTCCCCAGAAAGAGCCCGGCGTCGGTCACCGTCACCGGGCCATCGGGGTGGAAGGTGTCAGAATACCACGCCGCGTGACTGTCATCCGGGGCGTCCGCGGGGATGACATAGGCAAGCGGGTTCAGGACCACGTCTGACAGCCGCAGATAGCCCGACCGGTAGCCGGCGGCGGCGAAGGCCATGGCCACCGCGTCGAGCAAGAGCATCCCGCCCTCTAGCTGAAGGGTCACCGGATCGGCGCGGCAGGGCACCGACCAAATGCGATCGGCGGATCGTGGGCCGGGATGCCGGATCATTGGGTGCCCGCCGTCACTTCGCCCGTTCAAGGATCGAGCAGTAGTTGGCCACGGCCGCGCCACCCATGTTGAACACACCCGCCAGCTGTGCGCCCGGCACCTGCATGTCGCCCGCGTCCTCAGTCAACTGCATCGCGGCCATGACATGCATCGACACGCCGGTGGCGCCGATCGGGTGCCCCTTGGACTTCAGCCCGCCCGAGGGGTTGACCGGCAGCCGCCCGCCCTTGGCCGTGGTGCCGTCGCGCACCACACGATGCCCCTCGCCCGGCGCGGCCAGCCCCATCGCCTCGTACTCGATCAGTTCGGCGATGGTGAAGCAGTCGTGGGTTTCGACAAGACTCAGGTCGTCCAAGGCGACGCCCGCCTGCTCCAGCGCCCCAGCCCAGGCGCGGCGCGCGCCGTCGAATTGCAGCACATCGCGGCGGCTGATTGCCATCATGTCGTTGGCGTGGCTGCGCGCCCGGAAGCGGATCGCACGGGCCAGCCCCTCGGCCACCTCGGCATCGGCCAACACGATGGCCGCCGCGCCATCCGACACAAGGCTGCAGTCGGTCCGGCGCAGCGGGCCGGCCACGCGCGGGTTCTTCTCGCTCACCGTGTTGCAGAACGCCGCGTCGAAGGGCTTGCGCATGTGGGCATAGGGGTTGTGCATGCCGTTGGCGTGGTTCTTGGCCGCGATCATCGCCAGTTCTTCGGACCGGTCGCCGTAGCGCTGGAAGTACAGATCCGCGATGCGGCCGAAGATTCCGGCGAACCCGGCCTCGATCTCGGCTTCCTCTTTCCGGTAGCTTGCCCCCAGAAGGATGTCGCCCACCTCGGCCGTAGGCGTGGCGGTCATCTTCTCCGCGCCCACGACCAGCGCGACGCGGCCGCGCCCTGCAGCGATGAAATCGGCCGCAGAATATAGCGCGGCCGAGCCGGTGGCGCAGGCGTTCTCCATCCGCACCGCGGGCACGTTGCCCAGCGCGGGAAAACCCATGCCAACCAGCGCGCCCTGGAAATCCTGTTTGGAGAAGCCGTTGTTCATGACACCGACGAAGATGCCCTCCACGTCCGCTGCCGTGACACCCCCATGTTCCAGCGCGGCGGGCACCACCTCGGCCATCAGGTTTTCGGTATCTTCAGCCGCCGACTTCCCGAACTGGCTGTGGGCCCAGCCCACGATCTGCGCTTCCGCCATTTCTCGACTCCCCCCATGAATAGTCGGGCGGCAGGTTACACCACCGCCCGCCCCGTGCAAGCGGGGGTCAGTTCAGATAGCGGCGCAGCGCAGCCACGTCCTCGGCGGTCACGCCATGACCCTCACCAGGATGGATATTGGCATCGACCCGCGCGCCCAGACCGGCCAGCACTGCCTCTGTTTCCCAGACACGGGCCAGCGGGATATGCGGGTCGCGCTCGTGGCAGCCCAGATAGACGGGAACTCCGTGCAAGCGCGGGGTGTATTCGAACTGCTTCGGCGCAAAACCGTAGAGCGAGTCGAGCGGTTCGCCCTCGGCGTCGCCGGTGCCCACCAGCGCGCCGGACAGGCCCAGGACGGCGTGGAACTCGCCACCGCGCCGGGCGGCGTATTCCAGTGCCAGGCACGCGCCCTGGCTGAAGCCGCCCAGCGCGATCCGGTCACGGGTCAGGCCGCCGGCCTCCAGTTCGGCGATGGCCGCATCGATTGCGGCAAGGCCCCGCTCCAGGTGCGGTTCCACCTGGGCCGAGGGTGCCAGAAAGCTGGTGGGCCACCACGACCGAGCCGGCGCCTCAGGCGCGACGGCGGCGATGTCCGGCAGCCCCAGCGCATCGACTAGGCCGAGGATATCGGCGGCGTCGGCACCCCGGCCGTGAAGCATCACCAGACCGAGATGCGCTTTGGCGGGAGTCGCACCCGTTGCTGCCAGGGTCATGCCGGCACCCTCAGCGGCGGCAGCGCTTGTTCGATCCTGGCACGGTGCGGCTCGTATTGTGGCGGCAGCTTCAGACTGCGGCCCAGTTCGGACATCGGTTCATCCACGTCGAAACCGGGGTTGTCGGTTGCGACCTCGAACAGAACGCCATTCGGTTCGCGGAAGTAGATCGCGTTGAAATACTGCCGGTCGATGCGTTCGGTCACCTGCATGCCCGCGCTTTTCAGCGCTTCGCGCACCTCGTCCTGCATGGCGTTGTCGAAGGCGCGGAAAGCGATGTGATGGATCGTCCCCGCCCCCTGCCGCGCGATCGACGGCGCGTCGGTCCGCAGCAGGTCGATCGCCCGACCGCGCTTGTCGCCGTCGGCGGTGAAGCGCAGACGCTCGCCATCGGGGCCGGTCGCGTGGCCCGTCGCCTGATAGCCGAAGACGTCGGTCAGGATGCGCGCGGTCTTTTCCGGCTGGCGCACCCACAGGGTGGCGGAGTGGAAGCCGTCGAGCGCCTCCCCCATCGCTTCGCCCTCGGGGCGGTCATCCTCGATCAATTCCACGGTCAGGCCGTCGGGATCCTTCAGGGTCAGCACGCGCTGGCCGAACCGCTCCATCGGCCCTTCAAAATCAACGGCTTGCAGCGCCAGACGCTCCATCCAACCGTCAAAGCCGGCCTTGGGCAACGCATAGGCGAAGGCCGAGACCATGCCGGGGCCGGCGCGGCCGGGGCCGGCGTCGAGGAAGGGGAAGAACGTCAGGATCGAGCCGGGGGCGGCGTCGGGGGTGCCGTAGTAGAGGTGATAGACGTCGGGCGCGTCGAAGTTCACCGTCTGCTTCACCAGGCGCTGGCCCAGTGTTTTCGTGTAGAAATCGACATTCAGCTGCGGCGGACCGGAGATCGCGGTCACGTGGTGCAGGCCGGGAAGGGGGGTGGTCATCGGTGCCTCCGTCAACAAACATTGGCCACTGCGGCCGGTTGCACCCAAGATGGGGTATGCGGGCCGGGATTGCCACCGGTAGCGGCGCATGGGATCGGTGCACGGCTGCACAGGCGGAGGGACCGGCCGAAAACCCGTGTGCACACGAGGTATGATTCACGTGCATCTCCCGTGCACACCACTTACGCAGCCAAAAACGCGCGGATGCCTGCGGTTCCTTGCATAAACGCACATACTGGCAGAAGCCTGCGGGGAGATCGCTGGCCGGGGTGGTGGCAGCTACTTGATTGCGCGTCGCGCCGCGTTCAGACTGCCGTCGGAGTTCGTCAGTCCAGACGCGTTTGGATCGGAACATCGGGATGCGAAACCTTCTGGTTTCTTTGGTGATCTTCCTGTCGCCCGGCACGGCTGCGGCCGAATTCCGTGCCGTCAATCACCCTCAAGGCAGCATTCTCGAAGTGATGAGCGGGCCAGGCCCCTCCTACTCCGTGATCGAGCGTCTGAGGAACGGGTCGAGCGTGGAGGTGCTGGCCTCACAAGACGGCTGGATAAAGGTCGTTTATGGAGTCGGCGACACCGGTTGGGTTCAGGAGTCCTTCACGCTCGATCAGAATTCGTTCTTGCGTGATCATGTCGCAAACTACCAGATCGATGCCCTTGCGCGACTGGGTAGGTTCTGCTGGCAGCCCTATCTGGACGCAGCGTTTGAAGAAGCGGCCGGGCAAGACGCATGTCTCGGGACCTTCTACTGTGGCGACGGCGGATGTGATCCCGTCATGATCGAGGTCCTGGTTCGGGCGGACAAGGTGGATGACTTCGTTGCACTGAGTGATGAGCTTGAACACACGGAGATCCACGAATGCGAGCATAACTATCTGGTTGGGCATTCCGAGGTCGGCGGAAAGTCGTTTTGCGTCGCGTCCGTTCCTGGCTTCGAGATCGAGAACACTCTTCGGCTTCGCGGACATCGCGACATCGTTCTTGGAGCGCGGAGAACGGGCGGCGACGCAGGGGCACCGCCGAGGATGGTCCTGATCTCTCCGGCCCAGTTCGAACGATACAGAGGCCCGGGCATTGCCGAACTGCGATCGGACCTGATCGACGCCTTGGAGGCAGCGATCGGAGGCAGATGCACGACAGATGCCTTTCGGACCTGCGCGGTCATGCCGTCTGGGGGGCGCCTCGCCATCAACCTGCTGACGCCGGGAACTCCCATCACCGGTCGAACCGATCACTGGGAAAGAAGCTACTGGGAGGTGCACGTCCACTGGGACGGATCACCCGATCATTACCTTTTGTATTTCGACCTGCCGGTTACAGCGATCAGGCGATGGCCAACATCCGGCCCGAAGCCGAGCACCGGCTTCACTTCGGTGGATTTCGACGAGCAATTCGAGAATCTGAGGACTTTCGTGATGGAGCGCGTCGCGTATTCCGTCGAGGCGGAGCCTGAACAGGAGGAGTTTCCCGTGGAGGCAGACTGGCAATGACGATCTCCGCGCTCAGATCCTTTCTCGCGATCACTGTCGTTACACTGCACATTGTCTTTCTGCTGGGCGCTGCGATCTTGCTCAGAAGCCATGTGACGAACTTTGCGACATATGTTTCCACCATGGCAGTCTTCATGCCCGTCTTTGGCGCCTACGTCGGAATCGTCGTCCAGGACATCGGACCGGAAAGGACAAGAAGCCGAAAGGCAGCCTCCGCGACCTTCGTCTATATCGTGTTCGCCCTTCTACTGGCGTATTGCATCGGTATTTTCCTGGTGCTGGTCGGCTTCGTCTCGGGCTTCATCGAGAATGAAGAGTCGCTTCCTGCCGCGATTGCCGCGGTGGAGACAGCCTTTGGGGCGTTCCTGACCACATGCTTCTTCAAGCTGTTCAAGGACGAGAACGCTGCGCGTGGCAGGTAGCCGGTAACGTCGATCAAGCGGATTGTTACCCGTTTTCGCGCAGGACCGATCCGGCGAGGTAGAGCGAGCCGCAGATCAGGATGCGAGCGCCGGGGGCATCAGTCGCGATGCGGGCGATGGCGGCGGCAACATTCTCGGCCTCGTCCGCCGGCAGGCCCACGGCGCGGGCGGCGGCGCAGGTGTCGGCCGCCGGAAGGGTCGCGCTTTCACCGGGGATCGACACGGCCAGCAGACGGTCGGCCACATCGGCCAGCGGGCGCAGGTAGCCGGTCACGTCCTTGGTGTTCAGCATCCCGCAGACCAGATGGGTTGGTCGGGGCGGCATGGCATCCAGCGTCGCGGCCACCGCCTGCCCGCCCGCCGGGTTGTGACCGCCGTCCAGCCACAGCTCGCATCCCGCGGCGTGGGCCGCGTCCACAAGCGGGCCGGTCCGCAGCCGCTGCATCCGCGCAGGCCATTCGGTGCGGGCCACCGCTGCCTCGGCCCCCGCGCCAAGGCCGAGGAGCCGCAGCGCCACGACCGCCATCCCGGCGTTGCCGATCTGGTGCGGCCCCGGCAGCACGGGCAACGGGAGGTCCATCAAGCCGTTTTCATCCTGCACGATCAGCCGGCCGCGTTCGGCCCAGGCGTTCCAGTGCTGGCCGTGCACCCAGAGCGGCGCACCGACGCGGGCGGCCCGCTCCTCGATCACGGCAAGCCCCGCGTCATCCTGCGGGCCGACGACGCAGGGCACGCCGCGCTTCAGGATCCCGGCCTTTTCGCCCGCGATCTGGGGCAGCGTGTCCCCCAGATACTGCTGATGATCGAGGCTGACGGGCGTTATGACGGTCATCGCGGGTCGGTCCACCACGTTCGTTGCATCCAGCCGCCCGCCAAGGCCCACCTCCAGCAGGGTGTAATCGGCGGGGGTGCGCGCCATCGCCAGCAGGGCGGCACAGGTCGTGATCTCGAAATAGGTGATCGGCGCGCCGCCGTTCGCGGCTTCCACCTCGTCCAGCAACTCGGCGAGCGCGCGTTCGGCGATCAGCGTGCCCGCGAGGCGGATACGTTCATGGAACCGCGCCAGATGCGGCGAGGTATAGGCATGCGCGGTCTTGCCCACGCCTTCAATCCCGGCACGGAGCATCGCGAGTGTGGAGCCCTTGCCGTTGGTGCCCGCGATGTGGACCGCGGGGGGCAGCAACCGTTCGGGATGATCCAGCGCGGCCAGAAGCCGCCAGACCCGGTCCAGCGTCAGGTCGATCACCTTGGGGTGCAGGGACATCATCCGTTGCAGGATGACGTCGCTTTCCGGGGCGGTCATTCGCTCAGGGCTTTGCGGGCGTCGCCGGGGTCTCCGGCGCGGGCACAGCGGCGGGTTGGGCCGGTTCGACCGGCTTCGGCGCGGGCAGGTCGCCCCTGACCGCCTGCGGCTGGCGCATCAGCATCCGCGTGATCGTGACCAGTTCATCCCGCAACTTCTTGCGGTGCGTCACGCGGTCCAGCATGCCATGATCCAGCAGATATTCGGCGCGCTGGAAGCCCTCGGGCAGTTTCTCGCGGATGGTCTGTTCGATCACGCGGGGGCCGGCAAAGCAGATCAGCGCGTTAGGCTCGGCGATCTGCACGTCGCCCAGCATCGCGTAGCTGGCGGTGACGCCGCCGGTGGTGGGATGGGTCAGCACGACGATATAGGGCAGCCCTGCTTCCTTCAGCATCTGAACGGCGACCGTGGTGCGCGGCATCTGCATGAGCGACAGAATGCCCTCCTGCATCCGGGCGCCGCCGGCGGCCGAGAACAGGATCAGCGGACGCTTCAGCTTCACCGCGCGTTCGGCCGCCGCGATGATGGCGTTGCCGACATACATGCCCATCGACCCGCCCATGAAGCTGAAGTCCTGGGCGGCGGCGACGATGGGGGTGCGGCCCATCTCGCCCTCGGCCACCAGCATCGCGTCACGCTCGCCGGTGTCCTTTTGCGCGGCCTTCATCCGGTCGGGGTATTTCTTCTGGTCGCGGAAGTGCAGCGGGTCGGCGACCGGCTCGGGAACCTTCACCTCAGTAAAGGTGCCGTTGTCGAAGAGCGCCTTGAACCGGTCGCGCGGGCGCAGCGTCATGTGGTGGTCGCAGCTGGTGCAGACGTTCAGGTTGTCGGCCAGTTCGCGGTGGAACAGCATGGTCCCGCACTCGGGGCATTTGGTCCACAGGTTCTCGGGCACCTCGCGCCGCGAGAACAGCGAGTTGATCGTGGGGCGGACGTAATTCGAGATCCAGTTCATCGCGCGACCTTCCAGGATGACCGGTCAGATAAGCCGACGGGGGGCGAAATGCAATCAGCGCCGCAGGACCAGCCGCGCCAGCCCCCACAGGATCAGCATCCCCACCATGTCGGCAAACAGGAGCGGCCGCAGGCTGTCCACGTCGGATTGCGGAAAGGCCATGGTGTAAAGCGACAGCCCCGACAGCGGCCCCTGCACGCTGACGATCAGCAGCGCATAGAGGTTGTTGGCGAAATGCAGCCCCCAGGCCGCGCCCAGGTTGCCGGTGCGCGCGGTCAGGTCCGCCATCAGAAGCCCGAACATCCCCGTCACCGCGACGATGTACCAGACATTGTCGCCCATCACCGTCGGCTCGAAGTGAAGGAAGCCGAACAGAACCGAAGGCAGGATCATCCAGATCAGCGGCGAGCGGAAACGCGCGGCAAGCTGCTGCTGCAGGTAGCCCCGGAACACCAGTTCCTCGGCCCCGGTCTGGATCAGCAAGCCCACCAGCGCAGGCACCAGCAGCGCGGCCCAGGTCCAGGGGTCGATCCCCTGTTGCAAGCCGCCGGGGATCGGGACAAGCAGCAAGACGATCCCCTGCAGCACCAGCACCAGAAGCGCGCAGCGCACGAAGTCGCGGATCAGGGGGGCGGCACGGCCGAACAGCGTGGCGGCTCCGCGGCCGTGGAAGATTCGCGCGGCCAGAATCCCGCCCGCGCCCAGCGCCGCAAAGGTGTACAACAGCGCGAGCGTCATGGCGGGCCCGGCGGCCCGGTCCAGCCCCGCCGCCCGCACCGCAAGCGCCAGCACCATGATCACGACGACGTAGAAAGCCGCGATGAAGCCTGCGCCAAGGATCAGCCGCCAGACCTCGGGCCGGGCTTGTGCGGGGGCGATGTAGCGGGCGAAGGCGGGCGTCATGGCGTGCCAGCTAGGGCGTAGCGGGGCGCGGCGCAAGCGGCGCTGCCCAAGCCGTGATGGCCGCTCACAGGAAAAGCCGCAGGCACCAGGGCGCGATCAGCGCCGTCAGCACCGCGTTCAGCCCCATGCCGAGGCCTGCAAAGGCGCCCGCCGTCTCGTTCACCTGCAGCGCGCGGGCGGTCCCCAGCCCGTGCGCGGCCACGCCCACCGAAAAGCCCCGCGCCCGCCAGTCGGTGATCCGCAGCGCGTTCAGAAGCGGGGTGACCACGATGGCCCCGATCACGCCGGTCAGCAGCACCAGCACGGCTGCCAGCGTCGGCGCCCCGCCCAGCCGTTCGGCGATGCCGATGGCCACTGGTGCCGTGGCGGATTTCGCGGCCAGCGTGGCCAGCACCTCGCCCCGCACCCCCAGCGCCCAGGCCACGCCCAGCGCCGTCAGGATCGCGGTCAGCGACCCCGCCAGCAGCGCCGCCGCAACGGGCAGCGCCGCGCGACCCACGTGGCGAAGGTTCACCCACAGCGGAATCGCCAACGCCACCGTCGCCGGGCCCAGCATGAAGTGGACGAACTGCGCGCCCTCGAAATAGGCGGGATAGGGCGTGGCGGTCAGTTGCAGCAGGCCCGCCAGCAGCACCACCGCGATCAGCACCGGGTTCGCCCAGGGCTTGCGCCCGGTCAGTTGCGACAGCCGGTCGCCCACCCAATAGGCCAGAAGCGTCGCCGTCAGCCACAACAGCGGCTCGCGCGAAAGATAGCTCCAGATGAGCGCCGGATTGGTCATTCCGGGCGGCTCCCCGTCAGCCGGGCGACGCCGACGAAAACCAGCGCCCCCACCGCGATCGCCGCCACGGTGGACACCACCAGCGCCACGGCCAGCGCCGGCCCCGCCTGCGCCAGTACGCCCAGATGCGCCACAACGCCCACGCCCGCGGGCACGAACAGCAGCGACAGGTGCCGCAGCAGCCCCTCGGCCGTTTCCCGCAGCCGACGCCCCAGCGCGGGGATGGCGACCATCGCCCCCAGCAGCCCGACCATCCCCAGCACCGGGCCGGGCAAGGGCAGGTCCAGGGCGCGCGAGGCGACCTCTCCCACAAGCTGGAACAGCAGGATCAGGGCGATGGCGGGGATCATGGCGGCCTCCGGCGCAGGGGTTCGCGCCGACGCTAGCACCGGCTCAGTCCAGCCGGAAGGTCTTCACCCGCGCCGTGGCGCCCCGGATCAAAGTCAGCCGACTGGGCGCCACACCCAGCGCGCGCGCCAGAAGCTTCTGCACCGCCGCGTTGGCCTTGCCATCCTCGGGTGGCGCGGTCACGGCGGCGCGCAGGCCATCGGCGCCCATCGTTACCCCCTCGCGCCTCGCGCGGGGGGTGACGCGCAGGGTGATCTCGGCCCCCGGTCGGGCAAGCTGCGTCAGGTCGGGGACATCCGGGCGGGCCATCGCCGCACCCTGCCCGCCCGCGCGACGCATCGCAATCCACGCTGGAGCGCTTGCCCCCGCCCGCCCGCCGTCTTATCCCTGCGTCCAACCAGTTTGCCGGGAGGGATGCCATGACCACGAACTCGCGTTTCGACAAATCGAAACTGCCCAGCCGCCACGTGACAGAGGGCCCGTCGCGCGCGCCGCACCGGTCGTACTTCTACGCCATGGGCATTTCCGAGGAAGAAATCCACCAGCCCTGGGTCGGCGTCGCCACCTGCTGGAACGAGGCCGCGCCCTGCAACATCGCTCTGAACCGGCAGGCGCAGGTCGTCAAGCACGGCGTGAAGAAGGGCGGCGGCACGCCGCGCGAGTTCACCACCATTACCGTCACCGACGGCATCGCCATGGGCCATGAAGGCATGCGCTCGTCGCTCGCCAGCCGTGAGGCCATCGCCGACACTGTCGAACTGACCATGCGCGGCCACTGCTACGACGCCATCGTGGGCCTTGCAGGCTGCGACAAGTCGCTGCCGGGGATGATGATGGCGATGGTGCGGCTCAACACGCCCTCGGTGTTCATCTACGGCGGGTCGATCCTGCCGGGGCGCCTGAACGGGCAGGACGTGACCGTGCAGGACGTGTTCGAGGCCGTGGGCAAGCACCAGGCCGGCAACTACTCCGACGCGGAACTGGAAATCCTCGAACGCATCGCCTGCCCCAGCGCGGGCGCCTGTGGCGGCCAGTTCACCGCCAACACCATGGCCTGCGTGTCGGAAGCCATCGGGCTGGCGCTCCCGAACTCCTCCGGCGCCCCCGCGCCCTATGAGAGCCGCGACCAGTATTGCGAGGCCTCGGGCGTCGCGGTGATGAAGCTGATCGAAAAGAACATCCGCGCCCGCGACATCGTCACCCGCAAGGCGCTGGAGAACGCCGCCCGCGTCGTCGCCTGCACCGGCGGCTCCACCAACGCGGGCCTCCACCTGCCCGCCATCGCGCATGAGGCCGGGATCGACTTCGACCTGTTCGACGTCTGCGACATCTTCCGCGACACGCCCTATTTCGTCGACCTGAAGCCGGGCGGCAAATACGTGGCGAAAGATCTTTACGAATCCGGCGGCGTGCCGGTGGTGATGAACGAGTTGCGCAAGCAGGGCCTGGTGCACGAGGACTGCATCACCGCCACCGGCCGCACCATGGGCGAGGAACTGGACCTGGTGAAGCGCGAGGCCGACGGCCGCGTGATCTACCCCGCCGCCACGCCGATCACCAAGACGGGCGGCGTCGTGGGCCTGAAGGGCAACCTTGCCCCCGAAGGCGCCATCGTGAAGGTCGCGGGCATGAGCGAGGAGGAGCAGGTCTTCACCGGCCCCGCCCGCGTCTTCGAATCCGAGGAAGAGGCGTTCGAGGCGGTGCGCGCCCGCACCTATAAGGAGGGCGAGGTTCTGGTGATCCGCAACGAGGGCCCCGCAGGCGGACCGGGCATGCGCGAGATGCTGGCGACCACCGCCGCCCTGTCGGGGCAGGGCATGGGCAAGAAGGTGGCGCTGATCACCGACGGCCGCTTCTCGGGCGCCACGCGCGGCTTCTGCGTCGGCCACGTCGGCCCCGAATCCGCCCACGGCGGTCCCATCGCGCTGCTGAAGGACGGCGACGTCATCACCATCAACGCGATCACCGGCGAATTGTCGGTGGACCTGAGCGACGAGGAACTGGCGAAGCGCAAGGAAGCCTGGCCGGGCCCGCGCAAGACCGACTATGCCGCCGGTGCGCTGTGGAAATACGCGCAACTCGTCGGCTCCACCCGGCTGGGCGCTGTCACCCACCCCGGCGCGAAGGCGGAGACGCACGTCTATATGGATCAGTGAGCGCGGCGGGGCGGGGGTTTCCCCGCCCCAACCGGGCAAGGACTGCTACCGCGCCGTAAGCGGGCGCGCCCGATCAGACCCGCCCCCCAAGATCTGCGCCCCAGAGGGCAGCGAATGGCCGCGGTCAGCCGCCCTACCGCCGGTGGTCTGCACTTTATCGCGCCACGTCCCCGCGACCGCAATCGCCGCGCCAACGTCACCAAAGCGGCTGGCCTCCGGGGCGGCAGAGGGGATTAGGCGGAAGCGAGCCCAAACTGACCGCGCTGCTGAGATAGAGCATCGCACGCAGACGGTTGTTGCTGCGGCGCGGTCTCACAGACTACTCAGGAGGAAACATCGAGCGACCACCTGAGCGAAATGCATCTATGACATTGGCGTAAGGCAAAGTTGGCCGGCTCATGTCAGTTGCAGAGACGGTCATAAGCCGAAGGTAGTGGTCACGTCTGTGGATCATCAGGGCAGGAATCTCATTCCAGCCAAAATCTCTCAGATTCCCACTCAAGGCACGCCTTGTTGCATTGGCTATTATGTCGACTGCTTCGAGACCAGGCTCTACATCCGATGAAAATCTGAAGTCGTCTGACAGGACTGGACGGAGGTCGAAGAAATCGCTCGTGTTGCTGCGATCCATAAACTGGAGGAGGTAATCGCTAGGTTCGGTCCGAAACTTCTCCTGAAAACTGTAGTTCCCTTCTTTAACCCGAGCCAAAGGCTCGCGCATCGTCTTCGACTGTGTCACTGGCATGATGATTTGCGACCACCAGTCCTCCCAGTCTGTTAGGCCCCCACGACCCTTTGCATCCATCGTCCAATGGTATTCACCAAGCTCGGGAGGGTTGCGAAATGCAAAGTAGATATCTGCATGGTAAAGTACCGAATAGATAAGTTCCGACATAGCCAAGGACTGGAGGTATAGCTGAGGTGACAGCGCTTCTAGGCGACGTCTAAGCCCGCCGACGGCAACGTGGATGTCTGGGTGGTGCTCATCAGTAATGTTCTCCATGAGCTTCTCAGCCTGCACCTTTTTGTGGTGCTCCACTTCTTCCGCCGTATGAAAAGCGGCGTCCATCACAATAGCCTCTAGGAGGCATCCGGAGCGCTGGAGTAGTCGCGTGATCCTTCGAATCTGCGTCTCTGACAGTAGCCTTCCCTTGACCTCGCCACTGTCTTTCGGAAGGCGCCGGCGAAGCGCACTATATTCATGCTCAAACTGAGCAAGCCCTCGACCTGAAAACACGAGCGCGGCCACCAACGACACACTATTTCCACCATCCACAGGCGCGAATGTCCCAGATTCATCTATAAAAATATGCATGCCTTACCGCTCCGACAGTCATTCGCACCACAGCCCGCAAAGGCCACTCCCCCGCCCCAACCCCTGCCCAACCCTTTCAATCCAGTAAACAAAAAATCGAATATCATTGCATTACAGTGACTTGGGATTTCGTGCACGCGTGCACACTCACACCGACAGCCCCAACCGCCGCAGCGCCCCATCCAGCGGCCCCCAGTCGTCGATCTCCAGCCGCACCGGCACGGTCAGCACCTTGGCCCGCCAGTCCGCCGGCAGCCGCACCGCATCCTTCTCGGTCGTGACCAACTGCGCCCGCAGCCCCGCCGCCTGCCGCTCCATCCGGGCCAGCAGGGCGGGGGTCAGGCTCTGGTGATCCTCCAGCGCGACCGCCCCCGCCAGATCGGCCCCCAGGTCGCGCAGCGTGGCAAAGAACTTCTCCGGGTGCCCGATCCCCGCAAAGGCCAGCACCCGCAGCCCCGCCCAGGTCATCCCCGTCTGCAACGGGGCCAGCCGCCCCGTCAGCCGCGGCACCGCCCCCAGCGCCTCGCCCCAGCTTTCAGCGAACGCCGCCTGCGCCTCCCCCCCGCCGATGGACAGCACGAAATCCGCGCGCCCCAGACCCGCCGCCACCGGCTCCCGCAGCGGCCCAGCGGGGATGCAGCGCCCGTTCCCGAACCCCAGCCCGGCATCCACGACCACCAGCGACAGATCCTTGGCGACTGTGGGGTTCTGGAACCCGTCGTCCAGCAGGATCGCCTGCGCCCCCGCAGCTTCCGCCGCCCGCACCCCCACCGCCCGGTCGCGCGCCACCCAAACCGGCGCAAAGGCCGCCAGCAGCAGCGGCTCATCCCCCACCTGATCTGCAGTATGGCGGCGCGGGTCCACCTGCACCGGCCCGGTCAGACTGCCGCCATGCCCCCGGCTGACGATGTGCACATCGACCCCCGCCCCCGCCAGCCGCAGCGCCAGCGCCATCGTGGTCGGCGTCTTGCCCGTTCCACCCGCGTTCAGGTTCCCCATACAGATCACCGGGACGCCCGCCCGATACCCCGGCGCCGCCGCCAACCGCCGCGCCGTGGCGCGCCCGTAAGCCCAGCCCAGCGGCGCCAGCGCCCGGGCGCGCCAGTCCGGCCGGTCGGGCGGCGTGAACCAGAACCCCGGCGCGCGCATCACTCGGCCCCCACGCGGTCGGACGCATCCATCGCCGCGATCAAGTGGCGCGCGACGCGTTCGGCAACCTCCGCCCCGTCCGAGGCGATGACCCAGGCGTCATGCGCCATCTGCGCCGCACGGTCCGGCGCGCGCAGATCGCCGATGGCGTCGCACAACTCCTGCGGGCTGCGCACCAGCCGCGCCGCCCCCGCTGCATCCAGCCGCGCCAGCGCCCCCACGTGCGCCCCGGCCTGCGGCCCATGCAGGATGGCTGATCCCAGCGCCGCGGGCTCGAACGGGTGGCGCGGCGCTATCGCCCCCGACAGGCTGCCCCCCAGATAGGTGATCGGGGCCAGTCGATACCACAGGCCCAGCTCGGCCTCGGTATCCGCGACGTAGATCTGATCTTCTTCGTCCGGCTCCTCCTCACGCGACCGGAGCGAGACCTCAAAACCCTGCTCCACCAGCCGCGTGGCCAGGTCCGGCCCGGTGGCCGAATCCTCGGGCACCCAGATCAGCAGCAGCCGATGCGACAGGCCCAGCGCGGCGCGATGGGCGGCGATGATCGCCTCTTCCTCAGCCGCCGGCACGGCGACTGCCAGCCACAGCAGTCGTGCCGCAAGCGTCTGGCCCATCGCGTCGCGCTCAGCCTCGGTGCAGGGCAGCACGGGCGGCGTCTCTTCCAGCGCGCCCGCAACCGCCAGCCGATTGGGCGGCGCGCCCAGACGGCACAGGCGCCGCGCCGCTCGCTCGTCCTGCGCCAGCACCGCCTGGAACAGGCGCAGCAGCGCCCGGCCCAGCCCCGGCAGCCGCCGCGCCCGCGGCGGCAGGCCCAGCGGTGTGCGCGCGTCGATCAGCACCAATGGCAGCGCCCGGCGTGCTGCGGCCGCGATGACGCAGGGTGGCAGATCGTCGGGCACGAAGGCCGCCAGATCCGGTTGCCAATGTTCCAGAAAGGCCGTCGCCGCCGCACGGGTATCGTCCGGGGGCGGCTGCAGCAGGCAGCGCGGCGGCAGACCGGGATCAGTCGGCAACGCGCCGGGCCCCGCGGTCAGCAGTACCGACAGAGCCGGCCGTTCGGCCCGCGCCGCCCGGATCAGGGCCGCGACCGCGCCGGATCGCCCCGCATCGATCCCGTGCAGCCAGAGCAGCGGCCCCGCCGGCCGCGCGGGCCAGTCGGCACCGACCGGTTCTGCCGGTGCCCCGCGCCCCGCCCGCCAGCAGTAATACCAGAGCGCCGCACCCAGCCCCATACCACCCGCCGGAGGCGTCAGCCCCCCATTTCCTCGGTGCCCGAGGTCGGCTCCCCCTCGTCCATGAGGCGGTGCAGATGGGCGATGAAATAGCGCATATGGGCGTTGTCGACGGTGCGCTGCGCCTCGCGCTTCCAAGCGGCGTGGGCGCTGGCATAGTCGGGGTACATTCCCACCAGGTGGATGTCGTCGGTGTTGCGGAAGGTGGTGCTCGACGGGTCGACCAGTTCGCCGCCGAAGACGAGGTGAAGGCGTTGGGTCATCGGAACTCCTGTTCGAAAGGGCTGGCGCGCAGCCTAAGCATGCGCGCGGCCCGGTCAAGCGGCCGGCGGCAGAAGCCGCGCCATCAGCGCGGCGTGAAGGTCCGGCGGGGCGGCGAGGATCCCGGGCGTCTGCGGATGCGACGCGTTGAACACCAGCGGCGCGCCGTGCCGGTCGGTGACCGTGGCCCCGGCCTCGGACGCGATAAGGGCCGCGGCCGCGATGTCCCATTCCCAGGCATCGCGCAGCGTCAGCATGCCGTCGAACGCGCCTTCGGCCACCAGACAGATCCGCCAGGCGAGCGAGGGGCGGAAATGCCGCTCGACCTCCGGCACGCCGCCGGGCCAGAGCGCAGGCGCAAGCTGCGGCTTGGCCACCAGCATCCGGGCCCCGTCCAGCCGGTCGCGGGCGGGCGTGTGCAGCGGATGGTCGTTCAGCCAGGCCCCGCCGCCCAGCGTCGCGGCATAGGTCAGGTCCAGCAGCGGCAGATGCACCACGCCCGCCACCGCCCTGCCGTCCCGCACGACCGCCAGCGCATGGGCAAAGCTGCGCTGGCCGTCGAGGAAGGCCCGCGTGCCGTCGATCGGATCGACGATGAACAGCGCCTCCGCCTCCAGCCGCTCGGGGCTGTCGGCGGTCTCCTCGGACAGCCAGCCATAATCGGGGCGCGCGGCGGTCAGCCGGTCGCGCAGCATCGCGTCGATCTCCAGATCGGCGGCGCTGACCGGGCCCTGCCCGCCGCCCTTGTCCCAGCTTTTCGGGCCGGTGCCGAAATGCTGCGCCGCGATCCGCCCTGCCGCGTAGGCGGCATCGAGCAGCAACGCCAGGTCGTCGTCAGTCGCCGGCAATCGTCAGCCCCTCGACCAGCAGGCTGGGCACCACGGTCGACAGATGCGCCCGCGCGTCGTTCGCCGGGCGCAGGGTCTTCAGCATCTCGCGCAGGTTGCCCGCGATCGTGCATTCGTTCACCGGATAGGCGATCTGGCCGCCCTCGACCCAGAAGCCCGACGCGCCGCGGGAATAGTCGCCCGTCGTCGGGTTGATTGATGCCCCGATCAACGAGGTGACCAGAAGCCCGGTGCCCATCTGGGCGATCAGGTCGTCGCGGGTCACGTCGCCTTGGGTCAGCGCGATGTTGGTGGTGCCGGGGCTGGGCGGGGCGGCGGTGCCGCGCATCGCGTTCGCCGTGCTTTCCATCCCCAGCTTGCGGGCGGTGGCCAGATCCAGCACCCAGCCGGTCAACACGCCCCCCGCCACGATGTCGCGCTCCCGCGTCGCCAACCCCTCGGCGTCAAAGGGGCGCGAGCCGGACACGCGCGGGCGGAGCGGGTTCTCGGTCACGTTCAGCCCAACCGGCAACACGGGCTGGCCCAGCGCGTCGCGCAGCCAACTGGACCCACGCGCGATGGCGGTGCCGTTGATCGCCGCCAGCAGATGCCCGATCAGTCCGCCCGCGATGCGTTCGTCATACAGCACCGGAAACGCCCCGGTGCGCGGCTTGCGCGCGCCAGCGCGGGCCAGCGCGCGCTCGGCGGCCAGTCGGCCGATCTCTTCCGGGCTCATCAGGTCGGCCTGATGCACGCGGCTGTCGGCGTACCAGGCGCGCTCCATTCCCGTGCCCTCGCCGGTAATTGCCACGCAGGAGATCGAGCGCGAGGTGCGGGCGTAGCCGCCCGCAAACCCGTTGGTCGCGGCCAGATGCAGCTGGCGGCGGCCGTAGCCCGCGCTGGCGCTGTCGATCTTGCTGATGCCCTCCACAGCCAGCGCCGCGGCCTCGGCCCGCCGGGCGTCCTCCTCCAGCGTGGCGGGGTTGGGCTCGGACGTGGGGTCGTCAAGGTCGAGCGCCGCGAGATCCCAGTCCCGCGCGATCTGGTCCGGGTCGGCAAGGCCTATATGCGGATCCTCGGGCGCCTCGCGCGCCATGGCGACCGCACGCTCGGCCATCGCCGTGATTGTCGCCAGCGCGGTGTCCGAAGCCGAGACACAGGCCTGCCGCTTGCCGATCAGCACGCGCAGGCCGATATCCACACCCTCGGACCGTTCGGCCTGTTCCAGCTTGCCGGCGCGCACGTCGATGCCGATCGACGTGCCCTCGACCGCCAGCGCATCGGCCGCCTCGGCGCCGGCGTCCTTTGCGGCTTTCAGCATCGCGGCAGTGAGCGTGGCAAGGGTGTCGGTCATGGGTCGCGCCTTTCGTTCCTGACCCGCCTTATGTGCGGGAACGGGACGCACAGACAAGGGCGGGGCGGCGACAATCTGCCCCTCAGGGTTGCGACAGACGGCGGTAAAGGGCGGTCATCAACAGCGGCGTCAGATACATCGGCACCTGGTAGCAGCCGATGAACAGCAGCAGATCCTCGACCAGCGCGGGCGGCAGGGCGCCGAGGAACAGCGCCACGTTGCGGTTGCCGGCGACCACGCCGATGGGGGCCGTCAGCCGAGGGTCTGCCCGGCGCGCGGCCAGTCCCCCCACCAGTTGCAGCGTCAGACCCAGTGCCATGACCAGCGCGAGGGTAATCCAGACCACCGGCGCGCCCTCGCGCAGCGCGGGGCCTACCGCGCTCATCAGCCCCACGACCACCACGCCCATCGAAAGGGCCGACAGCCCGTCGATCGCCTGAAGTGCCTGCGTCGAACTGCCGACCAAGCGCCAATGCCGTAGCGCCAGTGCCGCGCCCCCCGCCAGAACGATCATGCCCAGCAGGCGCAGGACGACCGCGAAAACCTCGGCCGGGCTGCCGAAGGCCGGGATCAGCCAGAACACCGGCAGCACCGTCAAGGGCAGCAGCGCGGTGCCCACGACCAGCTGGCGGAGCGCGGGCGCCGGGTCGCCCCCCGCCATCACTGTCAGGTTCGGGCTGCCGGTGATCGGTGCCGCCGCCAGCACCAGCATCACGCCCAGCGCCAGCGGATGGCCCAGCACCCCCGCCGCCCCCATCACCGCGATCCCCGCCAGGGGCAGCGCCAGCTGCAGCGCCAGCGTGATGCCAACGGCCCGGTGCAGGCCGCGCATCCCCGCCCGCAACCCCTCGGGCCCCAGCCGCAGAACGGCCAGAAACAGAAGGAACACCACCACCGGCGCGATCAGCGGACGCATGATCTGCGCCAGATCGGGTGCGCCGATTCCGACCAACAGCCCCGCGATCAGGACCAGCCGCCCCTGCCGGGCCAGGAATCCGAACAGCCCGGTCACGAGCGTCAGAGCGCCGCCGCCGCCCGCGCGGCCTGATCGTAGGCGCCCGAAAGCGTGCGCAGCAGCGCTGCCATCCGGCTGATGTCGGCCGGGTCGTGGCCCATCTGGCGCGCCGCGCGCACCACCAGCGCCTCGCGCACCTCGCCGTAACGGGTGCAGAGCGCGGCCCCCTTTTCTGTGATGCCCACGGTCTTTTCCTTGCCCTTGCGGCCCACCTGCACCAGCCCGTGCTCGGTCAGCTTGCGGATCGCGTAGTTCACCAGATGCGTGTCTTCCACGTTCAGCACCAGGCAGATGTCGGCCAGCGACTTCGGCCGTTCGCGATGATTCACCAGATGCACGATCAGCACCTCCAGCGGGCTCATCGTCGGCCCGCCGGCGGCCACCATGCAGCGCACGATCCAGCGGTGAAAGGCGTGGTTCGCCATCGTCAGCGCGAATTCCACCTCGCTCAGCGCGGGCAGCGAGGAATTCGCCAGATGCGCGGAACTGACGACAGGGCCAACGCCGTCCCTCATCTGCTCAGCATCGTTCCGGGCAGCCATAGCGCGATCTCCGGGAATAGGGCCAGGACGGCGGTCGCCAGCACCAGGATCAGAAAGAACGGCAACGCCATCCACGCGATCTGGAAGATGCCGCGCCCGGTGATGGCCTGCAGCACGAACAGGTTGAACCCAACGGGCGGGGTGATCTGGCTCATCTCCACCACCAGCACCAGAAAGATGCCAAACCAGATCGGGTCGATCCCCGCCGCCAGCACCATCGGCAGGATGACGGATGTGGTCAGCACCACGATGGAAATGCCGTCAAGGAAGAACCCCAGCACGATGAAGAACAGCAACAGCGCCGTCAGCAGCGCGAACTGTGAATAGCCCTGCTCCCCGATCCACGCCGCCAGCGTGCGCGGGATGCCGGTGAAGCCCATCGCCACGGTCAGGAAAGACGCGCCCGCCAGGATGAAGGCGATCATGCAGGTGGTCATGGCCGAACCGCGCAGGCTGGCCACGAAGCTGTCCCAGCCCAAACCCCCGGTCAGGCCGGAAATCAGCAGCGCGCCAACAACGCCCACCACCGCAGCTTCCGTCGGCGAGGCAAGGCCCGCGTAGATCGACCCGATCACGGCTGCGATCAGCAGCACCGTGGGCAGAAGCAGCGTCAGCGCCTTTGCCCGTGCGGCCCAGGTCGGGCGCGGCTCCGGCTCCGGCACCCGGTCGGGGTGCAGCAGCGACCAAAGCATCACGTAGCCGCCGAACATAGCCGCCAGCATCAGCCCAGGCACCACTCCCGCCAGGAACAGCCGCGCGATGCTCTGTTCCGCCGCCGCGCCATAGACGATCAGGATGATCGACGGCGGGATCAGGAACCCGAAGGTGCCCGCGCCCGCCAGCGTGCCGATCGCCATGCGTTCGTCATAGCCCCGCGCCCGCAATTCGGGCAGGGACATCTTGCCGACGGTCGCCGTAGTGGCGGCCGAGGAACCCGAAACAGCGGCGAACAGCGCGCAGCCCATGATGTTGACGTGCAGCAGCCCGCCGGGCAGCCGGCGGGTAAAGGGCGCAAGCCCCGTGAACATGTCCGACGACAGGCGGGATCGGAACAGGATCTCGCCCATCCAGATGAACATCGGCAGCGCCGTCAGATCCCATACGTTGAGCGACCCCCAGACCCGCGTCGCCAGCACCGCACCGGCGGGCGCGGGCGTCGCCAGTTCCATCGCCACCAACCCCACCGCCAGCAGCGCGAAGCCGACCCAGACGCCCAGCAGCAGGAAGCCGAACAGGACCGCGACCAGAACGGCGGACAGAACCATCATGTCCATCAGCCGGCCCCTTCCGTCTCGCGCCGCATCTCCTCGGCGCGAAAGGCCGGATCGCCGCGCAGCGCCGCCCACAACTCGTCAAGGATGGCGACGCAGAAGATCACGAAGCCCAGCGTCATCACCGCTTGCGGCACCCAAAGCGGCATCGCGATCAACCCGTAGGAAACGCGGCCCATCGTGTAGGTGTCGATCAGGCGCAAACCGATGTGCCAGGTCGCGAACAGCGCAAGCCCCGTGGCGATGGACAGCACGAGGACGGTCAGCGCCCGATTGCCCACGGGCCCGACCAGTCGCAGCAGCAGCGTCACCCGGACATGGCCCGCAGCGCGAAAGGTGTATGGCAGCGCCAGGCAGGCGGCGGCGACGAACAGGAACCCGCCTATCTCGGCCAGCGAAGGGACGGCGATGCCCCAGCGCGGCAGGCCGAGCGTCTCCAGCACCCGGTCTGCGACCCGGCCCGCCACCTGCACGAAGACCAGCGTGGCGATGGCGATCATCGCCAGGCAGGCGCCCACCAGCGCCGCGCCGTAAAGCGTATCCAGGGCCTTCCGCATCGCGCGATCCCCTTGTCGGAAACGAAACGGGCGGGGCCTTTGCCCCGCCCGAATAGCCCGCTTACTCTGCGCGGTAGGCGTCGATCACCGCCTGCCCCTCGGCACCGGCCTGTTCCAGCCATTCGGCCGTCATCGTCTCGCCGATTTCGGCCAGCTTCGCGCTCAGCGCCTCGGACGGTTGCGACACCTGCATCCCGCCTTCCTCCAGCGCCTTGATCTTCTCGGCGGTCTCGGCGCGGCTCATCTCCCATCCGCGCGCCTCGGCGGCCTCGGCGGCCTCCATGATCGCGGCCTGCTGATCCTCGGGCAGCGCCTCGAAAGCGGCGGTATTTACCAGGACGATGTTCTTGGGCAGCCAGGCCTGGGTGTCGATGTAATGGCTGGTGAAATCCCAGGCGCGCGCGTTCGCGCCGGTCGAGGGCGAGGTGATCATCGCCTCGACGCGGCCGGTGGAGAATGCCGTCGGAATGTCGCCCTCTTCCACCTGCGTCGGCGTCGCGCCCAGCAGTTCCGCCAGCCGCTCGGTGGCCACGTTGTACGCGCGGAAACTGAGGCGCTGCATCTGCGCGGGGTCGGTCACTTCCTGCCGCAGGTACAGGCTCTGCCCCGGCCAGGGCACGGAATACAGCACCGTCAGCCCCTCGGCCGCCAGCTTCTCCTCGACCGCCGGGCGGGACGCGGCCCAGAGCTTTTCGGCTTCCTCGTAGCTGGAGGCGAGGAACGGGATCGAATCCAGCCCGAAGATCGGATCGTCATTGGCCAGCCGCGACAGCAGGATCTCGCCGATCGGCACCAGCTGCTGGCGCACCGCGTCCTTGATCTCGGCATGCCCGAACAGCGAGTTGCCGGAGTGAATGGTGATGGTCAGCGCGCCGTCGGTCGCGGCCGCCACATCCTCGGCGAACTGCATGTGGTTCTGGGTGTGAAAGATGCCGTCGCCATAGGGCGTGGGCATATCCCAGTTCTGCGCCAGCGCCGGAGCGGCCATCAGGGCCAGCGCCGCGCCAAGAAGGTGGGGTCTTCCGTGCATGGTCATGGTATCGATACTCCCCGTGATCGGCCCGGCCATGCGGGCCTTCGCTTTCCGCAGTTACCCCTGCGTCAGTTGAAGCTTGACGATTCGCCTGCATTTTGTCAACGAATTGTGTGCGTCGAAGCAGGGGGAGACTGACATGGCCGAGACCCAGCGCTGGGATTTATGGATCGACCGGGGCGGCACCTTCACCGACGTGATCGGCCGCGCCCCCGATGGCGCGCTGCACCCGCTGAAACTGCTGTCGGAAAACCCCGAAGGGTATGAGGACGCCGCCATCGAGGGCATCCGCCGCCTGCTGGGCGGCACCGTCGATCCCACCCGCATCGGCACCGTCCGCATGGGCACGACAGTGGCCACCAACGCGCTGCTGGAACGCAAGGGCGATCGCACCGCCCTTCTGATCACCCGCGGCTTCCGCGACGCGCTGCGCATCGCTTATCAGGCCCGCCCCGACATCTTCGCCAAGGAAATCCTGCTGCCCGAACAGCTGTATGAGCGGGTGATCGAGGTCGACGAACGCCTGCGCGCCGACGGCGCGGTCGAAACCCCGCTCGACATCGCCCCCCTGACCGACGCCCTGCAAAAGGCCAGCACCGACGGCATCGACGCCGTCGCCATCGTCCTGATGCACGCTTGGAAGAACCCCGCCCACGAACAGGCGCTGGCGGAAGCGGTCCGCGCGGCAGGCTTCGGCCAGGTCTCGGTCAGCCATGAGGTCTCGCCGCTGATCAAGCTTGTCGGGCGCGGCGACACCACCGTGGTCGATGCCTACCTGTCCCCCATCCTGCGCCGCTACGTCGCCCGCGTGTCCGATGCCCTCGGCGCCACGCCTGCGGGCGAACCCGGCCCGACGCTGCAATTCATGATGTCCTCGGGCGGCCTCACCGCTGCCGAGCGCTTCCAGGGCAAGGACGCGATCCTGTCCGGCCCCGCCGGCGGCGTCGTCGGCATGGCCCGCACCGGGGAACTGGCAGGCCATTCCCGCGTCATCGGCTTCGACATGGGCGGCACCAGCACGGACGTGGCCCATTTCGCGGGCGAGTTCGAACGGGCGTTCGATACCGAGGTCGCGGGCGTCCGCATCCGCGCGCCGATGATGCGGGTCCACACCGTCGCCGCCGGCGGCGGGTCGATCCTGCATGCCGAACCCGGTCGCTTCCGCGTCGGCCCCGACTCGGCCGGCGCCGACCCCGGCCCCGCCTGCTACCGTCGCGGCGGCCCGCTGACCGTGACCGACGCGAACGTCATGCTGGGCAAGCTGAACCCCGATTTCTTCCCGCCGATCTTCGGCCCCGATCAGGACCAGCCGCTGGACCGCGACACCGTGGCCGAGAAATTCGCCGAGATCGCGGAAGCCGAGGGCAAGACGGCCGAGGAGGTGGCCGAGGGCTTCATCCGCATCGCGGTCGAAAACATGGCCAACGCGGTCAAGAAGATCTCCGTCCAGCGCGGCTATGACGTCACCCGCTACCTGCTCAACTCCTTCGGCGGCGCGGGCGGGCAGCACGCCTGTCTGGTGGCCGATGCGCTGGGGATGGAGCATGTGCTGATCCACCCGCTGTCGGGCCTGCTGTCGGCCTATGGCATCGGCCTGTCGCGCGTGCTGGCCAGCCGGCAAAAGGCGCTGGAGGTGCCGCTGGACGGCGGCGCCGACGCCATCGCGGCCGCGCTCGACGACCTGCGCGCCGCCGTGCTGGAGGAGATGGCCGAACAGGGCCTTGGCCCCGACGATGTCCGCAACCGTGCCGTCCTGCACCTGCGCTATTCCGGCACCGACACCGCCCTGCCGGTCAATTTCGATGGCGACACCGCCGCCGCCCAGGCCGATTTCGAGGGCGCGCACCGCGCCCAGTTCGGCTTCATCTCGCCGGAAAAGACCATCGTGGTCGAGGCGGCGGAGATCGAGGGCGAGGGGCGCGAGGACTCCGGCCCCCCGGAATCCGAGCATCCCGAGACAAAAGAAACGCCAGCCACCGACACCACCCGCCCGCTCTATTCCGGCGGCCAGTGGCACGACGCGGGCATCTACCGGCGCGAGGGGCTGACCCCCGGCAGCACCGTCAAGGGCCCCGCCCTGATCATCGAGGCGAACCAGACCATCGTGATCGAACCCGGCTGGACCGCGCAGATCACCGCCCGCGATCACGTGCTGATGCAGCGCCACGAACGCGCCACCCGCGATCAGGCCATCGGAACCGAGGCCGACCCGATCCTGCTGGAGGTGTTCAACAACCTCTTCATGAACATCGCCGAGCAGATGGGCCTGGCGCTGCAGAACACCGCGCAATCGGTCAACATCAAGGAACGGCTGGATTTCTCCTGCGCGGTCTTCGACGCCACCGGCGCACTGGTCGCCAACGCCCCGCACATGCCGGTGCACCTCGGCTCGATGGACCGCAGCGTGGAAACCGTGATCCGGCTGAACGAAGGGCAGATCCGCCCTGGCGACGTCTTCGCGCTGAACGCCCCCTACAACGGCGGCACCCACCTGCCCGACATCACCGTGGTCACGCCGGTCTTCGACGATGCGGAACGGGAAATCCTGTTCTGGGTCGCCAGCCGGGGCCACCACGCCGACGTGGGCGGCACGGCACCTGGGTCGATGACGCCGCTGGCGACGACGGTGGACGAAGAGGGCGTGCTGATCGACAACTTCCGCCTTGTCGATCAGGGCCGCTTCCGCGAGGCAGAGGTCGAAAAGCTTCTGACCGACCACCCCTACCCCTGCCGCAACCCCGCGCAGAACATCGCGGACCTGAAGGCACAGGTCGCCGCCAACGCGCGCGGCATCGCCGAATTGCGCCGCATGGTGGCCGACTTCGGCCTGGACGTGGTGCAGGCCTACATGGGCCATGTGCAGGACAACGCGGCCGAGGCGGTGGCCCGCGTGCTGGGCCGCCTCAGCGACGCGGAATACACCTATCCCACCGACACCGGCCAGCAGATCAGGGTGAAGATCACCGTGGACCGCGAGAAGCGCGAAGCCACCGTCGATTTCACCGGCACGTCGGACGTGATGAAGAACAACTTCAACGCGCCGGAACCGGTGACGCGCGCCGCCGTCCTCTACTGTTTCCGCGTCATGGTCGAATCCCCGATCCCGATGAACGCGGGCTGCCTGCGCCCGATCCGCATCGTCATCCCCGATGGCTGCATGCTGAAACCCGCCTACCCGGCGGCGGTGGTCGCCGGCAACGTGGAAACCAGCCAGCACGTCACCAACGCGATCTTCGGCGCGCTGGGGGCGATCGCCAACAGCCAGGGCACGATGAACAACCTGACCTTCGGCAACGCACAGTATCAGTACTATGAGACCATCTGCTCCGGCAGCCCGGCGGGCCAGATGAACGACGGGCGGGGCTTCAACGGCACCTCGGGCGTGCATGTCCACATGACCAACTCGCGCCTGACCGACCCCGAGATTCTGGAGCTGCGCTTTCCGGTGCTGCTGGAAGACTTCGCGCTCCGCCCCGGCTCGGGCGGCAAGGGCGAGTTTCATGCGGGCGACGGCACCCGCCGCACGATCCGGTTTCTGGAACGGATGGACTGCGCGATGCTGTCCTCGCACCGCACCCACCCGCCGCGCGGGCTGGCGGGCGGCGGCGACGGCGAACCGGGCCGGACCGAGGTGCGCAGGCTCGATGGCACCGTGGAGGTGCTGGACGCCTGCGCCCAGACCGTGCTGGAGGCGGGCGAGGCCGTCACCATAATCACCCCCACCGCAGGCGGTTTCGGGGCGAAAAAAGGTTAAGTGCAGGTAAACAAAAAACACGAAGTGGTGTGTTTTCAATATCTTGCGACTTTGTGCACGCGTGCACGCCCCCACCCACAGCCTCCACCCCGCGACAACAGGGGCCTTTAACCCGCCCCGAAACAGGTTAGCTTGCCCCCCGAATACCGGGGGGCAGGATGCTGCTGGACATCACCGACCTGACCAAAAGCTTCCCCACCGGCGAAGGCCCGCTGGAGGTGCTCCGCGGCGTCTCCCTCACCCTCTCCGCCGGCGAAAGCCTGGCCCTGACCGGCGAATCCGGGTCGGGCAAAAGCACCCTCCTCCATCTCGTCGCCGGCCTCGACGCCCCCGATTCAGGCTCGATTCACGTGGCCGGGCAAGAGGTCGGAGCCCTCCCCGACACCGCCCGCGCGAAGCTGCGACGCGAAAAGATCGGCCTCATCTTCCAGCAGTTCAATCTGATCCCTTCCCTCCCCGTCGCCGCCAACCTTGCCTTCCAGGCTCGCCTCGCCGGCCGCCACGACCCGCAGCTTGTGACCGACCTTGCCGAATCCCTCGGCCTCACGTCGCTGATGACCCGCTACCCCGAACAACTCTCCGGCGGCCAGCAGCAGCGCGTCGCCATCGGCCGCGCGCTGGCCGTCCGCCCGGCCCTCGTCCTGGCCGACGAACCCACCGGCAACCTTGACGAGGCGACCGGCGACGCGGTGATCGATCTGCTCCTGTCGGGCGTGTCCGGCACCGGCGCGGCGCTGCTGCTGGTCACCCACTCCCCCCGCCTCGCCGCCCGCTGCGACCGGCGGCTGCACCTGACGGCGGGCCGCATCGCATGACCCGCGCCGCGCTCTCTGCCCTGTTGTCCCACTGGCGCCGCCACCCGCTGCAGCTGGCGATGCTGCTCCTCGGCCTCGCTCTCGCCACCGCGCTCTGGTCCGGGGTGCAGGCGATCAACGCCGAAGCGCGGGCGAGCTACGATCAGGCCGCCGCCGTGCTGGGCCAGGACCGGCTTGACCGTCTGGTGCCCGCCTCGGGCCGCGACCTGCCACAGGACGCCTACATCGCCCTGCGTCGCGCCGGCTGGCTGGTGTCTCCGGTGATCGAGGGGCGACTGCGCATCGGCAGCCGCACCGTCACGCTGCTGGGCGTCGATCCGATCACCGCGCCGCCGCAGGCCCAGCTGGGCGGCTTCGACGGCGGGGCGGGGCTTCTGCCCTTCCTGACCCCGCCAGGCGAGGCGCTGGCATCCGCCGCCACCATCGCCGATCTGGATGCCGCCGCCCTGCCCCAGAGCCTGAGACTTCGAGCCGTCGAGAACCTGCCCGAGGGCACGCTGATCGCTGACATCGGCATCGCCCAGCGCCTGCTGGGCGCGGAGGGCCGGATCAGCCGCCTGCTGGTGCACCCCGACCAGCCTGTCGGCCTGCCCGCGTGGCAGGACATCACCCCAGCCCTGCGACTTGACCGGCCCGAGGGCACGGCGGACCTGGATCGCCTGACCGACAGCTTCCACCTGAACCTGACCGCCTTCGGAATGCTCTCGTTCGTGGTCGGGCTTTTCATCGTCCACGCTGCAGTCGGTCTGGCCTTTGAACAGCGCCGACCGGTGTTCCGCACCCTGCGCGCGCTTGGCCTGCCGGCCGGCCGGCTGATCTGGCTGCTGATGGCGGAGCTTCTGTTCTTCGCCTTGCTGGCCGGTCTTGTGGGGGTGGCGCTGGGCTACCTGATCGCTGCGGTGCTGCTGCCGGACGTCGCCGCCACCCTCTCGGGCCTCTACGGGGCCAAGGTTCCGGGGACGCTGACCCTGCGTCCGGAATGGATCGCGGCCGGCCTTGCGATGGCGACCCTGGGAACCCTCGTCGCGGGCGCGCAGGGGCTGTGGCGGATCGCCCGCATGCCGCTGCTGGCCCCGGCCCAACCCCGCGCCTGGGCGCGTGCGTCGGAACACGCGGTGAAGGTGCAGGGCGCTCTGGCGCTGGCCCTTGGCCTGGCGGCGCTGGTGCTGGTGCAGGTCGGCGGCGGGCTGGTCGGCGGCTTTGCCCTGCTGGCCTGCCTGCTGCTTGCCGCCGCGCTGGCACTGCCGGTCCTGCTGTACGCTGCCTTGGCGCTGGCGGAGAAGCGCGCGCGGGGCGTTTTGGCGGAATGGTTTCTGGCCGACACCCGGCAACAGCTTCCCGGCCTCAACCTCGCGCTGATGGCGCTGATGCTGGCGCTGGCGGCAAACGTGGGCGTCGGCACGATGGTATCGAGCTTTCGGCTGACCTTCACTGGCTGGCTGGATCAGCGGCTGGCGGCCGAGCTTTACGTCACCGCGCGCACCGAGGACGAGGGCGCACGCCTGCGCGCTTATCTCGCAGACCGGGCCAATGCCGTCCTTCCCGTCTGGCGCACGGAGGGGCCCGTCGCCGGGGCGCCGGGTACCGTCTACGGGATGGCCGACCACGCGACCTATCGCCAGAACTGGCCCTTGCTGACGGCCCTGCCGGAGGTGTGGGAGCGATTGGCCGATGGCACCGGCGCACTGGTGAACGAGCAGCTGGCCCGACGCGAGGGGTTGGCAGCCGGTGATCCGGTGGCTCTTCCCGGCGGCACGACGCTGCCGGTGGTGGGGGTCTATTCCGATTACGGCAATCCCACAGGGCAGGCGATCGTCGGGATCGATCTGTTCGTATCTTGGTTCCCGGACGCACCGCGTCTGGGGCACGCGATCCGCGTTTCCGAGGAGGAGGCCCCCCGACTGGCCCGGTCCCTGATCGAGGAGTTCGACCTGCCGCCCGACCGGGTGCAGGATCAGGCAGCCGTCAAGGCGCTGTCGCTGCGCATCTTCGAGCGAACCTTTGCCGTAACGGCGGCACTGAACGTGCTGACCTTGGGCGTGGCGGCAGTGGCCCTGCTGGCCAGCCTGACGACACTTTCGGGGATGCGCCTGCCCCAGTTGGCGCCTGTCTGGGCGATGGGGCTGACGCGGGCACGGCTGGCGCGGCTGGAACTGGCGCGCACGCTGCTGCTCGCCGCGATGACGGCGCTGGTTGCCTTGCCGGTCGGGCTCCTGCTGGCCTGGGTTCTGCTGGCCGTGATCAATGTCGAAGCATTTGGCTGGCGCCTGCCCATGTTCGTGTTCCCGTCCGACTGGGCGATCCTGGGGGCTTTTGCGCTGCTTGCCACGCTGGTCGCCGCCGCCCTGCCGGTGCGCCGTCTGGCCCGCATTTCCCCGGCCGACCTGCTGAGGGTGTTTGCCAATGCGCGTTAGCCTGTCGCTTCTGTTCCTGCTGTTGGCGACACCCGCGCTGGGTCAGGGCGCGGGCGGACAGGGCTTCGCGGGCCTCGGCGCCGAGGTGCCCGAGTTCGCGCTGCCCGATCCCACGACCCGGCTGGAGTTTCCGCGCGATCACGGCCCGCACCCGGCGTTCCGCATCGAATGGTGGTATCTGACCGCCAACCTGACCGGGCCGGACGGCACTGATTACGGCATCCAGTGGACGCTGTTCCGCTCCGCGCTTGCGCCCGAAATGCGCGAGGGATGGGACAGCCCACAAATCTGGATGGCCCATGCAGGGCTTACCACACCCACGGCACATCACTCGGCAGAGAGATTCGCCCGTGACGGGATCGGACAGGCCGGGGTCGTGGCCAAGCCTTTCGCGGCCTGGCTGGACGACTGGCAGATGATCGGAACGGCGACAGAGGGTGCGGATCAATTTGATCGCGTGCGCATTACCGCGCGCGGGCCGGATTTTGCCTATGACCTTGACGCCAAGGCGGAGGGCGCGCTTGTCCTGCATGGGGATCAGGGATTTTCGGTCAAGGCAGGGGGCGGTCAGGCCAGCCACTACTATTCTCAGCCGTTCTACCGGATGTCGGGCACGCTGATCTTGCCCGACGGACCCGTGACCGTCACCGGCACAGGCTGGCTGGACAGGGAATGGTCCAGCCAACCGCTTGACGGCGATCAGACCGGATGGGACTGGTTCGCGCTGACCTTCGACGATGGCAGCCGATTGATGGCCGCCCAGGTCCGAAGCGATTCCGGCACCTTCTCGATCGGCACGTCGATCGCGGCTGACGGGACGGCCGAGGCCCTGCCCGACGGCGCGCTGCGGTTCACGCCCCTGGAAACCGCCGGTGTGGCCGGACGCGAGATCCCCGTTCGCTGGAGGATCGAAGGCGCAGGCTTGGATGTGCAGATCGAACCGGTGAACACGGAAAGCTGGATGGACACCACCTTTGCTTATTGGGAAGGACCGATCCGCATCTCGGGCAGTCACAGCGGCCGGGGGTATCTGGAGATGACCGGGTATTGAACCGGGCCCGGATGACAGCCCGGCTCGTTGCCGATAGACAGGTCCGATGACGCAGTTTTCCCCTGAACGGCTGACCCTGTGGCTGACCGCGATCCTAGCCGTGAGCATCGCCTACGGCACCCTGACGCCTGTACCACAGCTGACCTTGCCGCTGTCGGGCGTGGACAAGCTGCACCATTTCGCAAGCTTCGCGGCGCTGGTCCTGCCCGCCGTCATCGCGCGGCCGCGCCATGCGCTGTGGCTTGCCCCGCTCGCCATCGGCTACGGCGGCCTGATCGAACTCATTCAGCCGCAGGTCGGGCGCGAGGCGGAATGGGGTGACGTCATCGCGAACACCCTGGGCGTGGCGCTTGGGGTTATCCTGGGCACCGCGACGCACAGGCTGATCCCGCAGCGGACCGGAAGGCGTGCGCGCGACTGACCGGCGTCAGACCCGCAGGTCCAGCTGCCCGGCATACTCTGGCTGCAAGGCCTCCATCCCGGACAGCAACGCCTGCGAGGCGTCGTCCGTGGGCATCAGTTCAACGTCCAAGGGCGAACTGGCGGCATCGGCATCGGCGCGGGGGTCTGGATACAACTCTTCGGGCAGGGCATCGAGGAGATTGGCGGCGAAGCTTGGCCGTGGCCCCAGAAGGTCGTCAGGCTCCGGCCGTTCCTTTCGGTTCTGCGCGGGAACGAACTCCGCCCCGTTCACCTTGGACAGGCCCTCGACAGGCCGCACCGCCTGCTTCAGCTGCGTCGTGGCCACTGGCCCGGCCATGCTGGCCGCATGAAGCGGGGCGGGGCCCAATGGCCCGTGCCGCGTTGTCAGCCCCGCCATGGTCTGTGGCGTTGGGGGAAGGATCACGCTCATCGGTCATGCTCCGCAATGAAAACCGCACGGAATTCCCGCATCTTTGCAGGATTCCACACAGGGCTTAACGAAGCCTTACCAAAGGTTAAGCGAAACTCCGCGCGTCAGCCGGGCTGTGGCGGGCCGTCATATTCGAACAGTACGCCGGAGACGTCGTCGGTGAAGTCCTCGTTGTCGGCCCAGCGTGTCAGATCCCAGGTCAGCGTTTCGAGGAACGACGTGCCGGTCAGGTCGGCATTGCGGATCATCATCCGTTCCACCCCGTCAGCGCCCAGTTCGACGCCCGCGGGGTTGGTGCATTCCGTGATGCCGTCCGACATCAGGAACAGCCGGTCGCCTGGCCCAAGGGTGATCGAGAACTGATCATAACGGGCATCCGCGATCAGTCCGATGGGAAGGCCGCCGGTGCCCAGAAACTCCACACCACCTTCTGCGCGTTGCACCGCCGGATGCGGATGACCGGCCTGAACCATGGTGACCTGTCCCAGCGGGAGATCAATCACCGCGTAGAGCAACGTGAAATAATGTTCGGTCTCGATGTCGCCCAGCATCAGCCGGTTCAGGTGATCGGCAACTTCGGCCGGGCAGCGGGCAACGTAGCGCCCGCCCTCGGCACCGGCGATCGCGATGTTCTGATCGGGCGAATTGCCGGACAACAGCGCCGACAAGCGCGCCGTCAGCAGGGCCGAGGTGACGCCGTGGCCAGAGACGTCGATGGCGAAAAAGCCAACGCGGTCGGCGTCGATCTGAAAGAACCCGACCAGATCGCCCCCCACATGGCCGCTGGGCCGCAGCAGCAGCGACACGGCACCCCCGTCAAAGACCCGATGACGTTCCCGCACCAGCGACTGCTGGAGCTTGCGCGCCTCAAGCAGATCACGATCCAGCGAGTCGTAGAGTGCCTTCAACTCGTCCAGCGTCGCGGTCACCAGACGGTTCTTCTCCTTCAGCTCGCGCTCCATCCGCAGGATGCGTTCGCCGGCCGCGATCCGGGCGCGCAATTCCTCGGGGTGAACGGGCTTGGTCAGGAAGTCGTCGGCCCCGGCATCAAGGCCCAGGGCCACCTCGTTCTTTTCGGATTTCGAAGTGAGCAGGATGAAGTAGGTGTAATGTTCCAGCGGCAATGCGCGGAAGGCGCGGCAGAATTCCGGCCCCGACATGCCAGGCATCATCCAGTCGGACAGCACCAGATCCACCGACCGAGTGGCGCAGATCGCCAACGCCTCTTCCCCGCCGCCAGCCTCCAGCACGGCAAAGCCCCAGCGGCGCAGCGATGCGCCAAGGATCTTGCGCTGGACGCGGCTGTCATCGACGATCAGCACCCGCCGGATTCCAGCGGCGCCCTCGGCCGCGGGCGCGTTCAGTCTTGTCGGCAGGCTCTGTGGCAAAGGGGGCGCCTTTCGCGGTAATGACGCCCTGAGTGCCATCCACGGCTTAATGCCCCGTAAAGCGTAAAATTCGATGTGCTTTCTGCACCGGCGGCTTACCAGCTGTTAAACGGCCGCAGCCTATGTGTGTTTCTGGCGGTTTGGGTACCGTCGACGGAGGTTTGGATGATCGATTGGGCACGGCTGGAAGAACTGCGGGAAGAAGTCGGTCCCGACGATTTCTGCGACCTGGTCGAGATTTTCCTTGAAGAAGTGGACGCGGCCATTGCACGGCTCCATCCTGACACCTCTGCGACATTGGAAGAGGATCTGCACTTTCTGAAGGGCAGTGCCTTGAATCTGGGCTTCGACGCCTTTGCGCGCCTGTGTCAAAGCGGCGAGACGGCGGCCCGCGACGGCAGCGGCGGGACGGTCGATCTTGTCGCGATTCAGGAGTGCTACAGGACTTCGCGCAGCACCTTTCTCGGCGGCGTACAGGAGATGGGGTGCAGCCGGGGGTTGTCCTCGGTCGCCTGACGCTTTGGCCTTTGCCGGTCAGATCAGGAAAGACGCCAGCGTCTCGTCATTCGTGATGTCGCGATAGGACAGACCTGCTTCTTCCATTCTGGCGTAGAGAATGGGCAGGCTTTCCGGGCGCTTTGTCTCGATTCCGATCAGAACGGTCCCGAAGTTCCGTGCCGACTTCTTCAGGTATTCGAAGCGCGCGATGTCATCGTCCGGACCCAGCATTTGCAGAAAGTCGCGTAGCGCGCCGGGACGCTGGGGCATCCGCAGGATGAAGTACTTCTTCAACCCGGAATAGCGCATCGCGCGTTCCTTCACTTCCGGAAGCCGCTCGAAATCGAAGTTGCCGCCCGAGGTGACGCAGACCACGGTCCGGCCCCGGATTTCCTCGGCCAGATCGGGCAGTGCATCGACAGCCAGCGCGCCCGCCGGTTCCAGCACGATGCCCTCGACGTTCAGCATTTCCAGCATGGTGGTGCAGATCCGGTCTTCGGGCGCGGCCAGCACATGGGCGGGATCGACGCCCGAGAGATGGCGAAATGTCAGATCGCCGATGCGGCCGACGGCGGCCCCGTCGACGAAACTGTTGACCTGCGGCAGCGTTATCGGCTCTCCCCGGTCGAGCGCGGCGCGCAGGCTCATTCCGCCCGCAGGCTCGATGAACCGGAAGGCTGTTTGCGGCGCCGCCTGTAACAGATAGCGCGTCACCCCGGCAGAAAGCCCGCCGCCGCCCACCGGCAGCACCACCATGTCGGGCGCACGGCCCAGTTGCTCCAGAAGTTCGACGGCCACGCTCGCCTGCCCCTCGATCACGTCGGCGTCGTCGAAGGGCGACAGGAAATGCGCCCCTTCGCGCGCGCAATGGGTCTGCGCCGCCGCCAAGGTCTGGTCGAAATAGTCGCCGGTCAGGACGATCTCGATCGCGTCGCCGCCGAAGATGCGGGTCTTGTCGATCTTTTGCTGGGGGGTCGTCACCGGCATGAAGATGGTGCCGCGCGCGCCGAAATGGCGGCAGGCGAAGGCCACACCCTGGGCGTGGTTGCCGGCGCTGGCGCAGACGAAGTGGCTTTGCCGGTCGATCACCTTGCGCATCGCGTTGAAAGCGCCGCGGATCTTGTAGGACCGCACCGGCGTCAAATCCTCGCGCTTCAGCCAGATCTCGGCGTCATACCGGGCCGACAGGTGATCGTTGCGCTGCAATGGCGTGGGGTCGAACAGCGCGCGCATCGCCTGCGCCGCCTCCTGCGCCGCCTCCTGCGCGGACTGTGCGAAATCGGTCATGCACCCCTCCAGCTGGCCTGCCCCGACATGGAGCGGCGGGGTCAGACGTCAATACGGGCAGCATGGCGGGCAAGGCAAGCCGCCCGCCCTTGTCGCGCTCCGGAAAAGTCAATAGACGGCAGCGTTGTCCGATCCCGGAAGGAGCCGCCGATGTCCGCCCCCAAGAAAGTCGTCCTTGCCTATTCCGGCGGGCTCGACACATCGATCATCCTGAAATGGCTGCAGACCGAATACGGCTGCGAGGTGGTGACCTTCACTGCCGACCTGGGCCAGGGCGAGGAACTGGAGCCGGCGCGTGCCAAGGCGGAACTGCTGGGGATCAAACCCGAGAACATCTATATCGAAGACGTGCGCGAGGAGTTCGTGCGCGACTTCGTCTTTCCGATGTTCCGGGCGAATGCGGTCTATGAGGGGCTGTATCTGCTGGGCACCTCCATCGCGCGGCCGTTGATTTCCAAGCGGCTAGTCGAGATCGCGCATGAGACCGGGGCCGATGCCGTGGCGCACGGGGCGACGGGCAAGGGCAACGACCAGGTGCGGTTCGAACTGGCGGCCTATGCGCTGGACCCGGCGATCAAGGTGATCGCGCCGTGGCGGGAATGGGATCTGACCAGCCGCACAAAGCTTCTGGAATTCGCCGAGCAGCACCAGATCCCGATTGCCAAGGACAAGCGGGGCGAGGCGCCGTTTTCGGTCGATGCGAACCTGCTGCATACCTCATCCGAGGGCAAGGTGCTGGAAGATCCGGCACAGGAGGCGCCCGAGTTCGTGTTGCAGCGGGTGGTTCCGGTAGAGCACGCGCCCGACATGCCCGAGATGGTGGAGATCACCTTCGAGAAGGGCGATGCCGTGGCGATCAACGGCGAGGCGATGAGCCCGGCCACGATCCTGACCAAGCTGAACGAGTTGGGCGGCAAGCACGGGATCGGGGTGCTCGATCTGGTGGAGAACCGCTTTGTGGGCATGAAGTCGCGTGGCCTGTATGAGACTCCCGGCGGGACAATCCTGTTGGAGGCGCACCGCGGGATCGAGCAGATCACGCTGGATGCGGGGTCGGGGCATCTGAAGGACAGCCTGATGCCGCGTTATGCGGAGCTGATCTACAACGGGTTCTGGTTCAGCCCGGAGCGCGAGATGCTGCAGGCGGCGATCGACCGCAGCCAAGAGCATGTGTCCGGGACGGTGCGGGTGAAGCTTTACAAGGGGTCGGCGCGGACGGTGGCGCGGTGGTCGGATCATTCGCTTTACAGCGAGGCGCATGTGACCTTCGAGGACGATGCAGGGGCCTATGACCAGAAGGATGCGGCCGGGTTCATCCGGCTGAACGCGCTGCGGCTGAAGCTGATCGCGACGCGGAATGCGCGGCTGAAGGGGTGATGTGCACGCGTGCACGAAAACTCAACTGACTGAAATCGCTGGATTTCGCCTTTCTGCTAACCTAGACGAAATCATTCGGGGCGCCAACCGGCGCCCCGTTCGCGTTTCAGAAGGTCGCGTTTGCGGTCAGCCCAGCGCCCGGCGCCGCCGCCAGAGGCCGCCCGCGCCCAGCGCGCCGAGGCCCGAGAAAAGCAGCAGGACCGAGGCGGGCAGCGGGACCGGCGAGGGGGGCAGGGGCACCGGGCCGGGCAATCCGCCACCACCGCCGAGGTCGCCGGGGTTGGGATTGATGCCACCGCCGGTGTTTCGGGGAATGAAGGTCGACAGAATTTCCGGTTCGCAACATTGATCCAGATAATCCAACATGTAAAAATCATAAGCTGCGTATCTTGTTCGCTCCCAAGTGCCTCCCAAATCACTATAATACCATAGTAGCGTGGACTCGGGTGAATCGGGTGGCTCACCGAAGAGTTCCTCATACAGGCCTGTCGTTGGGCTGTAGTCATTGAAGAATTCGCTGCCGTCCGTGCCGATGCTGCCGCTAGCGAAGAAATAATCATAAAATCCCGTCTGAATTTGCCAACTCGCAATGTTCATATCGTGGTCAAACTCGACATATCCTCCCGTTATTGCGGTTCCAGAATATTCACTGTCGCTCGGGTCGAAGGTGCCACCGTAGATATAATGAGGCGCACCAGTATCTTTACCAGGGACATCTAGCTCAGTGATCCACTCATCACGTTCGTCCTCCATGTCGGTGAAATTGACGGTGCTCCCTGCCAGATAACTGGGATATACCCCGGGCAAGCCCATCCAAATGTACATGCTAGGTGAAGAGTCACGCCGTCCAAGTTCGATGACATTCTCGGGATCAGCTTCCGAGTACACATACCAAGTCGCGTGTGGGTTTGGAGTATAAACATAGTGATAGTCGGTATATTCGTATTCAACAATGAACGTGTTCGCCGCAATCGGCGCTGCACCTGCGATCAGCAACCCAGCCAGTATGGCAAGACTAATTCCTCTCATCCAACCTCTCCCTAAAACGCTGCCAGAATCGGCAGAGACCGCGGCACGTGTTAACCTTTTGTTAAGGTAAGCGACGCCGGGCCGGTCAGGCAAACGAATTCTGCACGGCGCGGCAAGGATTTCCGGGCGTGGTTAAAGCGCGTGGGCGCGCAGGGCCTCGTAGTGCGGCAGGCAGGCGCGGGTCAGATCGGCGTAGGCGTGGGGGAGGTCGGGCAACGGGCCCTCGGCGCCTTCGAAGCCGGTGGAGCGGTGGACGGCGTTGTACCAGTGCGGCGCCCAGGCGCCGTCGTGGGGTTTGGGGCCGGGGGGCCAGTGCAGCATGGCTTCGGTGAAGGGGATTTCCAGCGCGCGGCAGAGCTTTTCCAGCATCTCCGTGGGGTTGGCGCGGATGTCGGTACTGTCGATCACCACGGGGGCGCGGCCCTGGCGGGTGGCGAAGCGGTCGAACAGTTCGGCCAGGCGGCGGAAGCCGAGGTCATCCTCGGTCGGGCCTTCGCGCTTTTTCGCGTAGCTGGCCACGACGCGGGCGGGGTGGCGGATCAGGAAGACGTTGGTGACCGCATCGGCCCAGTCCAGCGGCATGCCGGGCACCATGTGCTGGGCCATATGCTTCTGATAAAAATGAATTTTTCTATCGGGCGCAGCACCTGCGCAGGCAGCGGCCACGCGGGCGGGATCGGCGTCGTACGCGGCCAGGATCGCATCGCGCATCGGGTGGTCGAGGCCGGTTTTCTTCAGGTAGGCGGCATAGAACGGCTCGTCCCACACGGCGCAATCGCCGCGGGCGGCGAAGGCATACATCATCGCGGTGGAGAGGTTCCGCGGGCCGGACCACATGGAGATGTTCATCGGACTCCCCCTGCCGGAAACCCGCCAGCATCGTGCCAGCATTGCGCCAGCATCCGTATAGCACCCCCGTTCGCACCACAGCCCGTTCGCGCAACGCTCATGCGCCCACCAGTTGCTTGTAAAGGTCGCGGATCCGCGCCGTCATCGGCCCCATCTGCCCGGTGCCGATCTGCCGGCCGTCGATGCTGCCCACCGGCGTCTGCGCGCCGAAGGTGCCGGTCAGGAACGCCTCGTCTGCGGAATAGGTATCGACGAGGGAGAAGTTCCGCTCGAACACCGGAATGTCGTTCTGGCGGCAGAGGTCGATCACCTTTTGCCGGGTGATCCCGTTCATGCAGTAGTCGCCCGTGCTGGTCCACACCTGCCCCCGCCGCACGATGAAGAAGTTGCAGGCGTTGGTGGTGTTCACGAAGCCATGCACGTCCAGCATCAGCGCCTCGTCGGCCCCCGCCTTTTCTGCGGCGATGCAGGCGAGGATGCAGTTGAGCTTGGAGTGGGAATTGAGCTTCGGGTCCTGGCTCATCGGCAGGCCGCGAATGTGGGGCACGGTGGCCAGCCGGATCGGGCGCGGGATCTTGGGGCGCGAGTGTTCCATGATGATGACGAAGGTGGGGCCGGAGCGGGACAGCGAGGGGTGTTGAAACGGGCGGTGCTTTACCCCGCGGGTGACCATCAGCCGGGCGTGGGCGTCGGTTTCCATGCCGTTTGCCTTGCGCGTCTCCTCCAACGCCTGCACCACCTGATCGGGCGTACGGCCGATATCGAGGTCGATGGCCTTTGCCGCCTCGAACAGGCGGGCGATATGGTCGTCGAGGAACGCCCAGCGGCCGTTGTAGAGGCGCAGGCCCTCCCAAACGCCGTCACCCAGCATGAAGCCGGAATCGTAGACCGAGACGAGGGCCTGGTCGCGGGGTTTCAGCGCGCCGTCGACGTGGATCAGGATGGCCTCGTTGCGGGCATCGTCTTCGGCCTGATGGGTGGTGACGTGGTCGGTATCGGTCATGGCGGTCCCCTGTTGGCGGCGCAGGTTAGGCCGGCATGTGCGCAGAGGAAAGAGGATGGGGTGCGGCTTGGGCGCGGCGCATGGGCCGGGGACGCCTCAGCCGCCCCAGTCGGCGGCCTGCATCTCGCGCAGGCGGCTGGCGGTGCGTTCGAATTCGAAGGTGCCCGCGCCCTCGATATACAGCTTCTCGGGCTCGTCGGCGGCGGAGGCCACCACGCGCACGCGCGCCTCGTAAAGCGCATCCACCAGGGTGACGAAGCGCTTCGCCTCGTTGTAGTTGGCGGCCGAGAGGCGGGGGATATCCTCGATCATCAGGACGCGCACGGCCTCGGCAAGGGCGAGGTAGTCGGCGGGGCCGAGCGGGCGGCCGCAAAGCTCCCAGAAGGTCGCGCGCGCCACGCCGTTCAGGAAGGCGGGGATCACGGTTTCACGTCCCTGCAGCTTCAGAACCAGCGGCTGGGCCGCGCCGCCGCCGGTGAGATCGGTCCAGATCGCATCCATCGCGGGGCGCGCGCCTGTGGCCGGGGCGAACCAGACCTGCGCGCCCGCCAGCCGGTGCTGGCGGTAGTCGGTGGCGGATTCCAGCTCCACCACCTCCATCCGCTGCTTGATGAGGTCGATGAAGGGCAGGAACAGCGCGCGGTTCAGCCCGTTCTTGTAAAGGTCATCGGGCGGCCGGTTCGAGGTGGTGACGATCACCACCCCGGCCGCGAACAGCCGTTCGAACAGCCGGCCGACGATCATCGCGTCGGTGATGTCGGAGATCTGCATCTCATCGAAGGCGAGGCAGCGCGTCGTCTCGGCCACGGCGTCGGCGACGGGGGCGAGGGCATCGGTGACGCCGCGCTTGCGTGCGGCCGTCATGCCGGCGTGGATCTCCTGCATGAAGGCGTGGAAATGGACGCGGCGCTTGCCCTCGATCCCCAGGTTGGCGATGAACAGGTCCATCAGCATCGACTTGCCGCGCCCCACCCCGCCCCAGAGATAGAGGCCGCGCGGCGGCGCGGGCGGGCGGGCGAAGAGGCCGCGCAGACCCTTGGGCCGAGGGGCCTGCGCCTCCAGCCAGTCGCGGATCGACTGCAGTTTCGGCAGAACGGCCCGCTGGGCGGGATCGGGGCGGATCGCGCCCTCGGCCACCATCCGGTCATAGAGCGCGGTCAGCGTGTCCCCCATGGGCGCGGCATAGCGCGGCGCGATGGGCGAGGGAAGCCCCCGACGGCGGTCAACCCATGGCTGAGCCCGGTAATAATCCCCGGATGCTTGCGTCGCGGAATTGCGCCATCACAGCACCGACCAGAGTTGGAAGGCCAGACCTGCGGCGAAAGCCCCGGCGAGCGACAGCCCGATGTAGAGCGCAAAGACCCGCGGCCGGACCAGCGCCCAGACGGCCAGCGCGGCCGGCAGTGAGGTGACGCCGCCCGCCACCAGGAACGCCATGCCCGCCCCCGGCGCCATGCCCTGCCCGATCAGCCCGCCGACGAGCGGCAGCGCGGCGTAGCCGTTCAGATAGGCGGGCACGCCGGCGACGGTCGCCACCGCGATGGGGCCGAGCCCGGTGCCGCCCAGATGCGCGGTCACGGCCTGTGCGGGCACGAAGACCAGCATCAGGCTTTCCAGCAGGAACGCGAGGAACAGCCACCGGACCAGGAACAGGGTGATCGACAGCGCCTCGCGTCCGAAGCGAGCGCGGCGCTCGGACTCGGTCCAGAAGCGCCAGACCACGGGTCTGGGCGCACGCACCCGTGCCCCGCCGCAGCCGCCATTGCCGATCCCCGCGCGCAGTGGCGCCTCCAGCCCGCCGATGCGGGTGAGGGCATGGACGACCAGCCCGCCCATCACGCCAAGGCCGATCGCGGCCAGCGTCTTGCCGACCGCGAAATCGGCGCCCAGGACGCCCACCGTGAGCACGAACATCGACGGGTCCATCACCGGCGAGGCGAGCCAGAACGCCATCACCGCCGACAGGGGCACCCCCATCGCCAGCAGCGCCGCGATCAGCGGAATCACCCCGCAGGAACAGAACGGCGACAGCGCGCCGGCCAGCGCCGCCAGCCCTACCATTACCAGCGGCGAGCCGGTGAAGGCCCGCGCGATCAGGTTGTCGGCGCCCGTCGCCCCGGCCCAGGCCGCGACCAGGATCGACAGCACCAGGAACGGCGCGGTCCCGGCCAGTGCGCCCATCGCGAAGTCCAGCGACGCCCGCGCCTGCCCAAGATCCCAAAGCGCGACCAGCGCAAGAATCAGGCCCGACGCGAGCCAGACCCGCTGCCGCAGCCAGAGATAGAGTGCAATCCGGGGCGGCCACGGGGCGGGGCGAAGGGGCAGGTCCGTCATTTCCATATCTCCGGATTTATGGTTTCATTCGGTCCAAAAAAAGATCATGCGGCCGTCCCTGCGGCGCGGGGCACGCCGGTGCAGCACTCGCGGGTCAGATAGTCCACCGTGCGGCGCATGGTGCCGAAATCGGCGCGGTTCACCACCTCGCGCCCGCGTCGTTCCTGCACCACCAACCCCGCATCGACCAGCGCGGTCAGGTGATGCGCAAGCGTCGACGGCGGCAGAGCCAGATGCGCGCCGATCTCGCCCACGATCAACCCGTCGTCGCCTGCGCGGACCAGAAGCCGGAAGATCGACAGCCGCGCATCGTGCCCGAGCGCCGACAGCGCGCGGACCATGGCGGCCTGAGAGGATGAATCCTGAGCCATAACTATTACATACACCTATTTTTCTAGTTTTGTAAAGAGGTCGCATTGAACCGCTACAGCGCTGTTTACCGAATTGTCACAATGCCGTTAAGCTGGCGTCATCCGCAGGCCATAGGCGAGCGGGGTCTTTCGCACCTGACACAGGAGTCCCTGATGACCTTCCGGTATCTCACGACAGTCTCTCTGGCGGCGCTGATCGCGTTGCCTGCTGCCGCGTTCGAACTCGACAGCCGCTATACCGACGCCGACGGCGACCTGATCGCGGACATCCCGACCGATCCGGCGCAGCTGGTCGATCCCTCGACCCTGATCTTCGCCTATACCCCGGTCGAGGATCCGGCGGTCTATGCCGATGTCTGGGCGCCTTTCCTGGACCACATGAGCGAGGTGACCGGCAAGCCGGTGCAGTTCTTCCCCGTCCAGTCGAACGCCGCCCAGATCGAGGCGATGCGCGCCGGCCGCCTGCACGTCGCGGGCTTCAACACCGGGTCGAACCCGCTGGCCGTGGCCTGCGCCGGGCTGCGCCCCTTTGCGATGATGGCCGCAGCCGACGGATCGTTCGGATACGAGATGGAGATCATCACCTACCCCGGATCGGGCATCGAGAAGGTCGAGGATCTGGCAGGCCGCACGGTGGCCTTCACCTCGGAAACCTCGAACTCGGGGTTCAAGGCGCCCTCGGCGATCCTGTCCGCGAACTACGGGCTTGAGGCCGAGCGCGACTTCACCCCGGCGTTTTCGGGTGGCCACGACAACTCGATCCTCGGTGTCGCGAACAAGGACTACGATGCAGCCGCGATCGCGAACTCGGTCAAGGCCCGAATGCTGGACCGGGAGGTGGTGACCGAGGATCAGCTGGTCGTCATCTTCCAGTCCGACACCTTCCCGACCACCGGCTACGGCGTCGCCCACAACCTGACCCCGGAACTGCAGGAGAAGATCCAGGAGGCATTCTTCAGCTTCGACTGGGAAGGCACCTCGCTGATGGAAGAGTTCGAACGTTCGGGCGAGGCGCAGTTCATCCCGATCACGTTCAAGGACAACTGGGCCGTCATCCGCGAGATCGATGCCGCGATGGGCGTACAGTACACCTGCAACTGATACGGCAGAGATGACAACGGGCAGGCGGGGCAGCCCCGCCTGCCCTGATGTTTTCCGGGGGACGGGATGCTCAGCGTCGAGAAACTGACCAAGGTCTACAAGACGGGCGACAAGGCGCTGACGGATGTCAGCTTCACCGTGCCCAAGGGGCAGGTGGTCGGGCTGATCGGCCCTTCGGGCGCGGGCAAGTCGACCCTGATCCGCTGCATCAACCGGCTGGTAGAGCCCAGTTCGGGCAGCGTGAAGCTGAATGACGTGGACCTGACCCGGATGGGCACCGGCGATCTGCGCAAGGCGCGGCGGCGGATCGGGATGATCTTTCAGGAATACGCGCTGGTCGAACGCCTGACGGTGATGGAAAACGTTCTGTCGGGGCGACTGGGCTATGTCGGTTTCTGGCGCAGTTTCACCCGCCGCTTTCCCGGAGCGGATATCGCCAAGGCCTACCGCCTGCTGGACCGGGTGGGGCTGAAGGATCACGTCGACAAGCGCGCCGATGCGCTGTCGGGCGGTCAGCGGCAGCGGGTGGGGATCGCCCGCGCGCTGGCGCAGGATCCCGAGCTGTTGCTGATCGACGAGCCGACCGCGAGCCTCGATCCCAAGACCAGCCGCCAGATCATGCGCCTGATCGTCGAGATTTGCCGCGAGGCGGAGCTGCCTGCCATCATCAACATCCATGACGTGGTGCTGGCGCAGCAGTTCGCCGACCGGATCATCGGCCTGCAGGCCGGCCGGGTGGTGTTCGACGGCCCGCCGTCGCAACTGAGCGAAACGGTGCTGACCCAGATCTACGGCGAAGAGGACTGGACCGCGATGCGCAAGGGCGCGGCCGAGGATGCCGACGCCGAGGAAGAAGAGCGCGCGCAGGCGCAGAAGATGGTCAGCGCGCTGTGAGCACCTACCCCACCACATGGCGCCGGCCGCCGCAGCTGGTGAAGTCGCGGCACTGGCGGATCATCCTTGGCATCGGCGCAGTGATCTACCTGTTCCTGGCCCTCAGCACGGTCGAGGTGAACTGGGCCCGCGTGATGGAGGGGATGGAGCGGGGCCGCCGCTTTGTCGCCGGCTTCCTGCAGCCCGATTTCACCACCCGCTGGCGCGACATCTCGACCGGGCTGATCGAAAGCCTGACGATGACCCTGACCTCTACCGTGGTGGGCGTGCTGATCTCGGTTCCCATCGGCATCGGGGCGGCGCGCAACCTGGCGCCGCGCTGGATCTACATGATCTGCCGCGGGATCATCGCGGTCAGCCGCGCGCTGCAGGAGATCATCGTGGCGATCTTTTTCGTCGCGCTGTTCGGCTTCGGCGCCTTTGCCGGGTTCCTGACACTGTCCTTTGCCACCATCGGCTTCATCGGCAAGCTGCTGGCCGAGGATATCGAGGACATCGACGAATCCCAGGCCGAGGCGATCCGCGCCACCGGTGCCTCGTGGTTCCAGCTGATCAACTATGCCATCCAGCCGCAGGTGATGCCGCGGCTGATCGGCCTGTCGCTCTACCGGCTCGACATCAATTTCCGCGAAAGCGCGGTGATCGGGATCGTCGGCGCGGGCGGCATCGGGGCGACGCTGAACACCGCGCTGTCTCGCTACGAATACGACAGCGCGGGGGCGGTGCTGCTGATCATCATCGCGATCGTGATGGTCGCCGAATATTCCTCCAGCCATCTGCGGAAGTGGGTGAAATGACACTGTCCGACCCTGTCACCCACCGCACCGTCTGGACCCATCGCACGCCGCTGTCGCGGCTGGTGCTCTGGTGCTTCTGGATCCTGCTGGTGGCGCTGTTCGTCTATTGCTGGAACCTGATGACGGCGCGGACAATGTGGGTCTTCGTCTATGACGCGCCGACGGCCGCCGCAGATCTGGCCAGCCGCGCGTGGCCGCCCCGGTGGGAATACATGTCGCGGCTCTGGGCGCCGCTTTGGGACACGATCAACATCGCCACGCTGGGCACGCTTCTGGGCATCATGATGGCCGTGCCGCTGGCGTTCCTGGCGGCGTCAAACACCACCCCGTCAAAGCTGATCCTGCGACCCTTCGCACTGTTCTGCATCGTCGCCACCCGCTCGATCAACTCGCTGATCTGGGCGCTGCTGCTGGTCTCGATCCTGGGTCCGGGACTGCTGGCCGGGATCCTTGCCATCGCGTTCCGGTCGGTCGGGTTCATCGGCAAGCTGCTCTACGAGGCGATCGAGGAGACCGACGAGACCCAGATCGAGGCGATCACCGCCACGGGCGCAAGCCAGGCACAGATCCTGAACTACGGGATCGTGCCGCAAGTGCTGCCCACATTCTACGGAATCAGCGTATTCCGCTGGGACATCAACATCCGTGAAAGCGCGATTTTGGGCCTGGTCGGCGCGGGCGGGATCGGGGTTCAGCTTCAGGCGAGCCTGAACACCCTGGCCTGGCCGCAGGTGACGCTGATCATCCTGGCGATCCTGGGCACCGTGGTCGTGTCGGAATGGGTCTCGGCACGCGTGCGGCACGCGATCATCTGACGGCCCGTGACGGTGCGCGACCGCCGCGCCTTCGAGATGTCCAAATCTGGACACACCCGCAACACGTTGATTTGAATACCTATCCCCAGTGGCGTTAACCGGATCTTAAAGCGCTTCTGTTTTAACTTGAGACATACCCGGCGGCACGGAAGTAGTTCCAGCACTCATCTGGCGTGAACATGCGGCAGATATCACCGAGCGCCT
>JAWLCA010000008.1:0-139803 GCA_041687395.1 Paracoccaceae bacterium | reverse complement strand
GTCCGAAAACCTAATGGGCCGATATGCAAGCATCCAACCGCCGAAACAGCCAAACCACCCGCATACCCCTTCATGAAGTATACTATGTCAAAGAGCGCGACCGCGACAAAAACAGAGCGTAGCGCCTTTAGACTTGGCGCGCCCGCCTGCTGTTTCCTGCTGTCTGCCCGGTTCAGGCTTGGTGCCCGCTGCCGAGGAATGTGGATATACGTCGTGGCTCCGCGGTGCGCAAGAGCCTTTGTCAAAAATCTCGCAGCCGGGCGGGACGAAGGGCGAGCAGCACGCCGTCGTTGCCGGAAAAGGTGCCTCTACTGCTGATTTACAGGCAATTTCGGGCAGCGTCATCCTGAGCAACCGCCACCGGAGGTCCCTCGGGTGCCCGGCCTACTTCCCTGCGCAGCTGGCCGTGGGCAGAATCGGTCGAGCCCGCTGATCGATTCCGCCTCGAATCGCGACTCGAAGTCCATTACGGCCAAGGGCTGGTCGTCTGGAATGGCGCGCGCTATGGCAGAATCAAAGTGGGAGGCACGCATGTCTGACAGATCGTTTCGTTTTACCCATGCGATCACACGTCGTCCGGGGCCTTCTGTCCCGCGCGGGCTGCGCGCAGTGGACACCGGGACGCCCGATCTCGACCTCATGTCGCGGCATCATGCCGACTATGCGGCTGCCCTGCGCGCGACGGGGGCCGAGGTGATCGAACTGCCGCCGCTCGACGATTTTCCCGACGCCCTGTTCGTGGAGGACACCGCTCTCTGCCTGCCAGAGGGCGCGGTCGTGATGCGGCCCGGTGCGCCGTCGCGGCTGGGTGAGGCGGCAGTCATGGCTCCGGTTCTGCGCCAGTTCTACTCGACGGTGGCCGAGATCCCTGCGCCAGGCTTCATCGAAGGGGGCGACATCCTGACGACGGAGCGGGAGATTCTGGTCGGACGGTCGGCGCGGACCAATGCGGCGGGAATCGCCGCGCTGCGGGATATTGTCGAGCCCTGGGGATATCGGCTGCGGGAGGTCGAGACACCGCCGGGCGTGCTTCACTTCAAGACCGATTGTTCGCTGCTGGATGGCGAGACGATTCTCGCCACCCCTCTGCTCGATGCCACGGGCTGCTTCGGGGGGTACCGGGTGATTCACACGGCCGAGGGCGAGGAAGCGGCCGCGAATACGGTGCGGTTCAATGATCTGGTCCTGATGCCGGAAGGATTCCCGAAGACAGCCGAGAAGCTGGATGCGGCGGGCTACAACGTCCGCGAGATCGGGAACAGCGAGTGTGCGAAGCTGGACGGGGGGATGTCTTGCCTCTCGCTGCGCTTCACCCCCTCCTGACGGGGTGTCCACGCGTGGACGGAATCTCAAGTCATTGTTTCCAAAAGAAATCGCGATTCTTGTTCACTGGACTTTAACCGTGGACACGCCCGACGCGGCGGGATGACCGGCGCCTAGACCCGTCGCAGAGCCAGAACCGCGTTCAGCCCGCCGAAGGCAAAGGCGTTCGACAGGGCCACCTCGACCTTCGCCTCGCGCGCCTCGTTCGGGACCACGTCGAGGGCGCATTCGGGGTCCGGTTCCTCGTAGCCGATGGTGGGGGCGATCACGCCGTCGCGGAGCGCCATGATGCACGCCAGCAGTTCCACCGCGCCGGTGCCGCCGATCAAGTGCCCGTGCATCGACTTGGTGGACGAGATCATCAGGTCGTCGGCGTGATGGCCGAAGGCATGGGCCACGGCGGCGCATTCGGTCTTGTCGTTGGCCGCGGTGCCCGTGCCATGGGCATTGATATAGCCTACCTGCTCCGGGTTCAGCCGCGCATCGCGCAATGCCCCCGTGATCGCGCGCTCTGCCCCCTGGGCCGAGGGCATGACGATATCGCCCGCGTCCGAGGTCATGGCGAATCCCACCACCTCGGCCAGGATTTCGGCGCCACGCTTCCTGGCGTGCTCGTATTCCTCGAAGACGAAGATCGCCGCTCCCTCGCCCTGCACCATGCCGTTGCGGTTGGCGGAAAACGGGCGGCAGGCGTCGCGCGACATCACCCGCAGCCCTTCCCAAGCCTTGATCCCGCCAAAGCACAGCATCGATTCCGATCCGCCGGTGATCATCACCTGCGCGGTGCCCTGCCGGATCATCCAGAACGCCTGCCCCATCGCGTGGTTGGAACTGGCGCAAGCCGTGGCGACGGTGAAGGACGGCCCCTTCAGGTTGAACTCCATGCTGACGTGGCTGGCTGCGGCGTTGTTCATCAGCTTCGGCACGACGAAGGGATGAACGCGGTTCTTCCCCTCTTCATAAACGGTGCGATAGTTCTCGTCCCAGGTGTTCACCCCGCCCGCCGCTGTACCCAGCACCACGCCGGAGTTGTAGGCCAGCCCGTCATCGAAGGTGAGGCCCGCCTGGTTCAGTGCCTCGAAGGCCGCGCGCAGGGTGAACTGGGTGAACTTGTCGTAAAGCGAGATCTGCTGGCGGTTGAAGTGAACCTCGGGCTCCCAGTCCCGGACCTGCGCGCCGATCTTGATCGACAGGCGATCCACGTCGCGCACATCCAGATCGCCGATGCCGCAGCGCCCCTCTCGGAAGGCCTGCAAGGTGCCGGGAACGTCATGGGCCAGCGCGTTGACGGTGCCGGCGCCGGTGATGACGACGCGCTTCATCCGGCCTTCTGTTCCGCCACCAGCTTCTCGACCGCCGCGACGATGGCCGCGACCGACGAGATGTCGAACTCGCTGTGGTGCGGCTCGTTTGCATTGAACGGAACCGAGATGTCGAAGGCTTCCTCGATCGCGAAGATGCTTTCCACCAGGCCCAGGCTGTCGATTCCCAGCTCTTCCAATGTGGCGTCCATGCGCACGTCGGCCACGTCGAGAACCGCCTGTTCGGCAATGATTGCGATCACACGGTCCTTCACGGCGTCAGCCATCGGTGACTCTCCTTTGCCGGGGCTGATTTAGTCGTTGCCGCTGCGGTTGAAAACCGCTTTCTGCAACTCCGCGACCTGCTGAAACAGGCGCGGCAGGCGGCGCAGGCCCTTGTTGATCTCGATCTGAGTTTCCATCTTCACCGCCGGCGAGCCCAGAAGCACGCGGCCCGAGGGAGCGTTTGTGAAGATCTTGGTCGATCCGCCCGCCACCACATCGTCGCCGACAAAGATGTTGTCGTTCACGCCGCATTGGCCCGCCATGACCACCCGGTCGCCGATCCGCGCGGAGCCCGCGATTCCCGTCTGACCGCACAGCAGGCAGTCGCGACCCACCTGCACGTTGTGACCGATGTGAACCAGGTTATCGAGCTTGGTGCCCGATCCGATGGTGGTGTCGCGGATAGTGCCGCGGTCGATCGTTGTGTTCGCGCCGATCTCCACATCGTCGCCGATGGTGACCGCGCCAAGGCTGTGAATCCGGGTCCAGCTCTGCGCGAGGATCGCCACGCGCGCGCCCAGGGACTCGCGCACCTGCTCCACCCCCGATTTCTCGGGCGTGACAAACGAGAACCCGTCCGAGCCGACGACTGCACCGGGCTGGGCGATGAAGCGGTCGCCGATCTGCACCCGCGCGCCGATCCGCACGCCCTGAAGGATCAGGGCGTCGTCGCCGATCCGCGCGCCCTCGGCGATGCTGACATGGCTGGCGATGCGGGCGTTTGCGCCGATCCGCACGCCGGCACCGATCACCACCAGCGGGCCGATGGCGGCCCCGGCCCCGATCTGGGCCGCCGGATCAACGATTGCGCTGGGGTGGGTGCCCGGCGCGATCTGTGGGCCGGGATCGAGAAAGCGCGTCAGGCCCGACATGGCATAGCGCGGGCGCGGCACGTAGATCGCGGCCTTCAACCCCAGCGCCTGCCAGTCGGCGCCATCCCACAGGATCGCCGCCCGCGCCTGCCCCGCCTTCAGCCCCTCGGCATATTTCGGGTCCATCGCCAGTGCCAGCGCGTCGGGTGTGGCGCTTGCCGGTTCGGCGGCATGGGTGATGCGCAGGGCGGTCTCGCCCTCGGCCCGTGCACCCAATGCGGCGGCGATCTCGGTGATGGAATGGCTCATGGCGCGCCCCCGTCGGGCGGCGCTCTGCCGCCCGGATCGGGTTCTAGCTGCGTTGGTCGGGCAAAACCACCCCGGCGCGGGACAGGGCGTCGAAAATCCGGGCGTCCCGGCCATAGACGTCGCGGCGATAGTTCATCTTGCCCTTCGGCGACGAGAACGCGGTGCGGTAGACCAGATGAATCGGCACCGGCGTCTCAAGGTTCAGCCGCGTCTGCCGCCCGGAACGCAGCGTCGCCTGGAACACCCCCGCCGGATCGGCCTCCTGCCGCTCCAGCAGCCTGTAGGCGAAATCGTGGGGGTCGTTCAGCCTCACGCAACCGTTGGAATAGGCGCGGCTTTCGCGGGCGAACAGGTGCCGGTCGGGGGTATCGTGCAGATAGATCGCGTAGGGGTTGGGGAACATGAATTTCACCGTGCCCAGCGCATTCGACGGCCCCGGCGCCTGCCGCAGCGTGAACGGGAAGCTGCGCGCCGAATAGGCAGTGAAGTCGATCCGGCTGCGCGGGATCACCCGGCCGCGGCTGTCCAGCACCTGCAGATGCCCCAGCGCGCCGGGGTTGCGCTGCAACCGGGGAAGGTAGTCGCGCCCGATGATGCCGCGCGGCACCGTCCAGTCGGGATTCACCTCCATATAGGTCATCAGGTCCGAAAACTCCGGCGTGCGCTTGGCCGGGTCGGAGGCGCCGATGACCGCGCGGGTTTCGAACGTGACCTTGCCGTCGTCGATGATCTTTGTGCTGAAATCCGTAAGGTTCACCCAGATGTGGCGCTGGCCGCGATCCTTGTTCATCCAGCGCTCGCGCTCCATCGCGACGATCACCGATTTCAGCCGCTCCTCGGGGGCGCGGTTGATCTCGGCCAGGGTGCCCTCGCCGGCGACGCCGTCCGCGGTCAAGCCGTGGTCGATCTGCGCCTGCTGCACCGCCTGCGACATCGCCGCGTCGTAGTCGCGCACCGCACTGGGGGACAGGTAGCCCATCGCGATCAGCCGGTTGCGCAGCACCACGACGCCCGGCCCGTTGTCGCCCGGACGCAGCGCACCGCCCCGCACCGTCGGCCCCCAGCCACCGGCGGCGATCACCTCTTCCAGACGCAGCTTCTCGCGCATCAGCGTGGCATATTCCGGGCTGCGGGGGGCCAGGTCACGCAGGAAAGCGCCGGGATCGGCGGCCGCGAAATCTGACAACAGGCGCTCCGGGTCGCGCCGCGCCACCTCGCGCACGATGCCCGAATCGACCTGCGACGGAACCAGTACACCGGTTTCGACGTCGCGTGCGTAGGCCAGAAAGGCGCGGCTCAGCATCGCCTCCACCCGTCCCAGATCGCGGTTGCTGCGCACCGACCGAAGCGCCTCGGCCAGCGCGCCGGCATCGTGGCGCGTGACCGGCAGCCCGTGATCCGCAGCGCGCTCCAGCACCGACAGCAGGGCCTGCCGCCGCTCTGCCCCGTCGGTCCCGACCCAGAGCGGCGCGTAGTCGCGCTGGCGATAGAAGGCGGAAAGGGCGTCATTCTCGGCGGCGTGCTCAGCCACTGCCTGACGATAGGCCATGCCGGAATAGACCGGATCGGCCCGAAGCACGGCGCCGCCCGATAGCGACAGCACCGTCGAGATCACGACCGCCAGCAGCGCACCCTGCACAGCTGCGCGACGCCCACGCCGTTTCGTCACCGCTCCGACAACCACATCACCTACAATCAGAGTCATCCACCCATCCCGATCGCGCACATTACCTGTCACCCTGACAGTGCGCCCAACTTGCGGGGCCAAGTCTTGCTGGTCCACTCACAATCCCGCTGTTTCCTCTGCTTTCCCACTTCTTCTGTGACCTTTGGGTCACGGATTCACACAAATTCGGCAGATCGGCCCAAACAGGGGTAAATCACGGCCGGCGGAACCGGTTTCAGCGAGATCTTGCCGATCCGCGCCATGCGATGGAACCGCACCGTAACGAAGGCTTGGGAAAGAATCACTTTTGTGGCATGAAGTTTCCGGGTCCAGTACGGACGGCAAAACTGCGGCCAACGCAGAGCAGGTAACGACGGACAGGCACAGACTCATGACGGATAGCAACTCTTCGGGCGTCACCCGGCGCGCTCTTCTGGGCTTTTTTGCGGCGACGGCCGTGACCGCAGCCCCAACCTTCGCCAATGCCTTCGGGCTGCTGCGCGGGGCCGGTGACTTCAGGCGCATCCGGTTCTACTCGGGTCGCACCGGCGAAAGCCTCGATACGATCTACTGGATCGACGGCAAGTATATCCCTGAAGCCGTGGCAGAGATCACGCATTTCATGCGCGACTGGCGGTCGGGCGCAAAGCGCGACTACGATCTGCGCGCGGTCGACATCATGACGGCGGCGCACCGCATGATGGATACGAACGAACCCTACATGCTGCTGTCGGGCTACCGGTCGCCACAGACCAACGCGATGCTGCGCGCCCGCTCCAGCGGTGTTGCCCGCAATTCGCTGCACATGACGGCCCAGGCAGCGGATCTGCGGCTGAAATCGCGCAGCGTGTCGCAGATGGCGCGCGCGGCCGCCGCCTGCAATGCCGGCGGTGTCGGGCGCTATTCGCGGTCGAACTTCGTGCATATGGATTGCGGCCCGGTGCGCAGCTGGGGCGCCTGAACCAGCCTCCCGCAACCTGTCAGACCTTGGCGCGCCGTTTCGGCGCGCCTTTTCATTTCGGGGGCAGGTCCACGGTATCGAGCCAGGGCTTGATATCGATCAGCGGCGTGCCGTCCCAGCAATCGGCGGCATCCACCATCACCACGCCCGTGTCGGGATCGACCGACAGGCACCGCACCACCGCCATCGCCACCGGGTTGGGCCGCGCCGGAGAACGCAGGGCGAAGACGCCCGCCGGACTGTCACGATGCTTCGGCGCTTGCCGGATCAGATCCCGCGGCGCCCCTGCCATCCAGTACAGCAGCACCAGCGGCGCACCGGCCTCGATCCCCTCCAGCCCGGCGCGATAGGCCGGGTCGAGTTCGACCCGCGCCGGCGGCATCCCCCGCTCGCGCGCCTGTCGCAGGTTCTTCGGGCAATCCTGCTCCGACCACGGCGTGCGAATCCGGCCGATGAAGGTGACCGTGGCATCGCCCCGCGCCGCAGGGTCAAGGGGCAGATGCACCTCGCCGGGGCGGGCGGCAAAGCGGTCCCCTCGCCCCTCGGTCATGGGTTGGCACGGCGGCCGCGAAAGCCGGTCGCGACGACGAATTTCTCGGAACTGTCGGCCCGGCTGGCCGCTGGCTTCACATTCGCGACCTTTTCGAAATTCTGCTTCAGCGCCGCCTGAAGCCCGGTTTCCGCGCCCCCGGCCAGCACTTTTGCGACAAACGTGCCGCCCTCTCCCAGCACGTCAAAGGCAAAGTCGGCCGCGGCCTCACACAGGGCGACGATGCGCAGGTGGTCGGTCTGCTTGTGCCCTGAACTGGCTGCCGCCATGTCCGACATCACCACATCCGCCTTGCCGCCCAGCCAGTCCTTGACCTGCTCGTCCGCCCCTTCGGCAAGGAAATCCAGTTGATGGATCTCCGCCCCCGGCACCGGCTCCACCACCTGCAGATCGACGCCCAGCACCCGGCCTGCCGGCTTGCCCTTGCGGTCGCCCAGCGCGTTGACCCGCGCCACTGCCACCTGCAACCAGCCGCCCGGCGCGCAGCCCAGATCGACGACCCGCACGCCGGGCTTCAGGAACCCGTACTTGTCGTCCAGATCGATGATCTTGAACGCCGCGCGGCCGCGATAGCCCTCGCGCTTCGCGCGCTGCACGTAGGGATCGTTCAGCTGCCGCTCCAGCCACAGGGTGGACGACAGCCGCCGCCCCTTGGCCGTTTTCACCCGCACCCGCAGGTCGCGCTGCCCCCGGCCCGAGGTGTTGCCCGGCTTCGCCATCAGATCGCCCCGTCGTCCAGCACGCCATCGGCGCTCATCTGGGCATAGAGCAGCCCCTCGCGCAGGCCGCGGTCGGCGACCGACAGCCGGTCGGTCGGCCAGACCCGCATCAGCGCCTGCAGGATCGCCGCGCCCGACATGATCAGCGTGTGCCGGTCGCGGCCGATGCGCGGGTCCGTGCGCCGCCCCTCGGGGCCAAGCTGCAGGTATTCGCGTATCACCCGGTCGATCTGGTCGCTGGTCATGCTTAGTCCGTCCACCTTGTTCCGATCGTAGCGTTTCAGCCCCAGGAACGAGGCCGCCACCGTCGTCACCGTGCCGCTGGTCCCGATGATCTGGAACCCCTGCCGCGGCTGCTCATGCGCGTAGGGCGAGAAATCCGCAAGGTTCTCCTCGAAGAACCAGCTCATCAGCGCAAACCGCGCGGCGTCGTTCTCGACATCCTGGAACTGATCCTTCAGCGTCGCCACGCCCAGCGGCACGCTGATCCAGTCCACAACCTTTGCGGCCGGAAACGGGCTGTCGGCCGGGTGGAAGCCGGCATGCAGGCGCATGATCGCGCGCGGCCGGTCGTGCGGCTGCACCGACGACAGGTCGATCCACACCAGTTCCGTGGACCCGCCGCCGATATCGACGACCAGCAGTTGCTCGGTCCGGGTGCTGACCAGCGGCGCGCAGGATACCACCGCCAGACGCGCCTCTTCCTCGGGCTGGATGATTTCCAGCTGCAGGCCGGTATCGCGCCGCACCTCGTGGATGAAATCGCGGGCGTTGCGCGCCCGCCGGCAGGCTTCGGTCGCCACCAGCCGCATCCGCCGCACCCGGTGCTGATCCAGCTTCCGCTGGCAGATCCGCAGCGCCTGCACCGTCCGCGCCATCGACCCACGCGACAACCGGCCAGAGGCTTCCAGCCCCGAGCCCAACTGCACGGTCTTCGAAAAGCTGTCGACGACAACAAACTGCGTGCCCCTGGGCTGGGCAATCAGCATGCGACAACTGTTCGTTCCCAGATCCAGCGCGGCGTAAAGCTCTGCCGGATCGGGCTTCGGGGATGCGGGACGCTCGACCGCTTTCGGGAACGCGCCCGCACCCATGGGACGCTCGGGCGTCATTATCGCCCTCCAACTCTGGTTAAGGCGAAGTTAGTGGCGCCGCGGCGTTAGCGCAAGCGCGCCGTGCAACGCCTTCGTGACAGAACCGCCCCGGTTCATCTTGATCATGAAATCTTTTCCGTCCCGGCCGGTGGCGCCGGGGCGCACAAGACGCTAAATCCGACCCCACGGAAAGCGGTCACCGCAGGCGGGGCCGCGCCCAGGCGGCAAGCGGGAAGGGTCGGAAAATGGCGCAGGTCACCATCGTCTACTGGCGCGATATCCCCGCGCAGGTCATCGTCGGCCCCGGCCGGCGCGGCGCCAAGGTGCAGTTGTCCGAACGCTTCGAACAGGCCATCGACCGCGCCGCGATGAAGGCCGGCGCGCGCGACACCGACTCGTATCTGGCCGAATGGCGCAAGGGCGACCCCTACGAGGTCGCTGGCGATGCGGCAGAGGTCGCAACGGCCGAAGCCGCACGACTGGAGGCGGAATACGACGGGCCTCGGCTCAAGGCGCTGATCGACGCATCGGGCCGCGCGTGATCCCCCGACGCCTGAAGGAGGCTTTGATGGCACTGCTCAACTTCCGCCGCACGCCCGCAGCCACGCCCGAGGCCGCGGGGCTGACGGACTTCCTGTCGGGCTACTCCATCGAGGTGATGCCGCGCACGGCCGAAAAGATCACCGATTTCCGCCCCCTTCTGCCTGCCGGCACCCGCGTCTACATCGCCCATATCGACGGCACGCCGATCGAGGACATGGTCGCCACCGCCGCCCGCCTGCGGGCGGAAGGCTTCGAGCCGATGCCGCACTTCCCCGCGCGCATCATCGCCGACCGCGCCACGCTGGCCGACTGGATCGCCCGCTACCGGGCCGAGGCCGACGTGAAGCAGGGCCTGATCCTCGCGGGCGGCGTGGCGCAGCCGGTGGGCGACTATCATTCCTCGATGCAGCTTCTGGAGTCGGGCCTGTTCGACGGCTTCGACCGCCTGCACATCGCCGGCCACCCCGAGGGCAACCGCGACATCGACCCCGATGGCGGCGACGCCATGGTGATGGAGGCGCTGCGCTGGAAGCAGGCTTTCGCCGAGCGCACCGACGCGCAGATGGCCATCGCCACCCAGTTCTGTTTCGAGGCCGCGCCGGTGATCGCCTGGGCCGACCGCCTCGCGGCCGAGGGGATCCGCCTGCCGATCCACATCGGCGTGGCTGGCCCCGCCAAACTTCAGACGCTGCTGAAATTCGCCATCGCTTGCGGCGTCGGCCCGTCCTTGCGCGTGCTGCAACGCCGCGCCCGCGACGTGACCAAGCTGCTCTTGCCGTTCGAGCCGACGGAAATCCTGAGCGACCTTGCCGCGCACAAGGCCCGCCACCCCGATTTCGGGATCGAATCCGTGCACATCTTCCCGCTGGGCGGCATCGCCGCCAGCGCCACCTGGGCCACCGAACACGGCGGCGCCCGGCCCGCCGCCACCGCCTGACCTGAAGGACCATCCATGACCCGCACCGTTCTCGAATCGAAATCCAAGACCGTCGTCATCGGCTTTGACGAGCCGTTCTGCGTGATCGGGGAACGGATCAACCCCACTGGGCGCAAGAAGCTGGCGGCGGAACTGGAGGCGGGCGATTTCTCCACCGTCGAGAAGGACGCGCTGGAACAGGTCGCCTGCGGGGCGATGGTCCTCGATGTGAATGCGGGCGTTGTCTACAACTCCAACCCCAACCCGAACGAGACCGAACCCCCACTGATGCGGCGCGTGATCGAACTGGTGCAGGGGCTGGTAGATGTGCCGCTCTGCATCGACTCGTCGGTTCCCGGCGCGCTCGAGGCCGGGCTGGAGATGGCCGAGGGACGGCCGCTTCTGAACTCCGTCACCGGGGAAGAGGAACGGCTGGAGGCGATTCTGCCGCTGGTGAAGAAATACAACGTCCCCGTGGTGGCGATCTCGAACGACGACACCGGGATCTCCGAAGACCCCGATGTGCGCTTCGCCGTGGCAAAGAAGATCGTCAAACGCGCCGCCGATTTCGGCATCCCGGCCCATGACATCGTCGTCGATCCGCTGGTGATGCCGGTGGGCGCGATGGCCACCGCCGGGCGGCAGGTCTTTGCGCTCGTGCACCGACTGCGGACCGAACTGGGCGTGAACACGACCTGCGGCGCCTCGAACATCTCGTTCGGGCTGCCGAACCGGCACGGCATCAACGCGGCCTTCCTGCCCATGGCGATCGGCGCGGGCATGACGTCGGCCATCATGAACCCGGTCCGGCTGGCCGAGATGGAGGCGATAAAGGCCGCAAACTTCCTGATGAACCACGACCCGAACGGCGGCGAATGGATCCGTTTCGCCCGCATCCACGAGGCGGTGCAGGCCGGTGCGCCCTTCGCCGAGGCCGCCGCCGCCGCCAGCTCGACCACCTCGGGCCGCCGCGGCGGACGTCGCGCACGGGGCTGAGGGCCGCGTTCAGGCCCTTTCCGGCGCGGGGCAACACGCGCCGGAAAGGATTACGTGCAAGTTAACAGAAAAAGCGAAATCTTTTTATTTCAGGGACTTGGGGTTTCGTGCACGCGTGCACACCACCTCAATTCCCTAGGATCGCCACCACATAGGTCTGGGTCTCGCGATAGGGCGGGATGCCCCCATGCTGGTCCACCGCCCCCGGCCCGGCATTGTACGCCGCCAGCGCCAGCCGCCAGTCGCCGTAACGATCATGCATCATCCGCAGGTAGCGCGCGCCGCCATCGAGGTTCTGCCGCGGGTCGTCGATATCCACCCCCAGCCGCCGCGCCGTCGCGGGCATCAGCTGCGCCAGCCCCGTCGCCCCCTTGTGCGACACCGCCCGCGGGTTCCAGCCCGATTCCTGCTGCACCAGCCGCAGGAACAGATCCTCGGGCACCCCGTGGCTGCGCGCCGCCGCACGGGCCACCTCCAGATACTCCCCACGGTAATTTCCGGCATAACCGGGGATCGCAGTCTGCACCGTCTTCGACGGCGGCTGCAGGCGCACCGAATGGCTGTATTGTGTGGACAGACGGCTATCCATCAGCCGGGTCTGCGCCTTGAACATCGCCTGGCGGGAATTGCTCTTGCCCGAAAACAGTCCCTCGGCCATCACCGGCGCCGCGATCAGCGCACACAGCCCCGCCACGGCCACCATCCCCACCGGTCTCATGCTGCACCCACGTCTGTCCCTCGGGGCGACACTATAGGGATCTGGGCGCGCAAATCCAGACAAAGCGGCATCGGGGCTTTCCAACGCCGGCCGGGAATGATGTAACCGGGGCAAGGATTCTGGCGGAGGCACGGCATGGCAGGTTCGGTCAACAAGGTGATCATCATCGGCAACCTGGGGCGCGACCCCGAGGTGCGCAGCTTCCCCAACGGGGGCAAGGTCTGCAACCTGCGGATCGCAACATCGGAAACCTGGCGCGACAAGCAGTCGGGCGAGCGCAAGGAAAAGACCGAGTGGCATTCCGTCGCGATCTTCTCGGAACCGCTGGTCCGCATCGCCGAGCAGTATCTGAAGAAGGGATCGAAGGTCTATATCGAGGGCCAGCTTGAAACCCGCAAATGGCAGGACCAGTCCGGCGCCGACCGCTACGCGACCGAGGTGGTGCTGCGCCCCTATCGCGGCGAACTGACCCTGCTCGACAGCCGCGACGGCGGCGGCGGGGGTGGCGGCGGGGGTGGCGGCTACGACAGCGGCCCCCCGTCGGGCGGTGATTACGGTGGCGGCTACGGCGGCGGCAGCAGCGGTGGTGGCGGCGGCGGTGCCGGCCGTCGCACCGATCTGGATGATGAAATCCCCTTCTAGGTGACGCGCGATGAGCTGGTCCTTCCCCATCGGCCGGCTCTTCGGCTCTGAACTCAGGGTCCACGCGACCTTCTTCCTGCTGCTGCTCTGGATCGGGGCGGTGGCCTGGACGGCGGGCGGCTGGGCCGCGGCGGTCGAGAACCTGCTGTTCATCGCAGCCCTCTTCGCCTGCGTCGTGGCCCATGAATACGGCCACGCGCTGATGGCGCGCCGCTACGGCATCGCCACGCCCGACATCACGCTTCTGCCCATCGGCGGCATGGCGCGGCTGGAACGGATGCCCGACGACCCGAAGCAGGAGATTGCGGTGGCGCTGGCCGGCCCCGCCGTGAACATCGTGATCTGGGCGGTCCTCGTGCTTGTTTTCGGCGCCGAGACGAACATGGAGCGGCTGGCCGCGATCGAGGATCCGGGCCAGGGCTTCCTGGGCCGGCTGGCGGTGGTGAACCTGTTCCTTGTGGTGTTCAACATGATCCCCGCCTTCCCGATGGACGGCGGCCGGGTGTTCCGGGCGCTTCTGTCGATGCGGATGGGCCGGGTCGCGGCGACGCGGGTGGCGGCGCGGGCCGGGCAGGTGATGGCGTTTCTGTTCGGGTTTCTCGGCCTCACCTCGGGCAACCCGCTCCTGATGCTGATCGGGGTCTTCGTCTTCATCGCCGCCAGCGCCGAAAGCGCCGACGTGGCGCTGCGCGACGTGGCCCGCAGCCTGATGGCCCGCGACGCCATGATCACCGCCTACGAGGCGCTGGACGAAGACGCGACGCTCGCCACCGCGGCCGCTGCCCTGATCCGCACCACCCAGCACGAATTTCCCGTGATCGACCCTCACGGCCGGCTGATCGGTTTCCTGACCCGTGGCGCCCTGTTCCGCGCCATGGCCGAGGATAACCGCACCGGCCCCATCGCGCCCCTGATCCACCGCGACATTCCGCAGGTCGTGCTGACCGCACCGCTGGAGCGCGCGCTGGACGCGATGCAGAAGGATCAGGCCCCCGCCGTCGGCGTCACCGACCGCACGGGCCACCTGATCGGCTACATCACGGCCGAAAACGTGGGCGAACTGATGGCGCTGCGCCGCGCCCGCTAGCGCCCGGCCAGCGCGTCCTGCAACAGTGCCCGCACCGCGCCGGGATCGACATCCTCGGCCACGAAGGCGTCGCCGATTCCGCGCGCGAGGATGAAGCGCAGCCGGCCGTCGATCACCTTCTTGTCCTGCGCCATCAGCGCCAGCAGCGCGTCGGCATCGGGCAGATCGCCCGGAATGTCGGCCAGATCGACCGTCATCCCCATCGCCCGCAGATGCGCCCGCACCCGGCTAGGCGCTTCTTGGCTGCACAGCCCCAGCCGCTGCGACAACTCAAAGGCCAGCGCGCAGCCCACCGCCACGCCCTCGCCATGCAGCAGCCGGTCGGAATAGCCCGTCGCCGCCTCCAGCGCGTGGCAGAACGTGTGGCCCAGGTTCAAGAGCGCCCGGTCGCCCTCTTCGGTCTCGTCGCGCGCTACGATCTCCGCCTTCATCTCGACCGACCGGCGCACCGCGCGCTGGCACAGCGCGGGATCGCGGGACAGCGCCGGGCCGTTCTCCTCCAGCCAGGCAAAGAACTCGGCATCGCCCAGCAGGCCGTATTTCACCACCTCGCCATAGCCCGCCAGAAAGTCGCGGGCGGGCAGGGTTGCCAGCACACCGATGTCGCACAGCACTAGGCTGGGCTGGTGAAAGGCGCCGACCAGGTTCTTGCCGTGGCGGGTGTTGATCCCGGTCTTGCCGCCTACGGAACTGTCCACCTGCGCCAGGAGCGTCGTGGGGATCTGCACGAACCGCACGCCCCGGCGCAGCACCGCGGCGGCGAACCCCACCAGATCGCCCACCACCCCGCCGCCCAGCGCCACCACCACGTCGCGCCGTTCGACCTGCGCCGACAGCAGCCATTCGACGGTGCGGGTGAACTGCTCCCAGCCCTTGGTCGCCTCGCCCGCCGGCAGCACCAGCGCCTCGGACGCGATGCCCTCGGCGCGCATCGCTGCGCCCAGCCGGTCCAGATGCAGCGGCGCCACGTTCGCATCGGTCACGATGGCGACCCGCGGCCGGCGCAGCAGCGGCGCGATCTGGCGGCCCGCATCCTCGATCAGCCCCGCCCCGATCCGCACCTCGTAGGCGCGCGCGCCCAGCGCCACCTGAACCACATCCGTCACGGTCATTTCCTTTCCAGCACGTCGCGCCGGGTCTGCAGTGCGCGCAGCACCTGCTCGGCCATCGCCTCGATCGAATACTCTGCGCGGGACTGCACCGTCAGATCGGCCAGCGCATAGACCGGCGCCCGCGCCTCCAGCAGCGCCGCCAGCGTCGCGCGCGGATCGGCAGTGCGCAACAGCGGCCGCGTGGTCTTGTGCCGCACCCGCTGCCACAGCAAATCCAGATCCGCCTTCAGCCAGACCGATACCCCTTTGTCCGCGATCATGCGGCGGTTGCGGTCCGACAGGAACGCCCCGCCCCCGGTCGACAGAATCGCCGGCCGCCCCCGCAGCAGACGCCCCAGAACCTGGCTTTCCTTCTCGCGAAAGAATGCCTCGCCGTCGCGTTCGAAGATCTCGGCGATGCTCATGTTGGCGGCCTTGACGATTTCGTCGTCCGAATCGATGAAGCGAACGCCCAGATTGCGCGCCAGCGCAGTGCCGACAGCCGTCTTGCCCGCACCCATCATCCCGATCAGAACGACGGTTTTCCTCAGCCGCCAGCCCATTCCGCCCCTTTGCCGCCCACACCCGCGCGCCGCAGGCGATTGCCCGCCCCACGCGTCAGGTTTGATCCTGAATGACGTGATCTTGCCGGGATTGCCATATATACTCTGCGCAATTCAACCAGCGCCCGTGGCGACAGACCCCTTGCAAGGGGGCGGCGTGCGGGCGCCGGGCAGCGCAGGAAGGCAGGCGAGATGCGGTGGATCCTACGAATTGTTCTGTTTCTGGTGGTGGTCGGGGCCCTGGGCTTCGTCGGCTACGCCTATCTGGGCGACCTCAGCCCGCAGCAATCGCTTATCAGTGCCCCGGTGACGCTGGATGCGGACTGACGCGCGGCCGGCGCTGGCGCTGCTGGCGGCGCTGATGGCAGGTCCGGCGGCGGCGCAGGACCCGCTGTCGGCCATCGATTGGCTGTCGGACAGCGTGGCGACGCCCGTCGCCATGCCCGCGCCCGACGCGACGCCGCAGACCACACCCGCGCCCGACATTCTGCCCGAGGTGATCACCACCACCCCGATCGACGGCCCCACCTGGGACGCGGCGGGGCTGCTGCCGATCTCGGTCACCGGGCTGCCGCGCGATCTCTGGGGCCGCACCCCGGTGGAGGATCTGGCGCGGATGATCCGCGCCGAACGGGTCGATACCCTGCCCGCGATCCAGGATCTGCTCTACACCCTGCTGCAGGCGGAGCTTGACCCGCCCTTCGACGCCGAGGGGCGCGGCCGGATGTTCCTGGCCCGGATCGACAAGCTGCTGGATCTGGGCGCGATCGAGCCCGCGATGGCGCTTCTGGAACAGGCCGGCCCCACCGCGCCGGAACTGTTCCGCCGCATCTTCGATGTGTCGCTTCTTCTGGGAGAAGAGGACCGCGCCTGCGAAACCATGCGGGCCCAGCCGCAAATCGCGCCCACCTTCCCCGCCCGCGTCTTCTGCCTTGCGCGCGGGGGCGACTGGAACGCCGCCGCCCTGTCACTCCGCACCGGCGAGGCGCTGGGATACGTCACCGAGGAAGAGGCGGACCTCATGACCCGCTTCCTCGACCCTGAACTGTCAGAGGGCGAGCCGCCCCTGCCCCAGCCCGCGCGCCCCACGCCCCTGATCTGGCGCATGTTCGAGGCGATCGGAGAGCCGATTCCCACCGCCTCCCTGCCGGTGGCCTTTGCCCATGGCGACCTGCGCTCCAACACCGGCTGGAAGGCGCAGCTGGAAGCGGCAGAGCGGCTGGCGCGGATGGGGGCGCTGCCGCCGAACCGGCTGCTGGGGCTCTACAGCGAGGGCGCGCCCTCGGCCTCGGGCGGGGTCTGGGACCGGGTGCAGGCGATGCAGCGGCTGGAATCGGCACTTGCGGATGGGGACCGCGCCGCCATCGCCGCCGCCACGCTGCGGGCCTGGCGCGTGATGGCCGGGGCCGAGCTGGAGATCGTGCTGGCCGCGTTGCACGGGCCGACCCTTGCCGCGCTCGACCTGCCGGCTGAGGCTGCGGCCGTGGCCTTCCGGCTGGGCCTGTTGTCGTCCGACTACGAATCGGTCGCCATCGCGCATGAGCCGGCAAACGCCGAGGAGGCGATGCTCAGCGCCCTCGCCCGCGGCGATGTGGAGGGGATCGCCCCGCCCGGCGGCACTGCGTCCGCGCTGGTCGCGGCCTTTGCCGCCACCACCCTGCCCGAGGGCACCGAGGCGCTGGTGACCGATCATCGGCTGGGCGAGGCGATCCTGACCGCCGCCGATCAGATCCGCCAGGGCGTGCTGGGCGATCTGGCCGCACTGGAAAGTGGTCTGGCCACCCTGCGGATGGTCGGGTTCGAGGATGTTGCCCGCCGCGCCGCACTGCAGATCCTGCTGCTCGACCGGCGGGGCTAGGCGATGGCGGACTGGATCTCGGCGTTTCTGGACGCGCAAGCCGCCGAACGGGGGGCGGCGCGCAACACGCTTCTCGCCTATGGCCGCGACCTGATCGACTTTCGCGACTGGCTGGCCAGGCGCGGCGCGGCATTGGAAACCGCCAGTCGCGAACAGGTCGAATCCTACCTGATCGCCTGCGACGCCGAGGGGCTGGCCACCGCCACCCGCGCCCGGCGCCTATCCGCCATCCGGCAGCTTTACCGCTTCGCCCATGCCGAGGGCTGGCGGGCGGACGATCCCGCGATCCAGATCCGGGGCCCCGGCCGGCACAAGCGGTTGCCCGGAACGCTCAGCATCGACGAGGTGGAGCGCCTGCTGACCGCCGCCCGCGAAATGGGCCGCACCGAGGCCGACCGGCTGCGCATGACCTGCCTGATGGAACTGCTCTACGCCACCGGGCTGCGGGTCAGCGAACTGGTCGGCCTGCCGCTGGCGGCGGCGCGGGGCGATCCGCGGATGATCCTGGTGCGCGGCAAGGGCGACAAGGAACGGCTGGTGCCCCTGTCCGGCCCCGCCCGCGCCGCGCTCGCCACCTGGCTGGCCCATCGGGATGCCGAGGAAGACGGGGCCCGCGCAACCGGCAAACCCGCCTGCAAGCACCTCTTTCCGGCACGCGGCCGGGCCGGGCACCTGACGCGCCACCGCTTTCACGGGCTGGTCAAGGAACTGGCCGTGGCCGCAGGGATCGACCCGACAAAGGTCAGCCCGCACACCCTGCGCCACGCCTTCGCCACCCACCTGCTCGCGGGCGGGGCCGACCTGCGGGTGATCCAGACGCTCTTGGGCCACGCCGATCTGGCCACGACCGAGATCTACACCCACGTCCTCGACGACCGGCTGCGCGATCTGGTGGAAACCCACCACCCGCTGGCCAGGGGCCGCTGACGGGCCTCACGCCAGCGTCAGGTCGCGCAATTCCGCCCGCACCACCGATCCGGTGTCGTCGCTGTCCGAACTCACCGCCAGCCCCACAAGCGCCTCGTAACCCGTGCCGAAGGCGCGCCTGTGGTCGGCCTGCAGGTCCACCGCCTCGGCATGGCTGCCGGTTCCGGCGGCGCGGCGGATCACGCTGACGCCCCGGCCCCGGGTATAGGGGCTTTCGATGATGCTGCCCGGCGCGTGGTTGCCGCCCCAGACATAGATCAGGATCCGCGCCGACCGGTTCGCCATCAGCCGGGTGAGCGAGGTGTCGGGCGCAACCCGCGCGGCCGAATCCGCGTCCATCATCACGAAATAGACCGAGAGGTTGCGATCGTCCCCGCCCCGGCGCGACAGGTCCGTGCCCGGCACGCTTTCGCTGACCGACCAGCCCCACCGGGCGGTAGCGGTCCCCTGCGCCTCGGGCGCGACCGACCGATAGATCAGTGAAGAGCTTTGCTCGGCCACGATCCCCAGCCGCGCGCCGCCCAACGCGTATTGCGTGGGCGGGATGCTGCGAAAGGTCAGCGCCTGCCAGCCCCGGTCGAACGGCTGCAGCCCCAGCGCCCGGGCCGGGCGCAGCGGCAGCGCGGCACTGGCGGCGGCGGCACTCAGGCCCAGCAGGACGTCGCGGCGATGCATGGCACTCTCTCCCTATGTTCAGGGGGATATACGTGGCGCCAAGGCGATTGGCCCAGCGCCTCACCCAACAGTGACCGGCGGCTTCAACTGCCTGCGGCCTCGGCCCGTTCCTCCAGCGCCAGCCATTCCTCTTCCGCCGCGGCCAGCGCCGCCTGCCGGTCGGCCAGCATCTCGGTCGCCTTCTTGGCCTTTACCGGCTCGCGGGCATACAGGCCGGCGTCCGACAGCAGGTCGGACAGCTTGGCGATCTCGGCCTCCAGCCGGGCGATCTGGGCGGGCAATTCGCCCAGCCGGTGCCGTTCGGTGAACGACAGCCCCGCGGGCGCGGCCGCTTTCGGCGCAGCGGCCTGGGGCTTGGCCCCCGCCGCCTGCGGCGCGGGCGATGGCTCCGGCCCGGTCAGATCGCCGCCCTGCGCCAGCGCGTCCGACCAGCCCCCGGCATAGGCGGTGATGCGCCCCTCGCCCTGCAGGATCAGCGTCACCGTCGCCACGCGGTCGATGAAATCGCGGTCGTGGCTGACCAGCAGCACGGTACCCGAATACTCGGCCAGCGCGTCCTGCAGCAGGTCCAGCGTCTCCACGTCCAGGTCGTTCGTCGGTTCGTCCAGCACCAGCAGGTTGGAACTTCGCGCCATGATCTTGGCCAGCAACAGCCGCGCCCGCTCTCCCCCCGACAGTGCCCGCACCGGGGCCCGCGCCTGCGCCTCGTCGAACAGGAAGTCCTTCAGATAGCCCACCACGTGCCGCGGCTGGCCGCGCACCATCACCTGATCGGCCCGGCCCGAGATGCCCAGAAGCGGGTCACCCGTCAGGCTTTCCCACAGGCTCGCCTCGGGGTCCAGCTGCGCGCGGGACTGGTCGAAGACCGCGATGTCCAGCGTGGTGCCCAGCTCCACCGTGCCGGAATCCGGTTGCTCCTGCCCGGTCAGCAGCCGCAGCAGCGTGGTCTTGCCCGCGCCGTTCGGCCCCACGATGGCCACCCGGTCGCCGCGCAGCACCCGTAGCGAGAAATCGCGCAGGATCACCCGGTCGCCATAGGCTTTCGAGATCCCCTTGGCCTCGATCACCTTCTTTCCGGATGTCGACCCCGCATCCAGCGCCAGCGCCGCCCCGCCCTGCCGACGGATCATCGCCGCGCGCTCTGCCCGCAGGTCGGCCAGCGTCCGCACCCGGCCCTGGTTGCGCTTGCGCCGCGCGCTGATGCCTTCCACCGCCCAGCGCGCCTCGGACTTGATCTTGCGTTCCAGCTTGTGGCGCGCCTCGTCCTCGATGGCCCAGACCTCGTCGCGCCAGGTCTCGAAAGTCTCGAACCCCTTTTCCTGCCGCCGGGCGATGCCCCGGTCGATCCACAGCGTCGCGCGCGTCAGCCGCCGCAGGAAGGCGCGATCGTGCGAGATCAGGACAAAGGCGCGGCGGGTGCTGGACAGCTCGTCCTCCAGCCAGCGGATCGCGGTGATGTCCAGATGGTTCGTCGGCTCGTCCAGCAGCATCAGGTCGGGGTCGGCCGCCAGCATCCGCGCGATGGCCGCGCGCCGCCGCTCCCCGCCCGAGGCGCCGGACACCGGGGTCGCCGGGTCGAAATGCAGCCCTTCGGCCGCGCGCTCGACACGATACTCCTCGCCCGGCGGCAGGCCCGCCTCGGCGAAATCGCCCAGCGTGGCGAAACCGGTCATGTCGGCGTCCTGCTCCAGGTAGCCGACCGTCGTGCCCGGCGCCACCGTCCGGGTACCCGCGTCGGGCTCCACCAGCCCGGCCATGATCTTCATCAGCGTGGACTTGCCCGATCCGTTGCGCCCGACCAGCGCCACACGGTCGTTGGGCTGCACCACCAGATCGACCCCGTCGAGCAGGGGATTGCCGCCAAAGCCAAGGCGGATGCCGGAAAGCTGAAGAAGGGGAATACGGGCCATCCGCGCGGTCTAGCCGAGCCAGCGGCCGGGTCAAGGCGAAGCCGCGCGCCGGGTGAAATCCCGCCCGGCACAGTCGCGGATCGGGGGGTTAAAAACGCCGGATTGTATCCACGTGTATACGCTTGGATACAAAAATTGCCCGCGGATTGTATACGCTTGGATCCAGGTGGATACAATTTTCGCGCGACCGGACGTTACCGCAGGCCCAGATCCGCCAGCGCCGATTGCAGGCCGGGCGGCAGATCGTCATCGCCCTCGCGCCGCTCCGGCAGGTCGCGCGGGGCGTCGGCTTGGGGCAGATAGCGCCAGCCTTGAAACGGGCGCCGCGGGGCGGGTTCGGTGCGGATCACCGCCGGGTCCAGCACCAGCGCGCAGCGCCGGATGCCGTCCGCCCCGATGCGTTCCTCCAGCCCGACGATACGCTGGCGGGCAAGCACTACCCCCTTGAAAACCCAATACAATGACCCGCCGTTCAGGATCTCGGCCTCGCGTTTCGGCCACATCCGGGTGATGTGCACGGGGTTGGCGCGCCCGGTCTCGGCCATGCGCTGCGCCTGCCAGTCGGTCAGATCCTCGACGACCTCGGCCCCCACGCACAGCTTGATCAGGTTGACATGGTCGGCCACAGCCACACCCCCTTTTCGCCCGCCCCGCCCCCGGCTAGCCTGCCCGCAAAGGGAGGACAAGATGAACCTGATGCCCCTGCTGGCCACGCGCGGCCGCCCCGTCACCTGCGCCCTGATCGGCGCGGGCAAGTTCGGCTCGATGTTTCTGGCACAAGTGCCGAATATCAACGGCTTGCAGGTCGCCGTGATCGCCGACCTGGACCCCGACCGCGCCCGCGCCGCCTGCCGCACCGTGGGCTGGGACGAGGGGCTGATCGCCGCCACCCGCTTCGTGGACAGCGGGCTTGAAGCCGCAGAGGCCGAGGTCGACGTGGTGATCGAGGCGACCGGCAACCCGCTGGCCGGCACCACCCACGCGCTGGCCGCCATCGACGCGGGCCGCCATGTGGTGATGGTGAGCGTGGAGGCCGACGTGCTGGTCGGCCCCGCGCTGGCTGCCCGCGCGCGCGACAAAGGTGTCGTCTATTCAATGGCCTATGGCGACCAGCCCGCGCTGGTGGCGGAAATGGTGGACTGGGCGCGCGCCGCTGGCTTCACAGTGGCGGCGGCGGGCAAGGGCACGAAATATCTGCCCGCCTATCACACCGTCACCCCCGATGACGTCTGGTCCCACTATGGTCTGACGCCCGATCAGGCGCGGGCGGCCGGGATGAACCCGCAGATGTTCAACTCCTTCCTCGACGGCACCAAATCGGCCATCGAGATGTGCGCCATCGCCAACGCCTGCGACCTGCAGGTTCCGCTGGAGGGGTTGCAGTTCCCGCCCTGCGGCGTCGACGACCTGGCCCACATCCTGCGCCCCCGCGCCGTCGGCGGGCAGCTGGACGGCGACGGCATGGTCGAGGTCGTCTCCAGCCTCGAACGCGACGGGCGGCCGGTGTTCCGCGATCTGCGCTGGGGCGTCTACGTGGTGCTGAAGGCGCAAAGCGACTATGCCGCCGCCTGTTTCCGGCAATACGGCCTGCCCACCGACACGACCGGGCGCTACGCGGCGATGTACAAGCCGTTCCACCTGATCGGCATGGAGCTGTCGATCTCGGCCCTCAACGCCGCGCTGCGGGGCGAACCCACCGGCAGCACCCGCGCCTGGCGGGGCGATGCGGTGGCGGTGACCAAACGCGCGCTGAAGGCCGGCGAGACGCTGGATGGCGAGGGCGGATACACCGTCTATGCCAAGGCCCTGCCCGCCACGCGCAGCCGTCAGGTCGATGCCCTGCCCATCGGCCTGGCCCATGGCCGCTTGATCCGTGACGTGCCGGCGGCGGCCGTGCTCAGCCTGTCGGACGTGGACCTGCCGGACCACCCGGTGCTGGGGATGCGGGCGGCGATGGTGCCGGGCTGAGCCCGGTCAGCCCAACTCGCCCAGAACCGGGAAGGTTTCCAGCAGCCACCACGAGAAATCGGAGAACGCACCGGTCAGAAGCGCCAGCCCGACCAGCAGCAAGAGCCCGCCCATCGCGCGCTCGATCAGCTTCATGTGCTTTTTCAGGCGGTTCATCAGGGTCATGGACCGGTCAATGAACAGCGCCGCCAGAAGGAACGGCAGGCCAAGGCCCATGGCATAGACGCCCAGAAGCATCGTGCCGCGACTGACCGATGTTTCGGTGGCCGCGAGCGACAGGATCGCGCCCAGTTGCGGGCCGATGCAAGGCGTCCAGCCAAAGGCGAAGGCCAGGCCCAGCACATAGGCCCCGAACGCCGATCCGCCACGGTCGCCCGCGTCCAGACGCGCCTCGCGGTCGAGGATCGGGATGCGGAACACGCCCAGGAAGTGCAGGCCGAAGACGATGACGACGACCCCGGATATCTGCGAGAACAGTTCCTGATTGCGCAGGAAGAACATGCCGAAGGCCGACGCGGTGAAGCCGAGAAGCAGGAATACCGTGGACAGGCCCAGCACGAAGAAGATCGCCGGCATCAGCGCCCGGCGCCTCTGGCCCCCCTGCGCGGTCATCTCGGCCATCGAGATCCCGCCCATGTAGGCCAGATAGGGCGGCACGATCGGCAGAACGCAGGGGCTGAGGAACGACAGCACGCCCGCCAGCAGGGCGACCGTCATCGCCGGCAGCATGCCCGCATCGATCAGGTCAATTCCAAACATCGCACCCCCTTCGCAGGGTGGAGATACGCGGGCCCGGCGGCGAAGTCACCGGAAGCAGCGTCACGTTCGCGTGGTTGAATATGACACCCCCGCAGGCTCGGCCTGCGGGGGTGTCAGAGGGCGTTCAGCCGCGTCCCAGCGACCACCAGCCGCGGCGGCGAGGCTTCGCGGCTTCCTCGGTCTCTGCCGGGGCCTCGGCGCCCACCGGTTCGGGTTCTGCGGCGGGTGTTTCGGCAGCGGGTTCGGGTTCCGGCGCGGGCTGCCTGGCGGCTTCTGGCACGGCGGCAGGCTGGGCGGCCGGTTCCGGTGCAGGGGCAGGCTGCGCAACCGGTTCCGGCGCGGCGGCCGGAGCCTCGGATGCGGGTTCTGCTGCAGCCTCGGCCGGTGCGGCCGGCTTCGCCCGCGACTTGCGGGTGCGCTTGGGCTTTGCGGGCGGCTCCTCGGCCGGGGCTTCGGCGGCCGGCGTCTCTGCCGGGGCCTCGGTCGGCGCTTGCGCGGCTTCGACCTCGGCCGCTTCGTCGGCCTTGGCCCCGCGGCCGCGACGACTGCGGGTGCGGCGGGCGGGCTTCGCCTTCGCGGGCTCCTCTGCCGTCTGCTCGGCCGGCTGCTCCGGCGCGGCTTCCGCGGCTTCGGCGGCGGCCTCCTGCGGCTCGGGCTCGGCTTCGGTCACGGTACCGCTCTCGTCGGCTGTGGCCTGCGCTTCGGTGCGGTCAGCACCGCCACCGCGCGGCCGCCGCTTGCGGCGCCGACGCTTGCGCCCGCTCTTGCCGTTGTCGCCGTTCTCGACCCCGGAGTCGGCCTTCGTGTCCTCCGCAGCCTCTTCCGGCGCCTCGACATCTGCCTCGTCCTGATCCTCCTCGATCTCCTCTTCCATCTCGGGCATGGTCGAGGTGTCGATCGACACGACGGGCGAGGGCACCTCGGCCACGACGCGGGTCGCGGTCTTGAACTTTTCAAGCACGAAATCCGGGCTGACCAGCATCGGGTCGGCCTCGATCCGGACGGCCATGCCGTAGCGCGCCTCGATCCCGGCGATGTGCTCGCGCTTCTGGTTCATCAGGAAGTTGACCACGCCGACCGGCGCCTTCAGCAGCACCTCGCGCGAGCGCTTGCGCGTGCCCTCTTCCTCGATCTGGCGCAGGATCGACAGGCCCTGGCTGTCGTCGGACCGGATCAGGCCGGTGCCGTGGCAATGCGGGCAGGGCTGGGTCGTCGATTCCAGCATGCCGGGGCGCAGGCGCTGGCGGCTCATCTCCAAGAGGCCGAAGCCCGAGATACGGCCGATCTGGATCCGCGCGCGGTCGGTCTTCAGCTTGTCCTTCAGCTTCTTCTCGACGGCGGCGTTGTTCTTGCGCTCTTCCATGTCGATGAAGTCGATGACGATCAGGCCTGCAAGGTCGCGCAGGCGCAGTTGGCGTGCGATTTCCTCGGCGGCCTCCAGGTTGGTCTTGACCGCCGTCTCCTCGATCGAGCCTTCCTTTGTCGCGCGGCCGGAGTTCACGTCGATCGCCACCAGCGCCTCGGTGATGCCGATGACGATGTAGCCGCCCGATTTCAGCTGCACCGTCGGGTTGAACATCGACGACAGGTAGCTTTCCACCTGATAGCGCGCGAAGAGCGGCTGCTGATCGACGTGCTGCTTCACGTTCTTGGCGTGGGACGGCATGATCATCTTCATGAAGTCCTTGGCCACGCGGTAGCCCTCGGCCCCTTCTACCAGAACCTCCTCGATCTCGCGGCTGTAGAGATCACGGATCGAGCGCTTGATCAGGTTGCCTTCTTCGTAGATCGGGGCGGGCGCGATGGATTTCAGCGTCAGTTCGCGGATCTGGTCCCACATCCGCTGCAGGTATTCGTAATCGCGCTTGATCTCGGTCTTGGTGCGTTGCGCGCCGGCGGTGCGCACGATCAGGCCGGCGCCTTCGGGCACCTCGATCTCGGCCGCGATCTCTTTCAGCTTCTTGCGGTCGGCGGCATTGGTGATCTTGCGGCTGATGCCGCCGCCGCGCGCGGTGTTGGGCATCAGGACGCAGTAGCGCCCGGCGAGCGACAGGTAGGTCGTCAGCGCTGCACCCTTGTTGCCGCGTTCCTCCTTGACCACCTGCACCAGCATGATCTGGCGGACCTTGATGACCTCCTGAATCTTGTATTTGCGCGGGCGCGGCTTGCGCGGCTGGCGGATCTCTTCGCTCACGTCCTCGTCGGCAATCGATTCGATCTCGTCGTCGATCTCGGTCGCGTGGTCGACGGCGGCGTAGGGGCGCTGGTCCTCGCCGTTCGGCTCTTCGGCCGTCTCGGTCGCTTGCGGCTGGTCGCCGCCGTCGAACAGGGTATCGTCCTGCTCGTCCTCCTCCAGATCCACGACATCCATGCCGGGAATCGCGCCTGAGTCCTCGGCTCCCGACACTTCGGCGCTGCGGACCTTGGCATCGCCTTCGGCACTTTCGGCCCTGGGGCTGCTGCGGCGGCGGCCGCGCCGCGGGCGGTTCTCGTCCTCGGCCTGCTCGCGGGCATATTCGCGCTCTTCCTCGAGCAGCGCCTTACGATCCGCGACCGGGATCTGGTAGTAGTCGGGATGGATTTCCGAGAAGGCGAGGAAGCCGTGGCGGTTGCCGCCATAGTCCACGAAGGCCGCCTGCAACGAGGGTTCCACCCGCGTCACCTTGGCCAGGTAGATGTTGCCGGCAAGCTGGCGCTTGGCGGCGGTCTCGAAATCAAACTCCTCGACGCGGTTCCCATCCACCACGACGACGCGGGTTTCCTCCGCGTGCGTGGCGTCGATCAGCATTTTCTTTGTCATCGTCTCTCTTTCCACCCACGCAACAGCGCGCGGCCGGGGCGGACCCGGCGATGCGGAACGGATGCGGGGGGTGTGTGCTGGAAGCGACAGCGCGACAGGCAGAACGAGCGGCGGCGCAGGAAATCGGCGCCCTGCGCCGTCCTGCCCCCCCATCGATCGCTGCGCAACTCATCGCGGTTCTAGATCCCGGATGCAGCCACCTGGCGCACCCAATTCAAAGCCCCGGCCCTTTCGGGCACCACGGGGAGGTCCTGCGGCCTTGCGGCCCTTTCCCTTCGACGGCGCATTGGCGGGCTTATGGCCCGAGTTCCACCGCCAAGAGCGAAACTGAAACGGTGGGCCTGTCCGAACTGGCGGCACGACACCACGTCTGGCGACATTAGCGGGCGGAGGCAGGGAATTACAATCTGTTTTTTACCCCAGCGTCACACCCGGCACAATCAGAGGTAGTCCGACCGGCTGAGCCCGTACTTCGCCATCTTCTCGTTCAGGGTCCGGCGGGGCAGGCACAATTCATCCATCACCGCCGCGATCGAGCCCTTGTGGCGGCGCATCGTGTTGTCGATCAACATCCGCTCGAACGCCTCCACATATTCCTTCAGCGGCTTGCCCTCGGTCGTCATCGCGGGGCCCGCGGCCTCGTTGTCGGCCATCAACAGCGATGCGATGGAGCCGGAGCCGCGGCGATTCTGCAGCACCGCACGTTCGGCGATGTTGATCAGCTGGCGCACGTTGCCGGGCCAGGGCGCCTGCAGCAGTTGCGCGGCCTCCTGCGCGGTGACCTCGGGGGCGTCGCAGCCGTATTCCTCGGCGAACTGCTCGATCATCCGGGTAAACAGCGTCAGGACATCCTCGCCCCGCAACCGGAGCGGTGGCAGCGTGATCTTCAAAGCCGACAGACGATAGTAGAGGTCGGGGCGCAGCGCATCCTCCAGCGTGCGGCCCTGGGCGTGCTCGTTGCAGATCGCGATGATGCGCGTCTCGGGCGGGCTGCCCTGGTCGTTGATCAACGTCAGCAGCCGGGCCTGCAGCGGCTGGCTCAACGCCTCGATATCCTCAAGGCACAGCGTGCCGCCGCGGGCCTCTTCCACCAGCGGCAGCGGATCGCCCTCGCCCGCCGGGCCGAAGATCCGGGCGGCCAGCTGATCCTCGGAGAAGGCGGCGCAGGAGATCACGGTGAACTTCTTGCCCGCGCGCGGGCCGACAGCATGAAGCGCATGGGCCACCAGCGTCTTGCCGGTCCCGGTCTCACCGTCGATCAGCACGTGGCCGTCGGCCTGGCCAAGATCGAGGATATCCTCGCGCAGCCGCTCCATCGGCACGGATGAGCCGATCAGCTTCTTCATCAGCACCGATCCGTCAGACAACTCGCGCCGCAACGCCCGGTTGTCCAGCGTCATGCGGCGCGCGGTGCTGGCCTTCTTGGCCAGTTCGGTCATCCGGTCGGGGTTGAAGGGTTTTTCCAGAAAATCATAGGCGCCCAGCCGCATCGCCTCGACCGCCATGGGCACATCCCCATGGCCGGTGATCATGATCACCGGCAGGCCGGAATCGACACTCATCAGCCGCTTCAGGAAGGCCATCCCGTCCATCCCGGGCATGCGGATGTCGCTGACCACAACACCGGGAAAATCCGGCGACAGCGATTTAAGCGCATCTTCGGCGCTGGCAAAGGACTCCGTCTCGAACCCGGACAGTGTCAGCCACTGGCTGATGGACTGACGCATGTCCTGTTCGTCATCGACAATCGCGACTTTCATCGTTCGGGCCATGTTCCCTCACTCGGCGGCCTGGGCAGAGGCCCCGCTCCATAGCGGCAGTTGCAGTTCGAAGACAGCCCCGCCGCCATCACCATTGCGCGCGGTCAGTCGACCGCCCAGATCATTCACGATGCCGGAGGAAATCGCCAGTCCCAGTCCCACGCCCTCGCCCGGCCCCTTGGTGGTGTAGAACGGCTCGAACATCTTTTCGATGTCGTCGATGCCATGGCCGTTGTCGCGCACCGTTAGCATCGCGGTTTCGCCCTGGCTCAGCAGCAGTTCGATATGCGGGTTGGGCGTGTCCCTGGTCGCATCCACCGCATTGCGGAGCAGGTTGATGATCACCTGCTCCAGTCGCAACCTGTCGACCCTGACCATCACCGGCTGGCGTGGCAGGCTGCGGGTGATGCGCACCGCGCGGGTCTTGAACTGCGGCTCCATCATCGCCAGCGCCGAGGACAGGCAACCGCGCAGATCCACCGGTTCGAACGCCTCGCCGCCCTTGCGGGCATAGGATTTCAGCTGCCGGGTGATCGCGCCCATCCGTTCGATGAGATCGTCGATGCGGTGAAACGACGACAGCGCCTCGTCGGGGCGGCGGCGCTGCAGAAGCAGCTTGGCGCCGGCCAGATAGGTCTTCATCGCCGCAAGCGGCTGGTTCAGTTCGTGGCTGACGGCCGCCGACATCTCGCCCAGAATCGCCAGCTTGGACGATTGCGCGATGGTCTGTTCGGCCACGGCCAGATCCTTCTGCGCCTTCTCGCGCTCGGCGATCTCGCGCTGCAGGCGGGCGTTCAACTGACGCAGTTCGGCCGATTCACGCTGGAACAGCGCCGATTGCGACCAGGCGCGGCGCGACAGCATATAGAAGGCGAGCGCCAGAAGCATGGCAAAGCCCATGATCACCAGCGCCAGAACACCGTTCACCCGCTCTCGCACCGAATCATACTTGGTGAAGGACAACAGCCGCCAGCCGCGGAACGCGATGCGGGCTTCGCTGCGGATCACCGCCTCGCCGCTCAGATAGGCGTCGGGCCCGTCCTGCTGCGCCCAGTTCGTCGAGGCGCGCAGCGCCTGCTGGATCGCGCTGGGGGCATCGCGCACCGCCAGCGCCTCCTCCACCGTGTAGCCGCGCCAGCGCGGCTCGGTCGACAGGATGATGTTGCCTTCGCTGTCGGTCAGGGCCACGGCAGTGTCGAACCCGGCCCAGGCACGTTCGAACTTCAGCAGATCGACCTCGACCGCGACGACGCCGATCACCTTGTTGTCGGCGACGACGGCGCGGGCAAAGGTGAATTCGTAGCCGCCGCTTTCGCGGCGCGCGACCGTGAACACCGTGTCCTTCGATCGCTGCGCCTCGACGAAATAGGCATCCTGGCGATGGTTCGTGCCCAGCTGGTTACGGTCGGTCGAGGCCACGGTGCGGCCAGCCCCGTCCATGAGCAGGATCGAGGCCGCGCCGATCTCGGACTGGAACGAGATCAGGCGCTGCGACGTGCGCGAAAAATCCTCGGCCCTCAGCGCGTTGATCAACTCCGGGTCGCGGGCCAGCAGCAGCGGCACGACGGAATTGCGCTGAATCTCGGACACGATGTTGCCGGAATACAGCGCCAGCCGCAGCTCGGCGCGGTTCCTGGTGGTTTCCGTGAACCGATCGGTGAGCCACGAATTGGCCACCCAGACCACGCCGACCGCGATCACGATCAGCGCGACGACGACGCCGCGCATGCGCCATGAGGGCCGGCGCACGTCTTCGGCCGCGTCGCCGAAACCCGCGTCATCGCGGCGCAAGTTGCGGTTCTGGTCTGTCGAGCTCATGCCAAAGGATACTGTCCGCAGGCCGCCGCCTCAAGCGGCAAGACTCAGGCGTGCTCCAGCGCAGAAATCAGCGTACGGAACATCACCGCACCATCGGCGCTGCCCAGCGACGCATCGATAGCGCGTTCGGGATGCGGCATCATGCCCAGCACCCTTCGATTTGCCGACAGGACGCCCGCGATGTCGGCGGCCGAGCCGTTGGGATTGTCGACATAGGTGAAGGCGATGCGGTCCTCGTCGCGCAGCCGGGCCAGCAGGTCGTCATCGGCTGCGTAGTTGCCATCGTGATGCGCGACCGGAAGGGTGATGTGCTCTCCCCTGCCCCATCCGGAGGTGTAGGGGCTGTCGGTCGTGGCGACCCGCAAGTCGAGCGACCGGCAGATGAACCGCAGGCCCGCGTTGCGCATCAGCGTTCCCGGCAAAAGCCCCGTCTCGGTCAGAACCTGAAACCCGTTACAGATGCCCATAACGTAGCCGCCGCGATCCGCATGGTCGATCACCGCCCGCGCGATCGGCGAGCGTGCGGCGATGGCGCCGCAGCGCAGGTAGTCGCCGAACGAAAACCCCCCCGGGATGCCGACGAGATCGGTGCGGGCAGGCAGATCGCTATCCTTGTGCCAGACGCGAACGACCTCGGCCCCGGCCGCCTCCAGGGCGACGGCAAGGTCACGGTCGCAGTTCGACCCGGGAAAGGTGAGGACGGCGGCTTTCATGGCAGCGTTCCGACTGTGAAAGAATGCGCCCCGCATAGCCCAGCTTGGCGCGGCGTTCCAGCCCCGGCGTCAGCTTGCCGCCTGCAGGACGGGCGGGGAGGGCCTTCCCGCAACCTCTGCGAGCTTGATGAGGAGATCGGCCCGGCGCACCGGCTTGGCCAGATGATCCTGAAACCCGGCCGCATGGTATTCGGCGACCTGATGCGCCATCACGTTGGCGGTCAGCGCCAGCGCGGGCGGGCAGGCACGGCCCGCCGCATGGCGATCGTGCATGATGGTGCGCAGCGCGGTCGGGCCGTCCATTTCCGGCATCGAGACGTCGAAGAGCAGCAGGTCGAAGTCATCCGCGGCCGCGGCATCGACCGCCAGCCGACCGTTCTCGACGATGGTCAGGTTGGCGCCGCTGCCCTTCAGCATCGCCTTCACGACCAGCTGATTGGTCCGGTTGTCCTCGGCCATGAGGATTCGCAGGCCCGCCAACCCCTCGGACAGGGCGGGGTCCGGCGGTGCAACCGCAACCGTCACCTCGGGCGCTTCGGGCAGCGGCAGGTCGACCGTGATCTGCGTCCCCTCGCCCGGATCGGACCGCACGGCAAGGCGGCCGCCCATTAACTCGATCAGCCGGCGCACGATCGGCATGCCCAGGCCCGTGCCACCGTAGCGCCGGGTGATACTGGCATCGGCCTGCACGAACTCGTCGAAGGCGCGGGCGATCTGATCCGTGGTCATGCCGATGCCCGTATCCTGCACCGTCAGTTGCACTGCACCAGCCGCGGTGGTCGTGGCGCGCAGCCGGACCGTGCCGGCATCGGTGAACTTGATCGCGTTGCTGAGCAGGTTGTTCAGGATCTGGGCGATGCGATGCTCGTCGCCGATCCGCGATTGCAAAAGGTCATCCGCGCAGTCGACATGCAGGGTCAGGCCCTTTTCCTGCGCCCGAAGCCGGTAGAGCCGCTTCATCCGCCCGACCACCTCTGCCGGGCGGAACGGCGCGGTTTCCAGTTCCATCCGCCCTGCCTCGATCTTCGAGATGTCGAGGATATCGTTCAGGATGCTCAACAGGTTCTCGCCGCTTTCCTGAATGGTACCGACCATGTTGCGATGCTCGGGCGCCGAAATCTGCTCGCGCAGCATCTGCGCCATGCCCAGCACGCCGTTCAGCGGCGTGCGGATCTCGTGGCTCATGTTGGCGAGGAACTGCGATTTCAGCCTGCTCGCCTCTTGCGCCTTGATGCGCTCGGTCTCCAGGCGCCGGTTGATCCGCACCGCTCGATAGGAAATCAGCGCGAAACACCATTGCAGGGCCGAAAAGGCCAGGAGGAAGGTGATGAGCAGCGTGGCGAGCAGCAGCGCCTGTTCTGACAGGCCGAAGGTCACGATCACCAGTCGCGACAGGTAGCTCAGTCCGATCGCGACGAAGGGCAGTGCGGCAAGGATCGCGTATTCCCGCCCCAGCGGCGCGGCAAGCGGCCAGAGCAGCCGGGCAATCACCAGGGTCAGCAGGCCGTTGATCAGCGAACTGGTCACGACCAGCGGGATCACGCTGTCCGCCGACACTGCGACTGTGGCCTGGAACGCGATCGACACGAGGGCCACCGCGGCAAAGCGCGGCACCTGCGGCATGGCGCCCAGCGACCGGCACAGCGCGAAATATCCGAAGATGATTCCCAGATGCGCCCCAAGGATCACCAGCGCCGCACTGACCCAGAAGGGCAGAGCGTGGTTCAGCATCAGGGCCACGGTGCCGATCAGGAAGACGATGTTGGCGGCGAAAAGCCAGGCCATGCCGCCCCGCGATTCCCGGTCGTTGTTGCGGCGCATCGTAAAAGCGCAAAGCACCAGCGAAAACATCACCAGAATCGCTGCGATCGACACGACGATACTGATGTCGATGTCGCTCGGCATGTGCTGAAGTTCTCCGGTGAGTAGTCGCACCGACAGTCACAGCCGACAGTTAATCCCGCGTTAACTTCCCGGTGCCGGGCGCGCGGAGCACCTCATGCAGCTTGCGCGCCAGATCCTGCCGGCGATAGGGCTTTGACAACAGTTGCACGCCCGGATCCAGCCGGCCCTGATGGATGATCGCGTTCTCGGTGTAGCCCGAGGTGAACAGCACACGCAGTGCGGGGCAAGCCTCTGTCGCCTCGCGGGCCAGCATGGGTCCGTTCCTGTCGCCCGGCATGACCACGTCGGTGAACAGAAGCGCCACGTCGCCCGCGCTGCGCAGGACCGCCATCGCCTCGCCCGCGTCCGAAGCCGCGCTGACGCGGTAGCCAAGACCGCCCACAAGGTCGGCGACATGCTGGCGCAGCGGCGTGTTGTCCTCGACCACCAGCACGTGTTCCCCCCGCCCCAGCGGCAGCGCCTCGCGATCCTGCGGCCCCGGGTCGTCCGCCCGGCTTTCAGCGCTGCGCGGCAGATACAGGCTGACGGTGGTTCCGGCATCCGGTTCGGAATAGATGCTCATGTGACCGCCCGACTGGCGCACGAATCCATGCACCATGCTCAGCCCGATGCCGGACCCCGCGCCGGGCGGCTTGGTGGTGAAGAACGGCTCCAGCGCGCGCGCCGCCACTTCCGGGGCCATCCCGCAGCCGGTATCGCTGATCGAGATACGCAGGAAATCCCCCGCCGTCGCCTCGGAATGGGTGGAGACATAGCGCTCGTCCAGCCGGGCATTGGCGCATTCGATGGTCAGCTGGCCCCCCTCCGGCATCGAATCGCGGGCATTCACCGCCAGGTTCAGAAGCGCCGCATTCATCTGGCTGGGGTCGGCCTCGACCATCCAGACGTCCGGCGCCACCAGAATCTGCAGGTCGATATTCGCCGGCAGCGTCCGTGTCAGAAGGCCGCGCAATTCCTCCATCGCGGTGGTCGGGTCCAGCGCGCGCGGCGCAAGCGGCTGCTTGCGCGCAAAGGCCAGAAGCCCGGTGGTCAACTCGGCCCCCCGTTCAGCCGCGCCCAGGATTGCCTCGGCCATCCGCCGCCCCTCGGCGTCCATGCCGGCTCGCTCGGCCAGCAATTCCGCATTGCCCAGAATCACCGTCAGAAGGTTGTTGAAATCATGGGCGACGCCGCCGGTCAGCTTGCCGATCGCCTCGATCCGCTCGGACTGGCGCTGGCGCTCCTCCGCCTCGCGTTCGATCGTCACGTCGTCCAGACTGCCGATGAACCAGGTCGCCACGCCGTTCGCATCGCGCAGCGCGACGATCTTCTCGCGCACATGCGCAAAGGTGCCGTCACCGCGCCGAAAGCGGTATTCGTGCCGTCTGCGGGTTTCGATGCTTGCCGTGAAGTCCCGCGACTCCTGCAAGACGCGCTCGCGATCATCGGGGTGCAAGGCCTCACGCCAGGGCGAGGGCACCGGCCGCTCGCCCACCCAGTCGTGACCGAAGACGGTCCGGATCCCTTCGGTGAAGATCATCACCTTGCGCACCGGATCGAATTCGAAGATCGCGTCCGAGGCCACCTCGATCACCGCGCGCTGCCGCGCGTCCTCGTGCCGGATGTCGGTCACATCGATCAGGCTGCCGACCAGCCGGACCGGGCGCCCCTCGTCATCGTGCAGCACCTGGCTACGGCCGATCACGTTGGCAACACTGCCATCGGCGCGCAGCAGCCGGTATTCGTTCTGATGCGGGCCCATCCCTGCCGACTCCAGGTGACCCAATTCGTTCGCCTGCAGCATCCGCGCCCGATCTTCGGGGTGCACACGGTCCAGCCAGCCCTGCAGGTTGCCCGGAAAGACGGCCGGATCATAGCCGAACCGATCAAGGGTGGCGTCGCTCCAGACCAGAGTGTCGTTCGGGATGTCCCAGTCGAAGATCACGTCGCGCGATGCCTGTGTGGCCAGACGAAACCGCTCCTCGCTTTCCTGCAACGCCTGTTCGGCCCGAACCTGCCTGGTCACGTTGCGGGCATGCGCCGCGATCCCGTCGGGGGTGGCAAATGCGTCGATCCGAAAGGTGCTTTTCCAGTGCGGCACGTGGATCGTCTTGGTCACCGGCGTCCCGCCGTCCAGCAGGGCCGCAAAGTCTGCCTCGAGGTCGGCGCGAACCTCGGGGAACACCTCCCAGACGTCCTGACCCACCGGGTCGATCTCGTGCCCGCGCGCCTCACGCAGGACATCGCGGCCCATCGTGTTGGCGTAAAGGATTCGCAGATCCCGTCCCAGCAGGAAAAAGGGCGACGGCATGCTGTCGATCACGTTCTGAACGCGCCCGGCGAGCTGCTCCGCGGCTTGCCTCAGAACGATCGCCTCGGTGATATCCTGGGTCACACCAACCATGCCGACGATCTGCCCTTCGGCGTTCCGGTCGGGGCGATGCATGATGCGTATGCTCTTGCGCTGGCCGTCCAGCGCCGTGATCTCGAACATGTCGTCGCAATTTTCGCCGTGGACGGTCACACGCTGCCGGATCTCCTCCAGCCGCTTCCTGTCCTCCTCATCGAAGCAAGACAGCACCTCCAGACCGTTGAACGGCCCGTCGGGAGAGACGGCAAAGATCGCGTAGATGCCCGGCGTCACCTCCATGCGCGGATCGTCCAGCCCGATGCGCCAGCCGCCGGACCGGGCAATCTCGTCCGACAGTTCCAGGATCGACTGCGCCCAGCGGCCGCGGCCTTCCAGATCGACGCTGTCGGCCACGTCCTTCAGCTCCGCAGCAGCCGTCGGACGGGTGATCAGCATGCGGGCCGCCTGCCCGTTCCACTCCACGGCGTGGTTGGTGATCGTGACCTCGCAGGCGGGCTGTCCCGGCAGGCCGATGCGCGCAGGGCCTGCGCTGTCTGCGGCAAACCCCAAGCTGGCGGGCAGCATGGGTTGCAAGGCCGGTGCATCGCGGTTCAACAGACGGCACGCTGCATCGTTGCAGGCAATGATCCTGTCGCCGGAGGGGGTGAGGATCCAGATCGGATCGGGATGTTCCGCAAACAGGATATCCGAAACCATCCCTTGCCCCACTGAAAATAGCTTTCACTCGCCGACAGGTTGAAACGCTCTTGCATCAAAGGAAACAGGAAAGTTTGAATTTGCCCCATCAAATGGCGCATCACGTCGCCCTGCGGCAGGATTTTCGGCAACCGCAGGTTGGGATGGTGGGTGATGAGAGATTCGAACTCCCGACATCTTCGATGTGAACGAAGCGCTCTACCACTGAGCTAATCACCCGCAGGCGCGGCTAATAGCGTCTGTCCGGGCGCCGCGCAAGCCCCGCAAACGCGAATCCGTGGCCCGCTCCGACATGCCGACATCATGCGCCGGATGTGGAAAAGGGGCGCGACCTGCCCGGCCGCGCCCCTCCCCCAAAGTCTATCCGCCAGACCGACCCTTCAGCAGGTCAGTGCGCCGTGCGGGCGGCGGTTTCTTCCTTCGATGCCACGGCTGCCCGGGCGGCTTCCTCGGCCGCCTCGTCCCATTCTATGGGCTCGGGCTCCCGCACCAGCGCGTGCTTCAGCACGTCGCGGACGTGACCGACGGGGATGATGGTCAGCCCCTCTTTCACGTTGTCGGGGATCTCGGGCAGGTCCTTGGCGTTCTCCTCGGGGATCAGCACCGTCTTGATGCCCCCGCGGAGGGCGGCCAGAAGCTTCTCCTTCAATCCGCCGATCTGCAGCACGTTGCCCCGCAGCGTGACCTCGCCAGTCATGGCGATGTCCTTGCGCACCGGGATGCCCGTCAGGACCGACACGATCGAGGTGACCATCGCCACGCCGGCACTCGGCCCGTCCTTGGGCGTCGCGCCCTCGGGGACGTGGACGTGGATGTCGATCGTGTCGAACTTCGGCGGCTTCACCCCGATCCGCGGCGCGATGGAGCGCACGAAGGACGCGGCCGCGTCGATCGATTCCTTCATCACGTCGCCCAGCTTGCCGGTGGTCTTCATCCGGCCCTTGCCGGGCAGCTTCAGCGCCTCGATCGACAGCAGCTCGCCACCGACGCTGGTCCAGGCCAACCCCGTGACGACGCCGACCTGATCCTCCTTCTCGGCCAGGCCGTACTTGAAGCGCGGCACGCCCAGGAAGCTTTCCAGGTTCTCGGGCGTTACTTCGACGGTCTTCACCTTGCCCTTCGTGATCTCGGTCACCGCCTTGCGGGCCAGTTTCGCGATCTCGCGCTCCAGGTTCCGCACCCCCGCCTCGCGGGTATAGGTGCGGATCACCTGCAGCAGCGCCTCGTCGGTGATCCTGAACTCGCCCTTCTTCAGGCCGTGGTTCTTGATCTGCTTGCCGATCAGGTGGCGCTTGGCGATCTCGGCCTTCTCGTCTTCGGTGTAGCCCGACAGCGGGATGATCTCCATCCGGTCCAGAAGCGGGCTGGGCATGTTGTAGCTGTTGGCCGTGGTCAGGAACATCACGTTCGACAGGTCGTATTCGACCTCCAGGTAGTGATCGATGAAGGTGGAGTTCTGCTCAGGGTCGAGCACCTCCAGCATCGCGCTGGCCGGATCGCCGCGGAAATCCTGCCCCATCTTGTCGATCTCATCCAAGAGGATCAGCGGGTTCGTGGTCTTCGCCTTCTTCATCGCCTGGATGATCTTGCCCGGCATCGACCCGATATAGGTCCGCCGGTGACCGCGGATCTCGCTCTCGTCGCGCACCCCGCCCAGGGAGATGCGGATGAACTCGCGCCCCGTGGCCTTGGCCACCGACCGCCCCAGGCTGGTCTTGCCCACGCCCGGCGGGCCGACGAGGCACAGGATCGGCCCCTTCAGCTTGGACGAGCGGTTCTGCACCGCCAGATACTCGACGATCCGCTCCTTGACCTTCTCAAGGCTGTAGTGATCGGCGTCCAGCACCGCCTCGGCCTTCAGCAGATCCTTCTTGACCCGGCTCTTCACGCCCCACGGGATCGACAGCATCCATTCAAGGTAGTTGCGTACCACCGTCGCCTCGGCGCTCATGGGGCTCATCGACTTCAGCTTCTTCAGCTCGGCGTCTGCCTTCTCGCGGGCCTCCTTCGACAGCTTGGTCGCGTTGATCCGCTCTTCCAGCTCGGCGACCTCGTTCTGGCCCTCCTCGCCGTCGCCCAGCTCGCGCTGGATCGCCTTCATCTGCTCGTTGAGGTAATATTCCCGCTGCGTGCGCTCCATCTGGCTCTTCACGCGGGTCTTGATCTTCTTTTCGACCTGCAGGACAGAGACCTCGCTCTGCATCAGGGCGTAGACCTTCTCGAGCCGCTCGGCGACGTTGAGGATCTCCAGAAGCTCCTGCTTCTCGGCCACTTCGACACCCAGATGCCCACCGGCCAGATCGGCCAGCTTCGCGGGCTCGCGGGTTTCGGCCACGGCGGCCAGCGCCTCCTCGGGGATGTTCTTCTTGATCTTCGCGTAGCGCTCGAATTCCTCGGCGACCGAGCGCTGCATGGCCACCACCGTCGCGTGATCGCCCTCTTCCTCGGTCAGCGCCTCGGCGCGGGCCTCGAAGAACGACTCGTTTTCCAGAAATTCGGCGATGCGCACCCGCTGCCGCCCCTCGACCAGCACCTTCACGGTGCCGTCGGGCAGCTTCAGCAGTTGCAGCACATTGGCCAGCACGCCCACCTTGTAGATCGCGTCGGGCGTGGGATCGTCCACGCTGGGGTCGATCTGGCTGGACAGCAGGATCTGCTTGTCCTCTGCCATCACCTCTTCCAGCGCCCGCACGGATTTCTCGCGCCCCACGAAAAGCGGCACGATCATGTGCGGAAAGACCACGATATCGCGCAGGGGCAGTACCGGGTAGCTGTTGCTTTGCGTCTGTTCCATAGGGTTCCCTTCGTCAGGCAGAAGTTCCGGCCCCGACCGTCGGCGGCCCGCCCTTCCCCTCTCATGCCACGTTTATTTGGTGCGATGCGCCCCGGCTTTCAACTGCCGCGCCCCGCACGTGCCTGTCATTGCCCATCAGCATGCCCGCGCGTGACCGCGGGGGCAAGGGGCCGGCGCGCGGCGGCACATCCTTTCACGCAAGGCTCACGCCGGTGGCGCAACCTGCCCGAATTGGCAAACGACAGGTTTTACGATGGCATTACGCACGACACGGGAACGGATCATCCAGACACTTGCCTACGAAGGAATCGGGCTGATCCTCGCCGCGCCGCTTCTTGCGGCGACCCTGGGCCACGGCGGTCACGAATCGGCCATGCTGCTGGCCCTGATTGCTGGTGTGGTCCTGATCTGGGCCCCGATCCACAACACCGGCTTCGACTTGCTTGACCTGCGGCTGACCGGGCGGACGGCCTGCGAGCGACCGCACTGGCTGAGGATCCTCCACGCCTGCTCCTACGAAACAAGCTGCATTGTCTTCACGCTTCCGATCTTCGTCTGGCAGGGGGGCTTCACACTGACAGAGGCGCTGATGGCCGATCTGCTGCTGACCCTGTTCTACGTCGGCTACGCCTACGTCTTCCATCTGGTCTATGACTGGCTGCGGCCCGTCAGGCACGGGCAGGCGAACACGGTGGCGATGTTTCCCGCCGTCATGCCCGCCCGCGTTCCGTCACAGGAACCCGCGCCAGACAAGGACCGCGACCAGGATCGCGAACACCGCCAGCAGATTGAAGGCCAGGCTGCCCAGGATCGACAGGATCAGGTTGATCCGGCGATCCGCCGCGCCGATCGGGGAAAGATAGCGGACCAGCGCGCCATAAGCCTCGGCCAGCCGCGCGTGATCCAGCTGGTTGGCCAGGCGGGGGTGACCCGCCATGCCTTCGGCCTCGGCCAGCCGGTCGGCCTCGGCCCGCAGGCGGCGCGGTAGCCGGCAACGCACATGGCGCAGGCGCGCGGCCAGATCGTCGCCGCGTGCCTTCATCCGGTCGGCCATCAGGTCCGACACCTCGGCGATCATTTCGTGGACGGGTTTTTCGGCCTTTCCCATGTCGCACAGCTTGGTCGCTGACCGGACCACTGGCAAGGGGCGGGGCGCTGCGCTATCAGCGGGGAATGCTGAATTTTCTCACCTTCGCGCCGGATGCGCCCTCGCAAACGCCGCTGATGATCGTGCACGGCCTCTTCGGCTCGGCCCGCAACTGGGGCGTGATCGCGCGGCGGATGGCCGCCGACCGAGCCGTCATCGTGCCCGACATGCGCAACCATGGCGACAGCCCCTGGGCCGACAGCCACGGCTATGACGCCCTCGCCGCCGATCTGGCACAGGTGATCGAGGACTGGGGCAGCCCGATGGACGTGGTCGGCCATTCGATGGGCGGCAAGGCGGCGATGGTGCTGGCGCTGACCCGGCCCGACCTGATCCGCCGGCTGGTGGTGGCCGACATCGCGCCGGTCACCTACGGCCACAGCCAGACGCCGCTGATCCAGGCCATGCGGGGTCTGGACCTGTCGGGCCTGACGTCCCGCGCGCAGGCCGATGCCCGACTCGCGGGCTGGGTGACGGACCCCGGGACCCGTGCCTTCCTGCTGCAATCGCTGGACCTGAAGGCAGCGCCGCCCTGCTGGAAGCTGAACCTCGACGTGCTGGAGGCCGAGATGACGCGGATCACCGGCTGGCCGCAGGTGTCGGGCACTTTCGACGGCCCGGCGCTGTTCCTGTCGGGGGCCGACTCCGACTACGTCCGGCCCGAACACCGCGACACGATCAAAGCGCTGTTTCCCGCCGCCCGCTTCGCCAAAATCCCGGGCGCCGGCCACTGGCTGCACGCCGACAAGCCCCGCGAATTCGAGGGCACGCTGCACGCCTTCCTCGACTGATCGCGGGCGAAAACGCCCGCCAACCGGTTAAGTCCAGGTAAACAAAAATCACGAAATACCGCGTTTTCAGTGGCTTATGATTTTGTCCACGCGTGGACACCCTTGATTACGATCAATGACAGGGGTGCCCGAGTGTGGCATCATCATCAAATGCCAAAAGGGGGCTGCCGATGATCAACCTTGAAGACATCCTCGACATGACCTGCCTCAGCCGCGAGGAAATCGCCGCGATCGGCGAGCATGAGCATCTCGAAGGGATCAGCGCCGCCGCCAAGGCCGAATACCTGATGCACCTGCCCAAGGGGCCGCAAGAGGTGCAGAAGATGATCTGCGACGACATCCGAGAGGCGCTCCACGCCGACAACGTGGCCCACGCGAAAGAGTTGTTCGTGACGCTGCGCCATTTCATGGCCGATCACCCCGAGGCCGCCCGCGGCGCCGGCTAGCCCGCAACCCGGCGCCAGCGGTGCATCACGTCCCCGCCAACCGCGCGGGCTTCGATCAGATCGAAGCGGGGCGCTTCACTCAACCGCCCGATCCCCAGCGCCCCCAACGCAGGCCGGCCCTCCGCCCCCAGCGCCAGTCCGGCGGTGAAGCCCACCAGTTCATCCACCAGCCCCGCCGCGAGCAGCGAGGCAGCGAACTGTCCGCCACCCTCGCAAAACACCCGCGTAAGCCCCGCCGCGCCCAAGGCTGCCAGCAGCGCGCCAGGGTCCAGATGACGGTCCGACCCCAGCGGAACTGACATCAACCGCGCCCCCAAATCGCGCCATCGCGCCGCGCGAGCCTCAGCGACTCCCTCGGCATGGGCAAGCCAAAGCGGCGCCTCGGCCACCGACCCCGCCAATCGGCCCCCGTCGGGAAGGTCAAGGTGCCGCGCCGCGATGATCCGCACCGGCTGTAGCGTCACCCCCAACCCACGCACGGTCAGCAGCGGATCGTCGGCCCGCGCCGTCCCGCCGCCCACCAGAACCGCATCATGGCTGGCGCGCAACGCATGCACCACCCGCCGCGCCTCGGCCCCGGTGATCCACTGGCTCTCGCCCCCGGCCGTGGCGATCCGCCCGTCGATGCTGGTCGCCAGTTTCAACGTGACCCACGGACGCCCCAAGCGCACCCGCTGCAGGAACCCTGCATGCTGTTCCGCCGCCTCGTCCGCCAGAATTCCTGTGGTCACCGCGATCCCCGCCGCCCGCAGCATGGCGTGGCCGCCACCCGCCACCCGTGGATCGGGATCCTCCAGCGCAGTGACCACCCGCGCCACACCCGCCGCGACCAGCGCCCCCGCGCAGGGCGGTGTCTGTCCGTGGTGGGCGCATGGCTCCAAGCTGACATAAGCCGTCGCGCCCCGCGCCGCAGGCCCGGCCTGCAGCAGTGCGATCGTCTCGGCATGCGGGCGCCCGCGATCAGCCGTCCAGCCGCGCCCGACAACGCGGCCCGCGTTTACGATCACGCAGCCCACGGCCGGATTCGGCCAGACCCGCCCAAGCCCCCGCGCGCCCAAGGACAGCGCGAGCCGCATGAAGCGAATGTCCGCCCCGCTCACTCCTCGGCTTGGCCCTGCGGCCGCAATTCCGAGACGAACTTGTCGAAGTCATCGGCCGCCTGGAAATTCTTGTAGACGCTGGCAAAACGCACATAGCCCACGGTATCGATGCGGGCGAGCGTCTCCATCACGATCTCGCCGATCACCTTGGACGGGATGTCGGTATCGCCCATGCTTTCCAGCCGCCGCACGATGCCCGAAATCATCTGGTCGATCCGTTCCGGATCGACAGGGCGTTTCTGCATCGCGATCCGGATCGAGCGCTCCAACTTGGACCGATCGAAGTCTTCACGCCGGCCGTTCGACTTTATGACGACCAGATCGCGCAGTTGCACGCGCTCGTAGGTGGTGAAGCGCCCGCCGCAAGCCGGACAGAACCGTCGGCGACGGATCGCCACATGATCCTCGGCCGGGCGCGAATCCTTCACCTGAGTATCAACATTTCCGCAAAACGGGCAGCGCATCGCATCCCCTCGCCCCAGACCCTATATGCTGCGGGCGACTATATGGGTGCCGCGATGGCTTGGGTAGGGGGATCGTGCGACGCCGACGAAACCGTGGCGGAAAGGGCACCAAGGCCTGAATTGCGCGGCCACTCCAGAGGTTTTGGGGCGGGGATCGGGGCTGGCCAGTGCGGCGCCGGCGCGGTATCCCGGCAACAGCCATGAAACGGAGACTGACATGACCGACATCACCCGCCTCGAGACCGGCCCGCGAATGAGCCAGGCCGTGACCTGCAACGGCCTGATCTGGCTGGCCGGTCAGGTGGCCGCGCCCGGCCACAGCGTGACCGACCAGACTAAGGGAATCCTGGACAACATCGATCGCCTGCTGGCCGAGGCCGGGTCGGACAAGACCCGGATCCTCTATGCTCAGATCTGGCTCGCCGACATGTCCGACTTTGCCGAGATGAATGCCGTATGGGATGCTTGGGTGCCGCAGGGTCATACCCCGGCGCGCGCAGCCGGCGAGGCGAAGCTGGCCACGCCCGACTACAAGGTCGAGATCATCGTCACGGCGGCACAGGGCTGAGCCATGCCCGGCCTCGCGGCCGAGATCGCGGCCTGCCGGCTTTGCGCGGACCGCTTCGCCGCGACGGCTACCGCGCACGAGGCGCGACCGGTTGTCTGGTTCCGCCCCTCGGCCCGGGTGCTGATTGCGGGGCAGGCGCCCGGCCTTCGGGTGCACGCGGCCGGGCGGCCTTTTGCCGACCCATCTGGCGTGCGCCTGCGCAACTGGCTGGGCATCGACGATGCCACGTTCTACGATTGGGAGCGCATCGCCATCGTCCCTATGGCGTTCTGCTTCCCCGGATACGACGCACGCGGCGCGGACCTGCCGCCGCCGTCGATCTGCGCCCACACTTGGCGCGACCGGGTCATGGCTGCGATGCCGGAGTTGCGCTTGTCAATCCTGCTTGGTGGCCACGCTCAGCGCTGGCACCTGGGCACAAGGAACGTGACCGATACTGTCGCGGGCTGGCGCAACCACGCCCCCGAACGCTGGCCCTTGCCGCATCCGTCGTGGCGCAATACCTCGTGGCTGACGCGCAACCCGTGGTTTGCGACCGAGCTGCTGCCCGAACTACGCGCTACCCTTCACACGGTGCTCAATGACCCTGCTTGACGACGCCCATGCCGCGATGACCGCCGCGCCCGAGGATGACGCCGCGCGCCTGCGGTTCTATGAACGTGTCGCCGACGGCGAACTGTTGCTGCTGCTCGACGCCGAGGCCGAGGGCGACACCCTGTCTCCGCAAGTGTTTTCGCTGGAGGAGGGGCCGGTTGTCCTGGCATTCGATACCGAGGAGCGTCTGGCCGACTTTACCGGAACCACCGCCCCTTATGCCGCGCTTCCCGGTCGCGTGCTCAGCCGGCTGCTGGCCGAGCAGGGCCTGGGCCTGGGCCTGAACCTTGGTGTCGCGCCCTCGTCCTTCCTGATCCCCGCCGAGGGTGTCGCCTGGCTGGCCCGCACGCTGGCGGCGGCTCCGGAATCGGCGATGGGGGCACCCGAAAGCTTCCATGCGCCGCGCGGGTTGCCGGAAACACTTGTGACAGCGCTGGATGCGAAGCTGGCGCGTGCGGGCGGCCTTGCCTCCGTCGCCTGGCTTGCTGCCGTCACCTATCGGGACGGGCGGCGCGGCCACATCCTTGCCTTCGTCGATGCGGCCCCCGGCGCCGAGGCGCCGCTGGCCCGCGCCGCGCACGAGGCGCTGCTGTTCTCGGGGATCGAGGCGGGCGAGATCGACGTCACCTTTCTGAGCGCCGAGGACGCGAGCCTGCTCGCCCTGTCCCGGGCGGGACTGCGGTTCGACCTGCCGACACCAATGGCGACGGAACGCCCCGTTCCCGCCCCACCAGGCAGTGACCCGACCCGTCCACCCCGCCTGAAATGATGGGGTAATATATTACCTATTTTTCAAGCTCCTGTTTTGTATGACGCTTTTCGCAATCAGGCCCGTTGACCTGCGCCACGCAATCGCTATAACCCGGCCATCCTGTCGGGGCCCCTGCCCCGACTTCGACATTTCGATGGGACCCGACATGAAAACCTTCACCGCAACTCCGGCGGACATTTCGAAGAAGTGGATCCTGATCGACGCCGAGGGCGTCGTTCTGGGTCGGCTCGCTTCGATCGTCGCCATGCGCCTGCGTGGTAAGCACAAGGCCACGTTCACGCCGCATATGGACATGGGCGACAACGTCATCATCATCAACGCCGACAAGGTGCAGATGACCGGCAACAAGCGCAACGACAAGACCTACTACTGGCACACCGGCCATCCGGGCGGGATCAAGTCGCGCACGGCCAAGCAGATCCTCGAAGGCGCCCACCCCGAGCGCGTCGTCGAGAAAGCCGTGCAGCGGATGCTTCCGGGCAACAAGCTGGCGCGACAGCAGATGTCGAACCTGCGCGTCTATGCCGGGGCCGAGCACCCGCATGAGGCGCAGCAACCCGAAGTGCTGGACGTGAAGTCCCTGAACGCCAAGAACACCCGGAGCGCATGAGCATGGCCGAAGACATCAAGACCCTCGAAGGGCTGAAGGACGCCGTGTCCGGAACCCCCGACGCCGTGGCAGCCGAAGCACCCGCGCGCGAAGCCGTCCGCGACAGCCTTGGCCGCAGCTACGCCACGGGCAAACGCAAGGACGCGGTGGCCCGCGTCTGGATCAAGCCGGGTTCCGGCAAGGTCACCGTGAACGGCAAGGAAATGGGCACATACTTCGCGCGCCCCGTGCTGCAGATGATCCTGCGCCAGCCGTTCCAGGTTGCCGGCGTGGAAAACCAGTTCGACGTGATGGCCACGGTCGCCGGTGGCGGCTTGTCGGGTCAGGCTGGCGCTGTGAAGCACGGCATCTCGAAAGCCCTGCAGATTTACGAACCGTCGCTCCGTGGCGCGCTGAAGGCCGCGGGCTTCCTGACCCGCGACAGCCGCGTGGTCGAGCGGAAGAAGTACGGCAAGCGCAAGGCACGCCGGAGCTTCCAGTTCTCCAAGCGCTGATCAGAACCGGAACCGAAACGCAAAGGGCCCGCACGTGCGGGCCCTTTTGCATTGCGGATGGTGCGGGTCAGAGCCGAATGGCCGAGATCAGGCGGCCATAGTCGGCCTCTGCCCGATGGACCGAGCGGCGGTAGGAGTAGAACAGGCCCGCGTCGGAATAGGTGCAGTGCCGCGTCCATTCCGCGTGGCCAACCCCGGCGGAGCGCAATCGGTGCAGGCCATAGCCCGGCAAGTCGAACAGCATGCGGTCGCCCGCACCATTGACGAAATAGAGCGTGCTCTCGGGGTCGGCGTCCCGGAAGGTATCGAAGAATTCCGGCCCCACCTCATAGGCACGCTGGCTGATCGTCGGGCCGATGACGGCAACGATCTGCGAAGGCCTCGCGCCCAGCGCCACCATCGCCTCGACCGTCGCGTCCAGAACTCCGTCCAGCGTGCCGCGCCAGCCGGCATGGACCGCGCCGATCACCCCGGCGGTCCGGTCGGACAGAAGCACCGGCTGGCAGTCGGCGGTCAGAACGCCAAGGCCCAGACCCGGCACCGCCGTCACCATCGCATCCGCCTTGGGTTGGGCCGCGAAGGGTTCTGTCACGGTCACCACATCGGCGGAATGGACCTGATGTACCGTCAACAACGCCTCTGCCGCCAAGCCCAGCACCTCTGCCACACGGGTGCGATTGATCGCGACAACCTCTGACTGGTCGGAAGAGCCGGGGCCGCAGTTCAGGCCATGAAACACCCCCGAGGATGCCCCGCCCTTGCGGGTGAAGAACCCGTGGCGGACGGCTCCGAGTGCTGGGGCGGTAAGGATTTCCAAGGTCATCAGGTGAATCCCGGCGGCGGGGCAAAGGCTGGATGAATGGCAAGTACCTTGAACAGGTGTCCCATTTCCTCGGCCCGGGTCAAGCGCCGATGCGCGGCAAGATGCGACTCGCGCTGCGCCCCTGAGAGGTTGCGTGCCAACCGCTCTGCCCGTGGCGAGATACCCAGACGCTCCAGAAACGGCCCTTGCTCGGTGTACGACGTCGCGCCGCCCGCTGCCTTCGCCGCCTGTGCCAGCGGCTCGAAATCCACATGCGCGGTCAGATCGGCAAGGCCGGGGCTGGCAAGCGGATCCTCCGGTTGGTGGCCGCGCAGCGCCTGAAACGTGTCGCCAAGGCTTCGCCAGCCGCCATAATCGATAATCAGCGCCAGCCCGCCGCAGGATGCAATCCGCCGCGCAATGGCTTCGGAAATGGCGGGGGCTGAAGGACAGATCTCGACCGTGTCGCCTTCCAGGGTGTCGGCCAGACGATGGGCCAGCACGGGAATCGGGGCGGCGTCGGACAGGCCAAGCGCCAAGCCGTCGGCGCCCGCCGTCACCATCACCTCGCGCCATCGGTCGCCCTCGCGGCGGAACTGCCGGATCGGCAGGGCGTCGAAGAACTCGTTGGCGATCAGGAAAAGCGGCGCGTCCGGCGGCAAGTCTTCCGCTGTGTCGTGAAAGCTGATCGCGATCCCCGGCAGCGCCTTTCGCTGACGGTCACGCAGACGAGGCGAGGCTTCGACCAGATGGAGCCGCAGCGCGTCGTGAAAGCCCGGCACGCCGCGGGTCGCGCACAGCAGATCCGCCATCAGCGTGCCGCGGCCGGGGCCGAGTTCGGCCAGCGTGAATGGCGACGGTGCGCCCTGATCCAGCCAGGACTGTGCCAGGCAAAGGCCGATGAGCTCGCCGAACATCTGGCTGATCTCGGGCGCGGTGGTGAAATCGCCGGCCACGCCAAAGGGCTCGCGCGTCGCATAATAGCCGTGATCGGGGTCGAGCAGGCACTCGGCCATGTATTCGGCCAAAGTCATCGGTCCGCTGGCGCGCATGCGCCGGATCAGGCGTTCGGCAAGCGGGGTCATCGCGCCCGGGCGCGGGCGGCAAACCACAGGCCCACGGCAATCATCGGCAACGACAGCAACTGCCCCATCGTCAGCCCGTAGCCGCCCACCTGCACCGCCAGCCCCAGCGGGTTGCCGGGGCCGATGAACTGGGCATCGGGCTGGCGGAAGAATTCGACCACGAACCGCGCAACGCCATAACCGGCAACGAAAATCGCGCCCACCACACCGGGACGGCGCAGCGCGCCACGGGTCACCAGAAGCACCAGGATCAGGAACAGGATCAGTCCTTCCCCTGCCGCCTGATACAGTTGCGACGGGTGCCGGGCGCAGGCGCCGACCCAGTCCCAGGGGCAGGATTGCGCGGCCTCGCCGGGGAAGATCACGCCCCAGGGCATCGTCGTGGGGCGGCCCCAGAGTTCTGCGTTCACAAAATTCGCCAGCCGCCCCAGCATCAGGCCGATCGGCGTTCCAAGTGCCATTGCATCCAGCGTCGGCAGTATCTGGATGCCGTTGCGGTAGCACCAGATCAGCGTGGCGACGATCACGCCGGCAAAGCCGCCGTGAAAGGCCATGCCGCCCTGCCAGATCGCAAGGATTTCCGCAGGATTCGCAAGGTAATAGCCCGGCTGATAGAACAGCACGAAGCCCAGCCGCCCGCCCAGGATCACACCCAGGATCACCCAGGTGAGCAGGTTTTCGACCTGCTCGGGGCGCATCGGGGGGGTGGCTGGGGCGTAGAGATGGGGGCGGCGCATCAGGCCAACGACGATCCGCCAGCCGATCACCAGACCCGCGATATAGGCCAGCGCATACCACCGAAGCGCAAAGGAAAACCCTGCAATTTCAAAGCTGAAAAGCTCTGGCGACAGGTTGGGGAACGGGATGGCGAGCATGGGCAGGGCTTGTCCTTCGGGGGTGCCCGCGCCATATACGCAACAAGCGGCAGGAGGGCCAGAGATGCAGAGCCGGAACAAGTTTCTCGACGACGTTTCGAAACTGATGACGAACGCAATGGGCGTGGCGCAGGGCGCGCGGGAGGAGGCGGAAACCGCCGTTCGCAGCATGATCGACCGCTGGCTGGCGGACAAGAATTTCGTTACGCGGGAAGAGTTTGACGCCGTTCGCGCCATGGCGCAGAAGGCGCGGGAAGAGAACGAAGCCCTGAAGGCGCGGATCGCCGCGCTGGAGGAAAAGGGCGCGAAGCCGGCCGGCGACTGACCCCGGATCACCCTTTCGAGATGTCAGGAACGGGGGCGCCGATGGCTGCCCCGTTTCGATTCCAAGCCGCGTGCACGCCACGTATGTTTCACGTGCATCTGGCGTGCATACCACGTGCATACCTAAAAAGCGCACAAAGCTGCCCGCCACACCGCAGAAATACACATATGGGGGACGGTCAGAGCGTCTGATCGTAGGCGCCCACGTCGGGTTCCAGCCGGATCAAGGCGTCGAGGTCGGTAAAGACCGCGCGCAGATGCGCTTCGCTGTCCGGGCTTTCGCAGACAACGACAAGGTTGGGGGTATTCGACGACGCGCGCACCAGCCCCCAGCCCCCGCCGTCCAGCATCACGCGGGCGCCGTTCACCGTCACGATGCCGGTGATCGCCCGGCCGCCCAGCGTGCCGCCCGCGTGCCACAGATCGTGCAGCCGCGCGACGATGCGGCCGCACACGGCGTATTTCCGGTCGTCCGGGCAATGGGGCGACATTGTCGGCGAGGTGAAGGTCGCGGGCAGCGCGCGCTTCAGATCGGACAACCGCTGCCCCGGATGTCGGTCCATCATCTTGCAGATCTCCACCGCCACGCGCAGGCCGCAGTCGTAGCCGCGTCCCACGGGCGGCGCGAGGAAGTAGTGGCCCGATTTCTCGAACCCCGCCAGCGCGCCCAGATCGCGCACCCGGCGCTTCATGTGGCTGTGCCCGGTCTTCCAGTAGTCGGTCGTGGCGCCGAGGTCACGCAGCACCGGGTCGGAGGCGAAGAGGCCGGTGGATTTCACATCCGCCACGAAGCGCGCGCCGGGGTGCAGGCGGGCCAGGTCGCGGGCCAGGATCACGCCCATCTTGTCGGCAAAGATCTCCTCGCCCTCGTCATCCACCACGCCGCAGCGGTCACCGTCGCCGTCGAACCCCAGCGCGAGGTCGGCGTGGTGGCTGCGCAGCGACTCGGCCATGTCGTGCAGCATCTCCATCGCCTCGGGGTTGGGGTTGTAGTGGGGGAAGGTATAATCAACGTCGGTGTGCAGCCCGATCACATCCGCCCCGATGCGGGCCAGCAGGTCGGGGGCGAAGGCGCCCGCCGTGCCGTTGCCGGTGGCGCAGACCACGCGCAGCGGGCGCGACAGTCGAAAGTCGCCCGCCAGATCGTCAAGATACGCGTCGCGCACATCCGTCTGGCGGTAGCCACCGCCATTGCGCGGCTGGCCCGCACCGGTCAGCACGATGTCGCGCAGTTCCGCCATCTCGTCCGGTCCGTGGGTCAGGGGGCGGTCAAAGCCCATCTTCACCCCGGTCCAGCCGTTGGGGTTGTGGCTGGCCGTGATCATCGCCACCGCCGGCACGTCCAGATGGAATTGCGCGAAATAGGCGGTGGGCGACAGCGCCGTCCCGATGTCGTGCACGCGGACGCCTGCCTGAATCAACCCGATGATCAGCGCCTGCTTCACCGCGAGCGCATAGTCGCGGTAGTCATTTGCCACCACGATCTCGGGCCGGATGCCGCGCCGGTGCATCTGTGTGCCGAGGCCGAGGCCCAGCGCGGTCATCCCCGGCAGGTTGATCTGGCCGGGGTATTTCCAGCGCGCGTCGTATTCCCGAAATCCCGAAGGCGCGATCATCGGCCTGGTCAGGAAGTCCAGCGTGTTGGGGGTGACCTGCGGATCGGGGGTCATAGGCGGACGGGCCGCGTCTTTGCCAGCGCGTCAAAGGCCATCAGGGTTTCGATCAGCGCGCCCATCTGGTCCAGCGGGATCATGTTCGGCCCGTCCGACGGCGCGGTGTCGGGGTCTTCATGCGTCTCGATGAACACGCCCGCTATGCCAAGGCTGACGGCCGCGCGCGCAAGAACGGGCGCGAACTCGCGCTGCCCGCCCGAGGCGCCGCCAAGGCCGCCGGGCTGCTGCACCGCATGGGTTGCGTCCATGATCACCGGCCAGCCGGTCTGCATCATCGTGGGCAGGCCGCGCATGTCGGTGACCAGCGTGTTGTAGCCGAAGGACACGCCGCGCTCGGTCAGCAGGATGCGGTCGTTCCCGGTGGATGCCACCTTGTCCGCCACATGCACCATGTCCCAGGGCGCCAGGAACTGCCCCTTCTTGATGTTCACCGCCGCGCCGGTGCGGCCCGCCGCCAGCAGCAAGTCGGTCTGGCGGCACAGGAACGCGGGGATCTGGATGATGTCGCAGATGGCCGCGGCCTCATGGCATTGTCCGGCCTCGTGCACGTCGGTCAGCACTGGGCAGCCGATTGCGGATTTGACGCTCGCCAGAATCTCCAGCCCCGCGCCCATGCCGACCCCGCGCCGGCCGGCCAGCGAGGAGCGGTTGGCCTTGTCATAGCTGCCCTTGAACACAAAACCGGCGCCGTGGGCGGCGCAAACCTCGGCCATGCGGCCGGCGATCATCTGGGCGTGGTCGGACGATTCCAGCTGGCAGGGCCCCGCGATCACCGTCAGCGGCCGGTCGTTTCCGGCGGTGATGCCGCCGATCGTCACGTCCTTCATCGCGCCCTCCATCCAGCGTCTGCGTCTTGGTATAGGACGGGCGGGCCGGGTATGACCAGCGGGTGCGCGCGATTGCACTTCGGCCGACGTTGGGGATACTTGCACCACCAGCAGGAGGTGCGCGCCATGACCCTACCCTTCGACGGGGCGATCAGCCGGTTCTACGAAAAGGAGGCCCCGAAGGCGGTGCGCAATGCGATCGAGGACGGCAAGAAGCGCGACGTCCTGACCGACGACTACCCCTACGACCGCTGGATGGACAAGGACGCCTACGAAGACGAACTGGATGCGCTGCAGGTCGAACTTGTGAAGTTCCAGCGCTGGGTACAGGACACCGGCGCCCGCATCGTCGTCGTGTTCGAGGGGCGCGATACCGCCGGCAAGGGCGGCGCGATCGAGCGGTTCCGGATGAACCTCAACCCCCGCGTGGCGCGGGTCGAGGCGTTGCCGAAGCCCAGCGACCGGCAGGCGACGCAATGGTATTTCCAGCGCTACGTGGAACGCCTGCCCGCGGCGGGAGAGATCACGCTGTTCGACCGCAGCTGGTACAACCGCGGCGTGGTGGAGCATGTCTTCGGCTTCTGTACCGAGGCAGAGCGCGAACGCTTCTTCAGCCAGCTTCCGGGGTTCGAGGCGATGCTGGTGGACGACGGCATCCATCTGGTGAAGCTATGGCTGACGATCAGCCAGGCCGAGCAGCTGCGCCGGATGCTGGCCCGCGAGTCGGACGTGCTGAAGCAGTGGAAGCTCAGCCGGATCGATGTGGACGGGCTGAGGAAATGGGACGCTTATACCGCCGCCATCGACGAGACCCTGGCACGCAGCCACTCGGTCACCGCGCCCTGGACGGTGATCCGCGCAGACGACAAGTATCGCGCGCGGCTGGCAGTGATCCGGGCAGTGCTGTCGGGGCTGGAGTATACCGGCAAGGACGAGCGCGTCGCCGCGCCCCCAGACCCGGCGATCAGCGGCGGGCCAGAGATCCGGAATGGCTAAGGCCGGCTATCACCACGGCAATCTGAAACAGGCCCTCGTCGATGCCGCGCTGGAGCTGATCGCCGAGCGGGGGCCACAGGGCTTCACCCTGTCCGAGGCGGCCAAGGCCGCCGGCGTGACCCCGGCCGCGGTCTATCGCCATTTCGCGGGGCGCGAGGACCTGATCGCGGAATGCGCGGTGCAGGGCTACGCGATCTTTGCCGACCTGATGGACTATGCCTTCAACGACGGGAAGCCCACCGCGCTGAAGGGGTTCGAGGCGGTGGGCCGCGCCTATCTGGCCTTTGCCCGGCGCTATCCGGGGCATTACATGGCGATGTTCGAAAGCGGCCTGTCGCTGAACGATCACCCGGAGATGGCGCTGGGGGCGACCCGCACCCAGCGCGTGCTGGACCGCGCGGCCGAGGCGCTCTCGCGCCACATCCCGCCCGAGAAACGCCCGCCCGCGGCGATGTTCTCGGCCCATGTCTGGGCGATGAGCCACGGGGTGGTGGAGCTGTTCGCCCGCGGCGCGCCCGGCGCACGCTCGCCCTTTCCGCCCGAGGAACTGCTGGAAACGGGCATCGGCATCTATCTGCGCGGACTCGGCCTGCTTCCGCCCGACGCCTAGCGTTGCACACGGTCGAAGGGCTGCGCCACCAGCGCGGCGGCGCTGTCGGCATCCCCCTGCAACAGGGCGAAGCGCCCGGCGGGAAGCCCCGCGTCATGCAGAGCCGTCGCCAGGGCCATCGCGGTCAGGGCCAGCGACGGCGGCGGCAGCAGGACCACTCCCGCGCCCGCGCCAAGCGCCGTCCAGACCGGCCCGGCCATTGCGGCCACAGTGGCGCCCGCAGGCGGAAGGATCAACACCCGGTCGGCGGCCCGAGGCGCCCGCAGCGCCTTCGGGCAATCACCGGCAACGGCCCCCTCGGCCGCGGCCACCAGGCCCAGCGCGGGCCACAGTGCGGAAAGGTCCGGCAACTTCGGCGCGGGGCCGGGGCTGCAAAGGCGAAAGGCGCGTGCGGCGTCTTCGGGCCCCGAAGCCACGACGGGTCCGCCGCTTGCCGGGATCAGCCGGTCGGACAGGGGCGCGCGCCAGGCGCCGCCCGCGTAATGCGTCAGCCGTCGCTCGGTCAGATCCCCAACCGGCACCCGATCAGCGCACGAGGCTTTCGACCGCGATCGCGCGCTTCTTCAGTTCGGAATAGAGCGCCGGCACCACGCGCGGCTGGTTCACCGCCACCCGCAGCGCATCGCCCACATGGCGTTCGCAGATATTCGGCGAGGCGACCCGCCAGACAAGACGACGGGCGACCCCGTCGTCATAGACGATTTCCATCGTGCCCTTGGACGTGCGCCGCAGGCCGAGGAAGTTGGTGCCCCCATGGGCGCTGTGATAGGCGGACAGACCGGTCATGGTTGCGACTCTGGTTCGTTGCTGCGCGACGATGGAACATCGCCAGCCGTGAACGCGGCGTCAATCGCCCCGCGACACGCTCACGCAGAACTGAAGCGAACCTGCCACAGGTTCTGAACTTCCAAAGCCAATGGTCTGCCATAACAGATGAAAACCGAAGTGTTGATTTTCAGTTAATTCCGGAGTCCGTCAGCCGCGGCGACGGCGGCGACCGCCGCCCTCGCCCCCCGAGACGTTGAAATGCACCTGCGGCAGCGTGACGATGCGCGCCAGTTCCGGGAAGGGGTCGGTCGCGTGCGGGATCGCGTTGGCGGCGACGAAATGTTCCTGGAACCGTGGCTCGATGGCGGTTTCGACCTTGTGGATCTGCCCCACCGTCGCCTCTATCCCCGCCCGCGCGGCGATGTTGCACAGCGCGATCCGCGCGCCGGTACCGGCCGCGTTGCCCGCCGACTGGACCTTGTCCAGCGGCACATCGGGGATCATGCCCAGCACCATTGCGTGTTTCGGGCTGATATGCGCGCCAAACGCCCCCGCCAGCACCACGCGGTCCACCACGTCCACGCCCAACTCGTCCATCAGCAGCCGCGCCCCGGCGTAGAGTGCCGATTTTGCCAACTGGATCGCGCGGATATCGCCCTGAGTTACAGTGATCACCGGCCCGCCTGCCGCGCTGCCGTCGTGGATCAGATAGGCATGCGTCCGCCCCTCGGGCCGGCAGCGCCAGGTGCCCACCTGCTCGGCCGAACCGATCAGGCCAGAGGCGTCGAGAATCCCGGCCATCCGCATCTCGGCCACCGCCTCTATGATGCCTGAGCCGCAGATGCCGGTGATGCCGGTCGCGGCGGTGGCCTCGGCGAAGCCCGGGTCGTTCGACCAAAGGTCGCAGCCGATCACCTTGAAGCGCGGCTCTTTGGTCGCTGGGTCGATCTCCAGCCGCTCGATGGCGCCCGGCGCGGCGCGCTGGCCGGAGCTGATCTGCGCGCCCTCGAACGCCGGCCCGGTGGGGCTGGAGCAGGCCAGCACGCGGGTCTTGTCGCCCAGCAGGATCTCGGCGTTGGTGCCCACGTCCACGATCAGCACCAGATCGTCGGACTTGTCCGGCGCCTCGGACAGCGCCACGGCCGCCGCATCGGCGCCCACGTGGCCCGCGATGCAGGGCAGCACGTAAAGCCGGGCCGCGGGGTTGATGGACACCATCCCGATCTCGGCCGCCGCCATCGACAGGGCCGAAGAGGTGGCGAGCGCAAAGGGCGCCTGCCCCAGTTCCACCGGATCGATGCCCAACGCCAGGTGGTGCATCACCGGGTTGCAGACCAGCACCGCCTCGACGATCAGGGCGGGGTCGATGCCGGCCTCAGTGGCGATTTCGGCCGCAAGATGGTTCAGCGCCTCGCGCACGGCGGACGTCATTTCGGCATCGCCGCCGGGGTTCATCATCACGTAGCTGACCCGGCTCATCAGATCCTCGCCGAACCGGATCTGCGGGTTCATCAGGCCCGAGGACGCCAGCACGCGCCCGTCGGTCAGGTCGCACAGATGCGCAGCGATCGTGGTGGAGCCGAGGTCGATCGCCAGCCCGTAGATGCCACCCTCATGGAACCCTGGCCAGACGTCCAGGATGCGCGCCCGCGCGTCGTCATGGCCGCGGTGCACAGCCACCGTCACGGTCCAGCCGCCCTTGCGCAGAACGGGTTGCAGCTTTCGCAGCACCGCCAGCCCGGCCTCGGGCGGCTCCAGCCCCCACTGGTCGGCCAGGGCGCGGTTCAGCCGCTCCAGATCGCCCGACGGTTCGTGCATGTCAGGTTCCTGCACCTCGACGTAGTAAAGCCGGGTGGCGGGATCCATCGTGATGACGCGCGCGGTCGCGGCCTTGCGGATAACCTGGCGGTGGACCTGGCTTTCGGGGGGGACATCGATCACCACGTCGCGCAGGATCTGCGCCTGGCAACCCAGCCGGCGGCCGTCGATCAGGCCGCGTTTGTCCTTGTAGCGTTGCTCGACCGCGTTCCAGGGGCTGAGTGCGTCGGCCGCCACCGTCACGCCGTGCTTGGCGAATTCGCCCACCCCCGGCGTCACCTGGCAGCGCGAGCAGATGCCGCGCCCGCCGCAGACGCTGTCGAGGTCCACGCCCAGTTGCCGCGCCGCGGTCAGCACCGGGGTGCCCGCCGGAAAGCGGCCGCGCTTGCCCGAAGGGGTGAAGATGACAAGAGGGTCTGACATGGTTGCTCCATCCGGTTCCGGGCGGTTGTATGCCGATGGGGGGCGGTTGCAAGCGCGCGAAAGCGGCACGGGCGGGCGCGGGGGCGACGTCCTTTCCCGCGCGGACCTTTGGGCTAGGTTAGAGGCGAAAGCGCCTGCCCCGCGCGGCGGGCTGGGCAACCCTTTGGAAAGATGAGGACTTTTGCATGTGGAATTTGGCTGTCCTGTTCCTGACCACCTCGGTCGTGTTCCTGATCGCGGATGCGGTGATGCTGCGGACGGTGATCCAGCCGATCTTCAAGGAGCACCTTGGCCAGGGCCTGATCGACGGGGTGCGCTTCGGCCCGGCCGTGCTGTTCTATCTGGTCTACATGATTGGAATCCTTTGGTTTGCAGGCTATCCGGCGCTGCGATCGGGCCAGCCGGCCAGTGCCGCGCTGAATGGCGCGCTGCTGGGGTTCGTGGCCTATGGCACCTATGAGCTGACAAGCTGGTCGGTGATGCGCGACTGGCATCCGAGCATGGTGGCGGTGGATTGGGCCTGGGGCACGGCGCTTACCGCGCTGGCGGCGTGGGGCGGGGTGATACTGGCGTCGCTGCTTCTCTGACCCTGTGCGCTGATGCGCAGCGGTGCCGGAGCGACAGCATTTGTGCACCAATATTGTATCCGCGCGTATACAAGAGGATCCAGGCGGATACAATCTGCCGGCAGATTCTTGTATCCAAGTGTATACGCCTGGATACAATCCGGCCTTTTTAAGCCCCGCGCCGTCAGGCCAGATGCAGGCTGACGCGGCGGTTCTGGCGGCCCTTCTTCTCGATCTTGCCCAGCCGCAGGGGGCCGATCTCGGACGTGCGGGCGACGTGGGTTCCGCCGCAGGGTTGCAGGTCCACCTGATCGGCGCCCGCGCCGATGCGGATCAGGCGCACGCGGCCGTGGCCGGTGGGGGGCATCACCGACATGGTCTTCACGAGACCGGGGTTGGCGGCGAGTTCGTCGTCGGTGATCCACTCCTCGGTCACGGGCAGGTCGCGGGCGACGAGCGCGTTCACCTCGGCCTCGATCTCTTCCAGATCCTCGGGCGGGTGGGGCATGTCGAAATCCAGCCGTCCCTTGTCGACTGCGATCGAGCCGCCGGTGACCGGCAGCGGGATCACGACCGACAGAAGATGCAGCGCGGTGTGCACGCGCATGTGCGCAAGTCGGCGCTCCCAGTCGAGCACCTGCATCACTTCGGCCCCCACGGGGGGAAGGATCGCGGCGAGGTCGGCCTGCAGGACCGGCTCGCCCCCCTCGCCCTTCACGGTGTTCGTGACGGCGATCTCTCCGCCCTCCCACAGCAGCCGGCCGGTGTCGCCGGGCTGGCCGCCGCCTTGGGGGTAGAAGATACAACGGTCGAGCGTGACGGCGCCCTCGGCCACGGCGGTGACGCGGGCGGGGGCCTCACGCAGGTAGGGGTCGGTGCGGTAGAGCAGGTCGGTCATGTCTGGCCTTTTTTGTCGCGTGATGAGGTCCGAGGCGGGACCGTCAGTCGCCCGTGGACGCCGGGGCGGCATCCGGCCTCCGTGTCGGGGTGGCGGGGGCGTGAGGGGTCTATACGCGACGTGACCGCGAGGGTGAAGGGCGGGACGCGGTTGAAAAGGAAGCGCGCCGGGGCTGCGCGTCGCCCGAAAACCGAAGTCGGTCTGCACCAAGAGGACGGCACGCAGACCTTCGCGGCGGGCGGTGCCGCGCGACAGCCGTGAGCCTTGCGCGGCGGCGTCCGGATGCCTACTTCCTGACCGTGCGGTGTTCCTGGATCGGAAGACGCGCGCGACTCATCAAAGTCATCGTCTGACGCAGGTCAGGCACCCGTGATTTTCCTGAGGATCGGTCCGTCCGGCATTTTGCCGGGCCGGTTATTCAACCTTCGAGGTCGTGATGGGAAAAGGCAACAACAAGCGCGGGAACAAGGAAGCGAAGAAGCCGAAGCGGGAGACCGTGAAGGTTCTGGCGACGGCCAATTCCGGCGTCGCGAAGCCGGTTTCGCTGGGCGAGAAGAAGAAGTAGGCCGGCACGCGGGCGGGTTGCGGGGCGCGCGAGGTCTGCACGCAAGGCGGCCCGGAGACTGAAGGTCGGTGATCCGACGGTGTCGGCCTTTCAGGCAGTCGGCGCACGCTCGAATTCGGGCGTCTCATGTGCGCCCATCCCGGCCAGCAGGCATCTGAGGACATCCGATCCGGTAATCATCCGCTTCATGCCGGGCGACCACAGCAGCATGACCGTTTCGTCATGTCCGGCATCCTGGCCGCGCAGCGTGGCCAGGATGCCGAGGGCCGTGTCGAGGGTTTCGGTCGGCCTGGTGACAATCGCAGGCTGGTGGCAATAGTCCCCGGGCGAGCTGTCGCTGCCAAGGATCAGGAAATCCCGCAGAAAGGCATTCGCGTTCAGCAGCAGGCGCGGCTTGCCGGTCTCATCCGTCAGCACGACCCATTTCTGCCGCGACGCGGCCAGTTTGCGGACGAAGGGATCGTCTTGCGCGCGGTCGATGGCGGGGAAGACCGGGCGATCCCCGTCGAAGGGCAGTTGCAGGATGCTTGCGGGATCGAGAGGCTGGCCCTGATCCTGCACGACGAGGTCATCGAGCGCGAGGAAGTTCGTGGCCCCGATCGCCTCGACCCGGCCCACCTCGCTGCCGGTATTGGCGGCATGGTAGCGCAGGATGTTGTGCAACTCGCGTTCGCGGAACCACGGCACGGTTTCGGTGCCGACCCATGCGTCCAGCAGAAGGGCGGTGGGCTTTGCGAGGGGCCACAGCAGGATGCGGTAGAACCGCAGGACCGGCCCGAAGATCGCCACCGCACGCAGCGCGTTGCGCGAGAAATAGGCCTGCGGCCCGATCTCGCCCAGAGCGGTGATGATGATGGTGGAGAACAGAAACGCCATCACACCGGCCATCACCGAGTCCGACAGCATGGTCAGCAGCACATTGATGGCGACATTGCCGATCAGGATGGTGACGAGCGTGAAGTTCGCATCGCGCCTGAGGTCGAGGGCACTTGCGGCGCTCTTGTCGCCCGCGGCGGCCGCCGCTTCGAGCCGCAGGCGGCTGAGGCTGAAGACGGCGATGTTCGACCCGGAGAACAGGGCCGATTGCGAGATGCAGAAAGCGATCCCCAACCAGATCAGTGCGTCGTCCATGAGACCTCCGTGGAATTTCGACAAAGTCCCCGGCCAGGCCGGCTGTTCCGGCGCAGTGCCGGGTCAGGTGGTGTCGTCCCCGGTGCCGCCGTCGCCGTCGCCCGCAGTGTCGGGCAGGTCGTCGGCGGTCATGTGGGCGCGGGCCTCGGCGCGGGTTTCGGTCGCCGCGGTCGGCTCCGCCGTCGCGGCGGGCGCGGCGGCGGGCGGGGGCTTGCCGGTCAGCGTTTCGGGGTTGCGCAGCCAGATGTCGCGCTGGGCGAAGGGGATCTCGATCCCCGCCTCGCGGAAGCGGCGCGTGATCTCGTGCAGGATGTCGGAGCGGACCGAGAGCGAGAAGTTCACGTCGCGCAGGATCACCCGCATCTCGAACTGCAGCGCGTCGTCGCCGAAGGCGGTGAACAGGATCGCGGGCGGCGGCTTCAGCACCACCAATGGCTGTTCCTCGGCCACTTCGCGCAGGATCCTCTCGACCAGCCGGGTGTCGGTGCCGTAGGCCACGCCCACCGGCACGATCAGGCGCCCCGAGAGGTTGAAGCGGGTGTAGTTCGTCACCATCCCCGAGATCAGGTCGGAGTTGGGCACGATGACATCGGTGCGATCGAAGGTCTCGATCACGGTGGAGCGGACCGAGATCGCGCGCACCGTGCCCATGACACCGCCGACCTCGATCCAGTCGCCCTCGGCCACCGGGCGTTCGACGAGCAGGATGATGCCCGAGATGAAGTTCGACACGATGTTCTGCAGGCCGAAGCCGATGCCGACCGATAGCGCGCCGGCGACGATGGCGAGCGAGGACAGATCCAGCCCGGCCGAGGTTATGCCCAAGAGCGCGGCCAGGAAGATCCCGAGGTAACCCACGCCCGAGACGATGGATTTCTGGCCCCCCGGCTCGATCCTGGTCTTGGGCAGGACGGTGGATTGCAGCGCGCCCTGCAACAGCTTCGTGATCATGTAGCCAAGCGCGAAGACCACCATGAAGGTCAGGAAGTCGCTGGGGGCGATGCGGGTTTCGCCAAGCGTGATCCCCTCGCGGAAGCGGGCCCAGATCTCCCACAGGTCGGCCGTGCGGGCGCCCCAGATCAGCGCGAAGATCGGCAGCGCGACAATGACCAGCGTGAAGCCCACCAGCACCGGCACGAGGCCGTCCTCGGCATCCTCTCCCTGGCCGGTGAGGAGCGCGTAGACGTCGGCGACGAGGCGCTGCAGCACGATCAGAAGGCCGATCAGGCCCAGCGACAGGATCGCCGGGTAGACCCCGGCGATGGCGGCGGTGACGTAGCCCACCGCGGCCAGCGCGGGCGCCGCGACGCCGATGATCATGGCGATGCCGCCGATGCCGCGCAGAATGCGGTTGCGGAACCCCGCCTGGTCGGCGGCCTGCGTGTCGCTGGCCACGTGCAGGCGCAGGAGCTGGCCGATGCGGAGCAGCAGCAGGCCCGCCAGTACCAGCAGCGGGAAGGCGATGACCGCGGTCGCGGCCTCGACATCCTCGGCCGGGATGACGACGGCGCGCAGCGCGATCTCGGCGCCGATCAGGGCGCCGAGGGCGCTGGTGTACACCCGCCCCTCGCGCCGGCGCTGGGGCGAGAGGCTCAGCGGCGTGTCGCGGCCGTGGCCCTTGGGAAAGATGCGCGTGGCCAGCCAGCGCGCGGAGTAGATCACCAGCCCCACCTCGGGCAGGACCGAGACCAGCAGATCGCCTTGAAGCCCCACCATCCCGCTGGAGCGCAGCGCCTCGGTCAGGGCGAGGATTCCGAGGAGCGGCAGCACCACCTGCCCCAGCGAGGCGAGGAAGCCGAAGACCTTGCGCCCGCGGGCGGTGGCGGTCTCCTGCAGGTATTGCGCGCGCCGTTCGATCCAGCGGCGCCCACGGGCGATCAGGAACAGGCCAAGGACGGTCAGCAGCACGATCTTGGGCAGGTTCGAGCGCAAGAGTTCGTGACTGCCGGGGCGGCCCCAGGCGTCGCGCACCTCGGACCAGAGGCTGCTGGCGGTGTCGGTCAGCGCCTTCAGGCCCGCGGGCCAATTCGCCGGGTTCACCGGCGCGGGCCACAGCTGCATCAGCGCATTGGCCTGGCGTTCGCGCAGGATGCGGTCGATCTCGCGGATCAGGCCGTCGGCGCGGCGGTGCGCCTCGTCCGCGGCGATGCCGGGGGCGCGCAGGCGCGAGAGTTCCGCGTTCAGGTCCGCGCGCCGGTTCGCGATCTCGGGTTCCTCGCTCTCGCCCTCGGCAGGGGGATCGCCCAGGGCCGCGATCTGGTCGCGCAGCGGCGCGACGCGGGTCTGGTTGGCGCGCTGCGCCTCAAGGAACCGGCTGCGCCACTCGGAGATCTGCGCGCGCACCTGTTCGAGCGCGAGGTTGGTGGTGCGGCTGTCGGCGATCAGCGCCTCGGCCCGGGTGGCGAGACGGTTCCAGGCGACGTAGTCGGGTGCGGACTGGCCGTTCTCGGACGATTCCGCCTGCGGCGTGAAGAAGCTTTGTGCGCCGGCCGGTGCAACAAGGACCAGCGACAGCGCTGTCAGCAGCGCGACGGCAAGCCAGTGTCGCAGCGCGGGCCGCATCACCCCTCGAACACGGTGGGAAGGTCACGGGGGGCGGCGTCCAGCCAGGCGGGCACCGGCAGCCCCTTGCCCTTCAGGAAGGCCGGGTTGAACAGCTTGGACTGGTAGCGCGTGCCGTAGTCGCACAGGATTGTCACGATCGTGTGGCCCGGCCCCATCTCGCGCGCCATGCGGATCGCGCCGGCGACGTTGATGCCGGACGAGCCGCCAAGGCACAGCCCCTCTTCGGCCAGCAGGTCGAAGACGATGGGCAGCGCCTCGGCATCGGGGATCCGGTAGCTGAAATCCGGGCGGAAGCCTTCAAGGTTCGCTGTGATCCTGCCCTGGCCGATGCCTTCGGTGATGCTGTCGCCCTCGGCCTTCAGCTCTCCGGTGGTGTAGTAGCTGTAAAGCGCGGCGCCGTGAGGATCGGCAAGGCCGATCTTCACGCCGCGGGACTGCAGCGCCTCGGCCACGCCGGCCAGCGTGCCGCCCGAGCCCACGGCGCAGATAAAGCCGTCAACCTTGCCGCCGGTCTGCTCCCAGACCTCCGGCCCGGTGGTTTCCACATGGGCCTGACGGTTGGCGACGTTGTCGAACTGGTTGGCCCAGATCGCGCCGTTGGGTTCGGTTTCTGCAAGCGCAGCAGCCAGCCGGCCGGAATAGCGGACGTAATTGTTGGGATTTCGATAGGGCGCAGCGGGCACCTGCACCAGTTCGGCGCCGGCCAGGCGGATCATGTCCTTCTTTTCCTGGCTCTGGGTTTCCGGAATCACGATCACCGTGCGAAAGCCCATCGACGCGCCCACCAGCGCCAGCCCGATGCCGGTGTTGCCGGCCGTGCCTTCAACGATCGTGCCGCCGGGTTTCAGTTGGCCCTTCGCCACCGCGTCGCGGATGATGTAGAGGGCGGCGCGATCCTTGACCGACTGGCCGGGGTTCAGGAATTCCGCCTTGCCGAGGATCTCGCAGCCGGTCGCCTCACTGGCCCGGTTCAGCCGGATCAGCGGCGTGTTTCCGATTGCATCTGCAAGGTCCGTGTAGATCCGCATGGGAAGCCCCCCTTGTCGCCTGCGCTCCGTGATAGGCAGGCGGGGCGCGGAACTCAAGCAAAGCCGGCGCCACGGCGCAGCCGCTCGCGCAGCTGTGCAAGCCAGAGGGCGGACAGCAGGAGCGGGCCGTTGCAGGCCTCGCCCGTCGCCACGAGGTCCATCAGCCGGTCGAAGGCGATGACATGGGCGCGGATATCCTCGCCCTCGTCCGCCTTGCCGCCAGGGCCCGCCGCGGTGTCGGGCAGGTCGGCGATGCCGATGTAGGCATACAGAAATTCCGACAGCGTACCGGGCGAAGGATAGTGGCCGGGGATGGGGTGCAGCGCGCCGAGGGTGACGCCCGCCTCTTCCCCGGCCTCGCGGCGGGCGGCGTCCTCGGGCGTCTCGCCGGGGTCGACGCGGCCGGCGACGGGTTCCAGCAGCCAGGGCTGGGCATCGCCACGAGCGTAGGAGCCGGGGCGGAACTGTTCGATCACCAGCACCCGGTCGCGCGCCGGATCATAGGGCAGGACGGTGGCGGCGTCGGGTGCCACCAGCACCGCGCGGCCCACCTTTTCGGTGGCGCCGTCGAAGCGGCGGTGCGACAGGTCATACTCCTCGACCGCGAAGAACTTGGCATAAGGTGTCTGCCGGTCGTGCAGGGTCACGTCGCCCGGCCCGGCGCGATGGCGCAGGGTGGTCGGGCCGCCGGCGGCCGCCCGCAGGCGCGAGGCCGCGCGCGCAAGCAGCATCGGGTAGCGCGCGCTGACGGCCGCCGCGCTGTGCTGCCCCATTGCGGCCATGTAGTCGGCCGCCGCCGCGACCACGACCCCACCCCAGCGTGCCGCCCAGTCCCGCAGATCCCAAGGGGCGCCCAGCGGCCAGCGGCCCGGCGGGCAGACATAGACCCGCGCATCGACCGGCCCTGCGTCGGTCTGAACCGTCACCTGCCGGGTGGCATAGTCGAAGCCGCCTTCGTAGAAATCCAGCCGCGCGGCCTCGTCCCCGGTCAACCCCTCGACCAGAAGGCCGGGGGCGGCAGCGCCTGGCCGCGCCTCGATCACCGGAAAGCTGTGGCCCGCCGCCCAGAAGACGGCGTGATCGGGCAGACGTGCCGGCCGGGTTCCGACAGAACGCCCCAGAACGGTGGCCAGCAGCGGCGGGTGGCAGAGCGTGCCGTAGAAGAAAAAGGCGGTCACTTCCAGCGCCGCCCGGCAAATTCGGCCAGCACCCCGGCCAGCAGCCCGCCCAGCAGCAGCACCGCCAGCGGTTCGGCCGCGATCAGCGCGCGGCCGCGGTCCAGCCCGATCTCGAAGATCGCCACGATCGCCTCGAACGGGTCGTCATACTGACGCAGATAGGCGCGGCGGATCATCTCACGCAGGGACAGCGCCAGCAACGCCCAGAACGCCGCGGTCACCGCGGTGCGGACGCCAAAGCCCGCCGCCGCGCGGTAGCCGCGCCCCACGAGGCTGCCCATCACGAACCAGCCGCAGGCGGCCCCCGCGACGCCCCAGACCACCCAGCCCAGGGGCAGAAGCGCCAGCACCCAGGCCACGCCCAGCCCGACCGCCGCAAAGCCCAGCGCCGCGATCAGCCGGGCGGCAGTGGGCATCACCGCGGGAGGACTCCGGCATCGGGCCGGGTCACGGTCACCTGCACCACGTCGCAGATGCCGCCCCGGAACGCCCCGGCGCAGGAGGTGAGGTAGAAGTTCCACATCCGTCGGAACCGCTCGTCGAAGCCCAGTTGCGCGACCTCGTCCCAGCGCGCGTTGAACGTCTCGTGCCAGCGGCGCAGGGTCTGGCTGTAGCTTTCGCGGAACTCGAACGTATCGGCCAGCGTCAGCCCGGCGCGGTCGATCTGCGCCTTCAGCACCGAGGGGCTGGGCAGCATGCCGCCCGGAAAGATGTACTTCTGGATGAAATCGACGCCCTTGCGATAGGCCTCGAACCGGTGGTCCTGCACTGTGATGATCTGCAGCGCCGCGTTGCGCCCCGGTTTCAGCCGGTCGCGCAGGGTATCGAAATAGGCGGGCCAGTAGCGTTCGCCCACAGCCTCGAACATCTCGATGCTGACGATGCCGTCGTAGGTTCCCTTTTCGTCGCGGTAGTCCTGCAGCTTGATCTCGACCCGGTCGTCAAGACCGAGGCGCTTCATACGCGCGACCGCGAAGGCGTGCTGCTCCCTGGAAATGGTCAGCGCGGTGACGCGCAGTCCCCGTTCCCTGGCCGCATACTCGCAAAAGCCGCCCCAGCCGCAGCCGATTTCCAGCACGTGATCGCCGGGCTGGGCGCCGATCCGGTCCACGAGTCGTTCGTATTTCTGGGTCTGAGCGCGTTCCAGCGCCTCCTGCCCGGTGAGGAACAGGGCCGAGGAATAGGTCATCGTGTCATCCAGCCAGAGCCGGTAGAAATCGTTCCCCAGATCGTAGTGATAGGCGATGTTCTTCTTCGCCTGCCATTTGGTGTTGCTGCGCAGCCAGTGGCGCAGGCGCTCATAGGCGCGCACCAGCCCCATCGCGGGAAAGCCGTCGTAGACGTCCTCGTTGTCTTCATGCACCAGGTCCATGAAAGCCTGCAGGTCGGGGGTAGTCCACCAGCCCTCAAGATACGCCTCGGAAAAGCCCATGTCCCCCTCGCGCACGATGCGGGCGAAGAGGTCGGGGTTCACGATCTCGATCTCGGCCGCGGGGCCGGGGGCGGTGCCGGTGACGCGGAAGACCCGTCCGTCGGGCAGGCGGAAATCCATGCGCCCGCGCTTCAGCCGCTGCGCCATGTCGAAGACGCGGGAGAAATAGCGCGGCAGCCCCGTCTGGCCTTCCGTCGAAGTGAGTGCCGTCATCGTCCCTGTCCTTCTTTTCATCAATTTTTGCCGCAGGATGGCCATGCGGTCAATGTCCGGCTCAACCCCGGTCCGAATAGGCGGCAAGCGCCCTCTCGCGCCCCTCTTTCAGCCCGACCACCGGGTCGGGATAGGGGGCGCCGGGGTCGAGGTTCCAGCTGCGCGGCACGGCGTCGAAGAACGCCAGCGCGTCGCGGCCCGGATCGTCGCAGATCTCGGCGATGAAGCGGCGGCGGTAGGCGCCCTGCGGGTCGAACTTCTGGGCCTGGGTGTCGGGGTTGAAAATCCGGAAATAGGGGGCGGCGTCGGGGCCCGATCCTGCCGCCCATTGCCAGCCCATCGCATTCGCGGCCGGATCCCAGTCGATCAGGCACTCCTCGAACCATTTCAGGCCGACGCGCCAATGGGTCAGCAGGTGCTTGGTCAGGTAGCTGGCCGCGATCATCCTGGCGCGGTTGTGCATGGTGCCGGTCACGTACATCTCGCGCATGGCGGCATCGACGAACTGGATGCCGGTGCGCCCCTGCCGCCAGCGCATCGCGTCGTCGTTGTCGTCGCGCCAAGGGAAGGCATCCCAGTCCTGCCGCCAGTTACGCTCCACGATGTGGGGCGTGTGGTGGATCAGGTGATAGGAGAATTCGCGCCAGACCAGTTCCTTCAGGAAGGTCTCTGCCCCCTGCGCGCCGCGTTCGCGCGCGGCCATGCCGGCGGCCCAGACGGTGCGCGGGCCGATTTCGCCTAGGCTCAGGTTCTGGGACAGGCCAGAGGTGCCGGCGCGGTCGGGGCGGTCGCGGTCCTGATCGTAAGCCTGAACCGGACCGTCGAGGAAGGCATCAAGCCGGTCGCGGGCGGCGGCCTCTCCGACCACCGCGTGGCGGGCGACGATGTCTGCGCCACGGTTCATGGCACGGCCCATCTGCCAGTCGTCCAGCGCATCGCTGTCGGGCCAGGTTTCGGGGGCGGGCAGCTTCGTCGGGGCGGCGTCGGGCGCGCCGGGGTCGCGGTCGTGAACGGCACGCCAGAACGGAGTGTAGACCTTGTAGAAGCCGCCCTGCCCCGTCTCTACCGTCCAGGGCTCGAACAGCAGGTGACCGCCGGAGCTTTGCACGTCCAGTCCATCGGCCTTCAGCGCGCCCTTCACCTCGGTATCGCGGGCGCGGGCGGCGGGGTCGTAAAGCCGGTTCCAGACCACCGCGCCCGCGCCGGTCTGCGCCACCAACGCGCGCAAGGTCTCCAACGCGGGGCCACGGCGCAGAATCAACCGGCTGCCGCGGTCCTCCAGCGTTTGACCGAACACCGAAAGCCCCTGACCCAGCCGCCATGTCGGCGCCGCACCCAGTCCCTCGGCTACCTCGTCCAGCACGAAAACCGGAATCACCGGCCGGCCTGTGGCAATGGCAAGGGCCAGCGCGGGGTTGTCAGCCAGCCGCAGATCGCGGCGCAGCCACCAGATGATCGGGGATTTGTCTGTCATTGCCGCCTTTTGCCGGGCTTTGAGGTGCCGCTAGAGCACCTGATCTAGCGCGGTCATCAGGCGGTCAACGTCGCCGGCCGATGTATAATGCACGAAGCTGAGGCGCAGCACGCCATGCTCGGGGTCCACACCCATCGCCTTCAGCGGGCGCGGCGCGTAGAAATCGCCGCCCCAGCACATGATGCCGTGGCGGGCCAGATCGGCGGCCACCTGCTCGCCCGGCTTCTGGCAGACGATCGAGACGGTGGGAGCGCGCTTCGCCGCCTTGGCCGGGCCGACCAGCCGGATGTCGTTCCGCCCCGACAGGAAATCGAGCAGCGGCTGCAGCAGCTTCGTCTCGTGCGAACGGAACAGGTCGTGCACCACCATAGACCGCCCCGCCGCATCGCGCCCGGCCTTGAAGTGGCGGCCGTAGACCGCGTCGACATAGTCGGCCATCCCGGCGCAGGCGGCGATCTGGGCGTGATCGGGGCCGGCGGGCGTGAAGCGCTTGCTCACGGTGCCGGCGTTGAAGTGATGCCCCTGGTTGGGCAGGATCTGGGCCAGCGCCCGGCGGATCGTCATGATGCCCTGATGCGGGCCAAAGGTCTTGTAGGCCGAGAACATGTAGATGTCGGCGCCCAGCTTGCCCACGTTCGGCAACCCGTGCGGCGCATAGGACACCCCGTCGACGCAGGAAAACGCCCCCGCCCGCCGCACCATCGCGCAGATCTTCTCGACCGGGTTGATCTCGCCCACCACGTTGGAACAATGCGGGAAGCAGACCAGGCGCACCTTGTCGTCCAAGAGCGCCTCCAGCGCCTCGATATCCAGATGGCCGGTGCCGGGGTCGATCTGCCACTCGCGGATCTCCACCCCCATCTCGGCCAGCCGGCGCCAGACGCCGCTGTTCGCCTCGTGGTCCTGGTTGGTGACGACCACCGCCTCTCCGGGGCTGAGCCACTGGGCGAAGGCCTGGGCCAGAACATAGGTGTTCTGGCTGGTCGAGGGGCCGAAATGCACCTCGTCGCCATCCACGCCCAACATTCGCGCCAGCCTGCTGCGCGCCTCGTCCATCTCGGCGCCGCCCAGCTGCGCGGCCTCGTATGGCGCGTAGGGCTGCACCTTCCGCTCGCGGTAGAAGCGGTGCAGCCTCCAGATCACGTAGCGGCAGGCATAGGAGCCGCCGGCATTCTCGAAAAAGGCGTGGTCGCGCAGTGATGGCTCGGAAAACGCCGGAAACTGCGCCCGCACGAAATCCAGATCCAGTTCTTCCATGGTCCCCCTCTCCGCCCGCATTCTTTCGTCGGGCGGGCCAGCATGCAGCGGCATACAGAAGTCTAGGCCAACGCGCGCGACGTTCAAGCCCTGGGATCGACGACAACGCGGCCCTGCACCTGCCCCTTCAGGATCGCCGCGCCCAGATCCGGCATGTCCTCCAGCCGGGCGGGGCGGATCATTTCCTCCAGCTTGTCCATCGGCAGGTCGCGCACGATCCGGCCCCAGGCGCAGACCCGGTCGTCATAGGGCCGCCGCACGCTGTCGATGCCCAGGATGTTCACCCCGCGCAGCAGGAACGGAATGACCGAGGCCGGCACCGCCACGCCCCCGGCATTGCCCACGGCGGCGACCGAGCCCTGGTATTTCAACTGCCCCAGCACGCGGGCCAGCATCTCGCCGCCCACCGCGTCGATGCAGCCCGCCCAGGTCTCGGCCTCCAGCGGGCGCTTGACCACCTCGGCGATCTCTTCGCGCGGGACGATGCGGGTCGCACCCAGATCGCGCAGATAGCCTTCCGTCTCGGCCCGGCCGGTCACGGCGGCGACCTGATAGCCCAGCTTCGCCAGCACGGCGACCGCGACCGACCCCACGCCACCCGCGGCCCCGGTCACCAGCACCTCACCGCCCGCGGGCGTCAGCCCATGATCCTCCAGCGCCATGATCGCCAGCATGGCAGTGAACCCAGCCGTGCCCACTGCCATCGCGGTGCGCGTGGTCAGCCCCTCGGGCAGCGGCACCAGCCAGTCGGCCTTCACGCGGGCCTTTTCGGCATAGCCGCCCCAGCGCCGCTCGCCCACATGCCAGCCGGTCAGGATGACCTTGTCGCCGGGCTTGTAGCGGTCGTCGGTGCTGTCGGACACGGTGCCGGCAAAGTCGATCCCCGGCACATGCGGCCAGCTTTTCACCAGCCCGCCGCCACTGGGCAGGAAGCACAGCCCGTCCTTGTAGTTGAGAGTGGAGTATTCCACGTCCACCGTCACCTCGCCCTCGGGCAGGCGATCCACCTCCAGATGCTGCACCCCGGCCGAGACGCTGCCGTCCTCGGCCTTTTCGATGACCATTGCGCGAAAGCTCATCTTTCTCTCCTTGTTTCGGTGTCAGGCGGGCATGAAGGGCAGATCGGTGTCGCCGGGTTTCGCCCCGGCGGCGGTCAGCATCGCATGCACCTGCCCGCGATGGTGGGTCTGATGGTTGAACATATGGGCCACCAGCAGCGCACGGGGCTTCGTCACGTCGCGCCCCAGCACGCCGGAATACCACGACAGATCGCCCGACAGCGACTCGGTCGTCTGCGCCTGGGCCCAGACGGCGATCACCGCGTCCTGTTCCCGGCGGGCCGCGCAATAGGGCGCCCAGTCGGGCCATAGACCAGCGCTGTCGGCAATGCCGACCTGCGGTGCCTCGATGCCGGTGAACCGCGCCATCCACACCAGATCGGCCCATAGCAGATGCGACAGCGTGCCCATGATCGACCCGAAGAACGCGCCGCGATCCTGCTGGCGCGCCGCATCGTCCAGCGTGTCGGCTGCGATCAGCAGGCTGTCGTTCTGCCAGGCGTTGTAGGCCGCCATCGTCCGGCAGTAGTCGGGGCTGATCACCGGCCCGGCCCCTTCCAGTCGATCTGGCAGATCTCGGCGCTGCGGCCGTCGAAATCCCACACCCGGCCGAAGGCGCGCACCCGGCCGCGCGTGGCGGTCGCCACGGTGATATCGGGACCCATCCAGTATTTCGTGTTCCTGACCACGATATCCTCGGACGGGTTCGCGCCCTGAACGGGGACAACCTCGCCCTGGATCTTCTTGCCCACGGTCAGGCGCCGCGCCGCGCCCTCGGTCTCGAACGCGACGGGGGCGGATTCGGCACCCAGGAAGGTGCTGACCAGCACGCCGAACAGCCCTGTGGTGCCGCGGGCCTTGCCACTGAAGATGTCCACCAGCGCCTGATGCGCCTCGGCGCTGGCGCGGTCGTCGATATAGGCGGCGGCGGTCCAGTTGCCGCGCGCCATCAGGCCGGGGATCTCCAGCAGCAGGCCGACGTTCAGGCCCGACAGATCGGTCTCGCCATGGTGGCCCCGGTCGATCCGCACACCGGCCCAAGCCTGACAGTATCCTTCCGTCGGCGCGTGATTGCCCAGGCTGACCACGCAGGGGCAGAAGACGGTGCAGTTGCAGTTCAGGATCAGCTCGCCCTTGATCGCCCAGTCGGGGATCTCGGCGCGGGCCTCGGCGGTGGGCGCCGGGGCGGTCCGGGTCGTCTCGTTCATGGTCTCTCCCCCCTCAGAATATCGCGGCCAGCGCGCTGCCACCTGCGGCCGCCAGCAGCGCCCAGCCCAGTGGGCGGGTCAGCCACCGCCCCACCTCGGGCAATTTCTCCACCACCATCAGCAGGGTGGCAAGGCCCATCCACAACAGGTTTGCCATGCCGCCCACCAGCGCCAGCGCCATCAGCGCCCAGCAGCAGCCCAGACAGACGGCACCCAGCCGCACCCCCATCGCCGCCGCGCCCACCGGCCCGTCGCGCCAATGCGCCATCAGGAACATCAGCGGCGCCCGGCAGCGCGACAGGCACCCGGCCTTCAGCGCCGAAAACTGCCACGCCCCCGCCACCGCGAACAGCGCGGCATTCAGCCAATTCGACAAGCTCGCCCCGGTCGGCGCGATCCAGCCCTGCACCGCCAGCGCCTGCTGAAGCGCGGCAAAGCCCAGCGCCGCGCCGCCCCAGACCGCCAGATAGCCCGCCAGCAGGCCGGCAAAGCCGACCGCCCGCGCATTCGGCAGGTCCAGATATGTCGTCAGCACCGGCACGATGGTCGGGGCCATCATCGCCGCCGCCATCACCCCCCACATCGCCACCAGCGGCCCGAACGCCGCGCCGCCAGCGCCCGTGCGGCACAGCTCGATCCACCACTCCAGGCCGTAAGCCGCCTGATAGGCCGCCGCCTCGCGCCCCATCGCCCAGAGCATCGCCCAGCCGGCCAGGACGAGGGCGAAGAACCCCAGCCACAGGCCGGCACGGGTGCGATGGGTCAGCGTGGTCATGGGGTCAGACTAGGCGCTTTCGTCGGCCAGTGGAACCGGCGCGAAGTGGTTAAGTCCAAGTAAACAAAAAACGGGCTATTACATGTTTTCAATCACTTGGCATTTTGTCCACGCGTGGACACGGCCCGAAATCGCCCGCACCACGGCACAGACTCATCTTGAAACACCCCCGCCCACCACGTATATCTGTCCTGTTCCGGCTTGCCGGGACTATGGCAATAAACGCGCACGTAATACGCGGATCGGACCCGGGGGCGGTACCCGGCGGCTCCACCAAAAACCCTTCATTGGGGGCGAATGGGGCCGAAACAGGATCGACGAACGTCCAAAGGTGTTTGCTTTTGCCCGGTGAGGTACCACCGTTATCGGTCCGCAAAGTACAGTTGCCAATGACAACCGTGCTCCGGCAATGGCAGTGGCTGCGTAAGCAGTCTTTGTCGCCGAAACTAAGTCCTTGCGCTTAGCCGCGTAAGGCGGGGTTCGCAGGCACCTGGCAACAGAAGCCTGCACTTTCCCCCCTTCTGCGTCACATTCCCTGCTTGGCAGACGTCGGCCGGCGGCTATGCTGCTGCCCATGCGCCGCTTCGCCGCCCTGACCGCCGCCCTGTGTCTTGCCGCCCTGCCCGCCCGCGCCTGCGCGGTGGCCCTTCTGTTCGCCATCGACGTCTCCGGTTCCGTCGACCCGGGCGAGTATCGGTTGCAGCTAGAAGGTCTGTCCGCCGCGCTGCGCGACCCCCACATCGCCGACGCGCTGGAAACCGGGCAGGTCGCGCTGAAGGTGGTGCAATGGTCGAGCCTGGGCGAGCAGCAGGTTTCGATCCCCTGGACGCGGATGCGCAGCCGCGCCGACATCGACCGTTTCGCCACCCAAGCCACCCGCCTGCCCCGCGCCTTCGTGCGATCCGACACCGCGGTGGGCGAGTTACTGCGCTTCGCCGTCACCCAGTTCGATACCGTGCCGGACTGCCGCCGCCGGGTGATCGATGTGTCTGGCGACGGCCCGACCAACGTCGGCCGGCCCAGTGCCCCGGCCAGCGCCGCGGCCGCCGGCGCGGGCATCGAGATCAACGCCATCGCGATCGAGATGGCGGGCCGGTCGATGGCCGTGACTGAATACTACCGCCGCTTCGTCATCACCCGCCCGCGCGGCTTCGTGATGACCGCCCGCGGACACGAGGATTACCCCGACACGCTCCGAGCCAAGATCTTCCGCGAGCTGGTGCAACCGCTGGGCTGACGCAGCGGCGGCAGGGCGCCGCCGGGTCGCCGATCGCTCAACCGCAGGTCGGCCAAATTTCGCCCCGGCCCCTTCCCTTCAAATCCGAATCCCCTATGCTGGCCGCGGACCAGACGGGGGCCACCATGGCGCGTTCGATCGACTACGGAAACCTGATGCACCGGGCCATGCGCGGCCTGATCGAGCAGGTGCTGAGGGACGTGGCAGAGCAGGGCCTTCCGGGCGAACACCACTTCTTCATCACCTTCGACACCGGCCACCCCGGCACGCAGATGGCCGACTGGCTGCGCGACCGGTATCCGGGCGAGATGACGATCGTCATCCAGCACTGGTTCGACAACATGCACGTCGATGACGACGGCTTTGCCATCACGCTCAATTTCGGCGACCAGCCAGAGCCGCTGTATATCCCGTTCGACGCGATCCGCACCTTCGTCGACCCGTCTGTCGAATTCGGCCTGCGGTTCGAGACGCAGGAGATCGAAGAGGACGAAGACGACAGCGAAGAAGAGGCCGAAGGCGAAGACGACGCCAAGGGCGAGGTCGTGAGCCTGGATAGTTTCCGCAAGCATTGATCGGCGCGGTATACGGCCGCATACCGATTGCCTTCCGCGCGCGCCCCGCTTATGACGGGCGCGTTCGATCGAGGAGGCAGATCCATGACCGCGACCCGCACCGAAACCGACAGCTTCGGCCCGCTCGAAGTGCCCGCAGACAAGTACTGGGGCGCGCAGACCCAGCGGTCGATCCAGAACTTTCCCATCGGATGGGAACGCCAGCCGGTTGCCATCATCCGTGCGCTGGGTGCCATCAAATGGGCCTGCGCCGAGGTCAACATGGCCCAGGGCGACATGGACGACACGATCGGCAAGACCATCGTCGCCGCCGCCAAGGAAGTCTTCGAGGGCAAGTTCGACGACAACTTCCCGCTGGTAGTCTGGCAGACCGGGTCCGGCACCCAGTCGAACATGAACGCGAACGAGGTGATCTCGAACCGCGCGATCGAGATGCTGGGGGGCGAGATGGGCTCCAAAAAACCCGTCCACCCGAACGATCACTGCAACATGGGGCAGTCGTCCAACGACACCTTCCCCACCGCGATGCACGTCGCCATCGGGATGATGGCCCGCGACACGCTGCTGCCCGGCCTGCGCAAGCTGCATGCGGCGCTTGCGGCAAAGTCGGACGAGTTCAAGGACATCATCAAGATCGGCCGCACACACACCCAGGACGCGACGCCGCTCACGCTCGGCCAGGAATTCGGTGGCTACGCGCACCAGGTCGCCAAGGGGATAGAGCGGGTGGAATCCTGCCTGCCCGACATCTACGAACTGGCCCAGGGCGGCACCGCCGTCGGCACCGGGCTGAACACCCGCAAGGGTTTCGCCGAGAAGGTCGCGGGCCAACTTGCCACAATCACCGGCCTGCCCTTCGTCACCGCGCCGAACAAGTTTGAAGCACTCGCCGCCCATGACGCGATGGTCATGTTCTCGGGCGCGCTGAAGACGGTTGCGGCATCGCTGTTCAAGATCGCCAACGACATGCGCCTTCTGGGCTCCGGCCCGCGCTCGGGCCTGGGCGAGCTGATCCTGCCCGAAAACGAGCCGGGATCGTCGATCATGCCTGGCAAGGTGAACCCAACCCAAGCCGAGGCGCTGACGATGGTCTGTGCGCACGTCATGGGCAATGACGCCGCCGTGGGCTTCGCCGGATCGCAGGGCCATTTCGAGTTGAACGTCTACAACCCGATGATGAGCTACAACGTGCTGCAGTCCATGCAGTTGCTCGGCGATGCGGCCGGCAGCTTCACCGACAACATGGTGGCGGGCACGAAAGCCAACACCGCGCGGATCGAGAAGCTGATGAAGGAATCACTGATGCTTGTCACGGCGCTGGCCCCCACCATCGGCTACGACAACGCGACCAAGGTGGCCAAGACCGCGCACAAGAACGGCACGACCTTGCGCGAGGAAGCCATCGCGCTGGGCTTCGTCGACGCCGAAACCTTCGACCGGATCGTCCGGCCAGAGGACATGATCGGCCCAAAGGACTGAACCGGCACGCGACTCCGCGATCCCCCCTCGCCCTGTCACGAACGCGCGCTATGGTTGACGCATCGTGAACAGGGATTGGGGGGATTCTCATGTCGTTCTTTTCACCGGCGCGGCTCGTTGCGCCTCTTGCGGTCGGCATAGCGCTTCTTGGCAGCGTTGCACCCGCTGATGCAGCGCCCGCGCGGTATGAAGAGGCGTATGTCTTCGGCGACAGCCTCAGCGATCCGGGCAATCTCTTCGCGCTGACGGGCCAACCGGGCTTTCCCTATGTGGACGGGCGCTTCACGAACGGGGCGGTCTGGGCGGATTACCTGGCGGCAGACTTCGCGACGGCGAATCAGACCCTTCGCAACTACGCCTTCGGCCTTGCGCGCGTCATCAGCCCCAGTGTCGATCCAGAAGAACCCGCGACGGCGCTGCCGATCAATCTGGGGGATCAGGTCGGACGGTTTCTGGCGGAAACCGCGGGAAGTGTCGGGCAGCGTGCGGTCGGTATCGTCTGGATGGGCGCAAATGACGCATTTCGCATCCTTGATGACACTGCGGCGCAGATTGCCGAACTGCAGAAGGCTGACCCCGGAGCAGACACAACGCCGCTGGTCGTCAACGCCGTGCTGGAGGCACGATTGGTCGCCCAAACCCTCGCGCAAGCCGCGCAGGCCCTGCGCAGCGGTGGCCTGAAAGACATCGTTCTGATGAACCTGCCCGATCTGGGAAATATTCCGCTGTTCGCTGGCAACGCCGCGGGCCAGGCGCTTGCCAGCGCCGTAACGGGCAACTTCAACGCCGCACTCGCTGCCGCATCCTTCGACGGGCTGAAGGTCACGCGAATCGACATGGCGGGCCTGTTCGACGCGCTCGCGGAGGCCCCCGAGAGTTTCGGCGTCTCCAATCTGCTCAACTGCTTCAACCAGTTCGATCCCTCCCAGGGTCTCTGCACAGACCCCGACCAGCGGGCGTTCTTCGATCTCGTGCACCCCAACCGCGTGATCCACGCCCGCGTTGCTGAGGAATTGCGCGCCGTGGTTGCGCCTCTGCCCCTGCCCGCCGCCGCATGGCTGCTGCTGGCCGGGGTGGGCGGTCTGGTGGTGCTGCGCCGCCGGGCCACCTGAACCAGGAGTGCCTCGCGGAACCAGCCAGCCCCTTGCACTGTTGTGTCGACAGGTCACAATGGCATGCAGGGGGAGTGGCGGGATGAAGTGGCGGGGCCGGCGAACCAGCAGCAATGTTCAGGACCGGCGCCGCGGCGGCGGGGCTCGCATGGCGGGCGGCCTTGGCGTCGGCGGCGTGATCGTCGTGCTGTTGATCGGCGCCATCTTCGGGGTCGATGTCACCCCGTTGCTGACCGGCGGCGGAAGCCCGATGGTAACCGAGGCCCCCCGCGGCCCGAACGAGATCGACGATCAGGAAGAGGCTTTCGTCGCCACCGTCCTTGCCGAAACCGAAGAGGTCTGGGGAGCCCTCTTCGATGCAGCGGATCGCGATTATCCGGAACCGACGCTGGTGCTTTATGCCGGGGGCACCGTCTCTGCCTGCGGCGCGGCCGATGCGGCGATGGGGCCCTTCTACTGCCCCAACGACCGCAGCGTGTATCTGGATACCGATTTCTTCCGCGTGCTGGAGCAGCAGATGAACGCCGGCGGCGACTTCGCCAATGCCTATGTCATCGCGCATGAGGTCGGCCATCACGTCCAGAACGTCGTGGGAACGCTGGGAGAGGTGCACAGCCTGCGCCAGCGCCTGCCGCAGGACGAGGGCAATGCCTTGTCGGTGCGGGTGGAATTGCAGGCCGATTGCTACGCCGGGCTCTGGGCGCATCACGCCGGGCCACGCTTGCAGGTTACGGACGCCGACATCCGCGAGGCTCTGGAGACCGCCGCCCGCATCGGCGACGACGCGCTGCAGCGTGCGGCCGGTGGGCGTGTGGTTCCGGACAGCTTCACCCACGGCAGTTCGGCCCAGCGGCAGAGGTGGTTCTTCGCGGGCTACCAGTCCGGCGCCCCGTCGACCTGCGACACGTTCAACGCCGAGGAGTTGTGACCGTGAGCGAGATCGTGAACCTCAATAAGGCGCGCAAGGCGCGCGAACGCACCCAGGCGCGGACGAGAGCCGATGCCAACGCGGCAAGGTTTGGTCGCACCAAGGCACAAAAGGCGCGCGAAGAGGCCGAGGCGAAGCGCGCCAGCGCCGAACTGGACGGCAAGCGCCGCGACCCGGAAGCGGACTGAACCGCGCAGGCTCATCCCACGCGGGCAAGACAAACCGATCAGCCGACATCGCGGCGGCCGGCCTGCCAGCGGCCAGCTACTCAGCATCTCACGGCGCACAACACGCAGCACCACATCATCGTCGGGAATCCGGATCGCGCCGGTTCGCGGCTTCACCCGCGCCCCGGCAACGGGTGCGCACCAACGTATGCACGTGATATGCACGTGAATCATAAGTTTGATTTCAGGCCGCTGGCACCATGACGGGACGCCCCCAGAAACACTCGCTGACGCTGCACGGCCACCGCACCAGCGTCTCGCTGGAGGCCGAGTTCTGGCAGGCGTTCCGAGCGATTGCGCAGGAAAAAGGTCGCCCGATCAATGACCTGGCGTCCGAGATCGACGCCGCGCGCGGCGATGTGGGGCTGGCCTCGGCGATCCGGGTCTTCGTGCTGCGGCACCACCGCTCAGCCAGCGGTCGCCCGTAGCAGCCGCGCCCGCGCCGGCGGGATCGCGCGTATCTCCAACCCCGTGAAAACATGTAACGTTTTCAGATCATTATCCACGACTGCATGATCGGAAACCCACCCCCCCATGACCAGATATGTGCGCAGCAGCGGTGGCATCCCCAACATCGCCCGCTTCGCGTCCGGACGCTGCCGCCGCCGCAGTTGCGCAAAGCGAAACACGTTCGGCGCCTTCACGCGCGGCAGCCAGCGCTTCGGCGCCAAGTGTTTCTCGCGCAGAAGCGCAAAGGCATCGCGATACGTCTCTGCCTCCACCCCGTCGAACGAGGAACAGCCAAACAGCATCTCCACGCCCTCGTCGTCGACGTAGCGCGTCATTGCCCCCCAGGCCACGCGCAGAATATCCGGATCATGCCACGCGGGATGGACGCAGAAGCGTCCCATCTCGACCATCTTGCCCCTGAAATCCCGAAGTTTTTCCAAGTCGTAGTACTGCGCGGAATAGCTGCGCCCCACTTCCTCTCCGCCAGACAGCGGAAGCAGACGGAAGCAGCAGACCAGCGTTCCGGTGCTTGCATCCTCGACTAGGACGTGACGGCATGCGCCATCGAAACCGTCGGCATCCCGATTCGTTTCATCCCAGGGTCCAAGGCCCCGATGTGCACGGAAGGCCAGATACCGCAAGTGCTGGGCGCGGAGCAGATCGGCCTCGGTCTCGGCGAAGCGGGCGACGAAGCGCCCCTTGCGAAGTGACAGCATCACTTCTGTCCTTTCACCTTGGCAGCCGGAAACGGCCCCTTAGATTATGATGCAATAGCCCTATCATTCAACCTGTGACAGAGAGGCGACAGATGACCGCCAAGATCGTGAAGACAGATGCCGAATGGCGCGCCCAGCTCTCCGACCTTGCCTACAAGGTGACACGGAAGCACGGGACAGAACGCGCCTTCACCCACGACGACTTCCCCAAGGAGCCCGGCATCTTCCGCTGCGTCTGCTGTGACGCACCGCTTTTCGATTCCGAGACGAAGTTCGAGAGCGGAACGGGGTGGCCGTCCTTCTGGGCGCCGATAGACCCAGAGCGGGTGGGCGAACGTGTCGACCGCAGCTTCTTCATGCGCCGCACGGAGGTGCATTGCGCAGAATGCGAAGCGCATCTGGGTCACGTCTTTCCCGACGGTCCGGCACCAACCGGCCTGCGCTATTGCATGAACGGGGTCGCGCTGCGCTTCGAACCGCAGGACTAGTTCAGGAATTGGTCTGCGGTGAAGTTTCCAAGGTTGCCGAACAGTTGCCGCAGGAAGCCGACACCGCGGATATTGCTGTCGGTCACCCGGCGCGACAGCACCACCACGTTGCCATCTTCCAGACCGAAGCGTTCGATATTCGCCACACGGTCGTCGTCGTCAAAGCTGATGGCGACGACTTCGCGGTCGAACTCTTCCGCGCCGCGCCAGTAGCGCTCACGGTAGCGGGACTTCACGTAGAACCAGCCGCTGTCCTGCATCAAGCCGGTCGAACTTGGACGGCCGATGGCGTTTGCCACGCCGGCACGCGAAGAGCGTCCGACCTCGATCGCCTGCAGTTCCTCGTCCGTGGGGGCGTAGCCGTGATTGCGCACGATATCGGAACACCCCGCGACGGCAAGAAGCGCCAAGCCCATGGACGCGCCCCGGAATGCCCGGCGCATCCCCGAGATGCCTTTGACCATTCTGCCCTCTTGCCCCGCTGTTCCAAGCTTTGTAACCCGCTTACATAAGAGCGGGCGTCACTTCAAGAATGCAATGCAGCCGCCCGCCCCGCGCGACAGGAGCGATGACGATGACCGCGCAGCCCTTTTCCCACCCGATCCGCCTGTCCGAACTGCGGCGCGCCGGCGGCGCCGAATTCGACATCCGCCCCGAGGCCGAGGCGCGGGCCGCCATCGCCGAGGCCTTGGGGCTGACCGCGCTGCGCAAGCTGCGACTTTCAGGGCAGATCACGCCCCAAGGCCGTGACGACTGGCACCTCGAGGCGGAACTGGGGGCGACGATTGTCCAGCCCTGCGTCGTGACGCTTGCCCCCGTCACCACGCGGATCGACGAGCCGGTGCACCGTCGCTGGCTGAAGGAGATGCCGGAGCTGACGGGTGACGAGGTCGAGATGCTGGATGAAGAGATCGAGCCGCTTGCAGCGGTGATTGATCTGGGCACGGTCCTCGTCGAAGCGCTAGCGCTATCGGTGCCGGACTGGCCGCGCGCCGCGGATGCGCCGGAGGACGAGTTCGCCGCCGAAACCTCAGAAACGACAGAACAGCCGACAGACCGCCCCTTTGCCGGACTGGGCGCCCTGCGTGACAAGCTGACGGGCAGTGAACCGACCGACGACAAGCCGGAGAGCGCACACCCGCAAAGCCCCGGAAAGGACCATCCAGACAAGGGGTAGAAAATGCTTGCGCCCGGTCAGAATCGCAGTATGTTCCGGCGCTCGTTTGAAGGTTGGGCGATTGACTTGCTTCCGGTAGTGGCCGGGGCCGCCGGACCCCAAGAAAACATGGAACATCAGGGGCGCCCACCGTGCGCCCCGCAAGGCCGAGGTGGTGACATGGCTGTCCCTCAGAATCGCGTAACCCGGTCCCGCCGGAACATGCGCCGCGCCCATGACGCGCTGGTCGCCGCGAACCCGAACGAATGCTCTAACTGCGGTGAGCTGAAGCGCCCGCATCACGTCTGTGGCGCCTGCGGCCATTACGATGGGCGCGAGATCGTTGCCGCGGCCGACGAGGTCGATCTGGAAGACGACGCGGCGTAAGCCCGCGTATGCCGGCCCCGGCCCATGACCGCCGAACCTGAAAGGACGGCCATGACCACGGGGCGCGTGATCATTTCCGTTGACGCTATGGGGGGCGACAGGGGGCCTGCGGCTGTTGTCGCGGGAATTGCGCATTCCGCCTGGAAGAACCCCGATATCGGCTTCATCGTTCATGGTGACGAGGCGGAACTCGCGCCTTTGATCCGCCGCCGCCGCGGGCTGGAGGCCCGCTGCGAGATTCGGCACGCGCCGCGCGTCGTCGGAATGAGCGAGAAACCCAGCACGGTGATGCGCAACGGCCAGGGCACCTCGATGTGGTCCACAATCGAGTCAGTCCGCGAGAAGGAAGCGACGGTCGCCGTGTCTTGCGGAAACACTGGCGCGTTGATGGCGGTCAGCATGCTTCGGTTGCGCAAGCTGCCCGGCGTGAACCGGCCGGCCATCGCCTGCCTGTGGCCCTCTCGCAATGCGCACGGGTTCAACGTGATGCTCGACGTGGGCGCCGACGTGAAGGCCGATGCAGAGGATCTGCTGCAATACGCGCTGATGGGCGCCTCCTATGCACGCAACGGTTTCAACATCGAACGCCCCCGTGTCGGTCTGCTGAACGTGGGCACCGAGGAGCACAAGGGGCGCCCGGAACTGCATCGGGCCAACGAACTGATCTCGGGCATGGCGGGCACCGGAGCGTTCGATTTCGTGGGCTTCGTCGAAGGCGGTGATATCCCCTCAAACCGCGTGGATGTGATCGTGACCGATGGGTTCACCGGCAACGTGGCGCTGAAGACGGGCGAGGGCACGGCGAGCCTGATCCGTGATTTCCTGCGCGAAGCTTTCCAGAAGACCCCGCTTTCACGGATCGCGGCGCTGTTGGCGCTGACCTCGTTGAAGCGGCTGCAAAAGCGGATCGATCCTCGCCGGCAGAACGGGGGCGTATTCCTGGGCCTGAATGGCACGGTCGTCAAATCCCATGGATCGGCCGACGCCACGGGCGTCTCCGCAGCGATCAAGCTGGCTTTCCAACTGGCGCAGTCCGGATTTCAGGAACGCCTTGCAGCACGGCTTGCCTCTGCCACGCTGCCGGGTCAGGATGCCGCGGTTCGGGAAGGTGGTGAGACGGAATGACAACGCGTGCCGTGGTGGTTGGCAGCGGGCACTATCTGCCCGAACGCATCGTGCCGAACTCGGAATTCGAGGCGACGATCGATACGACGGATGAGTGGATTCGCACGCGCTCGGGAATCGAGCGTCGGCATTTCGCAGCCGAGGGACAGACGACATCGGATCTGGCGATCCGGGCCGCCCGTGCCGCGCTGCAGAATGCGGGGCTGACCGCCGCCGATCTTGACGCCGTGGTCGTTGCCACATCGACCCCCGATTTTACCTTTCCGGCGGTGGCCACGATGGTGCAGGCCGGTATCGGGATGGAGCGCGGCTTTGCCTATGACCTGCAGGCGGTCTGTGCCGGCTTCATCTTTGCGCTCGTGAATTCCGAAGGGCTGATCCGAACGGGGCAGGCGAAACGGGTCATGGTGATCGGGGCAGAGACGTTCAGTCGCATTCTCGACTGGACCGACCGCGGCACCAGCGTGCTGTTCGGTGACGGGGCCGGCGCAGTGATCCTGGAAGCGCAGGAAGGCATCGGCACATCCGCGGATCGCGGCATTCTGGCCAGCGACCTGAACTCTGACGGTCGCTTCGGCGACCTGCTGCATGTCGACGGCGGTGTCTCCAGCACCGGCTCGGCCGGCAAGGTGCGGATGCAGGGCAAGGAAGTGTTCCGCCACGCCGTCGAAAAACTGGCACACACCGCCGAGATCTCGTTGGAGCGCGCCGGCCTCAATGCGTCTGACGTGGATTGGATTGTGCCGCATCAGGCAAACTTGCGGATCATCAAGGGCACGGCGCACAAGATGGGGCTGCCGATGGAGAAGGTGATCGTTACGGTGCAGGACCATGGAAATACGTCTGCGGCTTCGATTCCCCTCGCGCTGTCGGTTGCGGCCGCCGACGGCCGGCTGAAACCGGGACAGGTGATCGTCACCGAAGCGATCGGTGGCGGGCTCGCCTGGGGATCGGTGGTTTTGCGCTGGTAGGCGCGGCTTTGTCTGTTGGCGGCAAGCTCTTATATTGACACGGCTTTTCGATTCTCTCATGCTTCGACAATTGCAGTGGGGGGTGACATGGGCGAAAAAACTTTGACGCGACAGGATCTTGCAGAGGCCGTCTTCCGCGAGGTCGGGCTGTCACGAAACGAATCCGCGCAACTGGTCGAATCCGTTCTGTCGCATATCGCCGAAGCACTTGTGGCGGGGGACAGTGTGAAAATCTCGTCCTTCGGAACCTTCAGCATCCGGGACAAGGCGGCGCGAGTCGGGCGCAATCCCAAGACGGGGGAAGAGGTTCCGATCCTTCCCCGCCGGGTTCTGACCTTCCGCCCCTCGCACCTGATGAAGGATCGCGTCGCCGCCGGGAACCGGGGGCGGGCGTGACCGCCATGGATAGCTGCGTCGGAAGGTACTGACAGGAATGGAGAAATCCCGCGACGCCTTTCGCACGATCGGCGAGGTTGCAGAATGGCTGCAGACCCCCACCCATGTGCTGCGCTTCTGGGAGACGCGGTTTCCACAGTTGAAGCCGCTGAAGCGCGCAGGCGGCCGGCGTTATTACCGCCCCTCCGACATGGCGCTTCTGGGGGGCATCAAGAAGCTTCTGCACGATGACGGACTGACCATTCGCGGCGTCCAGAAGATCCTGCGCGAGCAGGGGGTGAAGCACGTGGCCGGGCTTTCGGTGCTGTCGCCGGGTGATGCCCCCATGGGCGACGCGGCCGTGACCGACGCAAAAGAAGCCACGTCACCGACGGAGGTGGGGGAAGAGACGCCGACGCTCACCCCACAGATCCCCGCTCATTCTCAGGTGGAGGAGGAAACTCCGGAACCCGAGAGTGTCGTTGCGTGCGCCACCGAAGCACCCATGGCGATCGACGTGGCGGAGGAGGAGGATGAAACCACGGCTGATGTTGTCGCGTTGCCGCTTCAGCCGCGTCTGCCATTCGAGTTGCCAGAAGCCCCGAAACCCCGGAAGACCCCGGCACTGGCGGCTACGGTCGCGGCGCGCCTCAGACACCTGCGCCGGGACGAGATTGAGCCGCACGCGCAATCGCTTGCAGTTGTCCACCACATGCTGGCAGATCTGCGCGAGCGGATGGCCGAGGCAGCGGGTCCGGGCCGGACGTGAGTGGAACGGCGTGGTTTTCGCGCTTGTACCGGCGCGTAAAACCGGTATGTAGAGCGCGCGTCGGGCCGTGGCGCAGCCTGGTTAGCGCGTCCGTCTGGGGGGCGGAAGGTCGCGAGTTCGAATCTCGCCGGCCCGACCATTCGAAAACCGCCCGCGCGCCCGGTGCCGCGGGCGTTTTCAATCCGGGGGCTGCATGACCGGCGTTCTGCCAGCACAAGCGATCCGCCGCATGATCGCGGAAGGCCAGATCGCGGCAGACCCGCCGATATCTGACGCGCAGATCCAGCCGGCGAGCCTGGATCTTCGGCTGGGCGATACAGCGTGGCGGGTACGCGCCTCGTTCCTCTCGGGCAGCGGTCGCACCGTTGCCCAGCGTCTGGCCGAGTTCGAGATGCACAAAATCGATCTGACCAGTGGCGCCGTGCTCGAAAAAGGGTGCGTCTACGTGGTGCCGCTGATGGAGCGCCTGACCCTGCCTGCGGGCGTTCAGGCGGTTGCAAACGCCAAAAGCTCCACCGGCCGTCTGGACCTGTTGACTCGGGCGATTACCGACGGCGGCACCGAATTTGACCGCATCCCGCCGGGTTATGACGGACCGCTCTTTGCCGAGATCTGCCCGCGATCCTTTTCGGTTCTGGTGCGCCCGGGCATGCGGCTGAACCAGATCCGGTTCCGGCAAGGGCAGGCCGTGCTGTCGGATGCCGAGCTGGCAGCACTGCATGACCGCAGCCCCTTGGTGGACGGTGAGCCGGTGATCTCTGACGGCCTCGGTTTCTCGGTCGATCTGCGCCCGCGGGACGGTGATCTTGTGGGCTGGCGGGCGAAACCCCATACCGGCGTGATCGACCTCGACCGGATCGGCCATTATGATCCGACGGAGTTCTGGGAGGAGGTGCGCAGCCGCGATGGCCGCATCATCCTCGACCCCGGTGCCTTTTATATCTTGGTCAGCCGCGAGGCGGTTACGATCCCCCCCGACCACGCCGCCGAGATGGCGCCCTACCTGGCGATGGTGGGCGAATTCCGCGTGCATTACGCTGGCTTCTTCGATCCCGGCTTCGGCTGGGCCGAAGCGGGGGGTGCCGGGTCACGCGGCGTTCTGGAGGTGCGCTGCCACGAAGCCCCCTTCGTGCTCGAACATGGGCAGGTCGTCGGCCGCCTTGTCTACGAGCGCATGGCCGAGGTGCCGGATGCGCTGTATGGTTCAGGAATCGCCTCGAATTATCAGGGGCAGGGGCTGAAGCTGTCCAAGCATTTCCGCGCGCCCTGACGCGCCGCGCCTATTCCGCCGCGTCGCGGTCGTCGTTCAGAAAGTCGCCGGTGTCCAGCACCGGCGAGGCATCCAGCCCGGTCGGATCCAGCATTCCCGCCACCCGTTCCAACACCGAGACGACCATCGCCTGCTCCCAGGGTTCCAGCGCCTCGAACTGGCGCACATAGGCCTGCTGCAGCGGGTCGGGCGCATCCTCCACCGCCTTGGCGCCGCGCGGGGTGATCACGATGTTGGTCTGACGGCGGTCGGTCGCCGATTGCTGCCGCTCGACCATCTGCTTGGCTGTAAGCTTGTCGATCAGCACCGTCATCGTCGCAGGCGACACCCCCATCCGGCGCGAGATATCGCGCGAAGTCGCATGCCCGCTTTCCGCAACGATCTGCAGCACACGAATCTGGACGGGAGTCAGCCCCGCTGCCTTGGCCAGCTTCCGGCCATGCAACTCGGTCGCCCGCAGCATCCGGCGGATGGCGATCAGGCTTTGATCGGTGCGATTCATCCCTGCTCTCCACATTAAAAACCTGACATTCGGACGACCAAACAAAGAATAGCAGCCGGATCTGCCCGCCACCAGAGGAATGCCAATTCGCTTAGCAAATCAAATAACATGGATGAATTCCCATCTTTTATACAGCCAAGCATATATTGTCAGCACTGTTGACTTACCGGGGCACGCTCACTATTTAGTAAGACGAACCAAATCGGGGGCAGACCATGGCGACGACGATCAAGAACAGGACGATGCAGAACATCAAGCTGCGCAAGCCCGTGGCAGAAGACGGCGCAGCCGTGTGGGATCTGATCCGCGCGTGCCGGCCGCTCGACGAAAATTCGATGTACTGCAACATGCTGCAATGTGACCACTTCCGTGACACCTGCGTGATCGCGGAAAGCGGTGACAAGATCGTCGGCTGGGTATCGGGCTATCTGGTTCCCGGCGACGACAGCACCCTGTTCATCTGGCAGGTGGCGGTGTCCGATCACGCTCGCGGCGCTGGCCTTGCCGGCCGCATGTTGCAGGCCATCGTATCGCGCGACATCTGCCAGAACGTGACGCAGATCCAGACCACGATCACCAAGGACAATGCCCAGTCCTGGGCGCTTTTCTCAAAGTTTGCCGAGCGTCAGGACGCCGATCTGGACAGCGCGCCGCACTTCACCCGCGACGACCATTTCGAGGGTGCGCATGCGACCGAACACATGGTCACGATCGCCTTGCCACAGGCGCTGCGCAAGGCTGCCTGAGCCGCCTGCCCTCTTTACCCAAACATCCGGAGGTCATCCAATGACAACGGTTTCCACAACCGAACCCACCATATTTGCTCGACGCGAATCCGCGGTGCGCAGCTACTGCCGGTCCTTTGACACGGTGTTCACCCGCGCCAGCGGAAGCGTCCTCAGCGATGCGCAGGGCCGCGACTACATCGACTTTCTGGCCGGCTGCTCCTCGCTGAACTACGGCCACAACGATCCTGACATGAAGGCCGCCCTGATCGACCACATCACCGGCGACGGCATTGCCCACGCGCTGGACATGTACACAGACCAGAAACAGGCATTCCTTGAAACGTTCGAGCGCCTGATCCTTGCGCCGCGCGGGATGGCGCACCGCGTGATGATGACCGGCCCGACCGGCACCAACGCGGTCGAGGCGGCGATGAAGCTTGCCCGCAAGGTGACCGGCCGCAAGAACATCATCGCCTTCACCAATGGCTTTCACGGAATGACGCTGGGCGCGCTGGCGGCGACCGCGAATTCCGGCAAGCGCGGCGGCGCGGGCGACGTGTCGCTGAATGATGTGACGCGCATGCCTTACGAAGGTTCGCTCGGTGACGTCGACACGCTGGCCGTGATCGAGGCGATGCTGGCCAACCCGTCCAGCGGCGTGGACGCCCCGGCGGCGTTTCTGGTCGAGCTGGTCCAAGGCGAAGGCGGTCTGAATGCCGCCAGCACGGAATGGGTGCAGGGCATCGCGCGGCTTGCCAAGGAACACGGCGCGCTGCTGATCGTCGATGACATCCAGGCAGGCATCGGCCGCGCCGGAACATTCTTCAGCTTCGACGAGATGGGGGTGGAGCCTGACATCATCACGCTCGCCAAGTCGCTCTCGGGATTTGGCCTGCCCTTCGCCGCGGTGCTGATCCGGCCCGAGCATGACATCTGGAAGCCGGCCGAACACAACGGCACCTTCCGCGGCAACACCCATGCCTTCGTCACCGCCCGTGTGGCGCTGGAGAAGTTCTGGTCCGACGACCACTTCAAGGATGAGATTGCCGAGAAGGCCAAGATCGTGACCGAGACCCTCCAGAGCATCGCCGACACCATCCCCGGCGCCCGCCTGAAGGGCCGCGGCATGATGCAGGGGGTCGATGTAGGGTCTGGCGAGCTTGCTGCCGCGATCTGCGCCGAGGCGTTCCGCAACGGCCTGGTCATCGAAACCTCCGGGGCGCATGATGAGGTGGTCAAGGTTCTTGCACCGCTGACCACGCCCAAGGCGCAACTGCGTGAGGGCCTGAACATTCTGGAGCAGGCCGCGCAGGGTTGCACCGCAACTGCCAAGATTGCAGCGGAGTAACAGACATGATCGTTCGCGATTTCCACGACCTGAAAAATGGCCCCCGCGCGGTCTCGGATGCCCGCTGGACCTCGGTCCGGATGCTTCTGGCCGACGACGGGATGGGGTTTTCCTTCCACATCACCACGCTCGAGGCGGGTTCGGAACACACGTTCCACTACAAGAACCACTTTGAAAGCGTCTACTGCATCAGTGGCAAGGGATCGATCACCGATCACGCCACCGGACAGACGCATGAGATCCGTCCCGGCGTGATGTACGCGCTGAACCTGCACGACAAGCACACGCTCCGGGCCGAAGAAGAGCTGGTCATGGCCTGCTGCTTCAATCCCCCGGTGACCGGAAACGAGGTGCATGATGAAGACGGCGCCTATGCCGCCGCAGAGGCTTGATCATGACAAACCACGACCCATCCAGAAACGAGATGACCCGCACCGTCGAACGGTGGGGGGCGGCAAGAGCTGACGATCCCGCCCCCCAGCCGACGGTCGAGAAGATCGGCGGCACCTCGATGTCGCGTCTGGGCGAGTTGGTCGATACGCTGTTGATCGGCGATCGCACCGGCGCGGACCTCTACGGCCGCATCTTCGTCGTCTCGGCCTTTGGCGGGATCACCAACCTGCTGCTGGAGAACAAGAAGACGGGCGAACCCGGCGTCTATGGCCTGTTCGCCAACGCCGAAAGCGACCGGGGCTGGTCGGAAGCGCTCAGCCGCGTGGCCGAGGCGATGGGCGAGGCGCACAACGAGATCCTCGACGATCCCGGCGACCGGGCCTTTGCCGACGATTTCGTGCGGGAACGGATCGAGGGGGCGCGCAGCTGCCTGATCGACCTGCAGCGGCTCTGCTCCTACGGCCACTTCCGGCTGTCACAGCACATGATGATCATCCGCGAGATGCTCTCGGGACTGGGTGAGGCGCATTCCGCCTTTGTCGCCTCGCTGCTTCTGCGCAGGCGCGGCGTGAACGCGCGATTCGTCGATCTCAGCGGCTGGCGCGACGAGGGCGAGTATTCTCTCGAAGAGCGCATAGAGAACGGCCTCAAGGGTATCGACGTGACGAGCGAGATGCCGATCGTCACCGGCTACGCCCAATGCGTCGAGGGCCTGATGCGCGAGTTCAACCGCGGCTATTCCGAGGTGACGTTCTCGCGGCTGGCCGCCCATGTCGGCGCGCGCGAAGCGATCATCCACAAGGAGTTTCACCTGTCGTCCACCGATCCGGCGCTGGTCGGGGTCGATGCCGTGAAGAAGCTTGGCCGCACCAACTATGATGTCGCAGACCAGCTGTCGAACATGGGGATGGAGGCGATCCATCCCAGCGCCGCCAAGACATTGCGCCAGGCGGGCGTGCCCCTGCGCGTGACCAACGCGTTTGAGCCGCAGGATCCGGGCACCCTGATCGACGAGGCACAGGCAGATGAGCCTGGCGCCGAAATCATCGCCGGACTCGACGTCTTCGCGCTGCAACTGTTCGAGCAGGACATGGTTGGCGTGAAGGGCTACGACAGCGCGATCCTGGATGTGCTGACGCGGCACAACATCCGCATCGTGTCGAAGACCTCGAACGCGAACACGATCACGCATTACGTCGACGCATCGCTCAAGTCGATCCGCCGGGCAGAGCGCGACCTGAAGGGGCGCTATCCGGCCGCCGACATCACGGTGCGCGCTCTGGCCGTCGTCTCGGTGATCGGGCGTGACCTGTCAGGCCTCCGCGTACTGTCGAAGGGCCTGGATGCGCTGGAAGGCGCAGGGATCGAGGTGATCGCGGCACAGCAGAACACGCGCAGCGTCGATGTGCAGTTCGTGGTCCCGCGCGAAACGCTGAAAGATGCGATCCGTGCGATCCACCCGGCCATTTTTGGCCCGGCCATTCAGATGCCGACCGAACAGGCGGCCTGACGAACCCGGATTTTCCGACTGGCGCGCGCGGCCATCACCGCGCGCGCCGCTCAGCTGATGAAGCGAATTTCATAGGCCTGGCGTACGCGGGCATCGAGCGCTGCATCAATCGTGTTGCGCGCCTGCGCAAGCAGCCGGACCTTTCTCTCGATCGCCTTGACCAAAAGCTCCGGCTTCCCCGCCTCAGCCCATTCCTTCGGGCTCATCCGGTTAGCGACAGCTGGGTATACGTATTCCGTCTGCATCAGTGCCAGCGTCTGATCTGACCCGAGGTAGTGGCCAGGCCCCTCAAGGCAGACCTGCCGCATCGTCTCGATCCCCACGGTCTCTTCGGTCACCTCGATCCCGCGCACACAGCGCAGAACCTGCCCCAGCATGTCATCCCCCAGGATCAGGCTTTCAGGACAGAAGCCCAGAAGCGAAGCGTGCATCCCCGCCGCCTCGTAGACCATGTTCAGCCCGGACAGCCCCGCCAGCACGTTCGAGATCGCCTGCTCCCACCCCGCCTGCATGTCGGGCAGCTTGCTGTCGGCGATCCCTGCCGCCGCCCCGCCGGGCAGGCCGTAGAACTGGTGCATCTGTGCGCAGCCTGCCGTCAGCAGGGCCTGTTCCGCGCTGCCGCCCGACATTGCCCCGGTCCGGAGGTCGGAAACGAAGGGCCAGGTGCCGAAGATCGCGGGATGCCCGGGCGCCATCGCGTTGACATAGACCACCCCTGCCAGGCATTCCGCCACAGCCTGCACGATGGCCAGCGCGATCGGCGCGGGCGCGGTCGCGCCGGCCTGACCGGCGGATAGCAGCAGCACCGGCATGCCACCCCGGATGCAGGCTTCCATCGTCTGGCAGCTTTCGGTTGCGAATTTCATCGGCGGCACAACGAAACAGTTGGAGTTGCTGACGAACGGTCGCGCACGCCACGCGTCCTCGTCCCCCGCGATCATGTGCAGAAGGTCGAAGCAGCCTGCGACGTGCGACGGGTCTGAGAAAGACGTGCCGACATGCTTCGTCGTACCGGCACAGCAGGCATAAAGCGTGTTGATATCCATCTGGAAATTGTCGGCCACGTCGCGGCAGACCATCGCGCGCTGGAAGAAATGGATGTTGTCCAGATGATGTGTCAGCCGCGCCGCATCGTAGAGGTCCTGCGCGGTGCTGTCGCGGAAGTCGTGCGTGATCGGGTCGACGACATGTACCGCCGCACCAGCGGTACCGAAATGGACCCGCGTTCCGTTAAGTTCAAGATCGTGGCGCGGCTCGCGGCCATGCAGCGTGATCCCGCGCGCGGCCTTGCCCAGCATGTCCTCGACCAGCGCACGCGGGAACCGCAACCGTCCGTCTTCGCCCATCACGGCGCCCGCACCTGTCATGATCTCGATGCCCGAGGGAGGCGCGTCTGCCAACCCGATCACCTCCAGCGCCTCCAGTGCGGCGTGATGGATCCGCTGCACGCCCGCTTCGGTCAGCGGGCGATATTGGCCGCCGGACAGGCCGGGACGGACCGGGCGCAGCGCCTCGGCCAAGGGTGCGGCGCGGGCGGCGACGCGGGCGGCCCGCCCCCCCGCCCGTCGCGCGTGGGCCGGCAGGGATGGCGGCGGGGGGACTGCAACCTCGGTCATGCCTTCATCCTTTCGCCGCTGGGGTCATACATCGGGCGCAGCGACGCCACTGCATCGTGCCGCTGCCCGGCAATCTCGATATGGTAGGGTGAGGTCAATACAGCCTCAGTGTTCTCGCCGGCGCAGGGCACGTAGGCCATGCCGACCGCGCCGCCCAAGGCGTGGCCGTAGTTGGCCGAGGTGACGGTGGACACGATCCGCCCGTCGCGCACCAGCGCCTCGTTGTGGAACAGCATCGGCTCTGGATCGGTCAGGCGGAACTGGACCATCCGTCTCGAAAGCCCCGCCTCGCGCTTGCGCAGCACCGCATCGCGGCCGATGAAATCACCCTTGTCGGTGCGAACGGCAAAGCCAAGCCCCGCCTCCAGCACGTGGTCCTCGTCGGTGATGTCATGGCCGAAGTGGCGGAATGCCTTCTCGATCCGGCAGCTATCCAGCGCATGCAGACCGCAGAGCGTGATCTCGGGCGCGGCGTCCATCAGCGCCGCGAACACATGCGCGGCCTGATCCGTGGAGACATACAACTCCCACCCCAGTTCGCCGACATAGGAGATGCGATGCGCCCGGGCGAGGCCGAGGCCGATCTCGATCTCTCGCGCGGTGCCGAACGGAAAGGAGGCATTGTCGAGCGCGTCGGGCGTCACGCGCGCCAGCACGTTGCGCGCCTGCGGCCCCATCACGCACAGCACCGCCTCGGCGGCGGTCATGTCGGTTATCACGACGAACTCGTCTGACAGGTGCCGCCGCAACCAGGCCAGATCGCGCTGCAGCGTCGCGCCAGGGACGACCAGCAGGAACGCTGTTTCCGACAGCCGAGTCACGGTCAGGTCGCTCTCGATGCCGCCGCGCTCGTTCAGCATCTGGGTGTAGACGATACGCCCCGCAGCCACGTCCAGATCGTTCGCGCACATCCGCTGCAGGAAGGCCAGCGCATCGCGTCCCTCGACCCGGATCTTGCCGAAGGACGTCATGTCGAACAACCCCACTCCCTGCCGCACGGCCATGTGCTCGGCCCGCTGGTTCGCGAACCAGTTCTGACGGCCCCAGTCGTAGCGGTATTCCCGCTCTTGCCCGTCCCGCGCGAACCAGTTGGCGCGCTCCCAGCCCGCCACCTCTCCGAACACTGCGCCGCGCGCCTTCAGGTGCTCGTGCAGCGGCGACCGGCGCACCCCGCGGGCGGTCGTGACCTGCCGGTAGGGGAAATGGTCGGCGTAAAGCAGCCCCAGCGTTTCGGTCACACGCTCGCGCAGGTAGCGGCGGTTGCGCTGGAAGGGCTGCGCGCGGCGGATGTCCACCTCCCACAGGTCGAAGGGCGGCGCGCCGGTCGTGATCCAATGGGCGACCGCCATTCCAGCCCCGCCCGCGCTTTGTATGCCGACCGAGTTGTAGCCCGCTGCCACCCAGTAGCCGCGCAGCTCCGGCGCCTCGCCCAGGTAGTAGCGGTCGTCGGGGGTGAAGCTTTCGGGGCCGTTGAAGAAGGTGTGGATGCCCGCCGTCTGGAACAGCGGCATCCGGTTCATCGCCTTCTCCAGGATCGGCTCGAAATGGGCGAAGTCCTCCGGCAGGCTGTCGAAGCTGAACTCCTCGGGGATGCCGCCCATGCCCCATGGCTTCGCCACCGGCTCGAACGCGCCCAACATCATCTTGCCGGCGTCTTCCTTGTAATAGGCGCATTCGTCTGGCACCCGCAGCACCGGCAGGCGCGACAGACCCGCGACAGGTTCGGTCACCAGATAGAAATGCTCGCAGGCATGCAGCGGCAGCGTCACGCCAGAGGATGCGGCCAGATCGCGCCCCCACATGCCGCCGCAGTTGACGACATGCCCGGCCGCGATCACGCCCGTCGCATCGCCCGCCTGCCATTCCACACCGGCAACGCGCCCGCCCTCGTCCAGCACGCGGATGGCCTTCACCCCCTCGACGACCCGCGCGCCCCTCATTCGGGCACCCTTGGCCAAGGCCATTGCGATATTGGCCGGGTCGCATTGCCCGTCGCCCGGCAGATGCACGCCCCCCACCACGTCGGACACGTTCAGATGCGGGTACATCGCGGCAATCTCGGCCGGGCTGACCTGATGCACCTCTACGTCAAGGGCGCGAGCAAGCGTGGCGCTCCTCAGCAGTTCCTCATGCCGATGCTTCGTCAGCGCGACCGAGATCGAACCGACCTGCCGCATGCCTGTGGCAATCCCGGTTTCCGCTTCCAGCCGCAGGTACAGGTCGGCGGAATACTTCGCCAGCCGGGTCATGTTCTGGCTGCCGCGCAACTGTCCGATCAGCCCCGCCGCGTGCCAGGTGGTGCCGCAGGTCAACTGCTTGCGTTCCAGCAGCACGATGTCGGTCCAGCCCGCCTGCGCCAGGTGATAGGCGACCGAACAGCCGGAGACGCCGCCCCCGATGATCACCACACGCGCGGATTTCGGCAGTTCCGTCAACTCAGCACCTCATATCGTTCATGCCCGCAGCCTTTCGTTCGCCGGGTCCCACAGTGGCCCCTCGGGCTGCACCGTCGCCGGGAACCGGTCGCCGAAGATCTCGACCTCCAGTTTCGTGCCCGGCACCGCCAGATCGGCGCGCAGCATCCCCAGCGCGACGCAGGTATCCACGCGGTGACCCCAATATCCGCTCGTCGTCTCGCCGACGACCCGGCCCTCGTGCCACAGCGTCGACATGTAGGGCGGGTCGTGTTCGCCCGCCTCAACGACAAGCGTGACGAATCGTTTGCTCGCGCCCCTCTGTCGCTCGGCTTCAAGTGCTTCACGTCCGCGAAAATCGTGATCCCAGTCGATGAAACGCTCCAGCCCGGCTTGAAGCACCGTGTAGTCGGTAGAGAGATCCCCCTTCCACGCGCGATAACCCTTCTCGATCCGCAGGCTGTTCAGCGCGAACATGCCGAAGGGCCGCAACCCGTGCCCCTGCCCGGACTGCCACACGGCATCGAAGACCGCAGCCGTATCGCCGACGTGGGTGTGGATTTCCCATCCCAGTTCGCCGGCGAAGGAAACGCGCAAAAGCTGCACGGGGCGCCCTGCGATCTCGGTTGTCTGATGCGTCAACCAGCCTTGCGAGAGATCGGCACTACAGACGCCAGCCAGAATGGCGCGCGACGCCGGGCCGGTCAGGATCTGCGTGGAGAACTCAGCTGTACGGTTCGTCAACGTCACGCCATCCACATCGAGGTGACGAGACAGCCATTCCAGGTCGTGCAGCTCCGCCGTGGCCGCCGTGATCAGGGTCATGCGATCAGGCGCCTCACGCACCACCGACATCTCGGTCACGATCCGGCCCTTGTCGTCGGCAAAATACGCCAAGCCGATGCGCCCTGGCGATGGCACCTTTCCGGTGATCTGCTGCGCCAGCCAGTCCGCCGCGCCAGCCCCCGCAAGCTCAAACCGCGAAAAACCCGGCAGGTCGAGGATGCCTGCCGCATCCCGCACCGCCAGGCATTCGTCCCGCACCGCGTCGAACCACGGCCCCTGCCGCGCCCAGGTCCAGGTGCCTGCCTCGGATACGTCGTCGCCTGGCCGGGCGAACCAGTTCGCCCGCTCCCACCCGTTGGCCGCGCCGAACTGCGCGCCCAGTGCCATCACGCGGTCGTGGATCGGCGACAGCTTCCGCTCGCGGCCCGCTGGCCAGGCATGGTGCGGGAAGTGGATGGCATATTCGTGGCCGTAAACCTCCATCCCCTTGGCGATGCAGTAGTCGCGATCCTCCCACCCGGTGAATCGGCGCGGATCGCAGGACCACATGTCCCATTCCGTTGCGCCCTCGGTGACCCATTCCGCCAGCACCTTGCCCGCACCGCCGCCCTGACAGATGCCGAAGGTGAAGACACAGGCCTCATACGCGTTCGGCACGCCCGGCATCGGGCCGATCAGGGGGTTGCCGTCGGGTGTATAGGGGATGGGGCCGTTGATCACGCGCTGGAGGTTCGCCTGTTCCAGAAGGGGCACCCGTGCCATGGCGTCGCTCATGTGCCATTCCAGCCGCTCCAGATCGTCGGGGAACAGCTGGAAGCTGAAGTCCTTGGGCATCGGGTCGTCTGGCGTGGCCCAGTGCGCGCGGCAGTTGCGCTCATAGGGGCCGAGGTTGAAACCGGTCTTCTCCTGCCGCAGGTAGTAGCTGCTGTCCACGTCGCGCAGAAGTGGCAGCTTGCGTCCCTCGGTCGCGCTCCACGCGGCCAGTTCGGGGATCGTGTCGAAGACCAGGTACTGGTGGCTCATCACCATCATCGGCACCTCGCGGCCAAACCAGCGCCCCACCTCGGCCGCGTAATAGCCGGCGGCGTTCACCACGATCTCGCAGCGGATCTCGCCCTTCTCGGTCTCGACAATCCAGTCGTCGCCCTCGCGCCGCGCGCCGGTCGCAGGGCAGAAGCGTTCGATATGCGCCCCCAGCGCCCGCGCTCCCTTCGCCAGCGCCTGGGTCAGTTGCGCCGGGTCGATATCACCGTCGTAGGGATCGTATAGCGCCCCAGCCAGATCGTGGGTCTCCAGAAACGGATAGCGACCGCGCAACTCCCCCGGCGCCAGCACGTCAAGGTCCATCCCTTGGTAGCGACCCATCCCCTTCACCCGCTGGAACTCCAGCAGCCGCTCGCGGCTGTGGCCCAGCCGCAGCGATCCGGTGACGTGATAGTTCATCGGATAGTCCACCGCCGCGCCCAGATCGCGATAGAGCTGCGCCGAATAGCGCTGCATGTTCATGATCGACCAGCTGGACGAGAACGTCGGGACGTTGCCTGCCGCATGCCATGTCGATCCGGCGGTCAGTTCGTTGCGTTCCAGCAGCACGCAGTCTGACCAGCCGGCGCGCGCCAGATGGTAGAGCGCCGAGACGCCCACGACCCCGCCGCCGATGATCACCACCCGCGCCTGATCCGGCAGGTCCGCCATGTCTTGCTCCCCCGTCCGCACTGGCACCACTATCCGACGAGGCGGCGGCACTATCAATTCGGATGTATCAGCTCTATTAATCGTCAAAATCGATCAGGTGAGCCGATGCAAGTCGACTGGATCGCAACCTTCCTGGACCTGTGCGAAACGCGCAGCTTCAACCGCACGGCCGACCGCTTGCGGGTGACGCAGTCCACTGTCTCGGCCCGCATCCGCGCGCTGGAAGCCGCGCTCGGGTGCCGTCTGTTGCAGCGCTCGCGCGCGGGGACGTCACTGACGACCGAGGGGCTGCGGTTCGAACCCCACGCTCGCGCCCTGCGCCACGGCTGGGCCGAGGCGCAGCATGCCGTCCGAGGTGCGGGCGAGGCGGCGATGGTTCTGCGCATCGGCATCCAGCGCGATCTGGCCGATCACCACATCGGCGACTGGATGACGCGCTTCCGTGATGCCGTTCCCGGCGCGGGCTTCTACATCGAGGCGGACTATTCCGAACAGATGTGCACCGATCTGGTGACCGGCGCGCTGGATCTGGCGATCCTGTACACACCCAAGCCGCAGCCGGATCTGCATTTCGAGTCTCTGGGCGAAATCCCCTATCGCATGGTTTCCACTGTGGCCGACCGGCTGGATGAGGTGCGCCCGGACAGCTACGTGCGCGGCAACTTCGCCCCCGCTTTCAGCGCCACCCACGCGGCCCTGCTGCCCAACCTTGGCGCGGCACCGATCTCCAGCGGGCAGAACACGACCGTCGCTGGCCTGATCCAGGCGCTGGGCGGGACGGCCTATGTGCTGGAGGATACAGGGCGGGCGATGGCTGAGACCGGGCTGGCGCGTCCAGTGCGCGACGCCCCGGTGATCCGGCAACCGGTCTTTGCCGCGATCCAGATCCGCAATCGCCATCGCAAGGTCCATCACCGGTTGCTGACCCTTCTGCGCACCCGGTTTCTGGACCGGCAATGACCTGAGGCGGCGGGTTCTGTCCGCAGCGTGCCGGAACGCTCTCGTGGTTTGCCCGCACTTGCACCCGAACGGGTCTTGGGGTCTACCTGCGCCGCCCCCGCCATCCCATGGAATGACGGTTCACCCCGGAACTGGTGCGTTACGCATGACCCAAGCCTGCCCGAGCGAACGTCGCTGGCCCGTGATCTCGGCCCTCGGGGTGGTGATGATCTTCACCTGGGGCAGCAGCTATTACCTGATGGCGGTGCTGGCCGCGCCGATAGCCGCCGATACCGGTTGGCCGCTGGGTTGGCTCATGGGGGCGCTGTCCGCCGGTCTCCTGGCTGCCGGGCTGGTGGCCCCGACGGTGGGGCGGGCGATCACGCGGCACGGCGGGCGGCCTGTGCTGGCGGCGGGGTGCGTGTTGCTGGCGGCTGGGCTGATCGTGATCGCACTTTCGCCCGCGTTGTGGATATTCTTCGCTGGCTGGCTGCTGCTGGGCCTTGGCATGGCGGCCGGGCTTTATGATCCGGCCTTCGCCTCGCTCGGGCGCCTCTACGGGCGCGACGCGCGGGGACCGATCACCGTTCTGACACTTTGGGGCGGCTTCGCCAGCACCGTCTGCTGGCCGCTGTCGGCCCTGCTTCTGGAAACCTTCGGCTGGCGCGGTACAGCCGGCGTCTATGCCATGATCCACCTGTGCATCACCTTGCCGCTCGTCCTGATCTTCATCCCACGCGCCACGCCGCCCGCGGATGGCAGGACCCCCGGCACGGAGCGGCCCGCCCGACTCGTAGGGGACGAACGGACGGCCTTCCTGCTGATGGCGGCGATGCTGGTGATCGTCGGGCTGATCGTCGTCAACATCTCGACCTATCTCTTCACCTTCCTTCAGGCACAGGGCCTGTCGCTGGCCACAGCTGTCACGCTCGGCACGCTGTTCGGACCCGCACAGGTCGCAGCAAGGGTGCTGGAGATGGCAGGCCGGGGCCGGCATCACCCGATCTGGACGATGGCGGCCTCGACGGTGTCGGTCGGGGCGGGGCTGATCCTGCTGGCGCTGGACCTTGGCTTGGCAGCGCTGGCGGTGATCCTTTACGGCTGCGGCAACGGGCTTTTCTCGATCGCGCGCGGCTCGCTCCCGCTCGCCTACTTCGGGCCGGAGCGTTACGCGGTGATCATGGGCACGCTGGCGCGCCCAGCACTGATCGCACAGGCGGCAGCCCCGATGCTGGGTGCGGCGCTGATCGGCCGCTGGGGCACCGATCAGGCCATGTGGACGATCGCGGTGCTGGCTACGGTGAACGTGGGGCTGATGATCGTGCTCTGGCGGATGGTCCGGCGCCCCGTGTGACGCTCAATGACGCGCCCGTTCACCGCCGGTCGCGGCCTCGAACCCAGAGATGAGATCCAGAAGCTCTGCCGTGATCACGTCCTGGCGGCGCTGCCGGTGGCGGATGCGCAGATCGTCCAGCTTCTCGCCGATGCTGCGGTCGGCGGCCTGCATGGCCGACAGGCGTTCGGCATGTTCCGCGGTGCGCGACTGGATGACTGCCGTGTAGACCCGCGCGAACAGCAATTGCCGTATCAGCTTGCGAAACAAAAGATCCGCTGGGCCACCGCAGATCGGCAGACGGCGCGAGGGCCACGTGCGCGCGCGGAGCATCGCCAGCCAGTCGGGCGCGATGGGCCACAGATCAATGCGTTCGGGCACGGCCCCCGCTCCGTCGCCCGGCCTGTGATGAAACAGCACGAGGCGCGAGGCCCCTCGGTCTTCGCGCCAATGATCCAGACGGGTGATGACACTGGCCACGGTGTCGGCCAAGGCCTCGACCGTAGCTGGGGCGTCCTCGATCGCGGCGGGCGCTTCGGCCTCGGACGTCCAACTGGCTGCGGCACGCGCACCGATCACCAGCACCAGCCGACGCTCGGGTGGGGCCTGCAGGTCCGCGAGACCGTCAAGCGCATGGGTCACCAGTCGTTCGTTGAACGCGCCACAGAGCCCGATTTCCGAGCCGACGATCACGACGCCAGTGCAGGGATGCTCGCCCGGGTTCCGCTCCTGGCCGATCTCGGGCAGGGCCTTCAGCACCACCTGAAGCCCCCGTTCGACGGTGGAGAGGTAACGGCCCATCGCCCGCTCGGCAGCTTCGTGGGTACGGATGCCGGCCACCGAAAGCGCCTTCATCGTGCCGACGACAGACTGAAGATCCTCTGCCGACTCGATGTGGCGGGTCAGTTCCTCAAGAGTCGACATCGCCCAAGCCTCTGAGCGCCTCGCGGGACGCGGCCAGCAGGGCGTCGCGGAGATCGCCCTCCAGCTTGGCGCCGGCGGCGATTTCTTCCGCGGCCGGCAGGTCGTCCACCGCGGCAGCGACTGCCGCCATGGCGTCGTCCAGTTCCTCGGCAGGCACGCTGTCGAACAGACCCTCCGTCACCGCCAGCAACTGCATGATCTGGCGTGCGACAGGCATCGGCGCGCCTTCGTCCTGCTTCAGAGAGTCCCGTACAAGCCGGCCGCGGTCAAGCTGCGCGCGGGTGTCCGGATCCAGCTTGGCGCCGAAGCGGGCAAAGGACTCCAGCTCTTCGAACTGCGCATAGGCCAGCTTCAGCGGGCCGCCCAGAGCGCGAAATGCCGGCAGTTGCGCCTTGCCGCCGACGCGCGACACCGACCGACCCACATCCACCGCCGGCAACTGCCCGCGCCGGAACAGATTGGGCGAAAGGTAGATCTGCCCGTCGGTGATCGAGATCAGATTGGTGGGGATATAGGCCGACAGGTTCTGCGCCTGGGTTTCGACCACCGGCAGCGCAGTCAGAGACCCGCCCCCCGCGCTTTTGCGCAGTTGCGTCGCACGCTCCAGCAGGCGCGCGTGGATGTAGAAGATGTCGCCCGGATAGGCCTCGCGCCCCGGCGGACGCCGCAAGAGCAGCGAAAGTTCGCGATAGGCCCGCGCGTGACGGGTCAGATCGTCAAACACGATGACCGCGTCCCGCCCCTCACGCATGAAGCGCTCTGCAACGGTCATCGCGGCATAGGGTGCGATGTATTGCAGCCCCGGCGGTTCCTCCGCACCGGCGACGACGATCACGCAGTTCTCCAGCGCGCCCGCATCGCGCAGGCGCGCGATCACCCGCGCCACCGCGTCACCGCGCTGCCCGATCGCGCAATAGACCGAGACGACGCCGGTTCCCGCCTGATTGAGGATGGTGTCGATCGCCACGGCGGTCTTGCCGGTCTGGCGGTCGCCCACGATCAGCTCGCGTTGTCCCCGGCCGATGGGCACCAGCGCATCCACCGCCTTGATCCCGGTCTGCAGCGGGCGCGAGACGGGGGCGCGCTCCATGATTGCGGGGGCGGGCTGCTCGACGGGCTCTTGGCGGTCCGAGACGATCGGGCCAAGGTCATCCAGAGGCTGGCCAAGCGGGTTCATCACGCGCCCCAGCAACCCCTCGCCCGTGGGCAGAGAGGCAACCCGGAGTGTGCGCCAGGCGAGATCCCCCGGCCGCAGACCCGTGGGGTCGGACAACAGAACGACCCCGGCCCGCCCCGGCTCCAGTTCCATGGCCAGCCCCATGCCGCCGCCCTCGAAGGCGATCACTTCGTCCGACATGGCCTGCGAAAACCCCTCCACCTCGACCACCCCGCGCAAGACACGGACGACGACGCCGCGTTCGCGGCTCGACAGACGGGGGGCACGCGCAGACTCGCGGTCGAGGGTGTCGAACAGGCTGTCGGCGATGCGGGTCAGGGTCATCGCTGGCTCACCGCCGCCTCGGCATTGCGCAGCACCTCGGCCACGTCCTGTTCGAACGCATCCAGATGCTCGCCGATTGTCCAGCCGACGTGTCGCGATCCGATGGCAAGAACGATCCCGTTATCGATCTCTGCCACACGGCGAAAGCGAGGCTCGGTCGCTTTGTCCCCGAGTGCCTCGGCCAAGGCGGCCGTGACCGTCGCCTGCGCCTCGGACGAGAGGGGAAAGGACGACAGGACCTCGGGCGTCTCCCCACGGCCGAGGGCTTCTTGCAGCGGCGCAAGCTCGCCCTCGTCCAGTCCCGCGATCCGGCGGGCAAAGACACGGGCGATCTGGTCGATCAGATCACGATCGGCCATGTCGGACAGAACCCGGCGCGCAAGGGCCACGAAGGCCGCGCCCGCACGCTGGCGCAGCCGGTCCAGAAAGGCCGCCTTCTCCTCGTCGAGCTGTTCCTGCCAGGCAGCCCGGCGGGCAGCGATCTCGGCATGGGCCTTTTCGGTCATCTCGTGTCGCAGCGCATCCGCCTCCTCGCGCGCGGCCTGCAGCGCGGCTTCGCGCTGCTGCTCAAGGTCGCGGATCGCCTCCTGATGCCTGCGCTCTGCGTCCGCGGCGGCCTGGCGTGCCTCCTCGGCTTCGGCCAGCCGCCGGTTCACCTCCAGCCCGCGCGCCTCGATCGCGCGGTTGAGCGGGCGGTAAAGCACCCGATGCAGCAGCCAGACAAGGATCAGGAAGTTGACGATCTGGGCCGCGACCGTCAGCCAGTCGATCTGCACCGCTCAGCCCCCTGCCCCCGGCGCCGCGGCCGTCAGCGCCCAGTTCCAGAACGGATTGGCGAACAACAGGATCATCGCCACGACGAAACAGTAGATCGCCGTGGATTCGATCATCGCAAGGCTGACGAACAACGTGCGCGTGATGGTGTTGGCTTCGTCCGGTTGCTGCGCGATGGCCTGCAACGCCTGCGCGGCCGCCCGCGCCTCGCCCAGCGCGGGGCCGATGGAGCCAATGGCGATGGTCAGACCCGCCGTGAAGATCGAGACGGCGGCAATGATGGTGATGGCATCCATTCAGCGGCTCCCCTGGTTTGGATTGGTGTCGGACCCGTCGGGCGCGGCGGCGGGCATCCGGTCCTCGGCGGCGCCGGGCTCCTGCCCGCTGGCCGAGGCGATATAGACCATGGCCAGAACGGCAATGATATAGGCTTGGATCACGCCGGTCAGCAGGCCCAGCAACTGCATGAGAACCGGGAAGAAGAACGGCATTACCGACAGCAGGATCGCGACGACCACTGTCCCGCTCATGACGTTGCCGTAAAGCCGGACGGCCAGCGCGATGGTGCGAGAGATCTCGCCGATGATGTTGAAGGGCGCCATGAAGGGCGTGGGCGTGATGTAATGGCGCAGGTAGCCGCGAACGCCGTTCTCGGCGATGCCGTAGATCGGCACGGCAACCAGAACGCAAAGCGCCAGCGCGACCGTCGTCGACAGCGAGCCGGTGGGCGACATGAAGCCCGGCACGATGCCGAGGATGTTCGAGACCAGCACGAACAGGAACAGCGTCCCGACGAACGGCAGAAACCGGCCGGGATCGCCGCCGCCGATGTCGCGGATCTGCGTGCGGATCATCTCGACCAGATACTCGACCCCTATGCGCCAGCGTGACCCGGGCGTCGCCGGGCCGATGCCCAAGGTGGCCAGCCGTCCGCCGATCACAAGAATCGCCATCACGATCCAGGTGTTCACGATGGTCGCGGAGACCGGAATCGGGCCGAACGGCCCGGCCGACAGCACAAAGACGATCTGGGTGTCCGGGGTGATCTCCATATCTTCAGTCTTCCAGCTTTCGCGCGCGGCGCAAGGCGATGCTGCGGAGAACCGCAAAGCCCAGCAGGGCCGCAAGCAGTGCCGCGGGTGGATTTGTCGCGAGCAGGGCAATGGCCGCGAAACCCGCGATCAACACTGCCAGTCGCAGCGCCGCGCCACCCAGGACCGCGCCCGTCGCGCCCCCCGACGACGCCAGCCTGCGGGCCGCGCGCCAGAGCCAGGCAAGATGCAGCGCCGCAAGGGCCATTCCGCCCGCAGCCCCAAGGAACAGATCGCCGGCCAGTGCCATCAGTTGCGCCTCCCGTCGTCGCGGTCGCGCTGCCCGGTGCGCTGCACCCACCACCAGGCGTTCAGGCATCCGACCAGTACACCGCCCACCAGACAGGTGATCGTCCAGGACGGCCCACCCGAAAACCGGCCGTCCAGCCAGATCCCCAGCGCCACCCCCGCAAGGGTCGGCACGGCCACTGCCCAACCCACGAGGCCGAACATGCCAAAGCCGAACCAGACCGAATGCCTTCCCTCGCGCCGGGCCAGCTGGCGTCGCTCGGCCTTGCGACCAACGGCACTTTCCAGATCGGTCTCGCGTCCGTGTTCGTCGCCGGTGGTCATCGTTCGATTTCCATCACGCGTCGAATCGCCCCGGCCTCCAACCTTGCGAGGGCGGTGCGGGCGCTGCGCTCATGCTCGCCCAGAGTCAGGAACTGTCGCTCCACCTCTGCCCGCAACTGTGACAGGTCGGTGCTGCGAAAGGCGCCAAGGACAGAAACCGTGACCTCGGCCCCGCATTTCACCAGCACCCCCTCATCCACCCCGAGGAACTGCTCCTCGCCGGACGCATCGACGTAGCTGAGCAGCCCCGGCACCAGCGCCGCAACAATGTCGATATGACGCGGCAGCAGGGCAAAGCCGCCCTCGATCCCCTCGCCCAGAACCTTTGCCACGTCGGCCGAAACCAGCTTCGCCGTGGGCGTGAAGACTTCAAGGTGCATGGGCAGGGGGGCCTCGCTCATCGCCCGGCACCTCCGGCCTCATCGATGGCCCCGATCATGTACAGGTCGCGCTCAGGCCGCTCGTTGAAGGCGCCCGACAGGATCTGGTCGCACCCCTCCAGTGTTTCCTCAAGGCTCACCCGGCGGCCCGGCGCGCCGGTGAACTGCTCGGTCGCGTGAAAGGGCTGCGTCAGGAACCGTTCCACCCGCCGCGCGATCGCGACGGTCCGCCGATCCTCGACCGACAGTTGCTCCAGACCGAGCATGGCGATCACGTCCTTCAGGCCTTCGTATTCCGCAAGCGTCGCCCGAACGGCGCGCGCGACGCGTTCGTGCCGGGGTGTTGCCACACCCGGCGTCAGCATCTTCGACGTCGATTCCAGCGGATCGAGCGCGGGATAGAGCCCCTGTGCGGCACGTTTGCGCGACAGGACGATGGATGCCGACAGATGCCCGAACACGTGGGTCGCGGCCGGATCGGTGAAATCGTCCGCCGGCACATAGACCGCTTGTATCGATGTCATCGCCCCCGACGGCGTGGAGCAGATCCGTTCTTCCAGCTCCGCGATCTCGGTGGCGAGCGAGGGCTGGTAGCCGACTCGCGACGGGATCTGCCCCAAGAGTCCCGAAACCTCGGCCCCCGCCTGAACGAAGCGGTAGATGTTGTCGATCAGCACCAGAACGTCGGTGTTCATCTCTTCGCGGAAATGCTCCGCTATCGCCATCGCCGCGTGACCGATCCGGAAGCGCACGGCAGGGCGCTCGTTCATCTGGCCAAAGACCATCACGGTGTTGCCCAGAACCCCAGCCTCGTCCATGTCGCGGTAGAACTCCTCGGCCTCGCGCGAGCGTTCGCCGATGCCGCAGAACAGGCTGACGCCTTCATACACGCCCGACATGTTGTAGATCATCTCGGCGATGAGAACGGTCTTGCCGACGCCCGCGCCGCCGAACAGCCCCGCCTTGCCGCCCCGCTCTATCGGGCAGAGCAGGTCGATGGCCTTGATGCCTGTCTCGAAGATCTCGGACCGGGTGCGGCGCTGACTGAGCGGGGGCGGCGGATTCCGGATCGGGCGGCGCGGCGCATCGTCCAGAGGCGTCCCCCCGTCGATCGGCTCGCCGAACAGGTTCAACATCCGGCCAAGCGTGCCGGGTCCGACCGGCATTTCGATCCCCGCCCCGGTCGACCGCAGCCTGGCGCCCAGCGCCACCGGCGGCCCCGCAGACAGAAGAAGGCCGCGGGCAATCCCTCCGCCGGGCAAGGTGGCAATCTCGACCCGCAGGTCGGGGTCGTCGATTCCGACGTAGAACTCCTGCACGGCAGGGGAAGGCCCGTCGATCCGAAGTTCGAGTATCTGCCCCGAGATGCGCACGACGCGCGCAGTACCGGCCTGCGGCTCACCGTCCTCGGCTACGGCCTCCTCGGGTTGTTCCGACAGTTGGCTCATGCCGTTTCCCCTGGCTCCGATCCACGCGCGCTTGCCAGCAGGTGGCGCGAGGTGTCGATCTTCCTGCCGACAGGCAAGCACGCGGGAACCTGCCTTTGCAACCGCCATTCGCGTTTGCACCGGGCCTCAGGCAGCTTCAGGTGCCGACAGGGTTCGCATTGCCTGATACTGCGACAGGAAGACCTTGCCGTTCAGATGCTTCAGGAAATCCGACCGCTCCAGCCGGTCCTGGACCGGGCCCTTTATCTCTGACAGATGCAGGCCCACGCCCATGGACTTCAACCGTTCGTTGATCGCTTCCAGGCTTTCCAGGGCACTGAAATCGATGTGGTTGACGGCCGAACACATCAGGACGACGTGCCGAACCGGGCTGTCGGCCGCCACTCGGGACTGGATCAGATCTTCAAGAAAACGGGTGTTGGCGAAGTACAGGCTCTCGTCCACCCGCAGGGTCAGGATCGTGGGATCCGTCTCGACATCGTGGCGCAGGACGTTGCGGTAGTGCTGGGTGCCGGGGACGAGGCCCACCTCGGCCACATGTGGGCGGCTGGTGCGATAAAGATGAAGCGCGATCGACAGGATCACGCCGGCGCTTACCCCAGCCTCGACCCCGATCAGAAGCGTCGCTGCCAGCGTCACCAGCACGGCCGAGGCGTCGGCGCGCGAATAGTCCCAGGCGCGTTTGACGATCCCCAGATCGACCAGGCTAAGGACCGCCACGATGATCGTCGCCGCCAGCACCGCCTTGGGCAGGAAAAACAGCAGCGGCGTCAGCGACAGAGCGGCGATTGCGATGCCGACGGCGGTAAAGGCGCCCGCCGCGGGTGTTGCCGCGCCCGCGTCGAAATTCACCACCGACCGCGCGAAGCCGCCCGTGACCGGGAAACCGCCGGTAAATGCCGCGCCAACATTCGCAGCACCCAGACCGATCAGTTCCTGATCGGGGTTGATGTGCTGGCGCTTCTTGGCCGCCAGCGTCTGCGCGACCGACACGGATTCGACAAACCCGATGATGGTGATCAGCAGCGCGGGCAGCAGCAGGGCCGACACCAGTTCGGGTGCCAGCGACGGCAGGGTGAAGGGCGGCAGGCTCTGCGGCACCTCACCCACGATGGCGACGCCGCGAGCAGCCAGATCGAACTGCTGCACCGCAAGGATCGAGACCCCGACGGCCAGGATCGGACCGGCCTTGGCGATCAGGTCGGCCGCGCGCAGCGGCAGGCCGATGCGCACCAGAAGCGGCTTCAGCCCCTTGCGCACCCAGAACAGGAACGCCATGGCGGCCGCGCCGATCACGAACGTGATCGGATTTGCCTCGGGCAGGCCGGAAATCAGACCCATAAGCATGTCGGGCAGGTTGTGCCCACCCGCCGAGACCCCGAGGATGTTCCCGATCTGGCTGGTGGCGATCAGGATGCCCGAGGCGGTGATGAAGCCAGACACCACCGGATGCGACAGGAAGTTGGCGACAAAACCCAGCCGGAACAGGCCCATCAGGATCAGCATGACGCCCGACAGAAGCGCGAGCGTCAGCGCGGCGACCGCATACCCCATCGTGCCCTGAGCGGCCACGCTGCCGACCGCCGTCGCGGTCATCAGCGACACCACCGCCACCGGGCCCACCGCCAGCGCGCGGCTGGTGCCGAAGATCGCGTAAAGCACGATCGGCAGGATCGAGGCATAGAGCCCCGCCTCGGGCGGCAGCCCGGCCAGAAGCGCATAGGCGAGGCTTTGTGGGATCAGCATGATCGTGACGATCACCGCGGCCACAAGGTCATTGACGAAGCTATCGCGCGAGTAGGTGCGGCCCCAGTCGAGCACCGGGAAATATGAACGAAGTCTGGGCATCAAGGCACCTGTTCCTGATCCTGCGCGGGCGGGGCCAGCCCACCCGCGGGACTATGTTGTATGGGCCGGCAGGCCTGGCCGTCGTCAGGCCGCCCCCTTGGCGATCTGCCAGAGGGTCGAAGAGCGTGCGCCAGAGCGGCAGTAGGCCACAACCGGCTTTGGAAGCTCTGCAATCAGACGATTGAATTCGGCGGCGCGCGCGGGTGTCAACTGATCATGCGACACCGGCAGATAGGCAAAGCGCAGCCCCCTCGCCTCGGCAGCGGCGCGAACGGCGGCCTCGTCGGGTTGGCCGGCTTCCTCGCCGTCAGGGCGATTGCAGATGATCGTGCGGAAACCCGCGTCAGCCAGCGCGTCGATGTTACGGGGGCCGATCTGGCCGGTCACGGCCAGATCGGGGGTCAGTTTCGTGATGTTCATTGCAGTCCCCAGAATTGGCGGGGGCATTCCGCCCCAAGAGAGAGATCAGAGGCCGTTGACGGGCACCTTCAGATAGCGCTTGCCGCTGTCGTCTGCCGGCGGCAGCTCGCCCGCGCGCATGTTGACCTGCAGCGACGGGATGATCAGTCGCGGCATCGCCAGTTGCGCGTCGCGCTCTGTGCGGAAGCGGATGAACTCTTCCCGGGTCTTGCCGGAACCCACGTGGATATTGTGCGCCTTTTCCTCGGCCACCGTGGTCTCCCACTGGATGTCGCGGCCGTTCGGGCCGTAATCGTGGCACATGAACAGCCGCATCTCGTCCGGCAGGGCAAGAACCTTCTGGATCGAGTCATACAGCTGAGCCGCATCGCCACCCGGAAAATCGGCCCGCGCCGATCCGCCGTCGGGCATGAACAGCGTGTCACCCACAAAGGCCGCATCGCCGATCACATGGGTCATGCAGGCGGGCGTGTGGCCGGGCGTGTGGATCGCGAAGGCGGTCATGCTGCCGATGGTGTAGGTGTCGCCATCCTTGAACAGCGCGTCGAACTGGCTGCCGTCGCGCTGGAACTCGGTGCCTTCGTTGAACACCTTGCCAAAGGTGTCCTGCACCACCGTGATCTTGTCGCCGATGCCGATCTTGCCGCCCAGCTTCTGCTGGATATAGGGTGCGGCGGAAAGGTGGTCGGCGTGGACGTGGGTCTCGATGATCCACTCCGGCCGCAGCCCGCGCTCCTGAATCCGCGCTATCATGCGGTCGGCGTGGGTATAGGCGATCCGCCCGGCGGCGTAATCGATGTCCATGACGCTGTCGATCACCGCGCAGGCGTCCGACTTCGGATCCTTCACGATGTAGCTGATGGTATTGGTATCGGGGTCGAAGAACGCCTCGACCTCGGGGTGGATGGTCATGTCGACGGGATAGTCGGTCATCTGGAACCTCCTGCGTGAACCGTCGCGTCAGGCCGACGCGCGGCGCGAGAATTGCGTGGAGAGGGCGCGGGCGATCAGGATCCCCGCCATCATGGCGATGGTGAACAGGATCACCTCGGACCGGCCGGTGCCGAGTGCGGGCAGGGCACCACCCGGGCAGAAGCCGGCGATGCCCCAGCCGATGCCGAAGATCGCCGAGCCGCCGATCAGGCGCGCGTCGATCGTCTTCGACGATGGCACGTGAAAGTCACGGTCGAAGACGGGCCGGCTGCGGCGCAGGACGACCCGATAGCCAACGAAAGCCACGACGACCGCACCACCCATCACGAAGATCAGGCTGGGATCCCAGGCTCCCGCCACGTCGAAGAAGTTCAGAACCTTGGCCGGATTGGCCATGCCGGAGATCGAGATCCCGATGCCGAACACCAGACCGATGAGATAGTAGGCAACGTAACGCATGGCTCAGGCTCCCAGAACGTGGCGGACGACGAAGACGGTGATGCCGGTCGCGACCATGAAGGTCAGCGTGGCCGCAATGGAGCGAACCGACAGGCGCGCCATGCCGCAGACACCGTGGCCCGACGTGCAGCCAGAGCCGAAGGTGACGCCGAGGCCGACCAGCAGACCGCCGATCATCAGCATCGGGGTCGATACTGGCACCTGAATCTCGGGCATCTGCCCGGTCAGGGCCAGCACCGCCAGCGGACCGGAAACCATCCCGGCCAGCACCGCGATGCGCCACGCCCGATCCGACGACGATGACGGCGACAAGACCCCGGCCACAAGGCCGGTCGCGCCCATGATCCGGCCTCCGAAAAGCATCAGCAGCACGGCAGCAGCGCCGATGAGCAGGCCGCCTGTCAGCGACTGGATCGGGGTGAAGACGGTTTCCATCAGGTGATCTCCTTGATCCTGTTTCTACCTGGCCGGGCGCGCAACGCACGAATTTCGGGCGCGCGCTGGCTTTGCGCGTCCCGCGTGTGAACTTGTGTGTTTGACGCTCTTAGTTCCAGGCAACTCGTTTCCGACGCCCCGTTTACAGGCTTCGGAAGGGTCGGTCAGTGACATTGTCACCTTAGCCGATGTCTTCGGTCAGCTCCGCTCGGCGGCCAAGGCTTCCAGGGCGGTTGAATCCAGAAGTGCGATGTTGCCGCGCGATTGCGCGATCCATCCGCGCCGCTGGAATTCCTGCAACTGGCGCGAGACGACCTCGCGCGCGGTGCCCAGTTCAGAGGCCAGATCCTGATGCGTCGCGTGCACCGCCCCCGAACCACGGGACAGGTCGATCAGCCGTTGCGCAAGCCGGATGTCTATGCGCTGGAACGCCACTTCATCGATGACCCGGAACAGATCGGTGATCCGGCGCGAATAGGCGGTGAAGACGAATGTCCGAAACCCCGGCGACGTGGCCAGCAACTCGTCGAAGACCGGGCGCGGGATCGCCACGGTGATCAGGTCGGTCTCGGCAATACCTTCGGCCAGATAATCCTCGTAGGCCAGCAGGCAGGCGGTGGTCAGAACGCAGCTCTGCCCGGCCTCGACCCGATAGAGGACGATATCGCGCCCGCTCTCAGATGTCTGCTGGACGCGCACGGTGCCTTCCAGAAGCAGCAGAAGATGGGTGGGCGGCTGCCCGGGGCCGAACAGCATGGTGCCGGCCGGCACGTGTGCAATGCGGCCCTCCCGCAGCAGCCGGTCGCGCACCGCAGGTTCCAACCCCACCGAAAGCCCCGGAAAGCGCGCAATCCAGTTGTCGCTCGCAAACCCTTTGGTTGACATCGGCTTTCCTGGCTCATTCATTGCCGCGCCTCGCACCCCTTCGGCCCGTTCCGCGAACGTCGGCAGACGCGCGGAGGCACTGCCGGTCTGTAAGCAGCTTCTCACCCCCTGTCGAGATGTCGCGGTCCCGGCGGCTCGCCCGACGAGACGAGAATAGACCTGACCCGCGCGCCAAAAAAGCCAAGTCGCCAATCCGTGTTTTCCATGATTGCCTTCCTGGGCTAAAATAAGAGAGTAGCTCCCCTGCACCAGCAGGGACCGGAAGGGAGGACAAGATGCGCCTGACACGCAGAGACGCCGTTCGCGGTGGCTTCACCGGTGCCGCCGTCGCACTGCTGCCCATCCGTCTGCATGCCGGCGTCGAAGAGGCGGTCGAGGCGTTCACCGGCGGCGCCGCCGCCAGAACGGCCGACCTGACCCTGATCGCGCCCGAGATTGCCGAGAACGGCAGCTCGGTGACCATCGAATTGCGCTGCCCCGGCGCCGAGGAAATCCTGCTGATCGCGCCCGCCAACCCCAACCCCGAGGTCTGCAACCTGCGCTTCGGCCCACTCACGGGCAACCACGACGCGACGATTCGGATCAGGATGGCGGAGTCGCAGGAACTGGTGGCGCTGGCCCGGATGCCGGACGGCACGTTCCGCAGAGCCTCGGCGCAGGTTTTCGTCACCGTCGGCGCCTGCACCGGCTGATCGACGCGAAAGGATCCCGATCATGCAGACCATCGATGCCACCCCCCGCGTCCGCGTGCCCGCGACGGCCAGCGTCGGCGAGATCATTTCGATCCGCACCCTTCTGACCCACCCCATGCACAGCGGCCAGATGACCGATGCGAACGGTGACGCCATACCGCGCCACATCGTCAACCTGTTCCGCTGCACCTTCGACGGCGAGCCGGTGCTGGAGATGGACCTGCAGACCAGTTTTGCCGCCAACCCCTATATCGAGTTCACCGCCCGGGTGCCCCGCTCGGGCACCTTCGAATTCGCATGGCACGACGATAACGGGGATGTGTACACGGCAGCGTCCAGGATTACCGCAAGCTAGGCGATCGGGACGAAGACCGTTCAAAACAAGGCGGCTGAATGTGACCTGACACACTGTTGCCATGGCCGCGAAGCCACGCGAGTATTTTGCCGCAAAGGGAATGAGCTACCTCGAAATGATCCTCACTGGCCCCCCAGCAACGGCCATGCGCCGCGACCCGCTACTGCCTGGACCACTTCGTCTCGGAAGACATGCCGCGAAAGCAGTCGCGGCCGCCATTCTGTTCTTGTCCCTCGCCTCGGTGGCAGAGGCGCAGATCGGTCAGGGCGCGGAACCCCTCGGCGATATCGAAAGGGGCGGCCAACTGTGGGAAAGCGAATGCGCCGCCTGCCACGAGATGGGGGCGGGCGCAGAACACAGCATCGGCCCCAATCTGACCCGCATCTTCGGGCGGCGCGCCGGTTCGGCAGAGGGGTTCGACTATTCGCCGTCGATCCAGCGGATGGGAAGCGACGGCCTGTTCTGGGATTTCCGCACGCTCGACGCCTATATCTCGAACCCCTACACGCTCGTCTCGGGCACGCGGATGGGCTATCCCGGCATGCCCGATGCCGCGGACCGGGCAGACCTGATCGCGTTCATCCGGCAATACTCGGACCAGCCCGGCAACATCCCCGAGGCCGCGCCGACCGCGCGCCGGATCGAGATCGACCTGCCGCCCGAGGTTCTGGCGATCAAGGGCGACCGGGAATACGGCGAATACCTCGCCAGCGAATGCACCACCTGCCATCAGCGCGACGGCGCGGCCGAGGGGATCCCGTCGATCACCCTTTGGCCCGAGGCGCGTTTCGTGGCGGCGATGCACGCTTACCGGGAAAAACTGCGGCCGCACCAGGTGATGCAGACCGTGGCCAGCCGGCTCGGCGACGAGGAAATCGCCGCCCTGGCCGCCTATTTCGCGACGATCGACAACTGAGCTGACAGACGACACTGAAAAGAACACAACGAAAGGGAGGACCATGCGGATCAACAGAAGAACTTTCGTCAGCAGCCTCGCGGCTGGCTCGGCGCTGCTTGCGGCACCAGCCGTCATGGGACAGGCGCGACCCCGGGTCGTGGTCGTGGGCGGCGGATCGGGCGGGGCCACGGCCGCGCGCTACATCGCGATGGGGTCCGAGGGCGCCATCGACGTGACGCTCGTCGAACCGTCGCGGCAATATTACACCTGCTATTTCTCCAACCTCTATCTCGGCGGGTTCTGGGAGTTCGAGGGGTTGGGCCACGACTACGGCGCCCTCGCTTCTCGCCACGGCATCAACGTGGTGCATGACTGGGCGGTGGGCGTGGACCGCGAGGCCAAGACGGTCACGCTCGCCACCGGATCGGTGCTGCCCTACGACAAGCTCGTGCTGTCGCCGGGCATCGACTTCGTCGAAGGCAGCGTACCGGGCTGGGACATCACCACCCAGCATGCAATGCCCCACGCCTACAAGGCCGGCAGCCAGACCCAGCTTCTGAAGACCCAGGTCGAGAACATGCGCGAGGGTGGAGTCTTCGCCATGGTCGCGCCGCCCAACCCCTACCGCTGCCCGCCGGGACCGTACGAGCGCATCTCGATGATCGCCCATGTGCTCAGCCAGCGGAATCCGACCGCCAAGATCCTGATCGTGGACCCAAAGGAGAACTACTCGAAACAGGCGCTGTTCGAAGAGGGCTGGAACCGCCACTATCCCGGCATGGTCCAGCGCATCGGGCCCGATTTCGGCGGCGACAATGTCGAGGTCGATGCCGCGGCGATGACCGTCACAATCGACGGCATGGTGGAGCAGGTCGACGTCTGCAACGTGATCCCAGCGCAAAAGGCGGGGCGGATCGCGGAGCTGGCGGGCCTGACCAACGACGCCGGCTGGGCCCCGGTCGACCCGTTCACGATGAAAAGCCGCAACGACGAGGATGTTTTCGTGCTGGGCGATGCCAGCCAACAGGGCGACATGCCGAAATCAGGCTTCTCGGCCAACAGCCAGGCCAAGGTGGCGGCCAACGTCGTGCGGCACGAACTGACCGACTCGCGGCTGTTCCCGGCGCGCTATTCCAACACCTGCTGGTCGCTGATCGCGACCGAAGACGGCGTGAAGGTCGGCGCCAGCTACGAGCCGACCGAGGAAAAGATTGCCAGCGTCGACAGCTTCATCAGCCAGACCGGCGAGGATGCCGACCTGCGCCGCGCGACCTACGAGGAAAGCATCGGTTGGTACAACGGCATCGTCGACGACATGTTCAGCTGACGCCAGCCCGAAGTTCGATCATCGCGGGGCCGCCACGGGCGGTCCCGTTCAATTCGTGAATAGCCTCGCGCAAGTCGTCGGAAGCGCAGGGTATCGACCGGAACGGTATCCCGCAGCTTTCCGCGAACAGGTCCAGCCGCGGCGGGCGCGGATCGCAGCCGATGACCTCGGCCCCCGCCTCGCGCATCGCCAGTGCGATTTCGCCAAAACCGTGGTTATTCAGCACGATGAAGATCACCCGTGCGCCTTCGTCCACTGCCGTCATCACCTCGCCCGGCGCGAACTGCAATCCGCCGTCACCGACAAGACAGACGACAGGCGCCAAGGGATCGGCGATCGCCGCGCCTATGGCAGCGCCAACGCCATGGCCCAGCGAGCCGAACCCGGTGGCCGCGTTGAACCAGCCGCCGGGCCGGTCGTGGTCAAGAAACAGGTTGCCCGCATAGACCATCCGCGTGGAATCCCCCACGATCACCGCGCCCGGCAGCGCGTCACGGATCGCCCCGATCAGGGTAATATCAGCTTGAGCCTCCGGCTCGATCTCATTCCAGGCGGCATCACACGCGGCCTTCGCCCGGGCCACGCCATCGCCTTGCCGCGCGGGCAGAGCAGTCGCCATCGCGGCCAGCGCCGCAGCGGCATCCGCCCGGATCGTCAGCGCAGCCGGGTGCCGCGCCAGTTGCGCCGGATCGATGTCGATCCGGATCATCCCCGACAGGTCGGGCACGCCGCCGCGCGCGTATATGTCGTAATCCGTCGGCCCCAGTTCCGTCCCCACCGCCAGGACTCGGTCGGCCCCTTCGATCAGGTCGCGCACTGCACGCAGGCTGGGGCTTGCGGGAACCACCAGCGGGTGGCCGTGCAGCAACCCGCGGGCGTTCACCGTCAACACGACCGGCGCATCCAGCCGCTCGGCCAGCGCTTGCAGCTGGCCGCCAGCGCGGGCAGCCCCGCCCCCGGCAAGGATCAGGGGCGTCCGCGCCCCTTCCAGCAGCACCGCCGCGCGCGCCGCCCCCGGATCGGGCGGCGAAGGGATCGGCGCAGGCTCGGGCAGCGGGGCGCATGGCAGCGGCATGACATCCAGCGGCACCTCCAGATGCACGGGGCCGGGGCACGCACCAAGCATCGCCGCAAAGGCGCGATCCAGGGCCGGGGCCAGATCTTCTGGCCGCTCCACCCGCTCCGACAGCAGCGCCACCTGTGCCGTCAGGCCGCGCTGGTCGGGCAGTTCGTGCAAATGCCCCAACCCCCGCCCCAGCGTCTCCATGCGGTTCACGCCCGAGATCACCAGCATCGGCACCGAGTCCGCATGCGCCTGCGCCATCGCAGTCATGATGTTCGTGACCCCCGGCCCGGTGATGACGAAGGCGACGCCCGGCTTGCCGGACACCCGCGCATAGCCATCGGCCATGAAGCCCGCGCCTTGTTCGTGTCGCGCGGTAACATGGCGGATGCCCGACCCGGCAAGACCCCGATACAATTCGATCGTGTGAACGCCGGGTATCCCGAAGGCGACCTCGACCCCGCGCGCGGCCAGTCCCTCGACCAGGCGCTGCCCGACCGTCCTCATGCCGCGGCCCGGTGGCGGGCATGGGCCAGGATACGGTCGCAGGCGGCGACCAGCGCGTCATCCTCAACCGTAAGCGCCAGCCGCACCCAGCCTTCCAGCGCGGCACCAAAGGAACAGCCGGGCATTACCGCCACGCCCGCAGTATCCAGCAGGTCCAAGGCGTAGTCGAGCGAACTCAAGCCGGTGGCCCGGATATCCAGCAGCGCAAACATGCCCGCCTCGGGCCGGTGCACCGTCAGCCCCTCAACCCCGCCCAGCCGGTCGGCCACGATCCCGGCCCGCCGCGCCAGCCGCGCGCGCATGCCCGCCGCCACCTGCGACGGGGCAGCGACGGCCAGCGCCGTGGCGTCGGCCAGGAACGGCTGGTTGCCGAACAGCATCGTCTCGGCCAGCGGCAGAAGCCGCGCGCAGAACTCGGCCGGTCCCACGCACCAGCCTGACCGGAAGCCGGGCGCCGCGTGGGATTTCGAGATCGAGGAGGCGACGATCACCCGGTCCGCCAGCCCCGCGTCGTACAGCGGAGAGGTGAAGGGCACGCCGTCGAACACCAGTTCCTCATAGACCTCGTCCGCCACGATCCACAGGTCATGCGCCCGCGCCAGCGCCCCGATGGCGGCGATATCAGCCGATCGCAGCACCGCGCCAGTCGGGTTGTGCGGGCTGTTGAGCAGGATCGCCCGCGTGGCGGGCGTGATCCGCGTGGCCAGTTCATCGGCCTGGATCCGGAAGCCATGCTCGGGCCGCAGCGGAACGGGCACCGCTCGCGCGCCGGTCGCGGCGATCACGCCCTCATAGGTCGCGTACATCGGGTCGCCCACCAGCACCTCGTCGCCCGGCCCTACCAGGGCCATCATCACGGCGTAAAGTGTCGTCTGGGTGCCGGGGAAGCACATCACCTGATCGGTGCCGATCGGCCGCCCGCAGCGCGCGGAATAGCGGGCAGCCAGCGCGTGCAGCAGACCGGCCTCGCCCCGGCCGTCGGAATAGCCGGTGCGGCCCGCGCGCATCGCCTGCGCCGCCGCCTCGATCAGATCATCCGGCGTCGGTGCATCCGGCTCTCCGATCGTCAGTTCGATCACGTCGCGCCCCTGCGCCCGCAAGGCCCGCGCACGGGCGTGAACCTGCCACTTCGCCCCGCCCAAGCCCGCCAGCCGTTCCGTTACCGCCGCATAGCGCATCCCGTTCACTCCAGTTCCAGCCCGATGATCGCCCCGACCGACCGCAGGGCGATGGTTTCCAGTTCATCCTCATCGAAGGCATCGGGCAGGGCCGAGCCTTCCAGCCACAGCCCGTCGATCACCGCGTTGCAGGCGATCGCCGCCGCCCGCGCATCCGCCACGCCGCAGGCGGAGATCAGCCCCTGCAGCCGGTCGCGAAACGTCAGATAGCTTTCCCGGTGCACCGCCCGCATCGCCGGGTCCGCCTGCACCCGGTGGATGAACCCGGCCCACAGCCCCATCGCGCGGGCATCCACCACCGGCGGCGTCACCGCCGCGCGCACGAAGGCCGCGAGCCGTGCGCGGGGATGCTCCGGCGCCCCCTCCAGCACCGCGGCAGCCTCCTCGGTCAGCCGGTCCATCAGCGTGGCATAGGCCGCCAGGATCAGATCATCCTTGCTGTCGAAATAGTGCCGGATCAGCCCCGGCGTCACGCCCGCCCGCTCGGCGATGGCGCGCACGGTCGCGGCCTGCGTGCCGCCCTCGGCGATCAGGTCCAGCGCCGCTGCGATCAGATCCTCGCGCCGCCGCTCCTCGCCCTCGCGCCGGAAACTTCGGCGTGCGCCCGCAACCTGCATCCCCATGCCCCGTTATTATACACTTGCATAATTACTGCCCGGCGGTGTTAATTGCAACGTCAATCATGCCGGCAAAGCCGGCCACCAAGAAACCGCAACAGTGAGGACGACCCATGAGAACACCCCTGATCATCGCCGCCGCAGCCCTTGCCCTCGGCACCGGTGCGGCGCAGGCGCAGCAGGTCCGCGTCGGCATCGCCGCCGAACCCTACCCGCCCTTCACCAGCCCGGACGCGGCCGGCAACTGGGTCGGCTGGGAGATCGAGATCATCGAGGCCGTCTGCGAAGCGGCCGAGATGGACTGCGTCATCACCCCCGTCGCATGGGACGGGATCATCCCCTCCCTCACCAGCCAGCAGATCGACGCGATCATGAACTCGATGTCGATCACGGAAGAGCGGCTGCAGACCATCGACTTCAGCGACAAATACTACAACACCCCCGCCGTGATCGTCGCACCCAAGAACATGGACATCGAACCCACGGCCGAGGGGTTGGCGGGCCGCATCCTTGGCGTGCAGGTCGCCACCATCCATGCCGATTATGCCCAGACCCATTTCGGCGACGCCGTGGATGAATTGCGCTCGTACCAGACCCAGGACGAGGCGAACCAGGATCTGGTCGCCGGCCGCATCGACGCGACCCAGGCCGACAGCCTTGCGATGGCAGAGTTCCTCGAATCCGACGCCGGCGCTTGCTGCGAGATCAAGGGTGCCGTGCCCGACGATCCGTCGATCCTGGGCCGGGGTGTCGGCGTCGGCCTGCGCAAGGGCGATGACGAGCTGCGCGAGAAGTTCAACACCGGTATCGCCGCGATCCTTGAAAACGGCACCTACGACGAGATCTCGTCGCGCTACTTCACCACCTCGATCTACGGCAACTGAGGCCGCGCGCCCGTGATCGAGGCGCTGATCGAAACGCTGGGGCTGGCCCGCGCGGTCGAGCTTCTGGCGCTTTCCCCCCCCGGCTGGGGGGGGAACCTGCTGCGCGGGCTGAAGAACTCGCTCATCATCGCGGGTGGGGCCTTCGGGATGGGGCTGGTGATCGGCACGCTCGGCGCCTACGGCAAGCTCTATGGCGGGCCGATCCTGCGGGATATGCTGGCGGTCTACACCACCGTCGTCCGCGCGGTGCCGGAACTGGTGCTGATCCTGATCCTCTACTATGCGGGCACCGATCTTCTGAACAAGGCGCTGGTGGGCCTGGGCTACCGCCCGGTCGAGGTGTCGGGACTGCTGGCGGGTATCCTCGTCCTCGGCGTCGTGCAGGGCGCCTATGCGACCGAGGTGCTGCGCGGGGCCATCCAGTCGGTGCCGCAGGGCCAGATCGAGGCCGGGCGCGCGTATGGCATGCCCAGCTTCCTGCTGATGCGTCGGATCGTGATGCCCGCGATGCTGGCCTCGGCCATCCCGGGCCTTGCGAACCTGTGGCTGATCGCGACCAAGGACACCGCCCTGCTGGCCATCGTCGGGTTTTCCGAACTCACGCTGGAAACCCGGCAGGCGGCCGGGTCGACCCGGGCCTATTTCACCTTCTTTCTTGCCGCAGGCGCGCTTTACCTGATCGTCACGCTGCTGTCGGGGCGCGTTTTCGGCCGCATCGAACGCTGGGCGCGGCGCGGCCAGCCCGACCTGCGGGGGGGCGGCGCATGAGCCGGGCCTCGATCACCGCGCCCGCGCCGGGAAAACTGCCGCGCCTGTCGGACCTGCGCACCTGGGCGCGCCCGCACCGGGTGGTGATGATTATCGTCGTCCTGGGGCTGGTCGTCTGGTGCGCGCTGACCCTGCGTTGGGACTGGCTGCCGCGCTACTGGGACCTGGCGATGGCCGGGTTGTGGCGGACCATGTGGATTCTTGGCCTCACGGCGACGCTCGGCTTCCTGCTGGCGATCCCGCTGGGATTGGCACAGGCGGTTGGGCCGTGGTTTCTGGCGGCGCCGGCGCGGGCCTTCTGCACCGTGATCCGGGGTACGCCGCTTCTGCTGCAACTCTGGCTGCTCTATTACGGCCTCGGCTCGCTCTTTCCGCAGTATCCGTGGATCCGCGAAAGCGAGCTATGGCCCTACCTGCGGCAGGCCTGGCCCTATGCGGTCCTCGCATTGACGCTCAGTTTCGCGGGGTATGAGGGCGAGGTGATGCGCGGCGCCTTCAAAGGGGTGCCGAGGGGGCAGCTGGAGGCCGCGCGTTCGGTCGGCATGTCGCGCTTTCAGATGTTCCGCCGCATCTGGCTGCCGCAGGCGATCCAGCGCGCCCTGCCCACGTTGGGGGGCGAGACGGTGCTGCAACTGAAGGCGACGCCGCTGGTCGCCACCATCACGGTGGTGGACATCTACGCCGTGACCGCCCGGGTGCGGCAGGACACCTTCATCATCTACGAGCCGCTTCTGTTGCTGGCCGTGGTCTATCTGATGATCACCGGCCTGATCGTGCTGGCCTTCCGCTGGCTGGAATCCCGCGTGCCGTCGCGGGTGGCGTGAGGCCCGAAAAAGGTTAAGCCACGGTAAACAAAAAGCGTGATTTCTTGCATTTTCAATAACTTGATATTTTGTGCACGCGTGCACATCGCCCCGATCAGGCCCTCTCAACCCGCCCCGGCATCCCGAAACGCCTTCTGCATCGACCGGGTCCAGAACCCCTCGTCCTGCAGGACGGCCACGAAATTCTCCGCTGCCTGCCCCGTCCCGAAGGCGGTATCCGGCGGATATCGCCGCCCCCATTCCCGGTCCAGAAACGCCCTGATTGCCGCCCCGTCCCCTGCCGCTGCCCGATGCAGCGACGGCGCCTCCGCCCGCCCCGATTGCCGGGTGCCGATATCCAGACTGGGAACCCCCAGAAACGGCGCCTCGCGCACCCCCGCGCTGGAATTTCCGACCATGCAGGCGGCATTCTTCATCAGCTCGGAAAAATGCGAGAACCGCATCGACGGGATACGCCGGAACCGATCCCCCGGAAGCCGCTCGATGACCTGAAAGATCGCCTCCGACCCCGGATCGTTGTTCGGCAGGATCAGCACGAAGTTCCGCCCCGACGCCGCCAGCGCCCCATACAGCGCCTCGGCCTGCCGCCCCATGTCGTCGGCCTCGGACGTCACGGGATGGAAGATGCAGATGCCGTACTCTTCGAACGGAATCGCATACCGCGCCCGCACCTCGTCCAGCGTGACGCCCGACGGCGCCCCGTGCTTGTCGAGTTCCGGCGAGCCGATCACGTGGATCGCCTCCTCCGGCTCGCCCAGCGCCATCACGCGGGCCTTCGCAGCCTCGGAGCTGACGAAGTGGCAATAGGCAAGCTTGGTGTTGCAGTGCCGGAAGATCTCGTCGATCGTGCCCGAGATCTCGCCGCCTTCCACATGGGCGCAGCGGATGTAGTTCGTCGCACAGACCAGCGCGCAAGCCAGCGCCTCCACCCGGTCGCCATGCACGACTACCAGATCGGGGCGATGCTCGGCCACGAAATCCGAAAACCCCAGGACCGTCTTGGCCAGCACCATGTCCTGCGGATCGCCCGGCCGCTGGTTCAGGAACTCGTGCACCGCGACGCCGGGGGTGCGATGCACCTCGATCTTGGTCAGTCCGTATCGATCCAGCATGTGCATGCCGGTGACGTAGAAGCTGACCGCAAACCCCGCATCCCGCGCGGCCGCCGCAAGCGGCTCCTGCTTGCCGAAATCGGCGCGGGTGCCGGTGACGAAAAGAAGGGATCGGGTCATGGAACCTTGGAGAGTGGCGCACAATCGCCGCTACACAAACTGACGCGGTTGGTGTGTGTCACCTTCGTCGGTCGGCCTCGCCGCCTCGGTCTTTCTTCAAGACATACGAAAGCGAGCACAGGTTCGTTCACCCCAGATCCCCCCACCGCAACTGCTCGTTCCGCCTGACGGCCCGCGTCAGCCGCTTCCCCACCACCTTGTCGAACTCGTACCCCGGGATCTCGCCCGATCCCGGCCTGCGTGCCCATATGTCGGCCTCGGCGATCAGATGCCCCCCGGGCAGGTCGCGGTCGGCAACCACGCTTGCGCGGGCGAAGCGGTAGACGGCTTCCTCGGGTCCGGTGCGGCTCTTGGGGTTGTTGAGCGCCGTCCAGATCTCGCGGCTGCGGTCGATCAGGTGGCGCAACTCCGACGGGTCCATCGAGCAGGAGATGTCGGGGCCGGCGCGGTAGCGGGTGTCGGTGAAATGCCGTTCCAGGATGCAGGCGCCCAGCGCGACAGAGGCCAGCGCCATTTCGGGGCCGATGGAGTGGTCGGAGAAGCCGACGACCGCGCGCGGGAAGGCGCGGGCGAGGTCGGTGACGCCTTGCAGGCTGACGATCTCGGGCGGGCTGGGGTAGAGGTTGGTGCATTCCAGCAGCGCATAGTCGATGCCGGCTTCATCCAGGATGGCGACGCTTCGGCGAATCGTCTCGATCGTCTGCATGCCCGTGGACAGGATCACCGGGCGGCCCTTCTTCGCGATGTGGCGGATCAGCGGCAGGTTGTCGGCCTCGCCCGAGCCGATCTTGTAGGCAGGCACGTCGAGCGTTTCGAGGAAATCGGCCGCCGCGCGCGAAAACGGCGTCGAGATCCAGATCAGGCCGAGGCTTTCGGCATAGGACTTCAACTCGCCCTCATCCTCGCGGCTCAGGGCGCAGCGTTCCATCACCTCCCAGATCGAGACGTCGGCGTTGGGCGGGAAGATCGCCTTCGCCTCGTCGGTCATCTCGTCCTCGACGATGTGGGTCTGGTGCTTCACCATCTCGCAGCCGGACAGCGCGGCAAGGCGCACCATGTCCTTGGCGACGGAAAGGTCGCCGCCGTGGTTGATGCCGATCTCGGCGATGACGAGCGGCGGATGGCCGGGGCCGATCTCGCGGTGGGCAATCTTCATGGTCTAAACCTTGCGGATGGTGTCGCCGGGCTGCAGCTTGGGCGTCAGTTCCACGCGTTCGCCGCCGATAACCCCGTCCTTGCGCTTGCCGGCGATGATCTCGGCGGCGATCTGCCCGATCTCATATCGGCAGGCGTCCATTGTGGCCAGCCGACGCGGCAGTCCGTCCAGCAGTTCGACGCCGTTAAACCCGGCAAGGCCCAGGCGGTTCGGCACGTCGATCCCTTGCGCCAGACACCACAGCAGCCCGCCCGCGCCGATCATGTCGTTCGAATAGTACAGGAAGTCCAGGTCCGGACTGCGCGACAGGATCGCTTCGGTCATCTCGCGCCCCTTCAGCAGCGCTGAGCCGCCAGAATAGAATTCCCGGTCCGCGAGTTCCAGCCCCGCCTCGGCCAGGGCTTCCGAGAACCCCGCCATCCGTTTCCGGGCGCGGTGGTCATGCGGCATCTTGGTACCCAGGAAACCGATGCGCCGATAGCCCGCCGCGAGGATCGCCTGTGCCATTTCGCGCCCGGCCCGGCGATGCGAGATGCCGACGACCGAATCCACCGGCACACCGTCCACATCCATGATCTCGACGATCGGAATCCCGGCATTCTCGAGCATCGCGCGCGCGGCATCGGAATGTTCCAAACCCGCGAGGATCACGCCCGACGGCCGCCACGAAAGCATCTCGTAAAGAACCGCCTCTTCCTTCTCGATGGCATAGTTCGACACGCCGACAACCGGCTGCAGGCCGGTATCCTCCAGCGCCTCGGATATGCCGGTCAGTACTTCGGGAAAGACCATGTTGCCCAGCGAAGGGATGATGACCGCCACCAGATTCACCCGCTGGCTGGCCAGCGCCCCCGCGATCTTGTTGGGCACGTAACCCAGCGCGCGGGCGGCCTCCAACACCTTGTGGCGGGTGCCGGGCGACACGTCGCCGCGGTTTCGCAAGACCCGGCTCACGGTCATCTCGCTCACGCCCGAAGCCTCGGATACGTCGCGAAGGGTAAGCTGGCGGCGGTGCTCTGGGGGTCTGGTCACGGGCTTTGCCTGACGGTCTGGATTTTCCCTAGTTAGACCCATCTGTGGCGATTGTAAAAGCCCGCCGATCGCACTCCGTTATCGCTAACCACAGGCCGGCGGCAGCGTGCCGCCAAGGCCACAGTTGCCTTGCACCTCCTTTGCCGCTAACCCGACAGCCAAAGGCCCCGTAGCTCAGCTGGATAGAGCGGCCCCCTCCTAAGGGGCAGGTCGCAGGTTCGAATCCTGCCGGGGTCACCAGGTCGGCAGCCCAGGCGCCTGCCGGGCCGCTTGGGCAAAAGGGGCGAGCGAACCGTGGCGATCTTTCTGCATCAGGGCGACCTTCCGGACGGGCTGGATCTTGGCCGCGTCGTCGCCATCGACACGGAAACGATGGGGCTCAACCCGCATCGCGACCGGTTGTGCGTAGTCCAGCTTTCCGCCGGCGACGGGGATGCCCATCTGGTGCAGGTGCCGCGCGGCGGGGCCTTGGCGCCCAACCTGATGCGGCTCCTTGCGGATCAGGACGTGCTGAAGCTGTTTCACTTCGCCCGCTTCGACATCGCTGCCCTGCTGAATGCCTATGGCGTGGAGACGACGCCGGTCTGGTGCACCAAGATCGCGTCAAAGCTCACCCGCACCTTCACCGACCGGCACGGGCTGAAATATCTTCTCGCGGAGCTTCTCGGCGTGGACGTGTCCAAGCAGCAGCAGACCTCGGATTGGGGGGCGGAACAGCTGACCGAGGCGCAGATGGCCTATGCGGCCTCGGACGTGCTGCACCTGCACCGGTTGAAATCCGCGCTGGAAGAGATGCTGGCCCGCGAGGGGCGGACGGATCTTGCGCAGGCCTGCTTCGATTTCCTGCCGACCCGTGCCCGGCTTGACCTGACAGGCTGGCCCGAGGTCGATATCTTCGCCCACTGATGACAGCGCCCGACACATTCCTCGCGACCGCCCGCCGCGTCATCCGGCGCGAGGCCGAGGCGCTTGCCCTGCTGGAGCAGGCGCTGGAAGACACTTTCGCCGCAGCCGTCGACCTGATCCTGCAGGCCCGCGGCAGGGTGATCGTGTCGGGCATGGGCAAGTCGGGGCATGTCGGGCGCAAGATCGCGGCCACGCTCGCCTCGACCGGAACGCCCGCGCATTTCGTCCACCCCGCCGAGGCAAGCCACGGCGATCTGGGCATGGTCGCTCGTGGCGACGTGGTGCTGGTGCTGTCGAACTCGGGCGAGACGCCGGAACTGGCCGATATCGTGGCCCATACGCGGCGGTTCGGCATTCCGCTGATCGGGGTGGCCAGCCGGGCGGACAGCACGCTGCTGCGCCAGTCCGACGTGGCGCTGCTGCTGCCGCAGGCGGCCGAGGCCTGCGATACCGGCGTCGTGCCCACCACCTCGACCACGATGACGCTGGCGCTGGGCGACGCGCTGGCGATCGCGCTGATGGAACACCGACGCTTCACGCCCGAGAACTTCCGAGAGTTCCACCCGGGTGGCAAGCTTGGCGCCCGCCTGTCCAAGGTCGCCGACCTGATGCACGGGCCGGACGAACTGCCGCTGGTGGCCGAGGATGCGCCGATGAGCGACGCGCTTCTCGCGATCAGCGCGCGCGGATTCGGGGTAACCGGCGTGACCGATGCGTGTGGCCGGCTGACCGGCATCATCACCGATGGCGACCTGCGCCGGCACATGGCCGGTCTCTTGGAGATGACGGCGGCGCAGGTGATGACGCGCGCGCCGCAGACCATCGGCCCTGACGATCTGGCGGAAACCGCGCTTTCGGTGATGAACGCCCGCCGGATCACCTGCCTGTTCGCCGTGGCGCCCGATGGCGACGGCCGCGCGCTGGGCCTGATCCATGTGCACGACTGTCTCCGGGCCGGGATCGCGTGACGCCATGGCCCGGTGGACAGACGGCTATTCGACGCTGATCGGCTGGCTCAAGGTGCTGTTCCCACTCGCGGCACTGGCTGTGCTGTCCACCCTTTTCCTGGTCGCGCGCACCATCGACCCCGACCGCGCAATTCCCTATGCCGACGTTGATGTGGTCGCCCTGGCGCAAGACCCGCGGATCACCCAGCCCGTGTATGCGGGCATGACGGCAAACGGCGACTCGATCTATTTCCGTGCCGAGACGGCCTGGCCCGATCTGGGCGACGGCAGCCAGGTCCGCGCCGAGAAGATCGTGGCGGAACTGGAAACTCCGACCGGCAGCCTTACCGAGCTGCAGGCCGACAGCGCGCGCATCGACGGCGCCGCCGGCCTGATGACCCTGACCGGCGATGTGCGGATCCACACCTCCACCGGCTACGAGATTCAGAGCGAGGAGCTGGTGGCGCAACTCGATCGCACGGGGCTGCGCAGCCCGGCCCCGGTTCTGGCCGTGGGCCCACCGGGCCGGATCACGGCCGCGACGATGGAGCTGACCGTCGGGGATGACGGCAACCACGTTCTGGTTTTCAATGGCGACGTCGACCTGATATACGAACCCTGAGTTCCAAGGAATTGTCATGCGCGCGTTGTTTGCCCTCTCCCTCGCCCTTCTGATCGCCGCCGGCCCGACCTTCGCCCAGGGGACTGAAGTCGCCTTTGGCTCGGTGCGTGCCGACAGCACCTTGCCGGTCGAGGTGACGGCCGATCAGTTGCGCGTCGATCAGGCTGACGGCACGGCGATCTTCACGGGCAACGTGGTGATCGTGCAGGGCGAGATGCGGTTGTCGGCCGAACAGGTCGAGGTGGAATATGCCGAGGCGACCGACACGGCACCGGGCCGCATCGCGCGGCTTCATGCCTCGGGTGGTGTAACGATCGTCAGCGGCGAGGAAGCGGTCGAGGCACAGGACGCCGTCTACACCATCGACGATGGCGAGGTGGTGCTGACCGGTGACGTGTTGATGACCCAAGGGTCCAACGTGGTCTCGGGCCAGCGGATGGTCATCGACCTCGACAACGGCAGCGCCGTCGTCGAAGGCCGCGTGCGGACGATCCTGAACCCCGACGGCCGGCAATGACACCGCCCCCCGACCTGTCGGTCACCGGCGGCGGCGTCGGCCTGCGGGTCATCGGCCTGCGCAAGAGCTACAAGAAGCGGCTGGTGATCCGCGATGTCAGCCTCGACCTCGGCCGGGGCGAGGTGGTGGCGCTCCTTGGCCCCAACGGCTCGGGCAAAACGACCTGCTTCTACTGCATCGCGGGCCTCGTTACGCCCGAGGGCGGGCAGGTCATTGTGGATGGCCGCGACGTCACCGGCCTGCCGATGTATCGTCGCGCGCGCCTGGGCATCGGCTACCTGCCTCAGGAAGTGTCGATCTTCCGCGGCCTCTCGGTCGAGGACAACATCCTGGCCGTTCTGGAAATCGTCGAATCCGACGGCCACAAGCGCCGCGAGCGGCTGGAAGAGCTGCTGGGCGAGTTCTCGATCACGCATTTGCGCGGCGCGCCGGCCCTGTCGCTGTCGGGCGGCGAACGGCGCCGGGTAGAGATCGCGCGCTGTCTGGCGGCCAACCCGAAATACCTGCTGCTGGACGAGCCCTTTGCCGGGGTCGATCCCATAGCCGTCAACGACATCCGCGGCCTCGTGGGCGACCTGAAGCGGCGCGGCATCGGCGTGCTGATCACCGATCACAACGTGCGCGAAACGCTGGAGATCGTGGACCGCGCCTATATCCTGCACGACGGGCAGGTACTGATGAGCGGTACGACCGAGGAGGTGGTGCGCGATGAGAATGTCCGCCGGGTCTATCTTGGCCAGAGCTTCCGCATCTACTAGGGCACCGGCTTGAGAACGGGGGCATGAAACCGGGTCTGCGCCTGCGCCAGACCACGCGGCTGGCGCTGACCCCCGACCTGCGCACCGCGCTGACGCTGCTGCGCCTTCCCGCGCTGGAACTCGCCGAGATGATCGAGCGCGAGGCCGAGGACAACCCGTTCCTGATCGTGCAGCGCCCGGCCGCTTCGGCGCGGTCGGATTTCGATGTGGCCCTGGATACCGTCGCCGCACGCCCGTCGCTGATGGAGAACCTGCGCGGGCAGATCGTGCTGATGCACCTGCCCGAGGCCGAACGTCAGGCCGCGCTCTACCTTGCAGGCGAGGTGCGCGAAGACGGCTATCTGGACGGCACGCTGGCCGAGATCGCGGCCGAACTAGGTGTACCCGAGACCCTGATGGAAGCTGGGCTGCGCGCCCTGCACGCCTGCGAGCCCACCGGTGTCGGCGCGCGCGATCTGGCCGAATGCATCGCCCTGCAGCTGATCGAGCGGGGGGTGGGTCGCGGGCTGGCAGAGGCGATGGTGGCGCGGCTGGACGATTTCGCCGCCGGGCGCTGGCGGGTACTGGCCGGCGCGCTTGACCGCCCAGAGCCCGAGGTGCGCCGCCTTGCCGGGCACTTGCGCGAGGTCTCGCCCCGCCCGGTGATCGAGGCGCCGGGGCACGAGGCTGCACCCTTGATGCCGGACCTGGTGTTCGAGGCGACCGGAGAGGGCACGTTTTCCGTGCGCCTTGGCCGGTACGCCACGCCCGAGGTGCAGATCGACCGCGAGCTGCTGGCCCGCGCCGGCGCCGACCGCTTCGTGATCGATCGGCGGACCCGGGCCGAGGCGCTGATCCGCGCGTTGACCTTTCGCGGACAGACCCTGCTGCGGATCGGCGACTGGGTCGCGCGAAACCAGCACCGCTTTCTGGCAGAAGGCCCCGCCCATCTGCGTCCGGTGACGCGGGCGGCGCTGGCGGCCGACCTCGGGTTGCATCCGTCCACAGTGGGACGTGCCGTCGCGGGCAAGGGGTTCGCCCTGGGCAGCCGCCTCAGCCCGCTGGCGTCGGTCTTCTCCTCGGCCCTGACCGATACCGAGGGCGGCAGCATCGCAGCACTCGCGGTGCAGCACCGGATCGCCCACATGGTGGCGGCCGAAGACCCCACCGCGCCGTTGTCGGACGCAGAGATTTCGCATCGCCTTCGGATCGAGGGAATTGACATCGCCCGGCGAACTGTCGCCAAATACAGGGGATGCCTGCACATACCCTCCTCTGCCGCACGTCGCCGCCGCCCCTTGAAGACGCGGCCGGGATACCTCGGCAGCCAACGGGGATGAGACCACCATCGCCAGGCCGCGGGGGCCGTCATGCAGCGTCTTCCCGGCGACAGTACATGACAAGGAGCCATCATGCGCTATCAGATAAGCGGAAAACAGATTGACGTCGGCGATGCGCTTCAGACCCATGTGACCACCGAACTGGGCGAGACGGTGCAGAAGTATTCGCAGCGCCCGACCGAGGCCGTCGTCGTCTTTTCGCGCAACGGGCACGAATACGTCTGCGAGGCGACGGTGCACCTGTCGACCGGCCTGACCGCCCAGGCCAAGGGCAGCGCGACCGAGGTCTACGCCGCGTTCGAGGCATGTCGCGAGAAGATGGAAAAGCAGCTGCGCCGCTACAAGCGCAGGTTGAAGGATCACCATCGCGACCGTTCGGAGCCGGTTGAATTCTCTGGCGCGCCCTCGTATATCCTCGCCGCAAGCGAGGGATCGGAAGAGTCGGAACCCGAAACGCTCCAACCGATGATCATCGCCGAGATGGAGACACAGGTGCCCACCGTCTCTGTCGGGGAAGCGGTCATGCAGATGGAGCTGTCAGGGGCACCGCTTCAGGTCTTTCGCAATGAAAAACATGGCGGGGTGAACGTCGTCTACCGCCGCGAAGACGGGAATGTCGGCTGGATCGACCCGCGCAACACCAGATAGCCCCGGCGCCGCGGCGCCTGCGGCGGATGGAGCCTCATGGAACTTTCAACCCTGCTGAAACCCGCTGCGGTACGCGTTGCCGGTAACCTTACCAGCAAGAAGCGGCTGCTTCAGGAACTGGCCGAAATTGGCGCCTCGGTCTACGGCATTGACGCCGCCAGCGCACTGGACGCGCTGCAGGAGCGTGAGACGCTGGGGCCGACGGGCGTCGGTCACGGGGTGGCGCTGCCCCATGCCCGGTTGTCCGGGCTGGACCGGGTGGTCGGCGTCTTCCTGCGGCTGGAACGCCCGATCGACTTCGACGCGGTGGACCGTCAGCCCGTCGATCTGGTCTTCGCGTTGTTCGCGCCGCGCGATTCCGGGGTGGAGCATCTGAAAGCGCTGGCGGCGGTGTCGCGGTCAATGCGCGATGCGGCGACCTGCGCCAAACTGCGGGCCAATGACGACCCCGCGACGCTCCACGCGATCCTGACCGAATCCCGCGCCACGCGGGCGGCCTGACCGGGGCGGCGGCCAGCCACGCCGGCGCGGCCGCGCGGTCAGGTCACTCTGCCGCTTTCCGGGTCGTCAGAAGGTCGTTCAGATAGGCGGCCAGCTCGTCGTGAAGCTCCTCGCGGGCCAGACCGAAGGCGACGGTCGCCTGCAGGAAACCGGCCTTCGATCCGCAGTCGAACCGCTGGCCGCGGAACCGGAAGCCATGCACCGGCGCGCCCTTCTCGATCTCTTTCGCGATGGCGTCGGTCAGCTGGATCTCGCCACCGGCGCCGGTATTGGCCTGGCTCAGGTTCTCCAGCACCTGGGGCGTCAGGATGTAGCGGCCGATCACCGCCAGGTTCGACGGCGCGGTCCCCGGCGCGGGCTTTTCCACCATGCCGCGCACCGATACCAGCGCGCCCATGTCGCGCTCCACGTCCAGCACGCCATAGGCGCTGGCCTTGGACGGCGGCACTTCCATCGCCGCAACGACATTGCCGCCGCATTCGGCATGCGCCTCGACCATCTGCTGCAGACAGGGGATTTCCGCCGCGATCACGTCGTCAGGCAGGATCACGGCAAACGGCTCGTCGCCGATCAGACGGCTGGCGCACCAGACCGCGTGCCCCAGCCCCATCGGCCTGTGCTGCCGGATATAGGCAATCGCGCCGCTGTCCATGTAGGTATTCTTCAGCACCTTCAGCAACTCGTCCTTGCCCGACCGTTCAAGCGAGGCTTCCAGCTCCGGCGCGTGGTCGAAGTAATCCTCCAGCGCGGACTTCCCGCGCGAGGTGACGAAGATGAATTCGGTGATGCCCGCCGCCCGCGCCTCGTCGATCGCGTATTGAATCAGCGGCCGGTCGACCAGTGTCATGATCTCTTTCGGGATCGACTTCGTGGCGGGCAGGAATCGCGTCCCCAGACCTGCAACCGGAAAGACTGCCTTTGTAACCTTGCGTTCCATCGCCCACTCTGTCCCTTTACCAATCACTTACCCGCCCGCACGCTAGCGCGGTAATGTTACACGGCGGTATACGCGGCGACTATGCCGCGCCGCCCCCGGCACTGGCAAGCCCCGCGCGCGAAAGGCTGCCTACGGCGCACCCAGATCCGCCAGCATCGCCTCGACCCGCGGCACGTCCTCGGGGTTGTTCACCTCCCAGAAGGGCCGCCCGCGTGCCTCGACCTGAACGCAGGCAATCGTGCGGCCCTGTTCAAGGAATCGCAACTGCTCCAGGCCCTCCAGCCGCTCCAGTTCTCCCTGCGGCCAGCCTGCATAGTCCGCCAGCGCGTCGGGCCGATAGGCATAGACGCCGACGTGATGAAACACCGGCGTCGGCGCATCGGGGGCAAAGGCCTCGTTCGTGTAGGGGATCACTTCCTTGGAGAAATAGAGTGCGCGACCGGCGGCATCGAAGACGGCGGTCGTTCCGCCGACGCGCCCGGCGCGGCGATCTTCCTGAAACCCGGCCAGCGCCCGGCCGTCGCAGCGCAGCACCGGCGTTGCCATATCCGCGCCCGGATCGGCGGCCAGCGCCGCGATCAGCGGCTCGACGAACCAGGCCGGCGTCAGCGGCGCGTCGCCCTGCAGGTTGACCACCGCGTCCCAGCCACCGCCCAGCGTCACGGCGGCCTCGGCGCAGCGCTCGGTGCCGTTGCGGCAGCGATCCGATGTCATCACCACCTCGGCCCCGAAGGCTTCGGCCGCCGTGCGGATGCGGTCGTCATCTGTCGCCACCACCACGCGGTCCACGCCCGAGACCTCGCAGGCAGCCTCCCACGACCGGCGGATCAGGCTTTTCGCCTCGCCCGTGGCCCCGCGCAGTTCCACCAGCGGCTTGCCGGGAAACCGGACCGAAGGGTAGCGGGCGGGAATGACCAGAAGAACGCTCATTCCACCAACTCCACCCCCGGCGCATAGGCGATGAAGAACGGGTTTTCATAGCGCGGCTTGCCATAGGCCAGCGGCGTGTGGTCGTCCATTCGCACCACGCGCCCGCCGGCGCCGCGCAGCACCGCGTCGCCCGCCGCCGTGTCCCATTCCATCGTCCGCCCGACGCGCGGGTAAAGATCGGCCTCGCCACAGGCCACCAGGCAGAATTTCAGCGACGACCCCGCGCTGGTCATGTCGCGCACGCGGTAGCGCGCGATGTAGTCGTCGGTCGCGGCGTCCCGGTGCGATTTCGACGCCACCACCATCAGCGCGGCATTGTCGGGTTTGGCGACCGCCAGTTCCCGCGTCGCACCGGGCGTCTCCGGGTCCAGCGCGCCCGTCTCCTCGACCGACCGGCCGTCGGCGCGGGTGTAGAACAGCCGCCCCTTGGCGGGCGCATAGACCACGCCCCGGATCGGCACGCCGTTTTCCACATAGGCGATGTTGACGGTGAAATCGCCGCGCCGCTGCACGAATTCCTTGGTGCCATCCAGCGGATCGACGATCAGGAAGGTCTCGGCCCGCTGGGCATGGCTCGCGGCCTGCTCCTCGGTGATCAGCGGGATGTCGGGAAAGGCGGCGCGCAGACCGGCCGATATCAGCGCATCTGCGGCCTCGTCCGCTTCGGTCACGGGGCTGGCGTCGGCCTTGGTGCGCACTTCAAAGTCTTCGGCACCGTAGATCTCCATGATCCTGGCACCGGCCTCAAGCGCCAGACGGCGGCAGATCTGCTGCAATCTCTCGTGGTCCACGCCGCCAGTCATTGCCGCCCCCCCGCCGTGAACGTGCGCCCGAAAGGGTTACGTCACGGTTAACAAAAAATGGCTTTTCGTTTCATATCAGTCAGTTGTGATTCTGCTCACGCGTGAGCAAAGCCGATTTTCAGCCCTTCATCCCGTCCCAGAAGCTCTTCACCTTGCTGAAAAAGCTCGACCCCTCGGGATTGTTGTTCTCGCTCAGCTTCTCGAACTCGCGCAGCAGCTCCTTCTGCCGGCTTGTCAGATTCACCGGCGTCTCGACCGCCAGTTCGATCACCATGTCGCCCACACCGCCGCCGCGCAAGGCCGGCATCCCCTTGCCCCGCAGCCGCATCTGCTTGCCCGACTGCGCCCCCGCCGGCACCTTAACCCGCGCGCGCCCGCCATCGATGTTCGGCACGTCGATCTCGCCACCCAGCGCCGCCGTGGCGATGCTGACCGGCACCCGGCAATGCAGGTTCACACCGTCGCGCTGGAAGATCGGGTGCTCCTTGACCTCGATGAAGATATACAAATCCCCCGCCGGTCCGCCGCGCAGCCCGGCCTCGCCCTCACCCGACAGGCGGATGCGCGTACCGGTTTCCACCCCTGCCGGAATGTTGACCGACAGCGAGCGGTCCTTCTGCACCCGGCCCGCGCCCGCGCAGGACTTACAGGGGTTCTTGATGATCTGCCCCAGTCCGCCGCAGGTCGGGCAGGTCCGCTCCACGGTGAAGAAGCCCTGCTGCGCGCGGACCTTGCCCATGCCCGAGCAGGTCGGGCAGGTCACCGGCTCTGCGCCGCCCTCAGCCCCGGTGCCCTTGCAGGCTTCGCAGGCGACCGAGGTCGGGATGGTCACGGTCTTCTGGATACCTTTGAACGCTTCTTCCAAGGTGACGCGCATGTTGTAGCGAAGGTCCGACCCGCGCGCGGCACGATTGCGCCCGCCGCCCGCGCCGCCGCGCCCGCCCATGAAGTCGCCGAACAGATCCTCGAACACGTCCGAAAAGGCAGAGGCGAAATCGCCCTGCCCGGCACCGCCGAAACCGCCGGCTCGCGCGCCCGCACGCCCGTTGCCCATGCCGCCCTCAAAGGCAGCATGGCCGAACCGGTCATAGGCAGCCTTGCGCTCCGGGTCCTTCAGCGCGTCATAGGCTTCGTTCACTTCCTTGAACTGGGCCTCGGCATCAGGATTGTCGGAATTGCGGTCCGGATGCAGCGCCTTGGCCTTCGTCCGGTAGGCCTTCTTGATCTCTTCGGCCGACGCGCCACGGGCCACGCCGAGCACATCATAAAAGTCGCGTTTCGCCATCGAGGATCCTTTCCCGCAACGCGAGAACCGGCCTGAAGCTCAGGCCGGTTCCCAGACGTTTGCTGATCTTACGAGCGCTTCCGATCGTCGAGATCTTCGAAGTCGGCGTCGACGATGTCCTCGTCCACGCTCCGAGGCTCATCCTCACCGGGCTGGTTCGCGCTTTCGGCCTCGGCGGCCTGCGCCTTGTAGATCGCCTCGCCCAGACGCATCGCGGCTTCGGTCACGTTCTGAATGCCGCCCTTGATCTTGCCGACATCCTCGCTGGCGATACTCTCTTCCAGCGCGCCCATGGCCAATTCGATCGCCTCGACGGTCGAGGGGTCGACCTTGTCGCCGTGCTCCTCGATCGACTTCTTGGTCGAATGGATCAGGCTTTCAGCCTGGTTCTTGGTCTCGACTAGTTCGCGGCGGGCCTTGTCTGCCTCGGCGTTCGCCTCGGCGTCGCGGACCATCTTTTCGATGTCCTCGTCCGTCAGGCCGCCCGACGCCTGGATGGTGATCTTCTGCTCGCGGTTCGTGCCCTTGTCCTTTGCGGACACGCTCACGATGCCGTTCGCGTCGATGTCGAAGGTCACCTCGATCTGCGGCATGCCGCGCGGCGCGGGCGGGATCTCTTCCAGATTGAACTGGCCGAGCATCTTGTTGTCCGCAGCCATCTCGCGCTCGCCCTGGAAGACCCGGATCGTAACCGCGTTCTGGTTGTCCTCGGCGGTCGAGAAGATCTGGCTCTTCTTCGTGGGGATCGTGGTGTTGCGGTCGATCAGGCGGGTGAACACGCCGCCCAGCGTCTCGATGCCAAGGCTCAGCGGGGTCACGTCCAGCAGAACCACGTCCTTTACGTCGCCCTGCAGAACGCCGGCCTGGATTGCAGCGCCCAGCGCCACGACCTCATCCGGGTTGACGCCCTTGTGCGGCTCCTTGCCGAAGAACTTGGTCACCTCTTCGATGACCTTCGGCATCCGGGTCATCCCGCCAACCAGCACCACCTCGTCGATGTCGGTTTTCGACAGGCCGGCATCCTTCAGCGCTGCCTCGCAAGGCTTCATCGAGCGCTTGATCAGGTCACCGACCAGGCTTTCAAGCTTCGCGCGGCTCAGCTTCATCACCATGTGCAGCGGCTGGCCGGTGTTCTTGTCCATGCTGATGAACGGCTGGTTGATCTCGGTCTGGCTGGACGAGCTGAGCTCGATCTTCGCCTTCTCGGCAGCTTCCTTAAGCCGTTGCAGCGCCATCTTGTCCAGCGTCAGGTCGACGCCGTGCTCTTTCTTGAACTCGTCAGCCAGGTAGTTGACGATCCGCATGTCGAAGTCTTCACCGCCCAGGAACGTGTCCCCGTTGGTCGATTTCACTTCGAACAGGCCGTCGTCGATTTCCAGGATGGTGATATCGAAGGTACCGCCACCAAGGTCGTAAACCGCGATGGTTTTCGAGTCCTTCTTGTCCAGGCCATAGGCCAGCGCGGCCGCCGTCGGCTCGTTGATGATGCGCAGGACTTCCAGGCCGGCGATCTTGCCGGCGTCCTTGGTCGCCTGACGCTGGGCGTCGTTGAAATAGGCCGGAACGGTGATAACCGCCTGCTCGACCTTCTCGCCCAGATAGCTTTCGGCGGTTTCCTTCATCTTCTGCAGGATGAAGGCGGACACCTGGCTCGGCGAATACTTCTCGCCCTTCACTTCGACCCAGGCGTCACCGTTGCCGCCATCGACGATGTTGTAGGGAACGAGTTTCTTGTCCTTCTCCACCTCGGCATCGCCCATGCGTCGGCCGATGAGCCGCTTGACTGCAAAGACGGTGTTGGAGGGGTTTGTCACCGCCTGACGCTTCGCGGGCTGGCCCACAAGTCGCTCGCTGTCGGTGAAGGCGACGATGGACGGGGTCGTGCGCGCCCCTTCGGAATTCTCGATGACGCGCGGCTGCGACCCATCCATGATGGCGACACAGGAGTTCGTGGTCCCGAGGTCGATCCCGATCACTTTAGCCATGATATGCTACCTCTTCTTTGGCGATATGGTGAAGGTCAGGCCCGAAGACAGCCCCTGCCCTCCGATCCCAGGTTCTCGGGGTATATAGGGGGGGGTCTTTGGGCCTGCAAGCATGACAACGGGATGAAATTCGGCGGTCCACAATGAAAAATAGACTCGATTCCGCGCAATCGCTGCGCACGGCCACTGGCTTCGTGATCCATGTGCGCTATCTGGGCCAGGCGGCGCAGGCCGCGATGCTTGACGATATCCGCGGGGTGGCGCGCGCGGCCCCGCTGCTGCAGCCCGTCACTCCCGGCGGGCGCAAGATGTCGGTGCAGATGACGGCGGCCGGGCGGTTGGGCTGGATCACCGACCGCAAGGGCTATCGCTATGCCGACCGCCACCCCTCGGGCGTTTCCTGGCCACCGATCCCCGACAGCGTGCTCGCGGTCTGGGCAGCGGTGTCGGGTGTCGATGTTGCGCCTGACTGCTGCCTGATCAACTTTTACGCCCCAGGCGCACGGATGGGCCTGCACCAGGACCGGGACGAGGGCGATTTCTCGTTTCCGGTCGTCTCGATCTCGCTGGGCGACGAGGCGCTATTCCGTATGGGCGGGACCGAGCGCGGCGCGCCCACCTCGTCGGTCTGGTTGAAATCGGGCGACGTGGTGGTGATTGGCGGCCCTGCACGGCTGGCCTGGCACGGGGTGGACCGCATCCGCGCAGGCACCGCGGCGCTGTTGCCGCAGGGCGGGCGCGTGAACCTGACGCTGCGGGTGGTGCGGCCCAGGCCGGGCGCCTGACCGCTTGCCGCGCATGGCGCCCCGTCCTATGGGTCGGACAGCATGGCCGCCGCACCGCACAACAGTCTGCTTCTGACGCTCTGGCTGGGGGTTTCCCGCGGTCTTGCACCGCTCGCGCGCTGGCATCTGGCCCGCCGGGTACGGAGCGGCAAGGAAGAGCCTGCCCGCGTGGCCGAGAAGACGGGTGTGCCCTCTGCCCCCCGGCCGGCAGGCCGGCTGGTCTGGATGCACGCCGTGGGCGTGGGTGAGGTGCTGGCCCTGCCCGCGCTCGTCAACGCCCTGCGCGCGCGTGATCCGGGGATCACGGCGCTGATCACCTCGTCCTCGTACACCTCGGCGCAGGCGCTGGCGCCAAACCTGCCTGAGGGCGCGATCCACCAGTTCCTGCCGCTGGATGCCATGCCCTTCGTGCGCCGATTCCTCGATCATTGGCGCCCTGACCTGTCAGTTTGGGCGGAACGCGACCTTTGGCCCGCGATGATCGCGGAAACCCATCGCCGGGGCATCCCGCTGGCCATCGTCAACGGCCGGATGACCGCCGCCTCCTATCGGTCCAAGGCGCGCGCGCGTGGCCTGTTCCGCGCCCTCTACAGTCGCTTCGCCCATGTCGGCGTGCAGGACGCCGAAAGCGCCCGGAACTTCGCGGCGCTGGGTGCCGAGCCTGCCCGCATCATCATCACCGGCTCGTTGAAGGCCGCCGCCCCGCCGCTGGCCGATCAGCCCGAGGCGCGGGCGCGCCTGACCCGTGACCTGCAGTGGCAGCGCGTGTGGATCGCGGCCTCCACCCACCCGGACGAGGAGCCCCTGATTGCGCGGGCGCATCGGCTGCTCCTGGACACCGACCCCGCCGCCTGCCTGATCCTCGCCCCGCGCGACCCGAGCCGCGCACCAGAAGCGCTGGCAATCCTGCGCACGGCCGGCATCGACGTGGCCCTCATTGCCCCCGGCAATTATCTTGACGGGTGGCGCCAGGCCCATGTGCTGGCCGCCATCGGACAGCTTGGGCTGTGGTATCGTCTTGCCCACGCCGCCTTTGTCGGCGGGTCGTGGGACGCCACCGGCGGGCACAACCCGAACGAACCCGCCCGGCTGAATTGCCCGGTTCTTCACGGCCCAAACGTCGCGAACTTCGCCGAGGATTACGCCGCCTATCACGAGGCCCGCGCCGCCCGTCTGGTCCGCGACCCCGGCGAGCTGGTGGCAGCGCTGTCCGACCCGGCGCTCTCGCGCATGGCCGAACCCGCCGCCCGAGTGGCCCGCCGCGGCACCGGCGTGGCGGGGGCCGAGGCCGAGCGGCTTCTGGCGCTGATGGCGCGAAAGGGGGCAGGCGATGTCGCTTAGGCTGCGGGTCTTCCTGATCCTCTACCGATTCGCCTGGGTGCCCGTGCTGCCTGTGGTACTGGCCTATTTCTGGCTGCGCGGCCGCCGCGACCCGGCCTATCGGCTGCACTGGTCCGAACGTTTCGGCGCGGGGCCGATGCTGGACGGCGCGGTGCTGGTGCATGCGGTCTCTCTGGGCGAGTTGCGCTCGGCCCAGCCGCTGATCCGCGCGCTGCTGGATCGCGGTCATCGGGTCGTGACTACCCACCTGACCCCAGCGGGGCGCCGCGCCTCGGAAACCGCGTTTGGCACTGACATCGCGGCCGGCCGGCTGCTCGCCCGCTACCTTCCGCTGGAGCTTGGCCAAGCCTGGCGTCGCCTCTACCGACGCGGCCGCCCGCGCCTGATCCTGTCGATGGAAATCGAAATCTGGCCGGTGATGATCGCCGAGGCGCGCCGCGCCGGCATCCCGCTGTTCCTGACCAACAGCCAGTTGCCAGAAAAAAGTTTCGCGCGCGAAACGCGGCTCGCGCGCCTCTTCGGCCACCCGGTGCAGATCGTCACCGGCGTTCTGGCGAAATCCGACCGCCACGCCGCCCGCTTCCGCGCCCTCGGCGCGCCCAACGTGCAGGTCTGCGGCGAGTTGCGCTTCGACCAGCCGATCCCGCCCGCGCACCTGGCTGCCGCAGACCGCCTGCGCGCCAGCCCCACAGGAGCGGCGCTGGCCGCGCGCGGCGTCGTCGCGCTCGCCAGCGTGGTCGAGGGCGAGGACGCTCAATACCTCTCTGCCTACCGCACTGTGCAGTCGCACTTCCGCGCGCAGGGCCGCCCTGCGCCGTTGTTCCTCCACATCCCCCGCGCGCCGGAACGCTTCGGCACAGCGGGCGACGAACTGGCAGCCGCCGGCCAGACCGTCCTGCGTCGGTCGGAGATCTTCGACGCCAGCCTCGCGCTGACCGGCACGGGGCTGGACACCGCCGACATCCTTCTGGGGGATTCGATGGGAGAGATGTATTTCTATCTTTCCCTCGCCGACATCGTCGTCGTCGGCGGCGGCTTCGTCCCAAAGGGCGCGCACAACGTCATCGAACCCCTGGCCCTGCGCCGCCCCGTCCTCGTCGGCCCCCATGTCTGGACCATCGAATACCCCGGCGAGGAGGCGCGCGAGGTCGGCGTGATGACCGTATGCCCCACGATCGACGACCTGGCCGCCCGCCTGATGGACGTTTTCGACAACCGCGATACACTCGCCGCCATGGCCGCCCGCACCACCCCCTTCTTCGACGCGCACGCCGGCGCCACCGCCCGCAGCCTGACGGCGCTCGCCCCATGGATCTGATCGCGATCGTCCCGGTCCGCGCAGGCTCCAAGGGCCTGCCGGGCAAGAACCTGCGCCCGCTGGCGAGCAAACCGCTTTATCGCCACGCGGTCGATCAGGCGCTGGCCCTCGGGGCGCGCTGCATCCTGACCACCGACGCGGCGGACCTCCACACCCTGTCGCTGCCCGGCCTGACCGTCCTGCCGCGCCCCGATCACCTCGCCCGCGACGACACCCCGATGGACCCCGTCGTCGCCCACGCGCTGAACAGTTTCCCCGGCCCCGCCCGCGTGGTCCTGCTGCAACCCACCTCACCGCTGCGAAGCCTCGACGACATCCGCGCCGCCATCGCCCTCCACGAAACCGGCGCGCATGACCTCGTGATGACCGTCACCGCCACCGATGCCGGAATCCTGAAATACGGCATGGTGCAGGACGGCCGCTTCCGCCCCGTCTCCGACTCCGTCTATTGCTTCATGAACCGCCAGTCGCTGCCCGCCGTCTACCGCCCCAACGGCGCGGTCTATGTGTTCGATGCCGACTGGTTCCGCGCCCGCGGCCGCCTTGCCACCGACCGGATCGGCGCGGTGGTCATGCCGCCCGAACGGTCGCACGACATCGACACGGCCGAGGATTTCGCGCGGGTGGAGGCACTGATGCCATGACCACGCTCCTCTCCCTCGGCCACGGCTATTCCGCGCGCGCGCTGGCCCGCCGGCTGCTCCCGCAGGGCTGGACGGTGATCGGCACCACGCGGTCGGCCGACAAGGCCGAACGCCTGCGGGCCGACGGCTTGGAGCCGCTGATCTGGCCCGGCCAGCCGCTGGCCGCGGCGCTGGCCCGCGCCACACACCTGTTGACCTCCATCGCCCCAGACCCCTCGGGCGACCCGGTGCTGGCGGCGCATGGGGACCAGATCGCCGCCGCCCGCCTGGACTGGGTGGGCTACCTCTCCACCACCGGGGTCTACGGCGACCACGCCGGCGACTGGATCGACGAGGGTACGGCCCTTTCCCCCACGACCGAACGTGGCCGCGCGCGCGTTCTGGCCGAAACGCAATGGCGCGCCGCCCGCCCCGACGTGCACATCTTCCGCCTCGCCGGCATCTACGGCCCCGGCCGCGGCCCGTTCGAGAAGGTGCGCCAGGGCACCGCGCGCCGCATCATCAAGGCCGGTCAGGTGTTCAGCCGCATCCATGTGGACGACATCGCCCGCGTGCTCGCGGCCTCCATCGCCCGGCCCGCGCCCGGCACCGCCTACAACGTCTGCGACGACGACCCCGCCCCGCCGCAGGACGTGATCGCCCACGCCGCCAACCTTTTGGGCCTGCCGCCGCCGCCCGAAGTCGCATTCGAGGACGCCGACCTCTCCCCCATGGCGCGCAGCTTCTATTCGGAATCGAAACGCGTCCGAAACGACCGCATCCGGCAGGATCTCGGGGTGGACCTGCTCTATCCGACCTACCGCGAGGGGCTGGCGGCGCTGCTGGAGGCAGAGCGGGGCTGACAGGACGCGGGCCAAATCGGGCAAGACCTTAACCTTGCGTTCATCACTGTCGGCCGGTTTCCGCCTACACCACCCGGGCCCGCTCGGAAACGCTTCCCGCAAGCCCCTGACGCGCCTATCCCTTCGGGAACTTTCCTTGAGGTTTCCATGACGATCACCCGCCGCGCCTTTGCCTTCGGCCTGCTCGCCGTCACCCTCAGCGCCTGCGGCGGCGGTGTCGCCGACCGCCGCGCCACCGACCTGTCCACGCCCGTCGCGGCAGGCTCGCCCGAACTCAACCGCATGATCGACGCCGCCGCCCGCCGCCACGGCGTGCCAGCCAACCTTGTCCACCGGATGGTGCAGCGCGAAAGCGGCTACAACCCGTCCGCGCGCAACGGCCCCTATTGGGGGTTGATGCAGATCCACCCCCAGACCGCCCGCACCATGGGCTACCGCGGCGCGCCCGAGGGGCTTCTGAACCCCGAGACGAACCTAGAATACGCGGTGAAATACCTGCGCGGCGCCTATCTGGTGGCCGACGGGAACCACGACCGCGCTGTGCAATGGTATGCTCGGGGATACTACTACGAGGCCAAGCGCCGGGGGATGCTGCGGGAAACCGGGCTTGTCCGTTAGGGACCTGGACGAAGTTCGGCATCAACGGCCCCGAGTATAGCGACCAGAGCGCCTTCGACGCCACGAATAGTAACGTCTTGGCCCCCGTTGATGTCACCTACCTCTTTGGCGCGATCCTACTCCACAAGATCACTGCCAGCGCCACCGCCCGGATGCGCGGTCGGCTTTTGCTGAGCAGCACGACGATAAGTCCCGGCGGAGCGCCCCCACTGAAGTTCTCGAATCGCACTGGTCAAGGTTTCTGTTTCAGGTCTGCGCCTTCGCCGGGTTCAGGGTTCTCTCCGCAGTCGATCGCTCTCGGGGTCGCTGCATGTTGGCGT
>JAWLCA010000007.1:0-146073 GCA_041687395.1 Paracoccaceae bacterium | reverse complement strand
GTCCGAAAACCTAATGGGCCGATATGCAAGCATCCAACCGCCGAAACAGCCAAACCACCCGCATACCCCTTCATGAAGTATACTATGTCAAAGAGCGCGGACAAAAAACCGACAACTTCGCCACTACTACTTGGCGCCGTCGCCTGCTTCTGCCCAGTTTTTTGTTTTGCGATCCGTTAGTTACCTTCCGGTCCGCGTCCCGGTCTGGCGTCTGCCGTCTCGGTGAGCGGGTATTTACGGATCGACTCGGTTCTCTGCAAGCGCTTTTTTTCGGCTTGATGAACTTTTTTCGACAGCCCTCGACATGCCCTTGGGTCACTCTTTCGAAAATGACGGTCTGCGCCGGGGCGGCGCAAGAAGATTACCCCCGAAGTGCGAGGCGCGGCCGATGCAGACGCACGCGCAGCGCCAGAAGCCCCAGAATCGCCGCGAGATACAGAATCGGCTCGATCGGCCAGGCCTTCACCAGAAGCAGGTAGTGCACCCCGCCTGCCGCTGCCGCGACATAGGTCAGCCGGTGCAGCCTTTGCCACGCCGCCACCCCCATTCGCCGCAGCGCCATGTTGTTGGAGGTCAGCGCCAATGGGAGCATAGCCAGGAACCCCAGCATGCCCAGCGTGATGTAGGGCCGCTTCGCGATGTCCACCCAGAGCCCGGCCCAGTTCAGCTGGACGTCCAGCACCGCCCAGACCAGCAGATGGAGCAGGATATAGAAGAACGTCAGCAGCCCCAGCGCGCGGCGGAACCGCAGCAGGTTCAGTCCACCGAACCTCCGCAGGGGAGTGACCAGCAGCACCGCGACCATGAACTGAAGCCCGATCTTGCCCAACCGGTGCTCCAGCGTCTTGACCGGATCGACGCCCAGGTTGTTCGACAGCGCCAGCCAAAACAGCCAGACCGCCGGCAGGGCGCCCACCAGATATACGGCCCAGGCCGGCACCTGCCTGAGCCGGCCGTTGATCGCCTGAACCATCAGAACTTGGCCCGCAGGTCCATGCCTGCGTAAAGGTCAGCCACATACTCACCGTAGCCATTGAACATCAGCGTCGGCTCGCGGCGCGCGAAGATGCCGGCGCCGACCATGCGGTGGCTCGCCTGGCTCCAGCGTGGATGATCGACCTCGGGGTTCACGTTGGCATAGAAGCCGTATTCATGCGGCGCCTGGATGTTCCACGTGACCGGCGGCTGCTCTTCTGTCAGCGTGATCCGGACGATCGACTTGATCGACTTGAAACCGTATTTCCACGGCACCACCAGCCGGATCGGGGCGCCGTTCTGGTTCGGCATCGGCTCGTCGTAGACACCCGTGGCCATGATCGTCAGCGGGTTCATCGCCTCATCCAGCCGCAGCCCCTCGACATAGGGCCAGTCAAGGATGCCGCGGCGTTGGCCCGGCATCTCCTCGGGGCGCACCAGCGTCTCGAAGGCGACGTATTTCGCGGACGGCTGGACGCCGACGCGGTTCAGCAGACCCGCCAGTTCGAACCCGACCCAGGGCACGACCATCATCCACGCCTCGACGCATCGCAGCCGATAGATGCGCTCCTCCATCGTCTGGCCGCGCAGCACGTCGCCCAGATCGTAGGTGCCCGGCCGTTCGACCAGACCGTCGATCTCGATCGACCAGGGGTCGGTCGTCAGCATATGGGCGTTGCGGCTCGGGTCTTCCTTACCCATGCCGAACTCGTAGAAGTTGTTGTAGGTGGTGACGTCGGAAAAGCTGTTCGGCGCCTCGTCGGTCGAGTAGCGGCTCGGCTGGACATTCGCCTGCCCCTGCCCGCCTGCCAGGCCCACCGCCAGCGCCGCACCCGACCCCGCGAGCAACTGGCGGCGGTTCAACCAGTCGGCGCGCGGGGTGACGTCGGACCATTTCAGATCGGATTTGAATCGCTGCACCATCTTGACGGCCTTTCTGTGATATCCTGTCACATAGCATTACGGCCCAGCGGCAGGATAGATTTCTCACGTCTTTGTGGTGTTGCGCCCAAATTCGCGGATCCGCCGCTCACGCCGGCTCAAGATCATTCAACCAGTTGTGTATCGACGCAATCGACACGCTCGGCTTAGCGGCCAACGATCCGGCTTCAAGCCCACATCACGTTATTTTTTCTACGTTTTTCAGGCAATCCAATCGCCCCGGCCCCCCGTAAATCGCACTGTTGCCACCACGTTGGCATCGATCAAACGGGAGAAAGACCAAATGATCCGCAGAACACTTCTTTCGATGACCGCCGCGACGCTGATCGCCGCGCCGGCCTTCGCCGACAACCACAGCAAGGACATCGTTGATACCGCCGTCGAGGCTGGCACCTTTGAAACCCTCGTTGCAGCGGTCACGGCCGCGGGCCTCGTGGAAACGCTGAAGGGCGAAGGCCCGTTCACCGTCTTCGCACCGACCGACGAAGCGTTCGCCGCGCTGCCCGAAGGCACAGTCGAGGGGCTGCTGAACGACATTCCGGCGCTGACCGCGATCCTCACCTACCACGTCGTGCCGGGCGCGGTGATGTCGACGGACCTGTCCGAGGGTCTGACGGCCGAAACCGTAAACGGCCAGGAGGTCACCATCACGCTGGACGGCGGCCCGAAGGTCAATGGTGCGAACATCACGACCGCCGATATCGAGGCGTCGAACGGCGTGATCCACGTCATCGACGCGGTCATCCTGCCGCCGATGTAAGTCAGGTTTGCCGGGGGTCTGCAGCCCCCGGCATTTCCAAAGCGAAAGGCCCCGGACGCTCGTCCGGGGCCTTTTTCTTCGGTTCAGGTCTTCGTCAGTGCAGAACGGCGGCCTGCGGTGGCTCGCGGCGAGAGCTTGCCACGCGCCCCCCGATGATCAGCCCGTCCGCGCCGACCGTCACCGGAACGGTCGCCCCGTCCATCACGTCGCCCGACAGCAGCATCTCGGCCAGCGGGTCCTGCAGCGCGCGCTGGATCACCCGTTTCAGCGGGCGGGCACCGAACACCGGATCGTAGCCCTCGTCGGCCAGCCACTTGCGGGCGTCCTGATCTAGGTCCAGCGTGATCTTGCGCGACTCCAGCCGCTTCATCAGATGCCGCAGCTGGATATCGACGATGCCGTCCATGTCCTCGCGCGTCAGCCGGTCGAAGATGATCTGGTCGTCCAGCCGGTTCAGGAATTCGGGGCGGAAATGGGCCCGCACCGCCTCCATCACCTGCGCCCGCGCGGCCGAACTGTCCGTGCCTTCGGGCAACTGGCTCAGCGCCTGCGACCCGAGGTTCGAGGTCAGCACGATCAGCGTCTGCTTGAAGTCCACCGTGCGGCCGTGGCCGTCGGTCAGCACCCCGTCGTCCAGCACCTGCAACAGCACGTTGAAGACGTCCGGATGCGCCTTCTCGACCTCGTCGAACAGCAGCACCTGATAGGGCCGGCGCCGCACCGCTTCGGTCAGCACGCCGCCCTCTTCATATCCCACATAGCCCGGGGGGGCGCCGATCAGCCGCGCGACAGAATGCTTCTCCATGAACTCGCTCATGTCGATGCGCACCATCGCGTGCTCGTCGTCGAACAGATACTCGGCCAAGGCCTTGGTCAGTTCGGTCTTGCCGACGCCGGTGGGGCCCAGGAACAGGAAACTGCCCAGTGGGCGGCCCTCGTCGTTCAGGCCCGCGCGCGCCCGGCGCACGGCGTTCGACACCGCGACCACCGCCTGGCGTTGGCCGATGACCCGCTTGCCCAGTTCCTCTTCCATGCGAAGAAGCTTGTCGCGCTCGCCCTCAAGCATCTTCGTGGTGGGGATGCCCGTCCAGCGTTCGACGACCTCGGCGATCTGCTCGGGCCGCACCGCGTCCGACACCAGCTTCTCGCTCTCGCGCGCCTCGGCCTCGGCCAGCTGCTTTTCCAGACCCGGAATACGGCCATACTGCAACTCGCCCGCGCGGCCGAAATCGCCGTCGCGCTTGGCCTGTTCCAGTTCCGCCCGCGCCCGGTCCAGCTGCTCCTTCAGATCGCGCGCGGCTTCCAGCTTGTCGCGCTCGGCCTGCCATTGGGCGGTCATCTCGCCCGACCGCTCCTTCAACTCGGCCAGTTCCTTCTCCAGCCGCTCCAGCCGGTCGCGGCTGGCCGAGTCGTCTTCCTTCTTCAGCGCCTCGGCCTCGATCTGCAACTGCAGGATCTGACGGTCCAGCGCGTCCAGCTCCTCGGGCTTCGAATCCACCTCCATCCGCAGCCGCGATGCCGCCTCGTCCACCAGGTCGATGGCCTTGTCGGGCAGGAAGCGGTCGGTGATGTAGCGATGGCTCAGCGTCGCCGCCGCCACCAGCGCAGAGTCGCTGATCCGCACCCCGTGGTGCAGCTCGTACTTTTCCTTGATCCCGCGCAGGATGCTGACCGTATCCTCCACCGTCGGCTCGCTGACGAACACCGCCTGGAACCGGCGGGCCAGGGCCGCGTCCTTTTCGACATGCTTGCGGTATTCATCCAGCGTCGTCGCACCCACGCAGTGCAATTCGCCCCGCGCCAGCGCCGGCTTCAGCAGGTTCGCAGCATCCATCGCGCCTTCGGACTTGCCCGCACCGACCAGCGTGTGCATCTCGTCGATGAACAGGATGATCTCGCCCGCCGCCGCCGTCACTTCCGACAGCACCGCCTTGATCCGCTCCTCGAACTCGCCGCGATATTTCGCCCCTGCGATCAGCGCGCCCATGTCCAGCGCCATCAGCTTCTTGTTGCGAAGCGACTCGGGCACGTCGCCGTTCACGATCCGCAGCGCCAGCCCTTCCGCGATCGCGGTCTTGCCGACGCCCGGCTCGCCGATCAGCACCGGGTTGTTCTTGGTCCGGCGGCTCAACACCTGCATCGCGCGGCGAATTTCCTCGTCACGGCCGATGATCGGGTCGATCTTGCCCTCGCGCGCCGCCTCGGTCAGGTCGCGGGCGTATTTCTTCAGCGCGTCATAGCCCTCTTCCGCACTGGCGGAATCCGCGGTCCGGCCCTTGCGCACATCGTTGATCGCGGCGTTCAGGTTCTGCGCCGTCACGGCGCCGGCTTCCAGCGCCTCCTTGGCCTTCGACGCCACCAGCGCCAGCGCGGTCAGGATCCGCTCCACCGGAACGAAACTGTCGCCGGCCTTCTTGGCGATCTTCTCGGCCTCGTCCAGAACGCGCCCCGTCGCGGTGTCCATGTAGATCTGGCCCGCGTCGCCGGTCACCTTCGGCATCTTCGCCAGCGTCAGTTCCAGCGCCTCGACCACGCGCTGGGGCGATCCGCCTGCGCGGGTGATCAGGTTCGACGCCAGCCCCTGGTCGTCATCCATCAGCGCCTTCAGCAGATGCTCGGGGGCAAGCCGCTGGTGATTTTCGCGCATCGCAATGGTCTGGGCCGCCTGCAGGAAACCGCGCGACCGTTCGGTGAACTTCTCCAAGTTCATCAATCTCTCTCCTTTTTCAGCCCCCGCTGCGGTGCGCCCGCTGCTGCGGCACGTCCCCTCGGGTCTGATCTGGATTTGGGAAGCGCCCTTCGCCCAATCAAGGGCGCAGGGCCGCTTGCCAGCATCGAAATCCGCGCCTAAGCACAGCCCACCCGCGAAAGGACCGCCCGATGACCCTGCCCGCCGATGACCGCCTGATCGTCGCCCTCGATGTGCCGAACGCCCTGGCCGGGCTGGACCTGGCCGACCGGATCGGCGACGCGGTCAGCTTCTACAAGATCGGGCTCGGCATGCTCACGGGGGCCGGCCTCGCGCTGGCCAACGAACTGAAGCATGACCACGGCAAGCGCATCTTCCTCGACATGAAGTTGTTCGACATCTCCGCCACGGTCGAGGCGGCTGTGCGCGGGCTTGCCCAGTTCGGGCTAGATTTCCTGACCGTCCACGGCGACCCGCACGTTGTCCGCGCGGCGGCCGAGGGCAAGGCGGGCACCGACCTGAAGATCCTCGCCGTCACCATCCTCACCTCGCAGGACCGCAGCGACCTCGACGCCAACCTGATCCGCCCCGGCGACGTGGCCGAGATCGTGGCAGAACGCGCGCTTCTGGCCCTGCTGGCCGGGGCCGACGGCCTGATCGCCTCGCCGCACGAGGCTGCGATGATCCGCGCCCTGCCCGAGGCGAAGGGCAAGCTGATCGTCACCCCCGGCGTCCGCCCGGCCGGGTCGGATGCGGGCGACCAGAAGCGCATCGCCACCCCCGCCCGCGCCATTGCCGAAGGTGCCGACCACATCGTCGTCGGCCGCCCGGTCTGGCAGGCCGCCGACCCCCGCGCCGCCGCTTTGGCGATCAGGGCCGAATTGGGCTGACGCGCCCGCGGGGGCGTGCGCAAGCGTTAAGTTCAGGTAAACAGAAAAGACGATTTCGTTTCTTTTCAGCCACTTGAAAAACTGCTCACGCGTGAGCAGACTCGTCCATAGCGAAAAAGACCCCGCCGTTTCCGGCGGGGCAGGCTGTGCCTTGGGCGGCTCGCCCCCGGCACTGGCGGTTCGATAAACCCTAGCTCGGCCCCATCTCGGCCCGGATCTGCTGGCGCAGCACATCTATGGAAATCAGCTGCCCCTCGCGCCTGAAATGCCAATAGGTCCAGCCGTTGCAGGACGGCGCTCCCTCGCAGGCCGCGCCGACCTGATGGATCGACCCCTTCACATCCGGCCCGATCAGCGTGCCGTCCGCGCGCACCTTTGCCGATTTCCCGCTGGCAGACACCAGCACCTCGCCCGGCCGCAGCATGCCCCGCTCGACCAGCACGCCAAACGCCACCCGCGGCTCGGCCCGCTTCGATCCCGTCACCTCCAGCGCGCCAGCCTCCAGCCGCCGCACCCGCGCGATTCGCTTCTCAGCCACCTCGCGATAGGCCGCCTCGCGCTCGATCCCGATGAAGTCACGCCCCAGCATCTTGGCCACCGCGCCCGTGGTGCCGGTCCCGAAGAACGGGTCCAGCACCACGTCGCCGGGATTGGTGGTTCCCACCAGAACCCGATGCAGCAGCGATTCCGGCTTCTGCGTCGGGTGGGCCTTGTCCCCTTTCGCGTCCTTCAGACGCTCGTGACCCGTGCAGATCGGCAAGGTCCAGTCGGACCGCATCTGCACCCCTTCGTTCAGCGCTTTCAGCGCCTCATAGTTGAAGGTGTATTTCGCACCCTCCGATTTCGACGCCCAGATCAGCGTCTCATGGGCATTGGTCAGGCGCTTGCCGCGAAAGTTCGGCATCGGGTTGGTCTTGCGCCACACCACGTCGTTCAGGATCCAGTAGCCAGCGTCCTGCAACGCCGCGCCGACACGAAAGATGTTGTGGTAGCTGCCGATCACCCAGATCGCCCCGTCAGGCTTCAGCACCCGCCGCGCCGCCTTCAGCCAGGCGCAGGTGAAGGCGTCATAGGTCTCGAAGCTGGCAAAGCGATCCCAGGCGTCGTCCACCGCATCAACGCGGGAATTGTCCGGCCGGTGCAGATCGCCGCGTAGCTGCAGGTTATAGGGCGGATCGGCAAAGATCAGGTCGATCGACCCCTCCGGCAGGGCGTGCATCGCCTCGATGCAGTCACCCGCAAGAATGCTGTTCAGCGGCAGGGACGTCGTCCCCGTTTTCTCTTTCGTTCGCGTCATCACTGCCCTCGGTCCCGCGCTTTTTCGCGCTGTCTGTCGGGCAAAGATGAGTCATACATGATTCGCCGTCAAATAATTTATTTGAATCAACGACTTATGTTTGTTCTTGATACAATATCTTGTGTACCGGGCGGAACGAACGCCTATGGTGAGGGGTGACACCAAGGGATTGCAGCGCCGACAGATGCGCCGGAACCGGGTAGCCTGCGTTCACCTCCCAGCCGTAGCCGGGGTGGTGTTGCGCCAAATCCACCATGATCGCGTCGCGCGCCACCTTCGCCACGATGGACGCCGCGGCAATCGACAGGCAGCGCGCGTCGCCCTTGACCACCGCCTCGGCCCCGCAGGGCAGTCCGTGGGGGATCAGGTTGCCGTCGATCAACAGATGATCGGGCGCCTCGGGCAGGGCCGCGACCGCGCGCACCATCGCCAGATGGCTTGCCCGCAGGATGTTCAGCGCATCGATCTCGGCGACCGACGCGATGCCGACACCGACCACCGCCACCGCCCGCACCTCGGCATCCAATGCCATCCGGCGGGCGGCGGTCAGTGTCTTGGAATCCCGCAGCCCCACCGGCACCCGGCCCGGCCAAAGCCGCACGGCTGCGGCGACGACCGGCCCGGCCAGCGGCCCGCGCCCGACCTCGTCCACCCCCGCAACGGCGCGGGCGCCGCGCGCCAGCGCCGCACATTCAAGGCTGTCGTCGGGCATCTGCATGGCCCCTTCCTGCCGCGCCCTGCGCTGCCCCGCAACAGCAAAAGGGGACAGAGGATTCCTCCTCTGCCCCCAACACTGCACGGCCCAACAGTACCCGGCCGCGCGTCTGCCGACAGGGTCACTCTTAACGGCGACGCCCTGCCTCAACCCGATATCCGGCCTGCTGCAGGCAGGGCCCGCTCAGCACGGTGCGGCTGCCGCGGTTGGTGCGCAACTCGCGCTCGCACTGGCGCGGCAGGCGGTGGATCCCCGCGCGTTCCAGGCAGCGCGGGTTGTACAGCATCTCGTTCCGGCCGCGATTGCGCACCTCGATGGCGCAGCTCGCCGGCAGCACCGCGCGGCGGCCCCAGGCATTGCCGTAGGGCGGCTGGCCGTAGCGGCGATCCTTGCGGTTGTCGTAGCGATTTTCACGACGGCTGTCGTAGCGGTCATCGTAGCGGTTGTCGTAGCGGCGGTCATGGCGCGGCCGCTCTGCCTCGGCCCGGTTGCGGCTGGCCGCGGTGGCGATGATCGCGACCAGCGCGGCCCCGGCCAGGAACCGGGCCAGATCGCGGTCCTGCGCGGCGGCGGGGGTGGCGGTCAGGCCGGTCAGCGCGATGGCGGCGGCGGCCAGCGTTGCGGTGAAACGGGACATGGTCAACATGGCGGGTCCTTCCCTGCGAAGGGGCGCGGACGCCCCGGTGTTCCATGCTGCAACCCTGCCGTCGCCCCGCCGTGCCGGGCAATAACACCCCAACGCTATCCGATAACGCACCGCCCAAACCCCCATGGTTATTGAATATCCGCCGCGGAACCCACATTGTCGCGGGCATGAGAACCCTCGCCCGCATCCTTGCGCTGACGCTCCTGATGGCCGCCCCGGCGCAGGCCGCCTGCTATGCCGATTACAAGGCCAAGCAGGACAATCCGCTGCGCCTGCATTACGGCGTGATCGAATTGCCCGACAGCGCCTGCGGCAGCACCACTGCCGCCGCCGGCGAGATCTCGCGCCGCATCGCGCGTGACGGCTGGACGCTGCTCAACGTCATGGGCATCTTCGGTCAGGACGGACTTGCGGGAAGGAGAGCGAGTGCAGGGCCCTATTTCCTCCGCTACTGAGGCGCTGCGCACCGGCAACCGGGTGGTTGCGCTTGGGGTGGCCGCCGTGGTGGCGATCCTGCTGGCGGCGGCCGTCTTCCTGTTCCTGTCGCTGCCCGACGCCGACGCCTTCAACCAGAAGGTGGAGCGGATCTTCATCGAGAACGACGATCTGACCAGCCAGGGCGAGATCAAGCTGCTGGAGATTCTAGCCCAATCCGGCACCGCCTTTTCCGAGGTGCTCGCCTCCTACCGGATGGTGATCTTCGTCCTGATGGTCTTTGCCGCCGCCCTGCTGGTGGCGGCCCTGGTGTTCCTTATCGTGATCGTCGCCCTGAACCGCCGCATGTCCGAGATCGAGCGTGCCGGCATCCAGGTCAATTCCCTGCTGATCAGCCGGGCGGAAAACACCGTCTACCTGAACAACATGGAATTCAAATTGACCGAGGCCGCGATAGAAACCCTGGCCGTGCTGGCCGAGGCGCGGATGGACGGCGACGTGCTGTCGGGGGCGGAAATCGAATCCGTCATCTCGGGCCGCAACGCCGCCGATTGTGACGAGGCTGCGGGCGCCATGCGCATCAAGCGCCTGCGCGACACCCTGGGCAACCAGATGGTCAGCGAGTTGCTGGTGAAGAACATCGCGCGGCGCGGCTACATGCTGGCCATCGACCGCGATGTGATCCAGATGCTTTGACGCGCCCGGCCCGGCGATCCGGGCCGGCCCTCACGATCCTTTTTTGTTTATTTTCATCAAACATCTACCCGTAGCCTCGGCCAGGTTTCGGTGGCGCAAGCGTTTGAAATCCGAACCTGACGGCCCATGTCAAAAGCAGAGGACAAACTACGCAACGACAGTCGGAGGAGACGATGCAGACAGCCAGCAAACTTGCCACCCTCGCCATGCTGGGCAGCCTCGCAGCCGGTCCCGCGCTGGCCAGCGACTATCAGATCGAGACCCTGGCCGAAGGGCTGGAGCGGCCTTGGGGCATGGCCTTCCTTCCGGGCACCAGCGACATCATCCTGACCGCTCGCGGCGGCGAACTGATGATCTGGAACGCCGAGAGCGGCGAAATGACCCGGATCGCAGGCGCGCCCGAGGTGGACAGCCGCGGTCAGGGCGGGCTGCTGGATATCGAACCCGCGCCCGATTTCGCCGACAGCGGCTGGCTCTACATGACATGGTCGGCCGCCGTCGATGGCAACGACACCACCACCCATCTGGGCCGCGCGCGGCTGGACCGCGACGCGGGCGAGGTGACGGACCTTGAGGTGCTGTTCCGCGTCAGCCCGGCAATGGACAGTCAGGGACACTACGGCTCGCGCATCGCGTTCCACGACGGCCACGTCTTCATGGGCACCGGCGATCGTCAGCTCAAGGATTTCGGCCCGGATCACATCGCCCAGGATCTGTCCACCGAGAATGGCGCCGTGCTGCGGCTGACGATGGACGGGCAGATCCCGGCGGACAATCCCTTCGTGGATCGGGACGGCGCCGCGGGCGCGATCTGGTCCTACGGCCACCGCAACATTCAGGCGATGGCGGTCAACCCGAACTCGAACGAGATTTGGGTGGCCGAACACGGCGAGGCCGGCGGCGACGAGATCAACATCGTCCAGCGCGGCGAAAACTACGGCTGGCCGCTAGCGGCTTACGGCGTGGACTACCGCACGGGCGAGCAGTTCGCCGACCCGCACCAGCCCGGCGACGGCTTCGTCGCGCCGGTATTCCACTGGGGGCCGGGGCGCGCCGACAATTTCCCGCCCTCGGGCATGGCCTTCTACGACGGCGACGCCTTCCCCGACTGGCAGGGCCACCTGCTGGTCGGCAACCTGGCGCACCAGTATCTCGGTCTTTTCGCGGTCGACGGGCACCAGGTCAGCGCCCCCACACGCCTGCTGGAGGACGAGGGCTGGCGCATCCGCGACGTGGCCGTGGGGCCGGATGACGGCTACATCTACCTGATCGCGGATGGCGAGGACGCGCCGCTGATGCGTCTGGTCCCGGCGGAACCCACCCAGTAACGCAGGCCCAAACGACCGATGGCGCCCGCCTTTTGCAGGCGCCATCTCGTGGTCTGGAGAGGGTCCACCACTTCGTCCGGGTGGTGAAAAATCCCTAAGTGCAGGTTAAAGGAATTTCTGTTTTCTTTTCAGATCAATGGCTTGGAATCTTGTGCACGCGTGCACGCCCAGCCCCTCAAAGCACATACCGGCTCAGATCCGCCGACCGCGACAGCTCGCCCAGGTTCTTCTCGACGAAGTCGCCATCCACCGTCACCGCCTCGCCCCCCCGGTCCGGCGCGGTAAAGGACAGCTCCTCGAACACCCGCTCCATCACCGTGTAAAGCCGCCGCGCCCCGATATTTTCCACCGCCCGGTTCACCTCGGCCGCGATCCGTGCCAGCGCCGCGATCCCGTCCTCGGTAAAGCTGACGGTCACAGCCTCGGTCCCCATCAACGCCGTATATTGCCGGGTCAGCGCATTGTCAGTCTCGGTCAGGATGCGCACGAAATCCTCCTCCGTCAGCGCCCGCAACTCCACCCGGATCGGCAGCCGCCCCTGCAGTTCCGGCAGCAGGTCGGACGGCTTGGCGATGTGAAACGCGCCAGAGGCGATGAACAGGATATGGTCGGTCTTCACCGGGCCATACTTGGTGGAAACAGTCGTCCCCTCGATCAGCGGCAGCAGGTCGCGCTGCACCCCCTCGCGGCTGACATCGGCGCCACGGGCATCGGCCCGCGCGCAGACCTTGTCGATCTCGTCGATGAAGACGATGCCGTCCTCCTGCACCGACTGCAGGGCGGCGCGGTTGACCGCCTCGTCGTCCAGAAGCTTGTCGGCTTCCTCGGACACCAGCACCTCGTAGCTGTCGGCCACGGTCATCTTGCGCCGCACCTTCCGTCCGCCGAACGCCTTGCCGAAGATGTCGCCCAGGTTGATCGGCGCCCCGCCCCCCGGTTGACCGGGGATGTCCAGCATCGGCATCGGGTTCGAGGTATCGGCCACCTCAAGTTCGATCACCGTCGCATCCAATTCGCCCCGCTTCAGCTTGCCGCGGAACATTTCGCGCGTCTGCTCGCGCGCGTCGCGGCCCGCCAACGCCTCGATCACCCGCTCTTCGGCGGCCGAATGGGCCTTGGCCTTCACCTCCTCGCGCATCACCTCGCGGGTCATCGCGACGGAAGAATCGACCAGATCACGGATGATGCTGTCCACGTCGCGGCCGACATAGCCGACCTCGGTGAACTTGGTGGCCTCCACCTTCAGGAACGGCGCCTTGGCCAGCTTCGCCAGCCGCCGGCTGATCTCGGTCTTCCCTACACCGGTGGGGCCAATCATCAGTATGTTCTTGGGATAGACCTCGTCGCGCAGGTCATCGGCCAGCTGCCGCCGCCGCCAGCGGTTCCGCAGCGCCACCGCCACGGCACGCTTGGCGTCGCGCTGGCCGATGATGAAACGGTCAAGCTCCGAGACGATCTCGCGCGGGGTCAGGTCGGTCATTTGCGGATCGCCTCCAGGGTCAGGCTGTTGTTGGTGTAGACGCAGATATCTGCCGCGATCGCCATCGCGCGGCGGGCGACGGCCTCGGCGTCGTGATCGGTATCGATCAGCGCGCGCGCGGCCGCCAGCGCATACATCCCGCCCGATCCGATGGCGGCGACGTCATGCTCCGGCTCCAGCACGTCGCCCGCGCCGGTGATGACGTAAAGTTCGGCCCCGTCGGTGACGATCAGCATCGCCTCCAGCTTCTGCAGATACTTGTCGGTGCGCCAGTCCTTGGCCAGTTCCACACAGGCGCGCTGCAGCTGGCCCGGTGCTGCTTCCAGCTTGCGCTCCAACCGCTCCAGCAGGGTGAAGGCATCGGCGGTCGAACCGGCGAAACCCGCGACCACCTCGTGTCCGCCGGGCGACAGGCGCCGCACCTTGCGCGCGCTGCCCTTGATGACGGTTTGCCCCAGGCTCACCTGGCCGTCGCCTGCGACAACCACGGTGCCGCCCTTGCGGACCGCGACGATGGTTGTGCCGTGCCAGCCGGGGAAATCTGTCTCTGCCATGCGCCCTCCGATGTTCGGGGCTATATGGCGGTGCGCGGCGCGGGGTGCAAGGCAGCCCCCGGGCGCCAGTCGCGTCAGGGCGCGGGGAAGCTGGCAAGCAGTGCGTCGACGGCCGCACGGGTGCGGGCGCTCTCCTCCAGCCGCCCGCGCGCCTCGGTCATCGGGCCGGCGGAAGGCGCGGCACTCGGTTCCCCTCCGCTCCCGCTGCCTGCGGCAACGTCACCGGGACTGCTCTCCGGGGCTCCGGGTTCCACGGCACGGGGCGCTTCCAGCACTTCGATCGCCGCGCTGCGCTCCGGGTCTGACAGCCGTCCCGCCGTCTCCAGGTCGCCCGCGCGCCAGGCCGCATGTGCGGCCTCGTCCTCCTGCCCCGCGGCCAGCCAAGCCTCGGCCGCCTGCAGGGGCTGGCCCAGTTGCAGATAGGCCTGTGCACGCACCGCCTCGGCCTCGGGATCGGTGCGCCCTGCGATCTCGCGCAACGCGGCGCGCGGCTCGCTGCGCAGCAGCGCGGCGCGGGCCCGTTGCAGGCCCGCCTCGGGCCCCGGGGTGGCGGCGGCAAGCAGAAGCCGCGACTCGGCCGGGAAACCCAGCGACAGCATCCGGTCCGACAGGGCAAGCCGGTGTGCCGGTGGCAGCGCGATGTCCAGCCGGTCGCGCAGCGCGAAAACCTGGATCAGGAAGGTCGCATCCGGCGCCGCCCGCGTAAGCTCGGCCAGAAGATCGGGCAGGATCTGATCCTGCGCATCACGGCCGAGCCGCGCAAAGGCCGCCATCGCCGCGTCGAAGTCCCCCAGCGACGCCAGAGCCCGCGCATGGCCCTTGGCCAATCGGTCGCCAACCGGGCTGCCTGCACGCTCGAAGGCCAGCGCCTCGGCATGGGTCGCGGTTGCGGCGTCCACCGGTTCGCCGCGGGCCAGCCGCTCCTCGATCAGGATCGCGAGGGCCTCGGCCGCATCGGGGCTGGTGCCCGCCGCGACCGACCGAAGCTGTGCTTCGGCTTCGGGCAGCGCGCCGCCGGCCATATCGACACGCGCATCAAGCAACGCGACACCGGGCGTTTGTGGCGCATCTGTCCGCAGGATCGCGTCGCGGATCATCCGCGCCGCCTGCCCGTCGCCAGCAGCCATGAACCGCTCCGACAGGGGCGGCCCCAGAAGCTGGCGCAGATGCGGCGGAAGGGTCGCGAAATCACGCAGGATCCTGTCGCGGTTGACCGGATCGGCGGGGGTCAACGTCGGGCGGGCCAGAACCGCCCACAGCGCGGCGCCGTTGTCGCATTCCGTCAAAGCATGCAGGCTCGTCGCTTCAGGTGCGGCGCCGTCGTCCATGACCCCTGCCAGCGCGGTCAGCAGCGCCGCCTGCGGAAGATCGACCGAAAAGGCGCGCAGAACCTCCGCCGCCTCGGCACCGAAGCCGAAGTGAAGGTAGAGCCGCGCCAGCGCCAGAATCGCGTCGCGATCCGGCCGGTCGAACTCGCCGATCAGCCGTCCACGCGCCTCGGCGATCTGCTGGCTGGGCGGACGCAGGTCACCCCAGCTTGAAACGGCCCAATCCTCTTCGGACAGGCAGCGTCGGCCGCCGCCTGCGCGCAGGGTTTCGGCCATCAACCCAAGCTCCCGATCAAGACCGGTCTGGGCGTTCACCGCCATGTGGTCCTCGAATACCGCAGTGTTGCCCGCCTCGGTGGCGCCGGGCATGGTTCCATCTCGGCGCGGCGCGCGCGGATCCACCAGCCCCTGCGCCGCCGCGCGGGCAACCTGGCGCAGAAGTGCTTCCTCGGCCTCCAGCAGAGCCGCGACGTCACCGGAGGCGGGCGGCGACGGCAACGTTGACGGAGCCTTGGGCAGCGGCTGTGGTGCGTCGGTCTGCGCCGATCGCGCGGACAGGCCCAATGCCAGAGTCGTGGAGGGCGCGGGCGGTGCGTCAACGGAACGCGCGTCGAACTGAAATGACAGCCAGTCGGGTGCCTCGGTCGAGAAGCGGGGCACCTGGCGATCGGGCTGACGGGGGGTCTGGGCTGCCTGCAGCATAGGAAGTCGCAGGCGCGGATTCGCAGCCGGCGGAATGGCTCTCAATGGTGCAGCCAATTCCGTCGGATCCGCTTCGCGACCGGGAAGCGGGGGGCCGGCCTTCACATCGATCACCAGAATCCCCGGGCGATCCTCGAACGCAACCACCTCGCAAGCGCAGTTCAGGTCGATCTGCAGCCCCGCGCCGCCGGAGATCGGTTCCAGCGCGGCAATCCTTGCACGGTCGATGCGGGTGAAGGCGCGGCTGGTGTCGAGGAAAAGTCCGGCACGGTCGATGCGCAACGCATATCCCTGCCCTTCTTCGTCTATCGACCATCTGGTGCCGGGCGGAACCACCATCGCGAGACGCGTGAACTCGCCATGCTCGCCCGTCAGCACCTCGACCGACTGCGCGCACGCGCCACCCGCGCCAAGTGCCAGAAGGACGGCGAGACGCGCGACGGACCGCATCACGCGGCCTCTCGTTTCACGGCCTTGAGCGCCTCTTCCAGATCGCCGTAGCTGGGACGCACATGGTGCGGCGTGTTCTGACGGCCAACCTCGATGCAGATGTTGGCGGCATGGTTGTGCAGGTTCGCCACCAGCACCTCGCGGATCAGACGGTAGAAATGCGCGTCCTCTTCGGTCACGGTCTTCAGACGGCTGGCGAAGGGGCCGACGAAGCCGTAGGACAGGAATACGCCCAGAAACGTGCCAACCAGCGCACCGCCGATCATCTTGCCCAGGATCTCTGGCGGCTGGTCGATCGACCCCATCGTCTTGATCACACCCAGCACGGCCGCGACGATGCCCAGTGCGGGCAGCGCGTCGGCGACGGTCTGCAGCGCGTGGCTGGAATGCAGCGCATGCGCCTCGTGCTTTTCCAGCCGCTTCTCCAGCACATCCTCAACCTGGCGCGGGTCGTCGTAGTTCATCCCGGCCGACCGCATCGTGTCGCAGATCAGTTCCACCGCCTCGTGATCGGCAAGGATCTTCGGATAGCGCGCGAAGACCGCCGAGCTGCCGGGCGCCTCGATATGCTCTTCCAGCGCGACCGGATTCTGACGCGCAATGCGGATCAGTTCGAACAGCAAGCACAGCATGTCGCGGTAGTCGTCCGGCTTCCAGTGCGGGCCGCGGAAGACCTTGCCCAGTTCCTTCGCAGTATGTCCGACTGCGGACTTGTCGTTGGCGATCAGGAACGCGCCCACGGCTGCGCCACCGATCATCGCCAGTTCGAACGGCAGCGACTTCATGATGATGCCCAAGCTGCCCCCGGCGGCCAGATAGCCGCCGAACACCATCACGATGACAACGGCAATCCCCACGATCCCGATCATTTCTGCCTCATCTGCCGGAAGTCATTGCTGGGAACAGTGACAAGCGCGGGTTAAGAAACCCTGTCCCTGCCTGCGGTCATCGCCCCTAGTTCTTTGGAACCGTCGCGTGGCGCCCCGCAAGGATCACGCTGAGTGTGTAGGCCCCCCGCGGGGTCATGCCGCTCATCAGCGCCGCTGCCGCCTCTGGCTGCATCCGCGCGAGGAACCCGGCGGCGAAATCCGGATCCATCTCCTCGAACAGAAGGGCGGCATCCTTGGGCTTCATCGTCTCGTAGACCGTTGTCAGCCGCATCAGATCCTCTTCTGCCGCGCGGTCTGCCAACGCAAGTGTCGCCGACAGTGCCTCCTCGATCTGAGCCAGTTCCGTCTGCTGGGCAAGCAAGCGGCTCTCTGCCAGAGCAAGTGCCTGCATCCTCTCTTCAAGCGCCGTTTCGCGCGCCGCAACCCGCGACTCACGCTCCTGTATCGCTTCAAGAAGCGGGCCGATCCCGGCTGCCTCAGTGCAAACCTGGGGCGCGATATCCCCGGCCGGCAGCTCCGCCGCTTGGGCCGGGTCATCACGGACGAGAGCCTCGGCAACGCCGGTTCCAAGTCGGATCGCACCCGACGCGGCGAGCAGGGCGGCAATCACCGCAAGCGTGCCGACGCGGCGGGCGCGCGCCGCGGCCTTACGGTTCGGGGTGCTCATGCCGCCTCGCTGTCACTTCGACTGACCCGCCGGCGCACGAAGCGCGCGCGTGGTGCCGCGGCCTCCGCCTCGTCCTCATCCTCGGCATTGCCGCTGACAGCCAAGCCCGACGGCTTGTCCGCCAGGCGGTCTGCCGCCCAGGCAGCGATCGCATCGTCCGCCTTGGCCTTCGTCTTCGCCGCCGGCTTGCGCTTCGTCGGTTTCTTCTGGGGTTCCGCACCCGGCAAGTCATGCATCGCCGCCAGAATCAGTTCCAGGCGCTCGGCCACCTTCTCGCCGCGCGCCGTCTTGTTCTCCAGCGTATCGGCCGAATTGCGCGCCGCAAGCTGCGCCGCTTCCAGAACCTTGGTCATCTGGTCGACCTGGCTTGACAGCACGGCGATGGCGCCGCCCATGCCGTTTTCCAGTCGCGTGAACTTCTTCAATCGGGTTGACAGCACCATGCAATAGAAGGCTGCGCCCAGCGCACCGGCGCCCAACAGGATATCGGCGATCATCTGCATGCGCCCCGTCCCCTCAGTTCAAAACAAATTCGGTGACCAGCAGGTCGCGCACGCGTCCCTCGCCGGTGACGATCTGGACCCTGCGCAGCATCTGCGCCCGCAACCGCACAAGCGCCCCCGGATCCTCGAACTCGCGCACCTCGACCGCGCGAAGATAGCCGTTCAGGACGTCGACGATGCGCGGCATCAGCGTCGCCACGTCGCTCTGAAGTGCGCGGTCGACCTCAAGCTGCGCCGCAAAACGCAGGTGGCGGCTGCGCGCCTCGGGTCCTAGGCTCACGACCAACGGTTCGACGGGGACGAAGACCACATCGGGCATCGCGCCGACCTGAGCCGTGGCCGCAGTCTTCGCCGGCAACAGAAGCCCGGACTGGACGGCATAAAAGCCCCCCCCGCCGCCGACCAGCGCACCCACCAGCCCAAGGATCAGCGGCAGCTTAGAGCGCTTCTTCTCCGGCTCTTCCACCGCGGTCTCTTCGGCCACTGCCATCGGCGCACCTCGCATTGTCACCCGGCGTCTATAGCCTTGATCAGACTAACCGATTGTTAAGCGCGATGGGCGAAGGATGACCGCGCCGGGGCAGAACGTCCCGACGACAGGAGGTTACCTTGCCGCAGCTTCTATCGCTCTGGTCCGCCCTTCCGATGCAGCGCCGGATCATCGTCGTGCTTGGCGCATTGGCCCTTCTGATCACCTTTGGCACGCTTGCCCGCCTGGCCACGACGCCAGGCATGGCCCTTCTCTATGGCGGGCTGGAGCCTGCCGCCGCCGGCGAGATCGTGCGCGCGCTGGAGCAACGCGGCGCCCGGCATGAGGTGCGCGGCGATTCCATCTGGGTGGAAACCCGGGCGCGCGACACGCTGCGGATGACGCTTGCGTCCGAAGGTCTGCCCGCCAACAACGCCAGCGGTTATGAATTGCTCGACGGCTTGTCGGGGTTCGGAACCACCTCTCAGATGTTCGACGCCGCCTACTGGCGTGCGAAAGAGGGCGAGCTGGCTCGCACGATCGTCGCAAGCCCACACATCCGCGCCGCCCGCGTTCATATTGCGCAATCCGGCGGACAACCCTTCCGTCGCGACTTGCGGCCAACGGCCTCGGTCACAGTCACGACCGCCTCGGGGACCCTGAACGCACAGCAGGCGCGGGCGCTGAAGTTCCTGATCGCCGCTGCGGTGGCAGGGCTGCGCCCCGAAGATGTCGCCGTGATCGACGGAACGGGCGGGCTGATCGCAACCGCCGAAGACGCCACGGCAGCCGACACCAGCGGCGACCGGGCTGACGAGATGAAGCGCAACGTCGAGCGCCTGCTTGAGGCGCGCGTGGGAGCAGGCCGCGCTGTCGTCGAACTGAGCCTCGAGACGGTGACCGAGCGCGAACAGATCACCGAGCGGCGCTTTGACCCGGACACCCGCGTCGCCATCAGCGCCGAGACCGAGGAACGCAGTTCGAACGCCACGGATCAGGGGCGCGCGGCGGTCACCGTGGCCAGCAACCTGCCTGACGGCGATGCCGGCGCCGAAGGTGAGACGTCGCAGAGTCAGAGCAACGAGACGCGCGAACGGATCAACTACGAAGTGTCCGAAACCCAGCGCCAGCTTCTGCGCGAACCAGGCGCGGTGCGCCGGATCACCGTTGCGGTCCTGGTCGACGGGGTACGCGATCCGGAGACCGGCGCCAGCCTGCCGCGGAGCGACGAAGAACTCGCCGTCCTGCGTGACCTCGTGGCCTCGGCCGTGGGCTATGACGAGGCGCGGGGCGACGTCATTACCCTGCGTTCGCTCGCGTTCGAGCCGGTCGCCATGGAAGGAACGCTGGCGGAAGCCTCGGTTCTGGCGGGGCTGGATCTGATGTGGCTGGCCCAGATCCTCGTGCTCGCCCTCGTTGCGCTGGCACTGGGCCTGTTCGTCGTTCGGCCCATTCTCAAGTCTGCACGCCTGCCCGCGCCGCCCGAGCGCGCCGCATTGCCGGGCAGTCTGGACGACCCCGCCAGCGCAGCCGCGCAGCGCCCCGCGCTCACTTCGGCAGGCGCTGCGGCCGGAGGTGCCGGCGCGCAGACCATGTCTGTGGTCGGCCCAGGCGACGAGGACTGGGCCGCCGCCGACGAAGACCCTGTTGCCCGCCTGCGCCGCCTGATCGAGGAACGCCAGGAGGAAACGGTCGAGATCCTGCGCAACTGGATGGAAGAAGGCGAGGAGCGCGTCTGATGCCCCAGCCCCTGCGACTTGAAGAATTCGAGCTGCCGGCGGAACCGCTTGATGCCGCCGACGCTGCGCAGGTAGCACTTGAAGAGGTGCGGCTGGAAGCCTTCGACACCGGTTACCGTGCCGGCTGGGACGACGCGATGACCGCGCAGACCGAAGAACAGAACCACCTGCGGGTGGACCTGGCGCGCAACCTGCAGGCGCTGTCCTTTACCTATTTTGAAGCACGCAGCCACGTTATCCGCGCCCTCGCGCCGCTCTTGCGTGAAATGGCAGGCCGCGTGATGCCTGCGATTGCCCGACAGACCCTGCCCGCGCTGGTGGCCGAAACCCTGGAAGCCCATGCCGAGGCCGCTGCGGCCCGTCCGATGACCCTTGTCGTCAACCCCGCGAACCGTGCGGCCGTCGAAAAGGCCCTCGAAGACAGCCCTTTGCCGCTTTCGCTGGTCGAGGAACCGTCGCTGGGCGACGGACAGGTCTATCTGCGCTTCGACGAAACCGAAGAACGCATCGACATCGACGCCGCACTGACCGCGATCGCGCAGGCGGTATCCGATTATCTCGCCACTCTCGACACCCCCGAACAGGAGCACCGCCGCCATGGATGAGAGCCAGACCCCAAACCCCGCCGCGGCAAACCCGTTTACCCAGGTGCCGATCGAGATCAGCGTGTCGGTCGGCCGCGCGCGGCCGCTGGTGCGCGACCTGCTGCGGATGCGCCGCGATGCCGTGCTGCCGCTTGATCGTCGCGTTGACGACCCCGTGGAGCTTTACGTCGGCGACAAGCTGATCGCGCGCGGAGAGCTGCAGGAACTTGATGGCGATCAGGCAGGCCAACTGGCCGTACGCCTGACCGAGGTCGCGGATCTGAAGGACGGCCTGTGACATGACCCTGCTCCTGCGCCTCGCGCTACCCGCCCTGCTGCTTTTCGCGGCCGGGCCCGCAATGGCGCAGGAAATCACACTGTCGCTGGGCGATGATGCCTCGCTGGCGGCGCGCGCGGTGCAGCTTCTGGTCCTGATCACCGTGCTCAGCCTGGTGCCCGGACTGGCGATCATGGTGACCTGCTTTCCCTTCATCGTGACGGTCCTGGCCATCTTGCGTCAGGCCATCGGGCTGCAGCAGTCCCCACCCAACATGCTGATCGTCAGCCTAGCACTGTTCCTGACATGGTTCGTGATGGAACCGGTCTTTCTGCAGGCCTATGCGCAGGGCATCCAGCCGCTCATCGACGGCGGTGACGACCTGGTCGCGGCCTTTCAGGCGACAATCGAGCCGTTCCGGACCTTCATGGCCGTACGGGTCGGCGATGACACCTATGCCGCGCTGGCCGCGCTGCGACCCGACCAGCAGGTGGTGGCCCCGGGACCCGATTCGCCGCTCTCGATCCTCGTGCCGTCCTTCATGCTGTCCGAGATCGCGCGGGCCTTCCAGATCGGCTTTCTGATCTTCCTGCCGTTCCTGATCATCGACCTTGTCGTCGCGGCGGTGCTCATGTCGATGGGCATGATGATGGTGCCGCCAGCGATCGTTTCTCTGCCCTTCAAGCTGGCGTTCTTCGTCGTGGCGGACGGCTGGGCGCTGGTGTCGGGCGCTCTGGTCGAAAGCTACTTCTGATCTTCTGTTCCCGCGCTTCCATTCAGGCCTGCCTGCGCGGATTAAGAACGCGTTCACCGCTGGCTGCTAGCTCTGAAGCGGGTGAAGAAGGGGACTGCAATGAGCGGGCCGTCAAACATGCCGCCGGTGATCATCCGGCGCAAGAAAGTGGTTGCCGGGGGGCATCACGGCGGGGCGTGGAAGGTCGCCTATGCCGATTTCGTCACCGCGATGATGGCGTTCTTTCTGCTCATGTGGCTCGTCAATGCCACAACCGAAACGCAACGCAAGGGCCTTGCGGATTTCTTCAGCCCCACCGTGCCGTTGATGCGTGCCTCCGGCGGGGGCGAGGGTGTCTTCGGGGGCGACAGCATCATGTCCGAGAATACCCTGGCCCAGGCCGGCACAGGCGCGACGAACCGCGCCGCGATGGAGCGGCGACAGGCGCGCGGCGACAGTGGCGCTGAAAGTTCGGACAGCGCGGGTTCTGGTGACAACGATCTTCTTGCGCTGGAGGACGCGCTGATGGCGCTAGGCGGCGAGAGCCGCGAGATGGAGAACCTGCTTCAGCACGTGATAACCCGCATCACTGACGAGGGCTTGATCGTGGAGATATTCGACCTCGAAGGATCTCCGCTGTTCGAACCCGAGACCGATACCCCGACTTGGATCGCCGAGGCGCTGGCCGGAATGCTCGCGCGCGTATTCGACCTGACCCAGAACGGAGTCGCGGTGAACGGGCATACCCGCAGCTATCCGATCGTGCTGCGCGACAACCCGGTCTGGAACCTGTCGGCCACCCGGGCGCAGAAGATGCGCACGATTCTGGTCGCACAGGGTCTTGCCGAGACGCGGATGCAGCGGATCACGGGCAAGGCCGACCGCCAACCCGCGACCGAGAATCCGATGGACGTGCGCAACAACCGGCTCGAGGTCATTCTGCTGCGCCGCGTGAATTGAGCGTAGCCGCACAAATTAGGCTGCATTGTCACTGTTAGGTCGATCTTAAGACGCGCCCTCGCAATGTGCCCCGAGACTGCGGTCGTTGCATCAGAAAGGCGCATCCATGACGATTTCCTCCGCCCTCAATGCGGGCGTGACCGGGCTGAAGGCCAATGCCGTCCGCCTAGCCACCATTTCAGACAACATCGCGAACTCGGCCACCTTCGGCTACAAGCGTGCTGGCGCCGATTTCCACTCGATGGTGGTGAACGCGGGCGGGTCCGGCACGGGCGCATATTCGGCGGGCGGGGTGCGCACCACGACGCACCGACTGATCGACGAACGCGGCGCCCTGACCGCCAGCACCAATGCCACCGACATCGCCGTTTCGGGCCGTGGGTTCATCCCGGTGACTTCGGCCGCGTCCATGCGCGCTGGCGGGCCGCTGCCGATGATGCTGATGACTTCGGGGTCGTTCCGCGCCGACGCCGAGGGCTACCTTCGGACCGCCACAGGCGAGGTGCTGATGGGCTGGCCGGTGAACCCAGACGGCACGGTGCCGCCCTTTGCCCGCGACAGCTCAACCGGTCTGACGCCAGTGCAGATCAACCCGAACGAATTCATCAGCGAGCCCACGCAGAACATTCAGCTGGGGGTGAACCTGCCCTCGACCGCGGCGGCGGGCACGGATCAGTTCCTGTCGATCGAATACTACGGAAACCTCGGCAACCCCGAGCGGCTGGATGTGACCTTCACGAAGACCGCGAACCCGAACGAATGGTCGATGGGCATCGTCGATTCGCTCTCTGGCGCGTCGATCGGCGAATATGTGCTGGAATTCTCGCCTTCTGCAGCGACCGGCGGCACCCTGGCGAGCGTGACCCCGGTGGGCGCGAGCCCTGCCTACGATTCCATCACCGGAACCCTGCCTCTGGCGGTCGGCGCTCCGCCGGCGACCGGCGGGCCCATGAACATCAACATCGGTCAGCTTCTGGACCCGGCAGGCATGTCGCAACTGGGCGATGACTTCGCCCCCGGCACGATAACCAAGGACGGCGCCCCGGTGGGAAGCCTGACCCAGCTTGAGGTGGACGAGAACGGCTTCCTCGTCGCGCTCTACGATGTGGGTGTGACGCGCAAGCTCTATCAGATCCCGCTGGCCGACGTGCCGAACCCGAACGGGCTGCAGGCGATGGACAACCAGACCTATCGGGTGACCAACCAGTCCGGCGGTTTCTTCCTTTGGGATGCGGGCGCTGGCCCGACTGGCGCGATCGAGGGCTATGTGCGCGAGGAATCCACCACAGACGTGGCGCAGGAACTGACCCAGTTGATCCAGACCCAGCGGGCCTATTCGTCCAACGCCAAGGTGATCCAGACGGTGGACGAAATGCTGCAGGAAACCACCAACATCAAGCGCTAGGCGCAACAGGGGCTGATCCATGTCGCTTTCCACCTCGCTTTCCAACGCCGTCAGCGGCCTGACCGCCACCGCCCGCTCGGCCGAGGTGGTGTCGACCAACGTCGCCAATGCGATGACCGAGGGCTATGCGCGGCGCGAGATCCTGCTCTCGTCTCGCTCGGTCGGTGGCGTCGGCTCGGGCGTACAGGTGGACGGCGTGCGCCGGGTGGTCGATGCGGGCCTGATGGCGACGCGGCGGTCCGCCGACGCGTCGCTGGCCGGGTTGAACGTCACGTCGGGCTTCTACGCGCGGATGGAAACCGTGCTGGGAACGCCGGATCAGCCCGGTTCGCTGACCGCACGCGTCGCCGGGTTCGAAACGGCGCTGATGGAGGCCGCCTCGCGCCCGGAGTCCGAGGCGCGACTGGCAACCGTCCTGGCCGAGGCCAAGGGCGTGATGGAAGCGATCAACACCGCCGGAAAGGAAGTGCAGATCCAGCGCACCAACGCAGATCAGGCGATTGCGCGGGATGTCGCCACGCTGAATGATTCGCTCAAGCGCATCGAAGAGCTGAATCGCACCATCGCCACCACGCTGAATTCCGGCCGGGACGCGGGTGGTCTTTACGACCAGAGACAAGTTCTGATCGACCGGGTGGCCGAGATCGTGCCGGTGCGTGAGATCGAGCGCGAGTTCGGACGCGTCGCGCTTTACACCCCCGGCGGGGCGCTGCTGCTGGACGGCCCCGCGCCCGAGGTCGGCTTCACGGCGGTCAACGTCGTCATCGCCGACATGACGATCGAGAACGGCGCGCTGCAGGGCCTGACCCTGAACGGCCGTCCCCTGGCCGAAACCCAGATCGCGGGCGGGCGGCTTGCGGCCAACCTTGCACTGCGCGACGTGGACGGGCCGGGGATGCAGTCCGCACTGGACGCAATGGCCCGCGATCTGGTCGAGCGATTCCAGAACACGACGACCGACCCGACGCTGACTGCCGGTGACCCCGGCCTTTTTACCAACGCCGGCGCAGCCTTCACTCCAGCCGACGAACTGGGGCTTGCCGGTCGGCTTGCCATCAACGGGAGCGTCGATCCGGCGCAGGGTGGCGCGCTCTGGCGCCTGCGGGATGGCGTCGGCGCGACGACAGCCGGCCCGGTGGGCGACGGTCGGCAACTCGACCGTTTCGTTCAGGCGCTGGCGGAACCGCTCACCAGCGTCAGCGGACCCTTCGGTCCTGGCGCGCGCAGCTTCGGCGGGCTCGCAGGGGCCTTGATGTCGGTCGTCGGCACCAGCCGCAACCTGTCAGAGGCGGATCAGGGATATCAGGCGGCTCGCGCGGGCGAGCTGCGCACGCTGGAGGCGCGCAACGGCGTGGATACAGACGACGAAATGCAGCGCCTTCTTCTGATCGAGCGCGCCTATGCCGCCAATGCCCGCGTCATCAGCGCGGTGGACGAGATGATGCTGGCCATCCTGGGGATCTGACGCATGTACCGTATCGACAACAGCGACCTCGCACGTTCGATGATCCTGCGAAAGCAGGTTGCGGACCTGAAGGGCGCGACCGAACGGCACGCGTCGGAAATGACTCTGGGACGCACCACCGATCCCGGCCAGAAACTGCGCGGCGATTTCACCGCGCTGTCCGGTGTGCAGCGCGCGCTGGCGCAGGTGGAAAGCCACGCAACCGTCGTGACCGAGGCCGATCTGCACTTCAGCGCAATGCAGAACGCCTTGCAGAAGGTGGACGAGGTGACAACCGCCGCCGGAACGCGCCTGCTGTCCGTGAGTTCACAAAGCCAGTCCATCCTGCTGCAGCGCGAGGCCGAAACGATCTGGCAGGAAATGGGCACCGTGGTGAGCATGCTGAATTCCCAGGTCGCCGGGCGCACGCTTTTCGCCGGGATCACCACCGATAGCCCTGCGGTGATGGACCGCGACGCGATCCTGACCGCACTACAGTCCGAGATCGCGCTGGCCGGGGCCACGACCGCAGCCGATGTCGAAGCTGTCGTGTCCACCTGGTTCGACGCCGGCACCGCCTATCTCGGCAGCGCGACCGAGCTTGCGCCCTATCGCCTTGCCCCCGGCGACACGATGGCGCCCCCGCCAATCGCGGCCGACCCGGCACTGCAGGAATTGCTGAAGGGCATGGCGATGATGGCGCTGCTCTCGCAGGGCCTTATGGCCGGCGACGATGCGGAGCGTTTCGCGCTGACGCAGGCCTCGGCCAGCACGCTTCTGGCCGCACAACCCGCTTTCTTCGACCTGCGCGCGGCCGTCGGTATCGGCGAGGCGCAGATCGAGAAGGCGGGCGTGCGCCTGACCAACGAACGCGTGTCGCTGCAGCGGGCCCTGTCCGATCTGATCGCGGTCGATCCCTACGAGGCGGCGGTGAAGCTGGAAGAGACGCAAAGCCGGCTCGAATCCCTGTTTGCCATCACCGCGCGCCTGTCGCGCCTCAGCCTGTCGGATTACCTCAGATGAGAACACTTCTGGCGGCCCTGATGCTGGGGCTGTTGCTGCCCGCCCTTGCCTCGGCGAATCCCGTGCGGATCAAGGATCTGGTCGAATTCGACGGGGTGCGCGGCAACGATCTGGTCGGCTACGGTCTGGTCGTGGGCCTGAACGGCACCGGCGACGGGCTGCGCAACTCACCCTTCACCGAAGACATCATGTCGAACATCCTGGAACGGCTGGGCGTGAACGTCACGGGTGAGCAGTTCCGGCCGCGCAACGTTGCGGCCGTCTTCGTCACCGCCACGCTGCCACCCTTTGCCCGTGCAGGCGGGCGGATCGACGTCACTGTCTCGGCCATCGGCGATGCGAAAAGCCTGCTGGGCGGCACGCTCATCATGACCCCGCTGAACGGCGCAGACGGCAACATCTATGCGGTGGCGCAGGGTGCGATCATCGCCGGCGGCGTCTCGGCCGAAGGCGAGGCCGCGACCGTCGTGCAGGGGGTGCCGACCGCCGGTCTGATCCCGATGGGCGCACGGGTGGAACGTGAGATCGAATTCGACTTCGCCGGCCTGAACCAGGTGCGGCTGGCGCTGCGCAGCCCGGATTTCACCACCGCCTCGCGGATCGAGGGCGCGATCAACGCAGCCTACGGACGGCAGGTGGCCGCGATGCTGGATTCGGGCACCGTGGTCTTCGACGTGCGCGCCAGCCGCGCGCCCTCGCCCGCGCATGCGCTGGGCCAGATCGAGAATATCGCCGTCCAGCCGGAAACCCGTGCACGGGTTGTGGTCGATCACCGCTCCGGCACGATCGTGATGGGGAATGACGTGCGGATCAGCCGGGTGGCCGTGGCGCAGGGGAACCTGACGCTCAGGATCGAGGAGACGCCGATCGCAGTGCAGCCCAACCCCTTCTCGCCAGGTGAGACGGTGATCGTGCCCCGCACCCGCGCCGAGTTCGGCGAAGACGAAGTGACCGGCCTAGCCGAGATCACCGGCGGCACGACCCTGTCCGAGGTGGTCGCGGGTCTGAACGCCCTGGGCGTCAGCCCGCGCGAAATGATCGACATCCTGAAAAGCATCAGCGCCGCGGGTGCGCTCCACGCCGAATTCGTCGTCCGCTAGAGGCCTCGGTCAGTGCCGCGTCCAGCCCGAGGGCGGTCGGTTCGGATCAGCGTCCGCCTCCTCGTAGACGCCTTCGATGATGTCGTGATCGGGGCGATGCGGCGGATGACGGCGCGGCTCGGCCCCATGCATCTCATCCGTCATCACGGTTGTGTGAAAGCGGACATTGCGCCGGGCCCAGTTGAACAGCGCCATGCGGACCTGCGGTACCATCAGCAACAGCCCGACCGCATCTGTCAGAAATCCCGGCGTCAGAAGCAGGGCGCCCGCGAACAGGATCATCGCACCGTGCGCCAACGCAGGCGCCGGATCTTCCAGATTCTCAAGGGACCGGCGCAATTCGGCCAGTACGCGCAGGCCTTGCTGCCGCAGAAGCCAGGTGCCGAGGATCGCGGTCACGACCAGAATGGCCAGCGTCGGCCACAGCGTCAGCCAGCCGCCCACCTGGATGAACAGCGCAATCTCGATCATCGGAACAATGATCAGCAGGATCAAAAGCCACATGCGCGTCTCCTTCTTGGCAGGTGCTGCGGTGGACTTGGCCCCGCCGCTGCCTTACATAGGAAAAAACCGCGCGGGTTACCAACCCGTCCCCGACCGTTTCCGAGGCACCCATGAGTTCTGCCGTGATCCAGCTTCTCGTTCTCGCAGGAATTGCCATTTTCCTGATCCTGCGTCTGCGCAATGTCCTGGGCACGCGCGAAGGCTTTGAAAAGCCGCCCCTGCCGATGGGCGGCGAGGGCGAGGGCCGACGCGGTCCCCGCCGTGATTTCGAGGTGATCGAGGGTGGCGTGGACGCCGACATCACCGACCATGTGCCCGACGGCAGCCCGGCGGCCAAGGCACTGGCGGCGATGAAAATGGCCGAGCCCGGCTTCAACGTCGGCGAATTCCTGCACGGCGCCCGCGGCGCCTACGAGATGATCCTGATGGCGTTTGAGAACGGCGATCTGGATTCGATCCTGCCGTTCCTCTCCCGCGACGTCTACGAAACCTTTGCCGAGGTTGTGGAACTGCGCGAAAGTCAGGGCCTGAAGGTGGAGGCGACCTTTGTCGGCATCCGCGAGCTCAGCCTGGTCACCGCCGATTTCAATCGCGACACGCAGGAGGCAGAGGTCACCGTGCGCTTCGTGGGCGAGCTTACCTCGGTCGTAAAGAATGCCGAAGGCGAGGTTGTCGAGGGCAACCCGAACGAGATCAAGCGGCAGAAGGACATCTGGACCTTCGCCCGCAAGATGGGGGCCGACAACCCGAACTGGCAGCTCGTCGCCACCGGAGAGTAACGATGCGCCCCCCGGCGCGCCCGTTGACCGCATGAGCCGCCGGCGTCGGCGGCTGAGCGCCGAAGAGGAAAAGCTCTGGCGCAGCGTGGCCGAGACGGCAGAACCGCTGCACACCCTCCCCCGCCCCGCCGATGCGACACTGCCCGCGGGCGGCGACGCTCCGTATCGGCTGCAGGACACTCAGCATCCGGCGCCACCGCGCAAGCGCCTGCCCCCCTTCGTCATTGGCGCCAAGGCCAGCCCCGCACCCCCTGGTCATGATCTGGTGCCGCCGCTGCCCGACCGTCTGGCCGCCATGCCCTTGCAGATGGACCGCAAGGCGCACCAACGCATGAGCCGCGGCCGCCTGACGCCCGAAGCGCGCATCGACCTGCACGGGATGACCCTGGCCCAGGCGCACCCGGCATTGGTGCGATTCGTTCTGGGCGCGGTGGATCACGGCAAGAGGCTGGTGCTGGTGATCACCGGCAAGGGCCGCCCGGGACCCGACGACGGCCCGATCCCCCAGCGTCCCGGCGCCCTGAAGCGCCAGGTGCCGCTCTGGCTGCATCAGGCCCCGCTTGCCCCACACGTCCTGCAGATCGCTGAGGCGCATCTCCGGCACGGCGGCGCCGGGGCCTATTACGTTTACTTGCGCAAGGGCCGGTAAGGGCCCGGTTGAGCCCGTTCGCAGTGTCCGAAGAGACTATGCCCCCAATCGCGCGGGATGGTTGTCCGTGCCCTTCTTGCTGTCTGCGAGACAGCTTGGCCCCCCCGAAACAACTGAAACGAAACACCCGCCGCGGCGGTCAAGATCAGAAACGCGGCAGGCGTAGTCCTTTCCCCGTCGGACCTGGCGTGCCGATGCCAAAGCCCCGGCGCGCCATGCGGTCCGCGATCACAGATCAGGGAAAGGAATGTGACATGAATGCAATCGTTCAGGAAAAACCCGTCAAGGCGCCGCTGAACGGCGTCGATACCCCCACGCTTCTGGCGACGATCAACGCCGTCGCCGGAGCGCCGGAACTGGCGCAGTTCCAGTTCCGCGCCCGCGCCAGCTGGGTTTCGGGCACCCACAGCGTCATCACCGTCGATGATTTCGACGGTGCCGGCGGCAGCCACAAGCGCGACACCCCGTTCGAAGCCCATGCCGACCACCCGAAGGTTCTGGTCGGCGGCGACCACGGGCCGACGCCGGTGGAGTTACTACTCCAGGGCCTTGCCGCCTGCCTGACCGCGGGGATCGGCAACATCGCGGCAGTACGCGGCGTGGAATTGACCGAGGTGACCTCGGTCGTCGAAGGCGACATCGACCTGCAGGGCATCCTCGGGATCAACGATCGGGTCCGCAACGGCTACTCGGCGATCCGCGCCCGCTTCCGTATCCGCGGAAAGGCGCCCGCCGAGGTGCTGCGCGGCATCGTCGAGCAGTCCAAGGCACGCTCGGCCGTGTTCGACGTCCTCGCCAACGGCGTGCCTGTCACGGTTGAGGTCGACGCCGGCTGAACCGGCGTCCGGAAATCACGGAGAACCATCATGCAGACCAGAACGCGCAACCGCGCGATGAAGCGCCACGCCTTCGGCTTCGACGCCATCATGGCAGAGCCGGACCACAGCCGCTTTCAGGACTGGTACGCCCGCACCAGCTTCTTTGCCCCCAAGCGGGCAGAACTGGACGCGGTGCTCAGCCAGCCCGAGGGGTAGCCGTAGCAAAGAAGAACGGGGCCGGCGCATTCGCGCGCCGGCCCCGCACCACTGGAGGGATCGGCGTGCAACGGACGGATGTGGCGATCATCGGCGCGGGACAGGCGGGGCTGGCAATGAGTCGGTGCCTGCAGGATTTGGGTATCGACCATCTCGTGCTGGATCGTGGCGCGGTGGCCCAGCGCTGGCGCAGCCTGCCCTGGCGCGACCTTCGGCTGCTGACACCCAACTGGATGACACGGCTGCCGGGGCACCGCTACGACGGGCCGGACCCAAAGGGTTTCATGGATCGCTCGGCGCTGGTGCGGCTGCTGGAGCGGTATGCAGATACGGCCCCGGTTCAGACACGAACGGCCGTGCGGCGTTTGTCGGACCTTTGGGGCCGCTACCTGATCGACACCGACGGCGCTCCGATCCTTGCGCGCGCCGTGGTGATCGCGACCGGCGCCTGCGACCGGCCTCTGGTTCCGCGCAGCCTCACGCCGCCCGGCGCCGGCATCATGACGATGCACAGCGCGGCCTATGAACATGCCAACGGCTTGCCCTCGGGCGGGGTGCTGATCGTGGGCGCCTCGGCGACCGGGGTGCAGATTGCGCGCGAATTGCGTGCGGCGGGGCGCGAGGTCACGCTGGCCGTTGGCCGGCATATCCCCATGCCGCGCCGCTATCGCGGGCAGGACATCTTTGACTGGCTGGACCGCTCGGGCATCTTGGCCGACCGCTGGGACGGGGTGCGCGATCTGACCGCGGCACGCCGGCAGCCGTCGATGCAACTCAGCGGCCGGGGCCAGATCGACCTGGGCCTGCTGGCGCGGATGGGCGTGCGGGTGACCGGGCGGGTGCTGGGGGTGGAAGCCGGGCACGTGCGCCTTGGCGACACGCTGGCGGCTGATCTGGTGGCCGCCGAGGCGCGCCGACAGCGGGTGTTGGCGCGGATCGACGCCTTCATCGCGGCCGCCGGGCTGGACGCGCCCGCTGATCCCGTGGCCTGGCAGCCGCAGCTGTTGCCGCAGTCGGGACCGTCCCGCATCGACCTGAGGGCGCAGGGGATCGCCACGGTGATCTACGCCACCGGCTACCGGCGCGATTATCGCTGGCTGGATCTGCCGGTGCTGGATGCCCGCGGCGAGCTGATCCACGACGGGGGCGTCCTGCCCCTGCCGGGGCTTTATGCGCTGGGGCTGCGATTTCTGCGGCGGCGCAGTTCCAATTTCATCGATGGGGTGGGGCGCGATGCCGAGGAGCTGTCGCATCACCTTGCAGGGTTTCTTGGGCAAAGCCGGCTGGCGGCGTGACGGGGCAGAAATGGCAAAGCGGACGGATTACGATGTGGTGATCGTGGGCGCGCGCTGCGCGGGGTCGGCGGCGGCGCTGACGCTTGCGCGCGGCGGGGCGCGGGTTCTGGTGGTCGAGCGCGATGCGCCGGGAACCGACACGCTGTCCACCCATGCGCTGATGCGCGGCGCGGTGATGCTGTTGGCCGATTGGGGGGTTCTGCCGACGCTTCTGGCAGAAGGCACGCCGCCGATCCGCGTGACGACCTTTGCCTATGGCGCAGACAGGGTCGCGGTGCCGATCAAGCCGGGCAACGGCGTCGATGCCCTGATCGCGCCCCGCCGCTGGCTGCTCGACAGCGTCCTGGTTCAGCCGGCGCGCGACGCGGGGGCGGAGGTGCGCCACCGCACGGCACTGCGGGGATTGCTGGCCGGTCCGGGGGGCGCGGTGCAGGGGGCCGTGCTGACCGGGCCGGATGGCACGGTCTGCGAGGTGCGCGCAGGGCTGATGATCGGGGCTGATGGGCGGCGGTCGTCGGTGGCGCGGATGGTCGGTGCCGAGGTGACGCGCGCGGCGCAGACCGCGACCGCCGTGATCTTTGCCTACGTCACCGGCATGGCCGACCGGGGCACGCGATGGCACTATGGGCCGGGCGTGGCGGCGGGGGTGATCCCGACCAACGGGGGCGCGCAATGCATCTTCGTCTCGATGCCGCCCGCGCGGTATCTGGCCGAGTTGCGGGCCGACCTGGCCAGCGGTCTGGCCACGGTTCTGGCCGAGGTCGATGGCGATCTGGCGGCCGAGGTGGCGGCGGGCCAGATCGTCGGGCGGCCCATCGGCTTTGCCGGGGCGCCGGGGTTCCTGCGCCGGGCCTGGGGGCCGGGTTGGGCGCTGGCCGGCGACGCGGGCTATTTCAAGGACCCGATCACCGCCCACGGGATCACGGATGCGCTGCGCGACGGCTGGCTGCTGGGCCGGGCGGTTCTGGCAGGCGGTCCAGCCGCGCTGGCCGGTTATCAGCAGGTGCGGGACGCTCTCTCGCGGCCGCTGTTCGAGGCGACCGAGGCGATCGCGGCGATGCCCGCCGACATGGAGGCGCTGCGCGGCCTGCATCTGGATCTGAGCGCGGCGATGAAGGCCGAGCAGGGGTGGATCGCGGAGCAGATCGCCCCGGCGCGACGGGTGGCCTGAGGGCCACCCGCCCCCATCCGAGCCGGGCGAAAGCCCGTGTGCTCACGCGTGAGCACTTTTCCAAGTCATTGAAATACCGAAGAAGTCGAAATTCTGTTAACCTGAACGCAACCTTTGACGCCATGCCCACGGCGGCACATCGCGCGACGAAAAAGGCCCCCGCCATCGCTGGCGGGGGCCTTCTGGCAATGGCCGGGCTGTCCTGCCCGGAGCGATCAGATCCAGTATTTGAGGCGGCGCATGGCGGCGTCGATCTCGCCCTCGGTCACGCCGATGTCGCGCAGGATGCGCGGCTCCATCTCGCGCAGGGCCTTCAACTCCCGGCGCTTGCGGCTGACATCGGCCGAGGCGCGCATCGCGGTCATCATCTTCCCGATCATCGTGGTGCATCCTTCCTGTGCTGTGACGATGCCGGACTGTCGCGCGCCCCTGTTTCCCGGCGATGTCCTGCGCGGGTGGTGCGTGTTTCAGTTGTTGCCGTCCTGCCGGCCGCGAGCGGAGCCCTGAAACAATTGAAACACGGCGCGGCGCGGCGCGACACGCGCGGGACACGCCCCGCCGATATCCCCGCTGCATCAACCGAGACACGCAAGGGAGGGAAGGATGGGTTTTCAGGGAACAACGGCACGGATGGTGTATTGGGCCAGCCACGGTGACGGGGCGCCGGTGGTGGCGCTGCACGGGTCGGCCAGCACCGGGGCGCAATGGCGCACGCTGACGGGCTACCTGTCGGGGCGCTACCGCGTGATGACGCCGGATCTGGCGGGCTACGGCCGGTCGGGCCGGCCGCTGGCACCGCAGAGCCTTGCGGCCGAGGCGGCGTTCCTGCGCCCGGTCTTCGACGCGGCGGGCGGGCCGGTGCATCTGGTGGGGCATTCGTTTGGCGGCGCGGTGGCGCTGGCTGTGGCGATCACCATGCCGCAGGCGGTGCGCAGCCTGACGCTGATCGAGCCGGCGGCGTTCCGGTTGCTGGCGGGATCCGACGGTGCCGATATGCTGCTGGCGCAAGAGATCGCCGCCGTGGCCCACGAGGTGCGCAGCGCCGCCCGCGGAGGGCGCGCCGGAGCGGCGGCCGAGCGGTTCATCGACTACTGGAACGGGCCGGGCGCCTGGGCGCGCAGTTCCGACCGGTTGCGGGGCTTCGTGCTGGGGTGCGTGGACAGGGTGGTGGCGAATTTCGCCGCGCTGGAGGCACCGGGCCTGACCTTGCGGGCACTGTCGGGCCTTGCCTGCCCCACGCTGGTCGCAGCCGGGCTGGACACGCCCCTGCCCGCGCTGCGCACCGCCGAACTGGTGGCCGGGGCGATCCCTGGCGCGGAACTGCGGTTGATCGCGGGCGCGGGCCACATGGCGCCGCTGACCGACCCGCATGTCGTCGATCCGATGATCGGCCGGCACCTGTCGGCCGTGGACGCGACGGCCACCGCCGCCCCGGCGATGGCGGCCTGACATGACCGGGCGCGGATCAACAGGGTTGCCAGACCGGGACAGAGGGGAGCATACTATTGCTACAGCACATCACAGCGAGGCGAGGGACGGATCATGGAACGATCGGTCTATGAACGCTATGGCGGCTTTGCCCAGATCAGCCGCATCGTGCTGGATTTCTACAACCGGATCATGGAAGACGACGATCTGGGCCCGTTCTTCGACGATGTCGACATGGCCCGGATCGTCGATCACCAGACCAAGTTCGTCGCCATGCTGCTGGGCGGGCCCGCGCACTACAGCGACGACCAGATCGCGCGGATGCACAGCCATCTGGCCATCGCGGACGCCCACTTCGACCGGCTGGAGGAGGTTCTGGCGGAGACGCTGGCCGATCACGGCATTGCGCCCGAGGACGTGGCCCATGTGGTCACCGAGTTCCACCGCCGCCGCGGCCTCGTGGTGAAGCCATGAACATCGAGGCGATCAACGAGCAGCTTCTGCGCGCCATCGGCGTCGGCGTCGCGCTGGTCGATGCCGATGCGTTCCGATTCCGGTTTCACAATGACACCTTTGCGGAATGGTTCGGCGCGCCGGAACCGGGCGCGCGGCTGGGCGACCTGTTTCCGGGGCTGGAAAGCGAAACGTTGCAGGCGGCGCTCGCCGAGGGCGGGCGATTCACCACCGAGACCACGTTCAAGCTGCGCCGCCGGACGATGGTGGTGGCGATGGATGTCACGCTTGCGCTGGACGGCGGGCAGCGGATCGCGGTGCTGGTCTGCCAGAACATCACCCGCATCCGCGAGCTGGAGTCGATGATCGACAGTTATTCGCTGATGGTCGAGCGCAACACCCGCGAGCTGAAGCGCGAGAAGGAGCAGGTGGAGAAACTGCTGCTGAACATGATGCCGCGGTCGGTCTACGAGGAATACAAGACCTTTGGCGTGGTCACGCCCCGGCTTTACACGCCGGTCTCGGTGCTGACCGTCGATTTCGTTGGCTTCGGCGAGATGGTGGAGCGCGTCGATCCCGGCGTGATCGTGAGCGAGCTGAATGACATCTACACCGCCTTTGACCGCATCGGCGAGCAGTTCGGCTGCGAGCGGATCAAGACCATCGGCGATGTCTATGTCACCGTGGCGGGCGTGCCCGACGCGGTGGACGACCACGCGGCAGCGGTGGCGAACGTGGCGGTGCGGCTGGTGCGCTACCTGCGGCAGCGGAACGAAAGCCACCCCAACGCCTGGCGCTGCCGAATCGGGTTGGCCTCGGGCGCGGTGATCGGGTCGGTCGTGGGGGTGCAGAAATATCTTTACGACGTGTTCGGCCCGGCGGTGACCCGGGCGCAGAGGTTGCGCCTGCTGGCCGAGCCGATGACGATCTGCGCGGATCCGGACGCGGTGGCGGGGCTGGAGGGGCGGTTCGACCTGGAAAGCCTGGGCCCGCGCGAACTGGCGGACGGCAGCCGGATCGAGGTCTGGCGCATGGCAGAGCTGGCCCCGGCCGGCCCCGCGGGCCTTGACTGAGACGCTGGCATCGGTGGCGGCCGATGCCCGGTCGCACGGGCTTCTGGCCGACGCGATCGAGGCGCTGTCCGAGGGCTTTGCGCTGTTCGACGCGGCCGGCGCGCTGGTCCTGTGCAATGCGCGCTTCCGCGAGATGAACCCGGCGCTGGCGCCGCTGTTCGTGCCGGGGGCGAGTTTCGCACTGCTGCTGCGCGAGGCGGTGGCGCGCGGCGCGATCGATGCCACGACGGCGCAGCGGCTGGCCTGGGCCGAGCAGCGCCTGGACCCCGGCGCGCGGCGCGAGGCGCTGGATTTCGAGGCGCTGAACGGGGTGGTGATCTCGGCCTCGATGGCGGCGACGCGGGGCGGCGGCTTCACGCTGACGCTGCGCGACGTGACCGCCCGGCGGCGGCTGGCCGAGCAGGTGCGCGAGGCCGACGCGATGCTGCGCGAGGTGCTGGAGGCCTGCCCGGCCGCGGTGCTGATGGCGCGGCTGGCCGACGGGCAGGTGATGTACCGCTCACCCGCCGCGACCGATCTGGTCGGCCCGGTCCGCAACCTGAACGACCTGCTGGACGCGCCCGAGAAACGGGCGGATTTCATCACCGCGCTGATGCCGAACGGCCGGGTCGACGCGATGGCGGTGGATGCACGGCGCGGATCGGGCGGGGTCTTTCCCGCCGCGATCTCGGCCCGGCTGATCGAACATCGTGGCGCGGATGTGGTCGTGGCCAGCCTGATCGACCGGACCCAGGAACTGGCGATGCGCGCCGAACTGGCCGCCCAGCGCGAGACGATCTTTCAGAACGAGAAGCTGTCGGCCCTGGGCGAATTGCTGGCGGGCGTGGCGCATGAGTTGAACAACCCACTGTCGGTGGTGGTGGGGCATGCGATGATGCTGCGCGAAGAGACCGCCGACCCCGAGATCCTGCGCCGGATCGACAGAATCAGCCAAGCCGCCGAGCGCTGCACGCGGATCGTGAAGTCGTTCCTTGCCATGGCCCGCCAGGAAGAGGCGGTGCTGGCCCCCGTCGATCTGGAGGCGGTCGCGCAGGTGGCGCTGGATGCGCTGCGGCACGGACCCGTTGGCCTGCGCGCCCGGCTGGAGGTGGCACTTGCGGGCGCGCTGCCGCCGGTGATGGCCGATGCCGACCAGTTGGCGCAGGTGGTCATGAACCTGGTGACCAACGCCGATCAGGCCATCGCAGGCACCGGGCGGGCGGGGACGATCCGCATCACCTCGCGCGATCTGGGTGGCAAGGTCGAACTTCGGGTCGAGGATGACGGGCCGGGCGTGCCGCCTGCCCTGCGCGCGCGGATTTTCGATCCCTTCTTCACCACCAAGGAGGTTGGCGAGGGCACGGGCCTTGGCCTCGCGCTTTGCCACCGGGTGATGAGCGCGCTTGGCGGACGGATCGAGGTGGCGGACCGGCCGGGCGGCGGCGCGGTGTTTGCGATGCGCCTGCCGGTCGCGACCGCCCCTGGCACGCGCCCGGCAAGGATGCCGGCGAAAACCGGCGCACTGGCCCCGGCCCGCGTCCTGCTGATCGAGGACGAGGCCGAGGTGGCCGGGCTGATCGCCGAAATCCTGCGCCGCGCGGGGTTCGATGTTCTGCACGCGAGCAGTGGCGAGGACGGGCTGCGCCGCCTCGCAGAGGACGAATTCGCGGTGATCCTGTCGGATCTCGCCATGCCGGGGATCGGCGGGCGCGGCGTCTATCAGGCGCTGCAGCGCGACCACCCCCAGCTTGTGCCGCGCCTCGCCTTTGTCACCGGCGACACGATGAGCCCGGCGGCGCGGGCGTTTCTGGACGAGACCGGCCGGCCGCGGCTGGAGAAACCGATCGCGCCCGAGGATCTGCGTGGGCTGATGCGGCGGATGCTGGCCGGGGGCGCGCCATGACCGACGTGATCGACCAGCCCCATGTGCTGATCTGCGACGACGAATGCGACCTGCGCGAGATGCTGGGAGAATATCTGACCCGGCGCGGCTTTTCCGTGACGCTGGCCGGCAACGCGGGCGAGCTGCGCACCGCGCTGTCCGGCGCGCAGGTCGATGCGGTGGTGCTGGACATCGCGATGCCGGGAGAGGACGGGCTGTCGGTGCTGCGCAGCCTGCGCACGGGCCCCGAGCGCCTGCCGGTCATCATGCTGACCGCGGCGGGCGAGACCGTCGACCGGATCGTGGGCCTCGAGATGGGGGCCGACGACTACCTGGGCAAACCCGTGGACCTGCGCGAACTGGAGGCGCGGATCAAGGCGGTGCTGCGCCGCGCGGCCGCTCCTGCCCCGGTCAGCGACGCGGCCCGTCGGCGCTGGCGGTTCGGCAAATGCTGGCTCGACATCCCCGCCGCCAAGCTGTTCGACGGCGCGGGCATTGAGGTGCCGCTGACCGCGATGGAATTCAACCTGCTGAAGCTGTTCGCCGAGAACCGCGGCCGGGTGCTGAACCGCGACCAGATCCTGGAAGGCGCGCACGACCGGGCCTGGGATCCCTATGACCGGTCCATCGACATCCGGATCAGCCGCATCCGCCGCAAGATCGAGCACAATCCCGAGAAGCCAGAGGTGATCCGCACCGTCCGCGGCCTCGGCTACATCTACGACCCCCGGTAGCGCCCTCCCCGAAACAACCGAAACAATTCCCCGCGCCGCGCGCCATCGGCGTGAAAAGCGCCGGATGCATCCCTGTGCCGTCGGATCGGACCGACTGCGGAGGAAAAGATGCAGATGCCCCCGAATTCCTATCGCTGGATCGTCGTCGCGGCCGCCTCGGTCGGCATGGCCGGCGGCTATGGCGGGATCACCACCATCGCGGTGCTCATCGCGCCCTTCGAGCACGAGTTCGGCTGGCTGCGCGCGGACCTGTCGCTGGCCTATACGCTCTTGACCATCGGCGCGGCCTTTGGCGGGCTGCTCGCCGGGCGGCTGGCCGACCGGCTGCCCACGGGCCCGATCGCGGCCGTAGGCGCGCTGATCATCGGCGCGGGCCTGATGCTGGTGTCGCTGCAGACCCGGATCGAGGCGATTCAGGGCATCTATCTGACCATCGGATTTCTGGGCTTCGCCTGCCTTTACGCGCCGCTGCTGACCACGGTGTCGCACTGGTTCGACCGGCAGGTCGGCATGGCGATGGGGCTGGTCACCGCCGGCGGCGCCGTCGGGCAGGCCATCGTGCCGCCGCTGTTTCAGGCGCTGATCTCGAACCTGGGCTGGCGGATGGCTTGCGTCACCTTCGGCGCGGGGTTCATCGCCGTTGTGCTGCCTGCCGTGCTGCTGCTGCGCAAGCCGCCGGTCGCGCGTGGCGGCGGCGCACAGGCGGCGCCGGGCTGGCCGGTGCCGCCCGTCCTGAGCATCGGGCTACTTGCGGCGGCGGCGCTGTTCTGCTGCGTGCTGATGGGCGTGCCAAGCGTGCATCTGGTGGCATTCGCCAACGGTCAGGGGCTGGAGCCCGCGGCGGCGGCGCGCTTGGTGACCCTCTTGATGCTGATGGGCGCGGTGGGCCGGATCGTCACCGGCGGCATCGTCGACCGGATCGGACCGCTGGCGGCCTACGCGCTGTTGTCGGCGGTGCAGACCGGGGCGGTCTGGCTGTTCGTACCGGCGGCGGGCAGCAGCTGGGCGCTGTTCTCTGTCGCGGCGATCTACGGCTTCGGGTTCGGTGGAGTGATGACGGCGATGGTCTGCGCGGTGCGTGCGGCGGTCCCGGCGCGCTCGGTCGGCTCTGCCATGGCGCTGGTCGGGCTTCTTGCCTGGCTGGGCATGGGGGCGGGTGGTTATCAGGCCGGGTTCTGCTTCGACCGGACCGGCAGCTACGACCTGCCCTTTCTGACCGCCGCACTGGCGGGATGCGCGAACCTTGCCGCACTGGGGCTGCTGGCGCTGCTGATCCGCCGGGCAGAGGGCCGCAGGCCCGCAGCCCTTGGCATCTCCGCGACAGGGGCCTGATGCCGGACACCCGGCGCGGTCCGCGCGCAAGCAATAAAACCTGCCGGGGGCCGCGCGGAAACCGCGGCCCCCGATTCCTTCACATTCCGTTCATCTTTGCGCCGCCACCCCGCAACTCTGCCGTGAAATTGGGCAATGCCCACCGATGCGGCGCCGCGCTGCCGCAAGGGAAGGCGTTTCGCTTTGCCGCAGCGCGGCGCGCGGCCTTTCATGACGTCGCGTTCCCGGGGTGGGGGCGCGGGGCGTGGGGCTGTCCCTGCGCCCTGAGGGCCACAGAGGCCGCCCGCGGACAGGCGCAACGCGCCCCGCGCCGGCGGCGGTGAAATGGGGAATGGAATGAATCGTCTGAAAGGAATTGTTGCCGGGGCGGGCCTTGCCGCGCTTCTGGCCGGGGGCGCCCAGGCGCAGGACACCATCAAGGTGGGCGTGCTGCATTCGCTGTCGGGCACGATGGCGATCTCCGAGACCACGCTCAAGGAAACGATGGAGATGCTGATCGCCCAGCAGAACGAGAAGGGTGGCCTTCTGGGCCAGCAGCTTGAGGCGGTGGTGGTCGATCCCGCGTCCGACTGGCCGATGTTTGCCGAGCGCGCGCGCGAGTTGCTGACCGTGCAGGACGTCGACGTGATCTTCTGCTGCTGGACCTCGGTCAGCCGCAAGGCGGTGCTGCCGGTTATCGAGGAACTCAACGGCCTCGTGTTCTACCCGGTGCAGTACGAGGGTGAGGAGAGCTCCAAGAACGTTTTCTACACCGGCGCCGCACCGAACCAGCAGGCGATTCCGGCGACCGACTATTTCCTGGAAGAACTCGGCGTCGAGAAATTCGCGCTGCTGGGCACCGACTACGTCTATCCGCGCACCACGAACCGCATCCTCGAGGCCTATCTGCTCGACAAGGGCATCCCGGCCGAGGACATCTTCGTGAACTACACGCCCTTTGGCCATGCCGACTGGTCGCGCATCGTGGCGGACGTGGTGGCGCTGGGGGCCGACGGCAAGAAGGTCGGCGTGATCTCCACCATCAACGGCGACGCGAACATCGGCTTCTACAAGGAACTGGCCGCCGCGGGCATTTCGGCCGATGACATTCCGGTCGTCGCCTTCTCGGTCGGCGAGGAAGAGCTTTCGGGCCTCGACACCTCGGAACTGGTCGGCCACCTTGCGGCGTGGAACTACTTCCAGTCTGCCGACACGCCCGAGAACGCGGAATTCATCGCAACCTGGAAGGCCTTTGCCGGCGAGGATCGCGTGACCAACGACCCGATGGAGGCGCATTACATCGGCTTCAACATGTGGGTTCAGGCGGTCGAGAAGGCCGGCACCACTGATGTCGATGCCGTGCGCGCGGCGATGTACGGGCTGGAAGTGCCGAACCTGACCGGCGGGACGGCGGTCATGCTGCCGAACCATCACCTGACCAAGCCGGTCCTGATCGGCGAGATCCGCGCCGACGGCCAGTTCGACATCATCAGCCAGACCGATCCGGTGCCCGGCGACGCCTGGACCGACTACCTGCCTGAATCCGCCGTGCTCGAAGCTGATTGGCAGACGCTGGAATGCGGGATGTACAACACCGAGACCAGCACCTGCGTGCAGATCCAGTCGAACTACTGATCGACCTTTCGGGCGGCGCTGCCGGCGCCGCCCCCTTTCCCAACCCGAAAGACGCCCGCGGATGACACGGATACTTCTGTTGCTGGCGCTGGCCCTTGGCCTTGCCGCGCACCCGGCGTTGGCCCAGCCCGCCACGAGCAGCGCCGCCGAGGTTCTGCAAGGCAACAGCGAACTGGTCACCCGCGCCTCGCGCAACACCGTGGGCACCGTGCTTGCGGCCCTGATCGACAGCGCCGACCCGCAGACACCCGCGGTTCTGGAAGCCTGGGCCGACCGCCGTCTGTGGCAGCGCAAGGCCGACGGCGTGTTCTTCATCGGCGCAGAACAGGGGAACGACCTGATCCTTACCGACATCGCCGGGGGAGAGACCGCCGGCACCGCGCCCAAGGCCGATTTCGACCAGATGCGCCCGAACTCGGGTGTGCGCGGCCTGATCGGCACGGTACTGGTGCAGTTCCAGCTTGTCGATCCAGACCCAAGTCGGCGCCAGGCGGCGCTCACCGCCATCGCCCGCAGCCCCGATGCCGACCAACTGGACGTGTTGCGCAGCGCGCTTCGGCAAGACGAGCCCGACGCCGCGATCCGCGCCCAGAAGGAGCGGCTGGAACGCCTGCTGACCATCCGCTTCGATCCCGACAGCGCCGCCCGCGTGGCCGCGATCGAAGGGTTCGGCACCGACACCGGCCTTGACCTTCGCGCGACGCTCAACCCGCTGGTGGCCACCCGCCGCGTGGCCACCGCCGACGGCGAACCCGCGGGAAACATCGCCGCAGAGCTTCGCCCGGGCCGCGACATCCCCGAGGATGCCGCATACGCGATACTCGTGCAGATGGGCGCTGCCGAACCGGCGATCACGCTGGCCGACCAGCGCGCCGCGCTGATCGCGAACATCGAAAACGGCGCCGTGGCCGGCATCCCGACGCACCAGCTCGACACGCGGCCCGCGCGCGACCGCGCCTACAACGCCCTTGAGGCAACCGGCCGCGTGCCCGCCGCCGCCACCGCCGACGAGGTTGCGGCGACGCTGGCCTCCTACCGCTTCTTCGACCTTTACGCCGAACCCGACCCTGCGGTGACCGCCGCCGCGCAGGACGCCCTTGGCCGCATCTCAACCACGGTGGGCGCGTTGCAGGCCATCGACCTTGGCCTCGATGCCCTGTCGCTGGCATCGATCTATTTTCTCGCCGCCATCGGGCTGGCGATCACATTCGGGGTGATGCGGGTCATCAACATGGCGCATGGCGAGTTCATCATGATGGGCGCCTACACCGGCTATGTCGTCCAGCAGGTCATCACCGACTACACGCTGTCGATCGTCGTGGCCCTGCCACTGGCCTTTGCGGTGACCTTTGCCGCCGGTGTGGCGATGGAGCGGCTGGTGATCCGCTGGCTCTACAACCGCCCGCTGGAGACGCTGCTAGCCACCTTTGGCGTGTCCATCGCGCTGCAGCAGCTGGCCAAGAACATCTTCGGCACCCAAGCCCGGCCGCTGACCGCGCCCGGCTGGCTGGACGGGTCGCTGGTGATCAACGACGTGGTGGCGATCAGCTATATCCGCGTGGCGATCTTCGCCCTGTCGCTGATCTTCCTGGTGTTCCTTCTGTTCGTGATGAACCGCACCCGCCTGGGGCTGGAGGTGCGCGCCGTCACCCAGAACCCGACGATGGCCGCCAGCATGGGCATCAACCCCGCGCGGATCAACATGCTGACCTTCGGCCTCGGCTCGGGCATCGCGGGCGTGGCAGGGGTGGCCATCGGGCTGTTCGCGCAGGTTACCTCCGAACTGGGCCAGGGCTACATCGTGCAAAGCTTCATGACGGTCGTGGTGGGGGGCGTCGGCAACATCTGGGGCACGCTTCTGGGCGCGGGGCTGATCGGCCTGCTGCAAAAGGGGATCGAGTGGTTCAACCCCTCGAACACCCTGGCCGCGCAGACCTTCATGATACTGTTCATAATCATCTTCATCCAGTTCCGGCCGCGCGGGATCATCGCGCTCAAGGGCCGGGCGGCGGGGGACTAGGCCATGGAACGCTCGTTCATCGCCCGCAACCCCTCGGTCCTGATCTTCCTCGCGGCGCTTGCGCTCTTCACCCTCGGTGTCACCGTCCTGTCCGAGGCTTACGGGACGGCGCTGATCTCCACTTCCTTCGTCAAGACGCTGGGCAAGACGCTCTGCCTCTGCCTTGTCGCGCTGGCGATGGATCTGGTCTGGGGCTACGCCGGCATCCTCAGCCTCGGTCACATGGCCTTCTTTGCCCTCGGCGGCTACATGATCGGGATGTGGCTGATGTATGCCCGGACCGAAGAGATCGTGATCGCGGCCCTCTCAGGCGGAGAGTTGCCCGCCACGGCCGAGGAAATCCGGCAGGGCATCGGCACGCAGATCTTCGGCGTCGTGGGCGGGGCCGAGATCCCGGCGATCTGGGCCTTCGCCCATTCCTTGCCGTCACAGCTTGCGCTGGTGTTGCTGGTGCCGGGGGTGCTGGCGCTGGTGTTCGGCTGGCTCGCGTTCCGCAGCCGGGTCACCGGCGTCTATCTGTCGATCCTGACCCAGGCGATGACGCTGGCCCTGGCGCTGTGGCTCTATCAGAACGACAGCGGCCTGCGCGGCAACAACGGCCTGTCGGGCCTGCAGAACATCCCCAGCCTTGGCGACGTCCCGCAATCGGTACTGTCGATCTGGTTCCTCTGGGCCTCGGCGGCGGCCCTTGGGTTTGGCTACCTGCTCTGTGCCTGGGTCGTCTCGGGCAAGTTCGGCATGGTCATCCGTGCCATCCGCGACGACGAGGCGCGGGTGCGCTTCCTCGGCTATTCGGTCGAAGGGTACAAGCTCTTCGTCTTCACCCTGACGGCGATGATCGCGGCCATCGCCGGTGCGCTCTACTATCCGCAGGCGGGAATCATAAACCCGGCGGAACTCGCGCCCATCGCGTCGATCTACCTGGCGGTCTGGGTCGCCATCGGCGGGCGCGGGCGGCTTTACGGCGCGGTCATCGGCGCGGCCTTCGTCAGCCTTCTGTCCAGCTGGTTCACCGGCGGGCGCGCGCCCGACATCGACCTGGGCTTCTACCGCATCGCCTGGGTGGACTGGTGGCTGGTGCTTTTGGGCATCGGTTTCGTCCTGGTGACGCTGTTCGCGCCGCGCGGGCTGGGCGGGCTGATCGACGCGCTGACCCATCGCCGCAGCCCCGACCGACACGGCGCTGACCTTGGCCCCGACGCAGGCTCGCTGCGCGAGAAGGAGGCCGAGACATGATCAACCTGCTGGAGGTTTCGGGCGTCTCGGTCAGCTTCGACGGGTTCAAGGCGATCAACAACCTGTCCTTCACCATCCGCCCACAGGAATTGCGCGCGGTGATCGGCCCCAACGGCGCGGGCAAGACCACCTTCATGGACATCGTGACCGGCAAGACGAAGCCCGACAGTGGCAGCGTCACCTTCGGCGAAAAGGGCACCTCGCTCCTCGGCCTGTCCGAGGCGCAGATCGCGCGCGCGGGCGTGGGGCGCAAGTTCCAGCGCCCCACCGTGTTCGAGGATCAGAGCGTGCACGACAACCTGCTGATGGCGCTGCGGAACCGACGCGGGTCGCTGTCGGTGCTGGTCTGGCGCGCGGGGGCCGCCGACCGCGCCCGCGTGGGCGACCTGGCCGAGGAGGTGGGCCTTCAGGACCACCTGACGCGTAAGGCCGGGGAACTCTCGCACGGCCAGAAGCAATGGCTGGAAATCGGCATGCTGCTGGCGCAAGAGCCGCTGCTGCTGCTGGTCGACGAACCCGCCGCCGGCATGGGGCCGACCGAGCGCGAGCACACCACCCGCCTTCTGGTAGAGGCCGCGAAGACCCGCGCCGTGGTGGTGGTGGAACACGACATGGACTTCGTCCGCCGGCTGGATTGCAAGGTCACCGTCCTGCACGAAGGCGCGGTGCTGGCCGAGGGCACGCTGGATCACGTGATCCGCAATCAGGACGTCATCGACGTCTATCTGGGGCGCTAGACATGCTGACGGTTCAGGGGCTGACGCTGCACTACGGGGGCTCGCAGATCCTTCACGGGATCGACCTTCAGGCCGACGCGGGCAAGGTCACCTGCATCATGGGCACCAACGGCGTGGGCAAGACCAGCCTGATCAAGGCGATCGCGGGCACGCACCCGCGCTCGGCCGGGCGCGTCACCCTTGCGGGTGAGGAGATCGGCCGCCTGTCGGCCGACCAGATGGCCCGGCGCGGCGTCGCCCTCGTTCCGCAGGGACGGATGATCTTTCCCCTGCTGACAGTGCGCGAGAACCTGGAAACCGGCTTTGCCCTTCTGCCACGCGGCGAGCGCCGCGTGCCGGACGAGATCTACGACCTGTTTCCAGTGCTGAAGGAGATGCTGCACCGGCGCGGCGGCGATCTTTCGGGCGGGCAGCAGCAGCAGCTTGCCATCGCGCGGGCGATGATAACACGGCCCCGGCTTCTGCTGCTGGACGAACCGACCGAAGGGATCCAGCCCAATATCATCCAGCAGATCGGCCGGGTGATCGACTACCTGCGCGGCAAGGGCGACATGGCGATCATCCTGGTCGAGCAGTATTTCGATTTCGCCTTCGACCGCGGCGACCAGTTCGTCGTGCTGAAACGCGGCGCCGTCACCCTGCAAAGCCCCCGCGGGGAAATCGACAAGGCCCAGCTCCGCGCCGCCGCGTCAGTGTGACCCGCAACGCGGGCTAGTGATTTCCCCAGGACATCACGACGACCGATGCGATCGCCAGCGTTACGCCAACCCCCTCTTTCACGCCGAAGGCTTCCTTGAAGATCAGCGCGCCCATCCCGGCCAGCAGGATCAGGATCGTCGCCGAATAGAACACCCCGATGGCGGCCAGCGAATGGCTGCGCATCAGGAAGAACCAGCCCACCGCCGGCAGCGCGTAAAGCGCAAGGCCCGCGGCAAAGACCGCCGTCGTCAGCCCGTCAGGCCGGTCCGACGCGACCTTGATGAAATAGTCCCCGGCGATCGTCAGCGCGGTAACGGTCAGCAGGATGAGGATCGAGGTCATGGAAGGCACATCCCTGCGGCCCGCCCCATGCGCGCCGCGACGAGCCATCTCTGCACGAAACCCTCAAGGAAGCGTTGCGCAAAACCGACCCTTTGCGAACGGTGGTGCCAACGCCGCGGTGGCAGGGTAGTGGCGCGCTGGTGGCGCCATGCGGGCGGCGGGTGTCCGGCGCCGCGTTGCGCGTCTGCCAACCGCAACGTGCGTTACGTATGCATGCAAGACGCACATGACTCATACGTGGATGCAGACGCCCTTTTTCAGGGTCCGGCAACCACCCGCGCATCCATCAGCGCCCCGATCTGCCCCGCGCCAAGGCCCAGCACGTCGGCCAGAATCTCCTCGGTATGCTCGCCCAGGCGCGGCGCGCGAACCGGCGCTTCGCGGGTGAATCCGGCAAAGAAAAACGGTGTTCCCGGCACCGGAAAGCGGCCGATCCCCGGCTGGTCCAGCACCGTCACCATCGGGTTGTCGTCGCTCAGGTCCGGATCCAGCCGCACCGCCTCGGCAAAGCTGCGAAACTCCGACCACGTCACACCACCGCGGTCCAATTCCTCCGCGAAATCAGTTAGTTTGCGCGCTGCGAACCAGGGTGCCAGGATCGCCGTGATCTCGGCCCGCGCGCGGTAGCGGTTGCCTTCCTCGGCCAGATTCAGCCCCAGCCGGTCCGCCAGCGCCGCCATCTGATCGCCGGTGTCCGTCACCTTCACCAGGCCCCGCCACTGCCGGTCGGTCAGCCCGATCACCATGACGCGGCGGCCGTCGGCGCAGACGAAATCCTGCCCATAGGCACCGTACAGGCTGTTGCCGCCCTTGGGCCGGTCCACGCCGTTCACCGCCACCTCGCCCACGATCCCTAGGTGCCCCAGCATCCCCGCCGCCACATCCTTCAGCGACAATTCCACCAACTGCCCCGCCCCCGTCCGCAGCCGATGTCGCTCGGCGGCCAGCAGCCCCAGCGCAACCATCTGACCCGCAACGCAATCCCAGGCCGGCAACACATGCGCGACAGGTTCCGTCGACCCCTCGGGCCCCGTCGCATCGGGAAAGCCCAGCGCCGGATTCACGGTGTAGTCCACCGCCGGCTCGCCCCGCCGCGTGCCGGCCAGCGCAACCATGATCAGGTCCGCCCGCCGCGCCGACAGCGCAGGGTAGTCCATCCAGCCGCGCACCCGCAGGTTGGTCAGAAAGCACCCCGCGTCCGGCCCCGGCGCGCAGATCAGGTCTGTCACGATCTCCTGTCCGCGGGGGCTGGCCAGATCGACAGCGATCGAGCGTTTGCCCTTGTTCAACCCAGCCCAGAACAGGCTTTTGCCATCCGCCGTCACCGGCCAGCGCCGCGCGTCGAGGCCCCCCTGCAGCCGGTCGAAGCGGATCACGCCCGCCCCCATCTGCGCCAGCGTCATCCCCGCCAGCGGCACTGCGACGAAAGCGGAGCCTTCGACCACGCGAAGGCCGTCCAGTATTCCACCCATTCTTCCCCCCTTTTCGGGTCGCGCCCGCCTACCAGCTCACCCGCGCCTGCATGCAGACATGCACCCCCTCGGCCACGGTGCACAGCGGCTGCGTTGCCCCCTCGGTCGGCTGGCCCGTCAGTTGCAGCCGGTCGGTGTGAAACAGCGGCCGAATGCCGCGGAACTGATAGGTCACCGGTGCCCGGCCGCTTCGCCGCCGCGCGGCCTCCATCAGCAGGATCGCCTGCAGCGGGCCGTGAACGACAAGTCCAGGATATTTCTCGACATCTTGCGCATAGGGCAGGTCGAAATGGATACGATGGGCGTTGAAGGTAACGGCCGAAAAGCGGAACAGCCGCACCGTGTCGATCGCGATATCGTCGACCCACTCTGGCCCTGCGGGCGGAGCCACGGGGGGCGGCGGATTGAAGCGGTCGGGCATGGCGACATAGACGATGTCCTGTTCTTCGGTCACCGCCAGCCCGCGCGGGGTAGTGATGTGATGCCCCACAGTGACGAACACCATCCGCCCCGTCGCGCCCTGCTTTTCGCTGATCTTCAGGATCTCGGACCGCCGGTGCAGCACCTCGCCGATCCGCAACTCGTCATGGAACTGCAGCCGCCCGCCGGCCCACATCCGCCGTTCCAGCGGTACGGGCGGCAGGAAACCACCGCGCTTCGGATGCCCGTCGCGGTCCAGCCGCGACTGTTCGACCTGCGGCAGGAAGCCCAGCCAGTGCCACAGCGGCGGCAGGGGGCCACCTTCGCACAAGCCCATGCGCGCCTGTTCACCGCCGTCATAATCGAGGGTCGCCGCCAGAGCGCCAACGGCATGCGGCCCAACGCGATCGCTGGCCTCCTCGACCCGGCCGATCCAGTCCTGCATGTCGATGGCTGTCTCGGCCGTCATCCTCTCCTCCGGTGGTGACGCGGTCTTCGCCGCCCGGCCCCGCTTGTGATCCTGAGTAATCGACGCCACCATGGCAAGCACCGATCCTTGCAAAGCGTCGTCGGATGCATATTTTGGAATAACTCCAGGGAATGGGTGACCCATGCTGGCAACACTCGGCAACCGCCGCCGCTTCAGCGATCTTTCGGAACAAGAGGTTCTGGCACTGGCAATTTCCTCGGAAGAGGACGATTCTCGCATCTATCGCCAGTATGCCGAACGCCTGCGCACAGACTACCCGGCCAGCGCTGCGGTTTTCGACGGCATGGCCGCGGAAGAGGACGAACACCGCCGCCGCCTGATCGAGCTGCACCGGGAGCGGTTCGGAGAAGTCATCCCGCTGATCCGGCGCGAGCACGTGGCGGGATATTACGCCCGCCGCCCGGTCTGGCTGATGGAGAACCTCGGCCTTGACCGTATCCGCGAGGAAGCGGCCGCAATGGAGCGCGAGGCCGGCGCCTTCTACCAGCGCGCAGCACAAACCACATCGGATGCCGCGACCCGCCGCCTTCTGGGCGATCTGGCAGCGGCCGAGGCGGGGCATGGCGTGCGCGCCGACGAACTGGCTGCCGAGCATCTGACCGACGACGTGCGCGAGGGCGAGGACGCGGCCAAGAAGCGGCAGTTCGTGCTGACCTGGGTGCAACCTGGATTGGCCGGGTTGATGGATGGGTCTGTCTCAACCCTTGCGCCGATCTTCGCCACCGCTTTTGCCACGCAGGACACGCACACCACCTTTCTGGTGGGTCTCGCCGCCTCTATCGGCGCCGGCATCTCGATGGGCTTCACCGAAGCGGCAAGCGACGACGGCGTGCTGTCAGGGCGCGGCAGCCCGGTGAAGCGCGGGTTCGCCAGCGGCATCATGACCGCAGTCGGCGGGCTGGGCCACGCCCTGCCCTATCTGATCACCGATTTCTGGACGGCCACGACGATTGCCATCGCCGTGGTCTTCGTGGAGTTGTGGGCCATCGTCTGGATCCAGAACCGGTTCATGGAGACGCCGTTCTTCCGGGCGACATTTCAGGTGGTACTGGGCGGGGCGCTGGTCTTTGCCGCCGGCGTGCTGATTGGCGGCGGATAGCTGGCCCACGCGCGCGGGGCGTGCTAACGGCCGGACAGCATGCTGGAAATCTTCCTCAAGACGTTGCCGTTCTTCGCGCTGATCGGCCTGGGCTACTGGGCCGGGTGGACGCGTTTCTTTACCGAGGAAGCCACCGCCTATCTGACCAAGTTCGTCTTCTACTTCGCGCTTTCGGCGATGCTGTTCGGCTTTGCCGCGAACCTGTCGCTGGCCGAGATCTTCGACAGCCGTTTCGTCGCCGCCTATCTGACGGGCACGCTGGCGATCTATCTTGTGGCGATGATCGTGGCCTTCGCGCGCAAGCTGCCGCTGGCTGAAGCCGCGATAGAGGCGCAGGTGGCCGTCATCGGGAACACGGGTTTTCTGGGGGTGCCGATGCTGGTGGTCCTTCTGGGGCCACAGGCGGCCGGGCCGGTGCTTCTGGTTCTCGCCATCGACCTCATCGTATTCTCCAGCCTGGTCACGCTGCTGATCACCGGCTCGCGCGGGGGCGGCCTATCAGTGGCGGTTCTGGGCAAGCTGGGTGCAGGGCTACTGAAGAACCCGATGATCGTGTCGATGGCGGCCGGTCTGATCTGGTCGGCAACGGCGCAGCCGGTTCCCGGACCGATCAACGAGTTCCTGTCGATCCTCGGCGCGGCTGCGACTCCCGGGGCGCTGTTCGCCATCGGCGCCTCGCTGGCCGGCAAGTCGGCCGAGCGCGTGGAGATCGCGGCGTGGCTGTCGTCGTGCAAGCTGATCCTGCATCCGGCCGCCGTGGCGCTTGCGGCCCTGGTGATCTTCGATGTCGATCCCTTTGCTGCCGGCGTGATGATCTCGGCCGCAGCCCTGCCGGTGGCCGGCAATGTCTACATGCTGGCCCAGCACTACGGCGTCGCGCCACGCCGGGTTTCGGCCGCGATCCTCGTCTCCACCGCTTTCAGCATCCTCACAGTTCCGGCGGTCATCTCGTGGATATCGCCATGACGCGGCTGTTCATCGATGCCGACGCCTGCCCGGTGAAGGACGAGGCCGAGCGTGTGGCGACGCGCCACCGGGTCGAGATGTTCCTGGTGTCGAACGGCGGCATCCGCCCTTCGGCAAACCCGCTGGTGCGGATGATCTACGTGGACGCGGGCGCGGATGCCGCCGACCGATGGATCACGGACAACGTGGCACCCGGTGACGTGGTGGTCACGGCAGACATGCCGCTGGCGGCATCCGCCATCGCACGCGGCGCGGTGGTGGTGAAGCCGGACGGAGCGGACCTGACGGCCACCAACATCGGCCCCGCGCTGGCTGCGCGCGACCTGGCCGCTGACCTGCGCGCGGCCGATCCGTTCCGTCAGGGCGGCGGGCGCGGGTTTACAAAGGCTGACCGGTCCCGTTTTCTTGACGCGCTGGACCGTGCGATCCGGCAGACTGCGAAAGGAAGACCATGAGCATCGAGATCATCGGACGCGAGGCCGAGGCACAGCTGACGTGGGAGGGCCTGACCGGCGCGCTGGAGGCCGGGCATCGCCTGCCTCTGGCCGAGATCGGCGACACCTTCCTTTATCGCGATCCGGACACGCTCCTGTCCCGGTCCGCCTGGATCGACGGCATGGGCATCGCGGTGAAATCCGCCACGATCTTTCCCGGCAACCCCGATCGGGGGAAGCCTGCGGTCAACGGGGCGGTCAACCTGTATGAAGACACCACCGGAGAGTTGGAGGCGATTGTCGATTTTCACCTCGTGACGAAGTGGAAGACGGCCGGCGACAGCTTGCTTGCGGCAAAGAAGCTCGCGCGGCCGGGCGCACGGGCAATCACGCTGGTCGGGGCCGGCACTGTCGCCCGGTCGATGGTCGAAGCCTATTCCAGCGCCTTCCCCGACGCGCGGTTCACCGTCTGGAACCGTACCCCCGCCGCGGCCGAGGCGATGGCGGCCGAGAATCCCGCCGTCACCGCGACGACCGACCTGGAAGCCGCGGTCCGCGGCGCCGACATCATCTGCACCGCCACCATGACCACCGAGCCGCTGGTTCAGGGTGCCTGGCTGCGGCCCGGCCAGCATCTGGACCTGATCGGGGCCTATCGCGCCGACATGCGCGAGGTCGATGACGAGGCGCTTCGCCGTGCGCGGATCTTCGTGGACAATCGCGCAACCACAGTCGGCCATATCGGAGAACTGAAGATCCCGCTCGCCGCCGGCGTGATCAGCGAAGACGACGTGCTTGCCGATTTCTACGATCTCGAAAGTGGCGGCTATGCGCGCGGATCGGATGACGAGATCACCATGGCCAAGAACGGCGGCGGCGCGCATCTGGACCTGATAACGGCCCGCTACATCCTTCAGGCCTGGCGCGATCGCTCAATGTGACCGGCCCCTCGGCGCGGGCACGGTGGGACTGTCACGCAGTGTTGCCGTGCACAATCTGTCGAGGCGCGCCCATGTCGCGGCGAGTGCGATCCTGTCGCCGCGGGCGGCGCAAATCGACACGTCACGCGCGACCCCGGCAATCCGCGTCATGCCGACCCGGTCGGCCAGCCTGGCAAATCCCGCAGCCCGGCCCTGCATCGCGCGCCACTCGCCGCGGTCGTAATGCGCGGCCATCGTACCGATCTTCGCGGCGAGGTCCGACAGCGCCTCGCGCACGAAGGCCTCGGCGCGGTCCTCACCCATCTCGCCCCAAAGAAGCTCAAGCTGTTCGGGATCGAACGGCACGCCGTCCTCTTCGGTTGCCATGCAGAACATCTGATCTACAGCCACCCCGGTCTCCTCATCCTGTCCGAAGTCTCTCCACCACGCCCCGAAAGCTGCGGCAAATCCGTCAAGAAAACCTTGCCCCGTTGCAGCGTAACTGTTCGAAATGACTTCAATTGCCGCGAACCCCGCGAAGGGAGCCACGATCGTGCACGCAATCCAACCGCTGCCGCGCCAGCTTGCCGACGGGTTTCGCCGGTGGCGGGCAACCAGCTATAACCGGCGCGCGCAGGATTTCGAGCGTCTCGCGACCGAGGGACAGCGCCCGCACACCATGTTGATCGCCTGCTGCGACAGCCGGATGCTGGTCACCGACATCTTCGGCACCGCCGAGGGCGAGATGTTCGTGCATCGCAACATTGCCAACCTGGTTCCGCCTTACATCGATGGCGGCCCCTATCAGGCCACGCCGGCCGCGATTGAATTCGCGGTCGTGGCGCTGGGTGTGGCGCATATCGTGGTGATGGGCCATTCGGGCTGCGGCGGGGTGCGCGCTTATCACGATCTGCGCTGCGGCACGGCCCGGCATATCGCCCCCGACAGTTTCGTCGCCCGCTGGATGGAAATCCTGCGCCCCGGGCTGGAGCGCTGTTCCGACGAGCCCAACCCCGAGCGGCGGCTTCGCCGGCTTGAGGCCGAGGGGGTGCGCCTGTCGCTGGAAAACCTGCTGACCTATCCTTTCGTCACCAGCGCAGTGGAGCGGGGCCAGTTGAGCCTGCACGGCACGCTGAAAGACATCGCCGCCGGCACCCTGCACAGCTTTGACGCAGAGACCGAGAGCTTCACTGCCGTCTGAATGACTCAGGCGCCCGCCTTGCGTCTGGCGTGCTGCCTGCCTACGGTCGCCGCATCTCATTCATCGGCAGCATCATGACCGACTCCGCCGCATCACCGTCGAGGCCTGCCTCGGAAAGGTTCGTCCCAGCCCTTCTCGGCGTTCTGCGCGACGGCTATGGCCGCGCGCAGTTTCGCGCCGACGCCATTGCCGGGGTGACCGTCGCCATCGTGGCCTTGCCGCTATCAATGGCAATCTCCATCGCCGCCGGCGGTACGCCAGAGATGGGGCTCTACACCGCCATCGTCGGCGGATTCCTGATCTCCGCGCTCGGCGGCAGTCGGCACCAGATCGGTGGACCCGCGGGGGCCTTCATCGTCCTGATGGCGACCACGGTGCAGTTGCACGGGATCGACGGGCTGATCCTCGCCACGATGATGGCTGGCGTGTTCATGGGCGCGGCGGGGCTGCTCCGCCTAGGCAGCTACATCAAGTTCATTCCCTACCCCGTTACCGTGGGCTTCACGGCCGGGATCGCAGTCATCATCTTTGCCAGCCAGCTGCGCGAATTGCTCGGCCTCACCTTTGCCGAACCGGAACCGGGACCGATCCTGGAGAAACTGCCCGCCATCTGGCAGGCGCTGCCAACCTGGAACCCCGTAACGCTGACGCTGGCGCTGGCGACCGTCGTGCTGATCGTCGCGTTCAAGCGGCTCGCCCCGGCGCTGCCGGGGCTGCTGCTGGCCGTGCTTGCCACGACCGTGGCCGCCGCCGTCTTCGGCCTGCCGGTCGCGACCATCGCCAGCCAGTTCGGAGAGATCCCGCGCGGCCTTCCGATGCCAGAGCTGCCCGAGATTTCGTTCGACACGGTGCAGGCGGTCTTTCCCAGCGCGGTCGCCTTTGCACTTCTGGGGTCGATCGAGGCGCTGCTGTCAGCCGTCGTCGCCGACGGGATGACTGGCGAGCGGCACAATTCCAACATGGAGCTGGTGGGCCAGGGCGTGGCCAACATCGCCTCTGGCCTGTTTGGCGGCATGGTCGCCACCGGCACCATCGCACGCACCGCGACCAATGTGCGTGCTGGCGCGCACGGACCGGTTGCAGGGATGATCCACGCGCTGGTCATCCTGGCATTCATGATGATCGCGGCCCCCCTTGCCGGGTTCATCCCGCTGGCAGCGCTGGCGGGCGTGCTGGCCGTCGTGGCGTGGAACATGATCGAGAAGGAGGCCTTCCTGTCCTTCCTGCGCGCCTCGCGCGGCGAGGCGTCGGTGCTGTTGGTGACCTTTCTGCTGACCGTGTTCCGCGACCTGACCGAGGCGATCGTGGTCGGCTTTGCGTTGGGGTCGGTCCTGTTCATCGCCCGCATGTCCAGCGCGACCGAGATCCGCACCGCGCACCCCGAGGCCGCCGATCCGACCGGGGGCAGCGACCCCGACGTGGTGGTCTATCGCATCCGCGGGGCGTTCTTCTTCGGTGCGGCGGCCGCCGTCTCGACCGTGCTGGAGCGCATCGCGGATGGGCACCGCGCGCTGGTCATCGACTTCACCGACGTGCCGCTGGTGGACAGTTCCGCCGTCCACACGATCGAAGGACTGGTCCACAAGGCTGCACGGCGTGGCGTGCGGGTGATGCTGACGGGGACGACCCATGCAATGCGGGTCGAGTTCTTTGCCCATGGACTGAAACCGCCCCTTGTCAGCTACGAAACCGATATCGAGAGGGGCCGGCGCAAGCTGCATCACATGCTGAACGGGGCCTGAGTCCTTGTCGCGCGTGCGCCCGGAGGGTATCTGGCGGGTGACCCGGGCCAGAGGCGCGCCATGACCGATATCCTGACCCTTGCCGGGCAGAACCTGATCTCGCCGATCATCCTGTCCTTCGCGCTGGGCCTGCTGGCGGCGATGGCGCGCTCCGACCTGTCGGTGCCCGAGGCGATCGCCAAGGGGATGTCGATCTATCTGCTCTTCGCGATCGGCTTCAAGGGCGGGGCCAGTCTGGCCGAGCATGGCGTCGATGCGCGACTGGTGTTCGCGCTGATCGCCGGCGTGCTGCTGTCGGCGGCGATTCCCTTCGTGGCCTTCGCAATGCTGCGGGTGATGACGGGCCTTTCGACCCTCGATGCGGCCGCTGTTGCGGCGCACTACGGTTCCATCTCCATCGTCACTTTCGTCGCCGCGACCTCGGTGCTGACCAGCCAGGGCATCGCCTACGAGGGCTACATGGTCGCCGTCGCCGCTGCGATGGAGGCGCCCGCGATCCTCTCTGCGCTCTGGCTCATCAGCCGGCAGGGGGCCGGGCGCGGAATGGATGCGGGCCTGTGGCGCGAAATCCTACTCAATGGCTCCATCGTTCTGCTGTTGGGGGCCTTCGTCATTGGCGCCGCGACGGGGCAGGAGGGGCTAGCCGAGATCGACGCCTTCATAACTGCGCCGTTCAAGGGCGTCCTGTGCCTGTTTCTGCTGGACATGGGGCTGGTCGCCGGGCGGGGGTTGCGGTCGGCCAGGGGGGTGCTGACTCCGGGGGTGCTGGGCTTTGGCGTCCTGATGCCGGTGGTGGGTAGCCTGATGGGGATGGCGGCGGCGCTGGCGCTGGGGTTGTCACCGGGGGGCGCGGCGATCCTGATGGTGCTGTCGGCATCCGCCAGCTACATAGCGGTGCCCGCAGCGATGCGCGTGGCCCTGCCCGAGGCGAACCCGTCGATCTATCTGACGCTTGCGCTGGGCGTCACCTTTCCCTTCAACCTGACGCTGGGGATCCCGATCTACCTGGCGCTCGCAACAGCCGTCACGGGGGGCTGAGCCATGCAGACCCATCAGGCCAAACGCGTTGAAATCATCATCGAAGCGGTCATGGAGCGGCGGCTGACCGAGGTGCTTGTGGAGGCCGGCGTCACCGGCTTCACGGTCTTGCCGGTCAGCGGCGGATCGGGCCGATCAGGCCAGTGGACCCGCGAGGGGCAGGTTGGCCGGTCGGGCATGGTGGCGGTGGTCTGCCTGATCCGGCCCGACCGGCTGGAGGGGCTGTTGCAGGCGGTGTTCCGGGTCGTCAACCGCCACATCGGCGTGGTCAGCGTGACCGATTGCGAAGTGCTGCGGGCCGAGAGATTCTAGGCCCGAAACGCCTGCACACCCACGTATGATTCATGTGCATCTGGCGTGCATACATTGCGCCCGCTGGCCGGCCCGGCGCCGCAGGCGAGTGCAGACTGCGCCGTCCCGGCCTTTCGCTTGCGCTGCGGGAGTTCGCGCCTGCAAACGCTCCAACGGAGCGTTTGCGGACGGCGCTCACCCCTTCTTCAGGCAGCGGTTGCCCAGCGTCTCGGCGATCTGCACCGCGTTCAGCGCCGCGCCCTTGCGCAGGTTGTCCGATACGCACCACAGGTTCAGGCCGTTTTCGATGGTGCTGTCCTGCCGGATGCGGCTGATGAAGGTGGCGTAGTCGCCCACGCATTCGACCGGCGTGATGTAGCCACCGTCCTCGCGCTTGTCGATTACCATGATGCCGGGTGCCTCGCGCAGGATCTCGCGGGCCTCGTCATCATCCAGGAACTCCTCGAACTCGATGTTGATCGCCTCGGAATGACCGACGAAGACCGGCACGCGCACGCAGGTCGCGGTCACGCGGATCGACGGGTCCATGATCTTCTTGGTTTCCGCCACCATCTTCCATTCTTCCTTGGTCGAGCCATCATCCAGGAAGACGTCAATATGCGGGATCACGTTGAAGGCGATCTGCTTGGTGAACTTCTTCGGTGGCTTGTTGTCGGTCGGGTTGTAGATCGACTTGGTCTGATCCCACAGCTCATCCATCCCCTCTTTCCCCGCGCCGGAGACCGACTGGTAGGTGGAGACGACGACGCGCTTGATCTTTGCCCGGTCGTGCAGCGGCTTCAGCGCCACGACCATCTGCGCGGTAGAGCAGTTGGGGTTGGCGATGATCATCTTCTTCTTGTAACCCTCGACCGCCTCGGGGTTCACTTCCGGGACGACCAGCGGCACGTCGGGATCGTAGCGGTAGAGGCTGGAGTTGTCGATCACGACGCAGCCCGCCTTCGCGGCCTTGGGCGCATAGGTCTTGGTCGGGCCGGACCCGATGGCGAAAAGTGCGATATCCCAGCCGGTGAAATCGAACTGCTCGATATCCTGGCACTTCAGGGTGCGGTCGCCGAAGCTGACCTCGGTGCCCTGGCTGCGGCGGCTGGCGAGGACCGCGATCTCGTCTACGGGAAACTCCCGCTCGGCGAGGATGTTGAGCATTTCGCGGCCCACGTTGCCCGTGGCGCCGGCGACGACGACCTTGTAGCCCATCCTTGATGGCTCCTTTTGCGGATCAGATTTGACCGCGGTGCATAGACCATCGGCGGGCCCGGCGAAAGGGGGGCGTCAGTCGGTGCGATCCTCGGAGAAGGCGTAAAGGGCAAGGCCCGCGGCCATCGCCAGTGCGAAGAACAGGAACAGCGCCGAAAAGGGAGCCGTCACCGGCGGCGGGGTGGCGGCGGCATGGACATGGCCGCTGGCCAGTTGCAGAAGCCCCACCCCACCGATGCCGAAGAAGTTCAGCAGCGTCACCCCCCGGCCCACCAGATGCGGCGGAAAGAAGCTGCGGCCGTGTGCCATGATCATCGGGAAGGACGCACCGAAGAGGCCAATCGCCGCGAACAGCAGCGCCGCCGTCCAGTAGCCCGGCAACGGAAAGGCCCAGAGAAGGAACAGGCAGACCATGCCGGCCGTATTGCCGAAGATCACCACCCATTTGCGGGTCCCGAACCAGCGGTCCAGCGGGCCGTAGGCAAAGTTGCCGATCACCATCGCCACGCCCATCAGCAGCGTCACCTGCCCGATGCCGGATGCCGTCGCGCCATACATCTCGGTATAATAGGGGCCGATCCAGAGGCCGCGGAGGCCGGCCGCAGGCGCATAGTTCACCAGCATGATCGGGATCAAGAGCCACAAGGCGGGCATGCGCAGCAGGTCCAGAAGCGAGCCCTTCTGGCCGTCGGCACTGACCACGGCGGGGGGATCCTGCACGAAGCGGGCCACCGCCAGCGCCGAGGCGACGGTGATCGCCGACAGCGCCCAGAGAGTCTCGCGCCAGCCGAACGCCTCGATCGCCCAGGCAAGGGGCAGGGCGCTGGCCAGGTTGCCGAACGAGCCCACGCCGATGGTCGCCCCCGCCAGCGTGCCGAAGACGGCGGGGGAAAAAGTGCGGGCGAAGATGTAGAAGGTGGCCATCAGCACCGGCGCGCAGCCAGCGCCGATCATGATCATCGCCAGGTCCAGCGCCAGCGTGCCCCGCGCCGAGGCAAAGACCGCCGCCCCGCCGCCGCCGCCGATGCCCAGGATCCAGGCCGCCGTGCGCCGTGGCCCCAGCCGGTCGAGCGACCAGCCGATGGGGATCTGCATCAGCGCGAAGCCCAGGAACCACAGGCCCGAGGCGCGCGCCAGATCGTCCGCCCCCGCGCCCAGATCCTGCCGTAGCACCGGCGTCAGTACCGCCAGGAACGCGCGATAGAACTGGCTCAGCACGTAGCCGAGCACCAGAAAGACCAGACCTGTCCGCATGTCTCCCCCAGCTTGCGGGCAGACAGTTACCGTGTGAAGCGACAGATGCAAGGGGGTGGGATGCGTTGGTCGGAGTGAGAGGATTCGAACCTCCGACCCCCTGCTCCCGAAGCAGGTGCGCTACCAGGCTGCGCTACACTCCGACCGTGGGGGCGAGTTAGCGAACCGCGGCCCCATTTGCAAGCGTCATTCGCCGGTCTGCCGCGCGCCGGCCAGCCGCCGCACCAGGCTGATGCGCGGCGAGGTGCCGGTTTCGGGGCGGCCCTGGGTCTGCAGCACCGGGCGATGCTCGGACGCGGGCGTGCGGCTTTCGCGGAACAGGATGTAGAGACCAGAGCCGATGATCACTGCCGCGCCCAGCCAAGTGTAGAGGTCCGGCGTCTCGTCGAAAAAGAAATACCCGTAGCCGGCGGCCCAGATGATCTGGGAATACTGCATGGGCGCGACGGTCCCCGCCTCGGCCAGACGATAGGCGAAGATCGTCAGCAGCATCGCGACAAAGGCGCACACGGCGATGACGGCGAAGCCTGCGAAATGGATCATCGGCATCGGCTGGTAGACGAAGGGCAGGATCGCGGCCATGATCAGGCAGTTGGCAAGCATCGGGTAGAGGATCAGCACAACGCTGCGCTCTTCCGATCCGATCTTTCGCACGATGATCGAGGTCAGAGCACTGCCGCAGGCCGCCGTCAGGGCCGCCAGATGACCCAGTTCGAAGGCGTCCTGGCCGGGGCGCAGCACGATCAGCACGCCCACCAGCCCCACGATTACCGCCGCCCAGCGGCGCAGACGCACCCTTTCGCCCAGCATCGGGATCGCCAGCACTGTGATCAGAAGCGGCGTGGCGAAAAGGATCGCATAGACCTGCGCCAACGGCAGGTTCGAGAAGGCGTAGAAGGCGCTCACCCCCGTCACCACGGCCGCCCCCGTCCGCGCCAAGGTCCACCACGGATGGCGCGGGCGCAGGTTGCCCTCGGTCCGGTCCGAGATCAGCATCATCGTGATGAAGGGAAAGCCCATCAGCACGCTAAAGAACACGATCTGGAACGCGGAGTAACTGGCGCCCAGCGTCTTCACGACCACATCGTGGGTGGCGAAGATTCCGAAGGCCAGAAGCGCCAGCAGCGCGCCGCGCGTGTTGTTCGACATGGGACCCCTCGTGCCGCGGATGTTGGCGCTAACTGGTTCGGGTCACCCTACGACGCCATGGCCTGCGGCTCAACGGGGCGCGCGGCATGTTGCCGGCCCTTCGCGGCTCTGCCATCGTGACAGACGCATGACACCGGGCAATCTTTTCACGGCCGAGGTTCTGGCGCTCTTGGGCGGCGTCGGGATGATCCTGTTCGGGATGCAGACCATGACCGCGGCGCTGAAGGAACTCGCCAGCGGGTCGGCCCGGACGGCGCTGGAGCGCTTCACCCGCACGCCCCTGACCGGGGTGGCGACCGGGGCGGCGGCGACGGCGGTGGTGCAATCGTCCCACGCGACGACGCTGATGACGATCGGTTTCGTGGGTGCCGGGATGCTCAGCTTTCAGCAGGCGCTGGGGGTGCTGTTCGGCGCCAATATCGGCACCACGGCGACGGGCTGGATCGTGGTGCTGCTGGGCTTCAAGCTGCAGCTCGGCATGGTGGCGCTGCCGCTTCTGTTCGCGGCCAGCCTGCTGGCGGTGCTGGGCGGGGCGCAATGGGCGCGGCTGGGCCGCGGGTTGGCTGGGTTCGCGCTGCTGTTCATCGGGATCGACGCGATGCAGGCCGGCATGGCCGGGTTCGAAGGGCGGCTGACACCGGCCGATCTGCCGGGCACGGGCTGGATGGCGCGGCTGCAGCTTCTGGGGCTCGGGATCGGGATCACGGTGCTGACGCAATCCTCCAGCGCGGGGGTGGCGGCCGCGCTGGTGCTGTTGGGCGCCGGCACGCTGAGTTTCGATCAGGCCGCCGCCATCGCGATCGGGATGAACATCGGTTCGACGACGACGGCGGTCATGGCCTCGATCGGGGGATCGGTGGCAATGCGGCAGGCGGCGCTCGCGAATCTGATGTTCAACCTGATGACCGGGATTCTGGCCTTTCTGCTGCTGGACCTGCTGGTGCCGATTCTGCGCGACAGCGCGCTTTTCCCGGACGACCAGACGGCGCTGGTGCTGTTTCACACCGGTTTCAACCTGGCGGGCACGGCGCTGTTCCTGCCCTTTGTCGGGCCCTACGCCCGGGCGGTGCAATGGCTGGTGCCCGATCATGACCGGGAACTGACCGACCGGCTCGACCCGGCGCTTCTGGACGATGCCGGCAGCGCAATCACCGCCGCGGCCAGCACGGCGCGGGCCGTCACGGAAGAACTGTTCGCGGCCTTGGGGGCAACCCTGCGCCCAGGGGGCGGCCTGACTGGTATGCCGCGATCACGCGAGCGGGCAGAAGGTGCGGTGGCGGCGCTTGACGACTATCTGGCGAAGATCGTGCTGCCGCCGGACAAGTCTGACCTGCAGGCCCGCTACAGCGCGCTGCTGCACGAGTTCGATCACCTGCACCGGATGACCCACCGTGCCGGCCAGCAAGCGCGCATCCTGCACGCGATGCAGGATGCCCGGCTGGCGCGCCCGGCGCGGCTTCTGGGGGCGCTGCTGCGCCGTGCCGCCGCCAGGCCCCAGGAGGCCGCGCACATCTCCGCAAGGCTGACCCGGCTGGAGCAGCGACTGGCGCGAATCGAGGATCGTTTCCGGGCCCGAGCGATCGGACAGGCCGCCGCGCGCGGCATGGCAACCGCGCGGGTCTTTGCGCTGACTGACAGCATCCGGTGGCTGCGCAGGACCACCGCCCATGCCGACCGGATCCTGCACTATCAGGCGCTCGCGGCCTAGAGGCTTGCGTCCAGCGCGGCGACGATCGCATCGCCCATCGCGACGGTCCCGACGGGCGTGCCGCCCTCGGGGCCCATCAGGTCCGGCGTACGCAGACCGTCGGCCAGCACTTTTTCCACCGCCTGTTCCACCCGCGCGGCCTCGTCCCCCAAGTCGAAGGAGTAGCGCAGCGACATCGCGAACGACAGGATGCAGGCGATCGGGTTCGCCTTGCCCTGCCCGGCGATGTCGGGGGCAGACCCGTGCACCGGTTCATACAGCGCCTTGGGCCGACCGTTCGCCATCGGCGCGCCCAGGCTGGCCGAGGGCAACATGCCCAGGCTGCCGGTGAGCATCGCCGCCAGGTCGGACAGCAGATCGCCGAACAGGTTGTCGGTCACGATCACGTCGAACTGCTTTGGCCAGCGGGTCAGCTGCATCGCGCCGGCGTCAGCGTACATGTGCGACAGTTCCACGTCGGGGTATTCCTTGTCGTGGATCTCCTGCACCACCTGACGCCACAGGACGCCGGATTCCATCACGTTGGCCTTCTCCATCGAGCAGACCTTGTTCTGCCGCTTGCGCGCAAGCTCGAAGGCCGAACGGGCGACGCGGGCGATTTCCGACTCGGTGTAGCGCTGGGTGTTGATGCCCACCCGCTCGTTGCCCTCGGTGAAGATGCCGCGCGGCTCGCCGAAATAGACGCCCGAGGTGAGTTCGCGGATGATCAGGATATCGAGGCCGGTTACGACCTCCTTCTTCAAGCTGGAGAAGTCCGCCAGCGCGTCGAAGCACTGCGCGGGGCGCAGGTTTGCGTAAAGATCCATCTCCTTGCGCAGGCGCAGCAATCCGCGTTCGGGCTTCACGCTGAAATCCAGATCGTCGTATTTCGGCCCACCCACGGCCCCCAGCAGCACCGCGTCGGCGGCCTGAGCCTTTTCCATCGTCTCGTCGGTCAGTGGCGTGCCGTGGGCGTCATAGGCGCAGCCGCCCACCAGATCCTCGGTCACGTCGAAGGTAATGCCGCGCTTTGCGCCGAACCAGTCGATGACCTTGCGGACCTCGGCCATGACCTCGGGGCCGATGCCGTCGCCGGGCAAGATGAGAAGAGAAGGATTGGACATGGGCGCCTCGTGTTGTTCGGTTCCGCGGCGGGCGTAGCCGCTTGACCCGGGGGAATCAAGGCAGCGCGAGATCGACCCAGACCAAGCGGTGACGCGAGGCCTTCTCGGCCACATCGGCCAGCGGATCGCCGGGGGCGGGCCAGAACACGCCCGATCCGGTCACCGTCAGGTCGTCAGAGGGCAGGACATAGACGGCGCGCAGCCGGCCGGGGCGGTCCCAGTCCACCGTCGCTTGCGCGGGATCGGCGCGCGAAGCGGAGGCTGCCGCGGCGCCCTGGCTGGTCGGGGCGGGATCCTGCAAGCGCGAATGGGCCAGCAACTCGGCCATTGCCTGCCCGATCCCATCGCCCGCCTGTGGATCGAGATTCGCACTGCCCAGCAGCACCAGCGGTCCGTCCGGCGGCGGGACGGTGAGCGCGCCGTCGAGGTAACGCTGCCAGAACCGCACCTCGTCATGGTTGCGACGCAGGTTGCGGTCACCCCGCCCAAAGGCCGGGGTCGATGCGTGAAACGTCAGCAGGTGCAGCCGCCCGCCGCCGGGCAGGATCACCGGCACGTCCCAATGCCCGACCGAGGGCAGGCGTTGAATCGCCAGCGCCTCGGCCGGTGCATCGGGCAGCAGTGCTCCCGGCAGGTCGCGCCAGAGAAAGCGCGAGAAATCACGAGTCGCCGACGCGTCGATCGGCAGCCGCGAAAGGATCGCCATGCCGCCGGCGCCGGCGTAGGGGGCGTAGCCTTGTGCATCGTCGGGCGTGCCAAGCCGCCCGTCGCCGTCCATATCCAGTGCCGTCGCCATTCCGGCGTTCGGGCGCAGGGCGAAGCGGTGGGGATAGACGACTCCCCCGGCCGCGACCAGGTCGGCGAAGGCCGAAAGCGCCGCCTGACCGTGATCGTAATCGAACCGCAGCAGCAGCAGGACGTCGGGTGCGACCTCGGCGATCACCTGCACCAGCGCCGCCACCTGGTCGTCGCCGCGCAGGATGTCGCGCAGCAGAAGCCCGGGTCCGTCGCGGCGCAGATCGGTGTGATAGGCGGCGATACGAAGCGATTCAGCCCGCGCGGGCGCGGACAGCAGACAGAGCGCGATCAGAAGCAGAATCCGGGCCATCGCCACCACCGTGGGCGGACCGGATTAAGACTGCGTTAACCCTGATGCCGGCTCAGGCCCAAGGGCGCTGTGTGACGGCCCGCGCCTCATAGGCGTCGATGGCCGCGGCCTTTTCAAGGCTCAAGCCGATATCGTCCAAGCCGTTGAGAAGGCAATGCTTCTTGAACGGATCGACCTCGAAAGGGAAGCTCTGTCCGTCCGATGTGGTCACCGTCTGCGCCTCAAGGTCCACCGTGATGCGGGCGTTCGCTCCCTTCTTCGCATCCTCCATCAGCACGGCCACCTGATCTTCGGGCAGGGTGATCGGCAGGATACCGTTCTTGAAGCAGTTGCTGTAGAAGATGTCGGCGAAACTGGGGGAGATCACGCAGCGGATGCCGAAATCCAAGAGCGCCCAGGGCGCGTGTTCACGCGACGATCCGCAACCGAAGTTGTCGCCCGCAACCAGAATCTCGGCGTTGCGCCAGGCGGGCTGGTTCAGCACGAAATCTGGGATTTCCTCGCCTTCGGGCGTGTAGCGCATTTCGTCGAAGAGGTTCTTGCCAAGCCCCGTGCGCTTGATCGTCTTCAGGAACTGCTTCGGGATGATCATGTCGGTGTCGATGTTGACCAGCGGCATCGGTGCCGCGATCCCGGTCAGCGTGGTGAATTTTTCCATTGATCCATCCTACCATATCTTGTGCGGCATCTGCTGCCACCAGTGCGCCACCACACTGCCACCAGAGCGGTGGCACCGGCGCGCGGCCGCGCAACGGGCCCTTTACACGCTCGGCCCCGCCACTGCGCCGTCTTTTAGAAGCTTCGCCGTCGAAAGGCCAACCGCAAAAACGAAAACCCCGCCACGATGGGCGGGGTTTCCAGTTCAGCGTCCAGTAAATTCGAAATCAGGCAGCCTTGCGCCGGCGTGCAACCGCACCCATTACGCCCAGACCACCGAGCAACAGCCAACCGGCTGCGGGCAGCGGGATCGGCGCGACTGTGTACCGAGCATAGAGATCAGCCTGGTTGATGCCACCTTCGGCCGAGAGAAACTCGTTGCTGAACGTGAAGCCACCGTCCTTGCTGAAGCCAAGCAGGGTGAAGGTGTACTTCTTGCCGTTCACCACGACGACTTCGTCTGCTCCACCAACGGCGCTGACGGTCACCACGTCGTCACAGACTGTCACAGAGTCGTCAGGACACGGCTCATTATTGTCGGTCTCGTTGTGGAAGAAGTTGAAGACCGCATCGAAGGTCACTTCGGGGCTATCCTCGGCGGTTCCGCCGAAGGTGAACTCAAGGTTCACAGCCGTGATGGCCGTATTGTCCGGAATCCCGAAGTTGATGTGCGTAAATGTGCCGAGGCTGAACGGGTCAGACGGATCGGGCGAGAACGGCAGGGCTGCCCGCTCGAAATCATATCCAGACTTGTTCTTCGACTCTACTGTCGGCCACCTAACCATGACCTTGTCCGGGTCGCTGTTGTCGATGTCCGCGTTTGCTGCAGGCACAGGATCGGCCCAAGCTGCGTCGATCACGGTGATATCGACTTCCGATGCCATCGCCCCCGTGGCGAAGAATGCTGCGGCCGCCGTGGTGGCCAGGAATGTAGTGTGTTTCATGTCGGTACTCCATATACTGTTGCTCGAGGCGCGATACATGCCCAACAAACGCCACCGATTAACGAAACATTAATCCATCCGGCCCTGAAAGGCTACCAAAATTACCGGCTCGGCCCGCTTTCGTCGGACTTTCAGCGGGTCAGATCCGACCCACCGCAACCGAAGGTAGAGCGAGACTTGCGTGCCATCGCTCATTACGGGAATGTGATTGTGTTTTACTCGGGCCTGCCCGAAAAGCCGGCAATCGCAGTGCCGGGGTTCGAATCAAGGACCGTGTGCGCGCAAGGTCGGGATCGATGGCGCTAATGGCCGTACTTTCCCGCTGCCCGGCAATCGCGGTGCAAGCCACACTCTGGCCCCTGCGAAAGACACGCTGAACGCACGGCGACGGGAAACCGCATCCGATGCGGACGGAGAGGAAAAGGCTGTGGTTTGATGTCAGGGGAACCCCGCCACGGGGGCGGGGTTCCAGTTGACCCGGGCGTGGGCCCGGTCAGGCGTCCTTGCGCCGGCGGCGTGCCGCGACGCCGAGGGCGCCGAGGCCGCCAACCAGCAGCCAGCCCGCCGCCGGAAGCGGAATCGGGGCCACCGTGTAGACCGCCCAAAGCGATGAAGAGTTATTCAACCCTTCGACCGTCGAGAATTGGTTGCTGAAGCTGCCTTCAACACCTGTCGGACTGAAGCCGAGCAGGGTGAAGGTATAGACCTCTTGCCCCACGCGCACGGACTCGCTCGCCCCACCAACCGCGGAAACAGTCACGAGGTCATTGCAGGGCGGGCTATCAGCCGGGCACTCATCCGCATCGTTCAACGTCTCGTCGTGCGTGAAATCGAAGATCGCCCCGAACGACGTGAACGAGCCGAGATTGGGTGTTCCGCCGAAAACGAAGTTCAGCTCCACCGTCGACAGATCGCCACCAGACTCGAAGATCGGGCGGTTGAAGTGGATGAACTCACCCAGTGCAAAGGGCGAGTCGGCGGTTGCGGGGAAGGACACATCCGTCGGGTTGAAGGAATAACCCGACCGTCCACCTTGCGTCGTGGTTGGGCTGCCCCAGAAGATCGTCACGGTTTCGCCGCCAACGGCGGGATCGCCGTCGCCGTTGTCGACGGCGAAGTTGCCTCCGGTGATCGCGCTGCCCGTAGGATTCTGCCAGATGGCGCCGATCTGGTCGATCGACACGCCCGACGCCATTGCACCCGACGCCCCGATGACGGCCGCCGCCGTGGTTGCGAGGAAAGTTCCATATTTCATGATCAAAAATCCTTTCATGGTCCGCCAACAGGGCGAAAATCCGCCTATTGGTTAACCGCACGTTAACGTGAGTTTGGCGGCCAACAAAGAGAAATCAGCGATGCTGGCCGTGAATGGCGGCGGAAATGTCGGCCCATAGCAACCCATGCGGGCACAGCGAAGCCGCAGGCTCAACACATGGATGTATTCGCAGGTCGACAAAGAAACGGCCTGACTGGGCCGCCATGACCGCGACGAATCGCTGGCCATTGCGACTGCACCAACGTGCTCGGCACGCGCGCTCAACGAAAAGGCCCCATCCGACGCGGTGTCGAACGGGGCCCATCGCGTTCAGGATCGATGCATCAGGCGTCGGCGGTTTCCGCCATCAGGTCGCGCACATCCGTCAGACGCCCCGTCACCGCCGCGGCGGCGGCCATCACCGGGCTCATCAGATGGGTGCGGCCACCGCGGCCCATGCGGCCCTCGAAGTTGCGGTTGCTGGTGGCGGCGCAGCGTTCGCCGGGGGCCAGCTGGTCGGGGTTCATGCCCAGGCACATCGAACAGCCGGCAAGCCGCCATTCGAAGCCGGCATCCTTGAAGATCCTGTCCAGCCCCTCTTCTTCCGCCTGCAGACGGACGAGGCCGGAGCCGGGCACGACCATGCCGCGCACGCCGGGGGCAAGCTTGCGGCCCTTCAGCACGCCGGCGGCGGCGCGCAAATCCTCGATCCGGCCGTTGGTGCAGGACCCGATGAAGACCGCGTCGATCTTCACGTCGGTCAGCTTGGTGCCCGGCGTCAGGCCCATGTATTGCAGCGAGCGCCGCGCGGCCTCGACCTTGCCGCCGGCGAAGCTTTCGGGGGCGGGCACGGTGCCGGTGATCGGCAGCACATCCTCGGGGCTGGTGCCCCAGGTGACAACCGGGGCGATATCCTCGGCGCGGATGGTCACGACCTTGTCCCAATGCGCGCCCTCGTCGGAGAAGAGGGTTTTCCAGTAGGCCAGCGCGGCCTCCCACTTCGCGCCCTTCGGGGCGTGGGGGCGGCCCTTCACGTATTCAAAGGTCTTTTCGTCCGGCGCGATGATGCCCGCGCGCGCGCCGCCCTCGATCGCCATGTTGCAGACGGTCATCCGGCCTTCCATCGACAGTTCGCGAATCGCCTCGCCGCAGTATTCGATGACATGGCCGTTGCCGCCCGCGGTGCCGGTGGCGCCGATGATCGACAGCGTGATGTCCTTGGCCGTGACCCAGGGCGGCAGCTTGCCCGTGATCTCGACCTTCATGTTCTTCGATTTCTTCTGGATCAGCGTCTGCGTCGCCAGCACATGCTCGACTTCCGAGGTGCCGATGCCGTGGGCCAGCGCGCCAAAGGCGCCGTGGGTGGCGGTATGGCTGTCACCGCAGACGATGGTCATGCCAGGCAGCGTCCAGCCTTGTTCGGGGCCGATGATGTGGACGATCCCCTGCCGGATGTCGGACACGGGATAGTAGTGGATGCCGAAATCCTTGGCGTTCTTGTCCAGCGCCTCGACCTGGATGCGGCTCTCCTCGTTGTCGATGCCCTTTTCCCGGTCCCAGGTGGTGGGGACGTTGTGGTCGGGCACGGCGATGGTCTTTTCCGGCGCACGGACCTTGCGGCCCGCGAGGCGCAGCCCCTCGAACGCCTGCGGGCTGGTCACTTCGTGGACCAGATGGCGGTCGATATAGAGCAGGCAGGTGCCGTCTTCGGCTTCGTGGACGACGTGGTCGTCCCAGATCTTGTCGTAAAGCGTTCTCGGGCCGGTCATGGCGATCTCTTTCGGCTGGGTCTGTTGGCAGGCGACGAGGGCAGGCGCGCGTCACAGGCGCGCGAGCACCGAACGCGCCGCGCCGAAGAAGCGTTCGCGCAGGCGGGCGCGGTCGCCGATGTCGAAGTAGATGAACATGGCCCGCCTAATACGCCTGAATCCGCCTGCAGGCAACTGCGGCCGGCCGTGCCGTCATTGAGATTTCACCCATGCGATGTTACATTTCGCTTGTGCCCGGTGCCGGGGCAGAATGGCGGCACGCAGCAAAGGAGGACGATGTCCTGTCTCAGACGCAACAGGCAACCGCAGGATCGGTTGCACCGGGCGCGGCCTTGACCGCCCCAATCGACACGGTGGACAGCGATGCGCTGCTGCGCCGTATCCTTGCCTCTCTCGACGACGACAAGGCCGAAGACGTGGTGGCGATTCCGCTGCGCGGCCGGTCGGAAATGGCCGATCACATGGTCATCGCGTCGGGCCGCTCGACGCGGCAGGTCGCCGCAATCGCCGAAAAGCTGGTGGACCGCCTGAAAGAGGATTTCGGGTTGATCTGCAAGATCGAGGGCAAGGAAACCGGCGACTGGGTGCTGATCGACGCGGGCGACGTGATCGTCCATGTCTTCCGCCCTGAAGTGCGCGAGTTTTACCAGCTTGAAAAGATCTGGATGCCGAGCACGGCCCATATCGCCCGGAGCTGAGTGAAACTGCGCCTTTGCGCCGTGGGCCGGCTGCGCGCCGGGCCCGAAAAGGCGCTGGTTGACGACTATCTGAAACGGTTTGATCGAACCGGGCGGGCGCTTGGCCTCGGCCCGGTAGAGGTCGTGGAGGTGGACGCCAAGGGCGCCGGTATGGCGGCCGAGGGCGCGTTGCTCGCTCGCGCCGTGCCAGAAGGCGCGATGTTATGCGTGCTGGACGAACGCGGCCAGCAGATGACATCGCCCGATTTCGCCGCCCTGCTTGCCCGCTGGCGCGATGATGGCGCGGGCGCGGCGGCCTTCGTGATCGGCGGCGCGGACGGGGTGGACCCGGCCTTGCGCGACCGGGCGGCAGCGCAACTGTCGTTAGGCCGGATGGTCTGGCCGCACATGCTGGTCCGCGCGATGCTGGCCGAGCAGCTGTATCGCGCGGCCTCGATCCTGTCCGGCGGCCCCTATCACCGCGAGTGAGTTGTGGCCCGTGACCATGCCGCATAGAACGGCCGCATTGCGGCACGGAGATTGGCGATGACCGGCAGGAAACCCGTAGTGCTCTGCATCCTTGACGGCTGGGGGCTGAGCGACCGCAGCGAGGGCAACGCGCCGCATCTGGCCGCGACGCCCACCTTCGACCGGCTCTGGGCCGATTGCCCCCACGCCACGCTGATCACCCACGGCCCCGACGTCGGCCTGCCGCGCGGCCAGATGGGCAATTCCGAGGTCGGGCACACCAACATCGGCGCGGGCCGGGTGGTCGCCATGGACCTGGGCCAGATCGACCTCGCGCTGCAGGATGGCAGCTTTGCTGCGAACCCGCGGCTTCTGGCCTTCATCGACAGGCTGAAGCAGTCGGGCGGCACCGCGCATCTGCTGGGGTTGGTCTCGGACGGCGGCGTGCACGCGCATCTGGCCCACATCAAGGCCGCGGTGGCCACCATCGCGGCGGCGGGCGTTCCGGTGTCCGTGCACGCGATTACCGACGGGCGCGACGTGCCGCCGACCTCGGCCCCCGGCTACATCGACGATCTGACGGCCGCCCTGCCCGAAGGCGCGCGCATCGCGACGGTGATCGGGCGCTACTGGGCGATGGACCGCGACACGCGGTGGGACCGGGTGGCCCGCGCCTTTGACGCGATCGTTCGGGCCAAGGGCGAGACGGCGGCCAGCGCGGCCGAGGCGGTGACCGCCGCACATGGCCGCGGCGAGACGGACGAGTTCATCGCCCCCACCGTCATCTACGATTACACCGGCGCGCGGGACGGTGACGGCATCCTCTGCATGAACTTTCGTACCGACCGCGCGCGCGAGATCCTCTCGGCGCTGGGCGCTCCGGCCTTCGACGCATTCGACACCGGCCCGCGCCCCGCTTGGGCACAGATGCTGGGCATGGTGGATTATTCCACATCGCACGACCGATTCATGGCCACGATGTTCCCGAAACAGGACATTTCCAACACTCTGGGCGCGTGGGTCGCCGCGCACGGGCTGCGCCAGTTCCGCCTGGCCGAGACCGAGAAATACCCCCATGTCACCTTCTTCCTGAACGGCGGCAAGGAAGCGCCCGAGGAGGGAGAGGATCGCTACATGGCCCCCTCGCCCAAGGTCGCGACCTACGATCTGCAACCCGAGATGTCGTCCGCCGAAGTGACGCGCGAACTGGTCGCCGCCATCGGGCGCGGCTACGACCTGATCGTGGTGAACTTCGCGAACCCCGACATGGTGGGCCACACCGGCGACCTGTCGGCCGCCATCGCCGCCTGTGAGGCGGTGGATCGCGGCCTGGCGGCCGCCTGCGACGCGCTGGACGCCGCGGGCGGCGCGATGATCGTCACCGCCGATCACGGCAACTGCGAAACCATGATCGACCCCGAAACCGGCGGGCCGCACACGGCGCACACCACCAATCCGGTGCCGGTGATCCTTCTGGGCGGCCCGCAGGGCGCCCGCCTGCGCAACGGACGGCTCGCCGACCTAGCGCCCACGGTGCTGCAGCTGATGGGTCTGCCGCAGGCACCCGAGATGACCGGGCAGAGCCTGATCGTCTGAGTGCTACGCGATTGTGAACGGGTTCCGGCCGCGCGGTCGCTATGTCTTGACGGGAAACGGCTGTTTCGGCCGCACCGACGCGGTTTCCGACCGCAGCGAAACGCGCTATGAACGACGAAAGATCCGCAGGGGCGACGGGCCGGGCCCATCCGCGGCGGAGCGAAGCAAGGGGAAAGAGAACGCCATGAGGAAATTCGCGTTAGCCGTGCTGGGCGGCACGCTGGCGGGGGCGCTGCTGACGACACAGGTCGCCGGCCCGCTCGTCGCGCAGGAATCAAGCCGCAATGCCTCGGTCTACCAGCAACTCGACCTCTTCGGCGACATTTTCGAACGCATCCGCTCGCAATATGTCGAAGAGGTGGAACCGGCCGACCTGATCGAGGCCGCGATCAACGGCATGCTCACCTCGCTCGATCCGCATTCGGGCTACCTCGCGCCAGACGACTTTTCCGACATGCGGGTGCAGACCCGCGGCGAATTCGGCGGCCTCGGCATCGAGGTCACGCAGGAAGAGGGCTTCGTGAAGGTCGTGGCCCCGATGGACGGCACCCCCGCCGATCAGGCGGGGATGGAGGCCGGCGACCTGATCACCCATGTCGACGGTGAATCCGTGCTGGGCCTGACGCTGGATCAGGCGGTGGACCTGATGCGCGGCCCGGTGGGATCCGAGATCATCATCACCGTTGTGCGCGAAGGCACGGCAGAGCCGTTCGACGTGTCGATCATCCGCGACACCATAAAGCTGACGGCCGTGCGCACCCGCGTAGAAGGCGATACCGTCGTCGTCCGCGTGTCGACCTTCAACGACCAGACCTTCACAAATCTGAACGACACCATCGCCGAGGCGATCGAGGAGCTGGGCGGGCTGGAGAACGTGAACGGCGTCGTGCTCGACCTGCGCAACAATCCCGGCGGGCTGCTCAACCAGGCGATCCGCGTCACCGACGCCTTCCTCGATCAGGGAGAGATCGTCTCGACCCGCGGTCGTGAGGCCGATCAGGGCGAACGCTTCAACGCCACCGCCGGCGACATGATCGAGGGCAAACCGATGGTCGTGCTGATCAACGGCGGCTCTGCCTCGGCGTCGGAAATCGTCGCGGGTGCGCTGCAGGACCATCGCCGCGCCATCATCATCGGCACCCGCAGCTTCGGCAAGGGATCGGTCCAGACAGTCATCCCGCTGCGCGGTGACGGTGCGATGCGTCTGACGACTTCGCGCTACTACACCCCCTCGGGCCGCTCGATCCAGGCCCTGGGCGTGTCGCCCGACATCGTGGTGGAGCAGCCGCCGCGCACGCCCGCCGGCGAAGAGGACGAGGCCGCCGCCCCGCCGCTCAGCCGGTCCGAAGCCGACCTGCGCGGCGCGCTGTCGAACGACAGCATGACCGAGGCCGAGCGCGAGCAGTTCGAGGCCGAGCGCCGCAAGGCCGAGGATGCCGCCCGCCTGCGGGAAGAGGACTATCAACTGGCCTATGCCATCGACATCCTGCGTGGCATGTCGGCGCTGGCCCCGCAGGACACGGCAATGAAGTGACGGGCTGAACGGGGACCGGGCGCATGACGCCGGAACAGGCGGCCCTGCCCTATCGCGCCTGTGTGGGCGTGGTGCTGATCGACGCCGCCGGCCGGATCTTCGCCGGCCAGCGGATCGACAGCGACGTACCTGCATGGCAGATGCCGCAGGGCGGGATCGATCGGGGCGAAGACCCGCGCGACGCCGCCCTGCGCGAATTGCACGAAGAGATCGGCGTCGCCCCGGCTCTGGTTCAGGTGATCGGCGAAACCCCGGACTGGCTGACGTATGACCTTCCCGACCATCTGATCGGCAAGGTCTGGAAGGGCCGCTACCGGGGGCAGAAACAGCGCTGGTTCCTGATGCGCTTCCTGGGAAGCGACGCCGACATCCGACTGGAGACCGACCATCCCGAATTTTCGGAATGGCGCTGGCTGACGGCCAAGGATCTGCTGGGCAGCATCGTGCCGTTCAAGCGCGCAGTCTACGATCGGGTCATCGCCGCCTTCCGCCCCCACCTCGCCTGAGCCGATGCTGTCCTACCAGCATGCCTATCACGCCGGAAATCTGGCCGATGTGCACAAGCACGCGCTTCTGGCCTGGGCGCTCGCCTACCTGACTCGCAAGGAAAAGCCCCTCAGCTACATCGAAACCCACGCCGGACGGGGCCTTTACGACCTGACCGCGCCCGAGGCGGCAAAGACCGGCGAGGCCGCAACTGGCATCGGCGCCCTGCGCGACCGCTTCGCCCCCGATCACCCCTATGCCCGCGTGGTGGACGAAGTGGCGCGGCGCTATGGCCCCGAGGCCTATGCGGGCTCGCCCCTGATCGCGGCGCTGTCGCTTCGGCCCGGCGACCGGATGCATCTGGCCGACCTGCACCCGCAGGAATTCGCGGCGCTGCAGGACGTCATGGCCCCCTATGGCACGACCTGCCACCAGCAGGACGGCTTTGCGATGGCCCGCGCCGTGACCCCGCCGACCCCGCGGCGCGGCCTGATGCTGATCGACCCCAGCTATGAGATAAAGGCCGACTACGCCGCCATCCCGCCGTTCCTTGCGCAGATCCACCGCAAGTGGAACGTCGGGATCCTGATGCTCTGGTATCCGATCCTGACCTCCAACGCCCATGCTCCGATGCTGGCGACGCTGGAGGGCGCGGGCTATCCCGGCACGATTCGGCACGAACTGCGCTTTCCCCCGGCCCGGCCCGGTCACGGCATGATCGGCAGCGGCGTCTTGGTGGTCAATGCGCCCTTCGGGCTGGAGGAGGAATCCCGGCGCCTGTCAGGACTGTTCGACACCAGAGGCACCGGCACCGCCATTACCCGGTGAGGCGTGCGCAAGTCTTGCGATCTGGTTAACAGAAAATCGAAACCACAGTGCTTTCAAAGACTTGTGATTCTGCTCACGCGTGAGCAACCTCACGCCCCGCGCCGCAGCCGCTGCAGAAGGTCCATCGAGACATAGCCATCCGGCGGCAGACCTACCGACGCCTGATAGGCCCTGACGGCGGTCAGCGTGTTCGGCCCGATCCGCCCGTCCGTGCCCTGCGTGTCGAACCCCCGCCGCGTCAACAGCCGCTGCAACTCCTCCCGCTCGGCCGAGTTCAGCGCCCGGTCGCCCCGCGGCCAGGACGCGCGGAACTCGCCCCCGCCCCGCAGCCGGTCGGACAGGTGGCCGATCGCCGTGGCGTAGCTGTCGGATGAATTGTAGCGCTTGATCACCTGGAAGTTGCGGAAGGTGAGGAACGCCGGCCCCCGTGCCCCCGCTGGCAGGAACAGCGTCGCCTGTCCGTGGTTCGGCACCGCCCCGCCCGATGCCAGCCGCACCCCCGCCGCCGACCAGTCCGCCACAGACCGGGTGGACCCGGCCTGCCCGGTGTTGAAGCCCTGCGGCAGGGTCACCTCCACCCCCCAGGGCTGACCCTTGGTCCAGCCATGCCGGGCAAGATAGTTCGCAGCCGAGGCGAGCCCGTCCGTCGGATCGTCCGACCAGATGTCACGCCGTCCGTCGCCACGGAAATCCACCGCATAGGCAAGATAGCTGGTCGGGATGAACTGGGTGTGGCCCATCGCGCCCGCCCAGCTACCGGTCATCCGTTCGGGCGCGATGTCGCCCGCCTGCACGATCTTCAGCGCGGCGATCAGCTGCTCCTCGAAGAACGCGCCGCGCCGCCCGTCAAAGGCCAGCGTCGCCATCGCCGGGATCAGCGGCGTTGATCCGCGGGTGCCGCCATAGCTGCTTTCCAGCCCCCAGATCGCGGTGACAACCTCTTTCTCGACGCCATAGCGCGCCTCAATCTCGGCCAAGAGTCGGGCGTGCTCGTTCAGCTTCGCGCGCCCGTTCGCGATCCGCGTGTCCGACACGGCAAAATCAAGGTACTCCCAGATCGCGCGGGTGAACTCCGCCTGGTTGCGGTCGCGGCTGATCACGTCGGGCATGTAGCCCGCGCTGCGAAACGCCCGGTCAAAGGTCGCGGGCTGGATGCCCTGGCGCAGGGCACGGGGGCGGAAGCCCGTGACCCAGGCATCGAAGCCTGCGTTGGGGGAATAGGCCGCCTGGCTCACGGCCGGGGCGGCCGGCCGCGCCTCGGGGCGCGCGGATCGTTCCACTGCCCCGCCGATGCCGCAACCGGGCAAAAGAACGCTGACCAGTCCAAGGGCCGCCACCATCGTGCGCATTGTCTCACCTGCTCGTTTTCTTGTCGTGTTTTGCGGCAGTCTAGCGCGAAAGGCGGTCCACGAAAAGCACGCACAGGTGGTGTCAGCGCCGTTTCCGCTCAACCTTGCGCGCGATCTTGCCGGCCTTGGCGCGCGCCGGTCCCGGCTTGCGCGGCTTCGCGCCGCCTCGGCCGGGTTGCGGGCCGCGCGGCAAGGGCTTGCCTTCCACCTCCAGCAACTCCAGCATCAGTCCCCCAGTCACCGGCACCGCCTCGGCCAGACGGACCGTCACCCGCTGACCCATGCCGATGGTCAGGCCGGTCTGGTCGCCCATCAGGGTCTGCGCGCGGGCGTCGTAGTGGAAATACTCCCGCCCCAGCGTCCGGATCGGGATCAGCCCGTCTGCGCCGGTTTCGTCCAGCTTCACGAACAGCCCGATGCGCGTCACGCCCGCGACGCGGCCGGAAAACTCGTTTCCGATCCGCTCGGACAGGTAGGCCGCCAGATAGCGGTCGGTCGTGTCGCGCTCGGCCGCCATGCTGCGCCGTTCTGTTTCCGAGATATGCTTGGCCGTCTCTTCCAGCCGCGCGATCTCGTCCGCCGACAGCCCGTCGTCCCCCCAGCCGTGGGCCGAGATCAGCGCGCGGTGCACCACCAGATCCGCGTAGCGCCGGATCGGAGAGGTGAAATGGGCATAGTTCTTCAGCGCCAGTCCGAAATGGCCGAAATTGGCCGGGTTGTAATAGGCCTGCGTCATCGAGCGCAGAGTGGAGACGTTGATCAGTTCGTCGAAATCCGTGCCCTCGGCCTGGGTCAGCAGGTTGTTCAGATGGCGTGTCTGCAGCACCTGCCCCTTGGCCAGCGTGAAGCCGGACGCAGCCGCCACCTCGCGCAGCGCGTCCATTTTTTCCGGGCTCGGCTCCTCGTGGACGCGAAAGATCAGCGGCCGGCGCAGTCGGTTCAATTCTTCGGCGGCGGCGACGTTGGCCAACACCATGAATTCCTCGATCAGCTTGTGCGCCTCCAGCCGCTCCTTGAACGCGACAGAGGTCACGCGGCCATCGTCCGACAGGATGATCTGTCGCTCCGGCAGGTCCAGATCCAGCGGCTGGCGCAGGCTGCGGGCGCGCCGAAGCGCGTTATAGGCGGCGTAGAGTGGCCGGATCACCTCGTCCAGCAGCGGTGCTGTCTGCGCGTCCGGGCGACCGTCCATCGCGCCCTGCACCTGCTCGTAGCTCAGCGCGGCAGGCGACTGCATCATCGCGCGGGTGAACCGGTGCGACAGCTTCTGGCCCGAGCCATCGATCTTCATCCGCACCGCCAGCACCGCGCGGGCCACGCCCTCGTGCAACGAGCACAGGTCGTTCGACAGCTTCTCGGGCAGCATCGGCACCACCCGGTCGGGGAAATAGGTGGAGTTGCCGCGCTTCCACGCCTCACGGTCCAGCTTGGATCCGGGGCGCACGTAATGGGCCACATCGGCGATGCAGACCCAGATCACGTACCCGTCCGGGTTCTTCGGATCGTCGTCGGCGTGTGCCCAGACCGCGTCGTCGCGGTCGCGCGCATCCCAGGGGTCGATGGTGATGATCGGCAGATGCCGCAGATCCTCGCGGTCACCCAGGGGCGCAGGCTTCATCGCCTCGGCCTCGTCCAGCACCGGCTGCGGAAAGGCATCGGGGATGCCGTGCTGGTGGATCGCGATCAGCGACACCGCCTTGGGCGCGGTCGGGTCGCCAAGGCGCGAGACGACGCGCGCCTGCGGCAGGCCCATGCGTCCGCGCGGGCCGAACTGTTCGGCCTCGACCAGTTCACCGTCCTTCGCTCCCTGCGTCGCGTCGCTGCCGATGCGCCATTCGCGGTCGGCGCCCTTGTCGATGGGCAAGAGCCGCCCGCCCTCGGCCCCCTTGCGGAAAATGCCCAGGATGCGCTGCGGCGCGGTGCCGATGCGTCGGATCATCCGGCCGTGATAGTCGTGTCCCGGCCCCCGCGCCTCGGCCACGCGGGCCAGGATGCGGTCGCCGGCGCCCAGCGCCGGGTCGCCCTCTCGCGCGATCATCAGGATGCGGGGTTCAGCCCCGTCGCCCCGCCATTCCAGCGGGCGCGCGAACAGGTCGCCCGCGTCATCCGGGCCGGTGACCTGCAGCACGGACACTGTCGGCAGTTTCTCGGCATCGCGATAGGCGCCGCGCTTCTTGGCCAGCGTCCCCTCTTCCTCCAGCTCCTTCAGCAGGCGCTTCAAGTCGATCCGCGCCGCGCCCTTGATGCCAAAGGCCTTGGCGATGTCGCGCTTGGCGGTCAGCCCCGGATGCTCGGCGATCCAGGCGCGCAGTTCGTCTTTGGAAGGGATGCGTGTCATGCCTGTCCCCTAGCACGCGGCGCACGGGCCGTCATCGGCGATTTCAGAGCGTCATCACCATGTCACGGTGCGGGATGCCCGCATCATCGTATACCGACCCCTCGGCCGTGAACCCCAGCCGCTCGTAGAAGCCGATCGCATGGGTCTGCGATCCAAGCCGCACCTGCCGTACGCCGGGCGTGTTCCGCGCGGCAGCGATAAGTTCGCGGATCATGGCCGCGCCCAGCCCGGTGCCACGATGGGCGGGCAGCACGCAGACCCGCTGGATCTTCGCCACATCGCCCAGAAGCCGCAACCGCGCCGCCCCAACCGGCTGCCCGCCCACCCGAGCCAGCAGGTGACGGCAGCCGCCGTCCAGCCCGTCCACCTCCTCGGCCTCGGCCACGCCCTGTTCCTCGATGAAGACCCGCCGGCGCAGGTCGAGGCAGGGCGCGGGGTCACCGACGAAGCCGATTTCGACCGTCACGCGAAATAGTCCCGCAAGATGCGCCCGTAGATGGATTTCAGTTGATGGATCTGGGCGATTTCCACCCGCTCGTCGACCTGGTGCATGGTCTGGCCGACAAGGCCGAATTCCACCACCGGGCAGTGATCCTTGACGAACCGCGCGTCCGACGTGCCGCCCGAGGTCGAAAGCACCGGCACCCGGTTCGTCTCGGTCTGCACCGCGCGCGCCACCAGATCCGACAGATCGCCGGGCGGGGTCAGGAAGCTTTCGCCCGAAACCTTGACCTGCACGTCGAAGCTGACGCCGGTTTCCTTTGCCACGCGGTCGGCCTCGGCCTGCAGCCAATCGATCACCGACGCGCCGCTGTGGCGGTCGTTGAATCGGATGTTGATCGTCGCGCGCCCCTCGGCCGGAATCACGTTGCTGGCCGGGTTGCCGCAATCGATGGTGGTCACCTGCAGGGTCGAGGGGTCGAAGTGCTCCGTCCCCTCATCCATCGGCTGGGCCGTCAGGTCGCGCAGGTACTGCACCAGCGCGTGCAGCGGGTTCCTGGCGCGATGCGGATAGGCGGAATGACCCTGTACGCCGCGCGCGGTGATGAACGCCGACAACGATCCGCGGCGGCCGATCTTTATCATCTCACCCATTTCCTCGGGGCAGGTCGGTTCCCCCACGAGGCAGGCGGCCATCTTCTCGCCATTGGCCTGCATCCAGTCCAGAAGCGCGATGGTGCCGTCGGTGGACTCGCCTTCTTCGTCGCCGGTGATGGTCAGGATCACCGCACCGTCGGGAGGTGTGTCGCGCACGAAGTCGATGGCGGCGGCGGCAAAGGCCGCGACGCCGGATTTCATGTCAGTCGCGCCTCGCCCATACAGCCAGCCATCGCGCTCCTCTGCCCCGAACGGATCAACGGTCCAGGCCGCCACGTCTCCGACGGGCACGACATCGGTGTGGCCATTGAAGCCAAAGGTCCGGGCGTGCCCCTTCGCGCCCCAGCGGGCGAACAGGTTCGGCACGCCCGCCCGGTCCACCCGGTGGCATTCGAACCCGGCCTCGGTCAGCAGCTCCTCCAGCAGCACCAGCGCGCCACCCTCGGCAGGCGTGACAGAGGGGCACCGGATCAGATCGGCGGTCAGCTTCACCGGGTCAATCGTCATCGTCATCCTCGTCGTCGTCGAAGAACGGCGTCATCTGGGCAACGATCACCGCGTTCTCGGCCAGCGCGCGGTCCATCAGCGCACGTTCCTCGTCGCCGATCTGCTCTCCCGCCGCCAGGCGATCCTCGGCCGTGCCGTGGCCATCGACCTCCAGCACGTTCAGATCGGCTTGTTTCAGAATCGCGACCGTCTCGCGCACCGCCTCGGCCTCGTCGACGCCGCTCGCGAAGCACAGCAGTGCGCCGCCGGTCGCGCCCTTCGGCAGGCCGTCACCGGCCTTGCGGCCGACCTGAACCAGCAGCGTATAGACCCGCTGCGGGCGTTTGGGCTTGGGCGTCTTTTCGGTCATGCACGGGATCCCCGGCTGCTGGATGGCACTTAAGCCGCCGGGGGCGGGCCGCTCTCGTCCGTCAGTTCTGCTGCGGGACGATCGCTTCTTCCTCGGCGTCAGAATCGGCATCGGCGCCGTCGCCTTCCTCTGCACCGGGGTCTTCCGCGTCGGGGTCGGCTTCTTCCGCCGCCTCGCCCTCGGCCTTCGGCTCGACCTCGAATTCCTCTTCGGTCTCGCTGACGAATTCCTCGTCGTCCTGCGGCTGGGTGCCGGCTTCCTCTGCGGCCTCTTCGGCGGCGGCGTCCACTGCCTCATCGGCCGCGGCCTCGGCCTCCTCGACCTCTTCCTCGGGCGTAGCATCCTGCGCGTCCAGCGCGTCCGCGCGCGCCTGCAGAAGATCGGCGCAGCCCGCCATCGCCTCGGCCCGCTCGCAGACGAAAAGCTGCACCAGCACCTCGGCGCAGCCTTCGCCGCTCCGGTCGGCCTCGCAGGCGAGCATCTGTTCGCCCGTGACCTCCTGCGCGGCGGCCGCCAGCGGCAGCGCCGTCAGTGTCAGGGCAAGAAACGAGGTCTGAAGTCGGCTCATGGCGGATCTCCTTCCGGGTGGCGTTTCAGTTCAACGAACCGGCAGGGCCATCGGTTCCCCCCTGCCCAGCCGGTCCTGGGCGTCAGTCGCGCAGCAACTCGTTGATCGAGGTCTTGGCGCGGGTCTGCGCATCCACCCGCTTCACGATCACGGCGCAGTAAAGATTGATCCCGTTCTTCGACGGCATGGAACCCGCGACGACAACCGACCCCGCAGGCACCTCACCATAGCTCACTTTGCCCGTCTCGCGGTCCACGATCTTGGTGGACTTACCGATGAACACGCCCATGCCAAGAACCGACCCTTCGCGCACGATGCAGCCCTCGACCACCTCGGATCGGGCGCCGATGAAGCAGTTGTCCTCGATGATCGTCGGACCGGCCTGCATCGGCTCCAGAACGCCGCCGATGCCGACGCCGCCGGACAGATGCACGCCCTTGCCGATCTGCGCGCAACTGCCGACCGTGGCCCAGGTATCGACCATCGTGCCCTCGTCGACATAGGCGCCCAGGTTCACGAAGCTCGGCATCAGCACCACGCCCTTGGCGATATAGGCCGACCGGCGCACGACGCAGTTGGGCACCGCGCGGAAACCGGCGGCCTTCCAGTCGGCCGGGCCCCAGCCCTTGAACTTCGAATCCACCTTGTCCCACCAGCCGCCGCCCTGCGGGCCGCCATCCTGCTGCTCCATGTCCTTCAGCCGGAACCCCAGCAGCACCGCCTTCTTGGCCCACTGGTTCACGTGCCAGTCCGTGCCGCGCTTTGCCGCCACGCGCAGGGTGCCCTTGTCCAGCGCCTCGAGCGTTGCCTCGATCGCGTCGCGCGTCTCGCCACGGGTCTCGGGGGTCACCTGATCGCGGGCCTCCCAGGCGGCTTCGATGGCGGCTTCCAGCGCTTCGTTGGACATGGGCTTCTCCGGTTGTCTCTGGCCTGATCGCGTCAAGGGCTATAGACGCAAGGCCCGATCCGCGCAATGCAGGGAGACAGCCGTGAGAAAAGAGAGGCGGGAAGACCCCTTCCGCGACAGCCACCAGGATGTCGAGGCCGCGCGCCACATCCCCGACACCCCGCAGACGCGGTCCCCGGCCTATCGCCTGGCCTTTGCCGACGACGATTTCCTGACACGGCCGGAGCTGCGCCCGGTCCGCCTGCAGCTGGAACTTCTGAAGCCGCAGATGGCGCTGGACGAGGCGGGCATCATCTCGACCATCGTCATGTTCGGCGGCGCCCGCATCCCCACGCCGGAACTGAAGCACACCGCCCGCACCCCGGTCCTGGCGGATCTGTCGCGCTACTATGACGAGGCGCGGCGCTTTGCCCGGCTGATGACCGAACGCGGCATCGCCAGGGGGACGCGAGAGGATGTGATCGCCACCGGCGGCGGCCCTGGCGTCATGGAGGCCGGCAACCGCGGCGCGGCCGAGGCGGGCGGCGTGTCGGTCGGGCTGAACATCGTGCTGCCGCACGAACAGGCCCCGAACCACTTCGTCACGCCCGAGTTGTGCTTCAACTTCCACTACTTCGCGATCCGCAAGATGCACTTCCTGATGCGCGCCAGCGCGGTTGCGATCTTCCCCGGCGGCTTCGGCACGCTGGACGAGCTGTTCGAAAGCCTGACGCTGATCCAGTCGGGGCGGATGAAGCGCGTGCCCTTCCTGCTGTTCGGCGAGGAATTCTGGCGCAAGATCGTCAACTGGGACGCGCTGGCCGAGGCCGGGACGATTTCGGACGAGGATCTGCACCTGTTCCGCTTCGTCGAGACGGCCGAAGAGGCCTTGGCCGCCATCGACGCCTGGCGGGCGGCCGCATGACGCACCTGTGGGTCCGGGCCGAGGAGCGCGCCGACGAGGCGCGCGTCGGCCTGACGCCCGGCGGCGCGGCGGATCTGCTGGCCGCGGGCTTCTCGGTGACGGTGGAGGACAGCCGCCAGCGCGCCATTCCCGTCGACGGCTACCGCGATGCGGGTTGCGCCATCGCGACGGAGGGCTCCTGGCGATCCGCTCCGGCCGATGCCCTGATCCTCGGCCTGAAGGAACTGCCCGAGGATGGTACGCCGCTGGTCCATCGCCACGTCATGTTCGGCCATGCCTTCAAGGGCCAGCCGGCGGGCCGGGGGCTGCTGGACCGCTTCCGCGCGGGCGGCGGGGCGCTCTACGATCTGGAATACCTGGTGGACGACGCGGGCCGCCGGGTCGCGGCCTTTGGCTATTGGGCGGGCTATGCCGGGGCGGCGGTCAGCCTTCTGGCGCTGGCCGCGCAGGCGGGCGGCGGCGGGCTGGGGCCGGTCGGGCGCTACGCGGACCGCGCCGCCATGCAGGCCGACGTGGCCGCTCGGCTGGGCGCGGCGCGTCCCAGCGTCCTCGTGATCGGCGCGCTGGGGCGCGTCGGCACCGGGGCTGCGGACCTGTGCACGGCGCTGGGCCTGCCCGTCACCCGCTGGGACATGGCAGAGACCGCGCAGGGCGGGCCGTTTCCGGAAGTTCTGGCGCATGAGGTCTTTCTGAACTGCATCCTCGCCCGCCCCGGCTGCCCGGTCTTCGTGCCCGCCGATGCGGGGACGGCCGAGCGCGCGCTGCGGGTGGTGGGCGACATCGCCTGCGATCCCACGTCGGAGTTCTCGCCCGTCCGGGTCTACCACCGGGCGACCGACTGGGCCGCGCCGGTGATCCGGGTGCATGACGCCCCCCCGCTGGATGTCATGGCCATCGACAACCTGCCCGCGCTGCTGCCGGTCGAATCCTCGCAGGATTTCGCGGCCCAGCTTCTGCCGCATCTGCGCGCGCTGGACAGGATCGACGCGGGCGTCTGGGGTCGGGCGCGGCAGGTGTTCGCGCGGCACGTGCAGGCCTGATCGGGCAGAACCGGTCGGCGCGGGCTGATCACGGTCTGCTCACGCGTGAGCAGATTCTCAAGTCATTGATTTCACTTCAGAACGGAAATTCCATTAACCAGATCGAAAGGGTTGGACTCCCCGGGCCGCTGGTCGCGGCCTGTTCGGGCGGGCGAGGGAGTTGGGGGGAGTGCGGCAAGTGTGCGGACAAGGGAGACGGTCGCTACCTTTTCGTCTCGGCGTTTTCTTGGGTGCACCACCAGATCGACCGTTCAACCGGGCAGTCCGTCGATCCTCTCGAGGGAGGCGAGGTCATCGTCCCAATGGGCGCGACTGGAAAAGCAAATATGCGCGTTGGGCCGTATGCCGGTTGGGCCATCAAGCGATCCAGCTGGCACGACAAGCACACCATCGTTCGCTTGAGAAAATGGCAGCGCCGAACCGCAGGCCGTGCAAAAGCACTTCACGTGTAGAGACCCGGAAAGCCGAAATTCTCTAATGTTTTCATCGCCCGACAACCAGGTGATCTTCGCCGTGGACGAAAAGAGGTTTGCCGAATGGGCCGACCCGCTATCCTTGCGGCAGCGACCGCAATGACAAAGGAAAAAGCTCTCGAATTTTCCTGATATGCGGAACTTCACAGCCCCACACAGGCACTTTCCGGTCGTTAGATCGTCCATTCACAGTCTCTCAAGATGCGACCAACAAGCCGATAGTCGAATGTAGCCTCCTCGGTTCATGTTCCTTGTGCAAGACCAAGGCCAAAGAGAGCCCCAACCGGACATTGCACCCGACAAAGGGCGGCGGCAGCACGCCGGAAAGGCGCCGCGCCCTCCGTGGCCCTCACTTTATGCCACCATGTCTCGCCGACCCCAATCCACGCGCTACCGACACCAAAGCGCCCGCCCGTCGTGCCGCAGGCACGCCTTTGGCGTGACGGGCGGGCAGGCGCTGCCCGGGCCGCTGGTCGCGGCCTGATCGCGCCAGGCGCGGGCTCACACGAACAGGCGAAACCGCCCAAACCCGGTTAAGGACAGGTAAACAAAAAAACGAATCTCGTTTCTTTTCCGATACTTGATTTTTTGTGCACGCGTGCACGCCCCGCCCCTACCCCCGGAAAACCCGGTAGTACAGCCAGTCGGGAAAGAACTGCGACCCCCGGAACAGCCACGAGAAAACCGTCGGGAAGCTCTTCTTGAAGTGGTCGGTATTCAGGTGCTGGAACGTCTCCTGCGCGGCCTCTTCGGGGGACATGATGAAGGGCATGGTGAAGTCGTTCTTCTCGGTCAGCCGGGTCTTGATGAAGCCCGGGTTGACCAGCTGAACCTCCACCCCAGTGGTCCGCAGGTCGGCCTGCATCGACTCCGCCAGCGCCATCACGCCTGCCTTGCTGGCCGCATAGCCGATGGCACCCGGCAGACCCCGGAACCCCGACAGGCTGCCCACCAGCACCACATGCCCCCGGTCCCGCGCGACGAACCCCGGCACGACGGCCCCCATCACCCGCATCGCGCCGGTGAAGTTGATGTCGCACATCTGCACGGCCTCGTCGGCCTTCCAGTCCCTGGCCGACATCGGCCAGTAGACGCCCGCAAGGTAGATCACCCCGTCGATCTCGCCCGCCGCCTCGGCCGCCTTCCGGACCGAGTCCATGTCAGAAACATCGACCGGCACCACCTGCGCCCGGCCCGGCAGGCTGTCGGCCAGCTCCTGCAGCCGGTCCTCGCTACGCGCGCTCAGCACCAGTTCCACGCCCGCGCGGCTCATCACCTCGGCCAGCGCGCGGCCCAGACCTTCGCTCGCGCCCACCAGCCAGTATCGCTTTCCCGTCCAGTCCTTCATGCGTCCTTCTTTCGCATGGTCGCCACCAGTTCGGCAACCTTGATCCCGTACTTCCTGAACTGGCTGCGGTTGATGACGGTTCCGTTCGGGGCCAGATACATCCAGTCGGTGGTGTCCAGCACATGCCCGCCCGCATCCTCGGGCAAACGGATCTTGTAGCGCAGCACCACGGCCGAGCCCTGCTGCATCCCCTCGCCGCGACCCACCACATCCTCGGCCTCGGCCCGGATGGTGCCGTCGTTGCCCAGCGTCAGCTGCCATTCGCGTTCCTGCACGTTGCCGCTGTCGTAGTGGAACACCTCGGCCAGGGTGCCGGTGTTGCCTTCCCAGCGCCCCTCCATATCCGCCACGAAGCGCGAGGTGACGCGCCCGGTGGGGCCGTAGATGACGCCTTCGCACAGGATCGGGCCCGACAGATGCTCGCGCAGGTCGAACTGCGGCGTGCCCTCGGCATAATCGGCGGACCGCTGGGCGGTGAAGCCCGCGTAGCGCGACAACAGTGCGCCGCCCCCCAGCGCGACGGCGGCGCCGAGAAGCAGGGACAGCAGGATCTCCATCGCTCAGCTCTCCTTCAGATCGGTGGTCGCCAGCAGGGCGATGGCCACGAGTTTCAGCCCGCAGGGCACGACGGCATAAAGGACCGTCAGCATGACCAGCGCGGCCGGGGGATTGGTCTGGCCCGCCTGAAAGCCGGCGGCATCCAGCGCGGGCAGCAGCACCACGGCGGCAAAGGCCAGGGTGAACTTGGTGACAAAGGACCACAGCCCGAAGCCCTCGGCCGCAGAGGGCGAGATCCGCGCCATCCGGCCGGCAAAGATCGCCGCCAGCAGCGTCAGGTCCGCACCAAGCGCCGCGCCCGAGGCGAGGCAGATCACCGCGAAAAGCGCGGTATCGCCGGGGCCGAGCGTGGCCGCGAACCCGAAGGCCACGATCGACAACGCCATGCCCGCAAGAAGCGTGCGCTTCTGACCATAGGCTTGCGCCGCGCGGCCCCAGAACGGGGCCGAGACCGCGGCGGCAAGGAAGAACAGCAGCAGAAGCGGCCCCTCCATCCCTGGGGCCTGCAGGCGGCTTTCGACGAAGAACAGGAACAGGGTCGAGGTGACGGCGACGGGCGTGGCGTTCACCAACGCGATCAGCAATAGCCGCCGCGCCAGCGGATCGGCCAGCACCGTGCGGAAGCCCGCCCCCTGCGGCACGGTGCCCGCCACCCATTCGCCGCGCATCGCCGCGGCGGCAACCAGCGCGACGGCGGCGAAGCCCAGCGCGAAGACCGCGAATGGCGCGTCGGTGCCCATCACCAGAACGGTCGGCGCGACGGCGGCCAGGCAAACGCCGATCAGCGCCCCCGTCTCGCGCCAGGCGGCCAGGCGCAGGTGGCCGCTGTCGCCCAGCGCATCGGCCTTCAGCACGCCCTGGGCGTAGAAGTTGATGGTCAGGAAGCTGAAGGCGGAGAAGAGCGCCGTCAGGGTCAACGCGAACCACACCAGCGGCGCGATGGGTGGCGTGACGGCGAAGAGCCCCAGCATCGCAAGCGCCATGATCGCCACCGCCGTCGGCACGGTCAGCGCGCGGTGCCGGCGCGTGCGTTCCGACAGCCAGCCCAGTGCGGGATCCTGCACGAAGTCGATCATCCGCAGCGCGAACAGAGCCGCGCCCAGCGCGGCAAGGCTGACCCCGTAGCTGTCGACGTAGAATTTCGGCGCGTGGATGTAGATCGGCAGCCCGGCCATCGCCAGCATGGCTGCAAAGACCGCATAGCCCGGCAGGTTCGCCGTGCGGGCCGCGCCCTGCGTCGCGGCCACGGCGCTCACCGCGACACCTCTTCCGGCGGGGGTGTGGGACGAGAGGCGAATTTCGCCCCCTTCCACCACAGTTTCAGCGCCTGCCAATGGATCAGCCCCAGCACCCGGCGCGACCCGAACGGCCGACGCAGGCAGGCACGCAGGATCGCGCGGTTCGTCAGCGGCCGCCGCGGCCCGGTCAGCGTGGCGATCAGCCCGCCGTTGCCGGCGCGATAGTCGATCCAGATGCCGATGCGGTCGTCCCGAATGTCGAAGCGGAACTCGTAGCCGCCCGCGATCTGCTGGAAGGGCGAGACGTGGAGGATTTTCTGGGCGGCCAGCGTATCCTCGCGCGTGATCGGGCGCTGGTCGTCATGGGCGCAGAGATAGGAGTGCCGGTCGCCATAGGTGTTCGTCACCTCGGCGATCACCGCGCGGAGGGTGCCGTCAGCCCCATGGCACAGCCAGAAGCTGACCGGGTTGAACACGTGGCCCAGCACGCGCGGCTGCGCGAGCAGCAGAATCTGCCCGTCGACAGCAGCGATCCCGTGGGCAGCCAGCGCCTCACGCACCCAAGCCACGCCGCGGCCCTGCTTGGGCGTGCCGCCGTGGTCCATGTCGTGCACCGCCGTCAGGTTGGCGCGGTTGCGCGAAAACAGCAGCGGCGTGCGCGGCGCGGCCTCGGGGTCGGTCAGGATATAGTCGACCCCGTAGCGGAAGCTGTTTTCCACCCCGCCGCGGCGGCCGTGGAAGGTCAGCCCCGCGATATGGTCCAGCGTGCTCATGCCGCGACCAGTTCGCTCTGCTGCCGGCCCATCGCCTCGACCACATCCACCGCGCTGGCGAAGCCGTCCTCGTGGAAGCCGTTGCGCATCCAGGCGCCGCAGAACCAGGTGCCGCGGCTGCCGTTCATCGACCGCAGCGTGGCCTGCGCCTTCAGCGCGGCCACGTCGTAGACCGGGTGATGGAAGGTGTGGGTGTCGTAGATCAGCTTGTCGTCGATCGGCTGGTTGGCGTTCAGGGTCACGAACATCGGGTCGTCCTGCGGGATCGCGGGTTGAAGCGAGTTCATCCAGTAGGTCAGCGCGATGCGGTCGGGGCGCGGGCCGTTTGGTTCGCAATAGGCCCAGCTGGCCCAGACCGACCGACGCTTGGGCATGACCGAGGTATCGGCGTGCAGCACAGCCTCGTTCGGCTGGTAGCGGATGGCAGAAAGCGCTGAGCGTTCCGCCTCGGTCGCATCGGACATCATCGCGAGTGTCTGGTCGGAGTGGCTGGCAAAGACAACGTCGTCGAAAAGTTCCCACTCGCCACCCTGCGCGCGCACCATGACGCCGACATCAGTGCGCTTCACCGCCGCCACCGACGTGCCGGTGCGGATCTCCACCCCCTGCGCCCGCAGGGCCAATTCCAGCCGGCGAACGTATTCGACCGATCCGCCCCGAACGGTGAACCACTGATGCTGGCCGTTGTAGCCCAGAAGCGCGTGGTTTTCGAAGAACCGCACCAGGGCGGCGGCGGGAAAGTTCAGGATCCCGCACAGCGGCGTGGACCAGATCGCCCCGGAAAGGGGCAGCAGGTAGTAATCGCGGAACCAGGGGCCCATGCGCAAGGTATCGATCAGCTCGCCGATCGTCATCTCGGGCGCCCGCGCGACCTGGGCTGCGTTCGAGTTGAAATGCAGGATGTCGCGCAGCATCCGCAGGAAGCGCGGATTGGCGATGTTGCGGCGCTGGGCAAAGATCGTCGGCAGGTTGCGCAGCCCGTATTCCAGCCGCCCCCCCCCGATCGAGACGCCAAAACTCATGTCGCTTTCCATCACCGGCACCTGCAGGCGTTCGAACAGCCCCGTCAGGTTGGGATAGTTGGCATAGTTGAACACGATGAAGCCGGTATCGACCGGCTGGTCGCCGCGCCGCCCGGCAATGACCGTGCGCGCGTGCCCGCCCAGACGGCCCTCGGCCTCGAACAGAACCACGTTGTGGGTTTCGGCCAGCATCTGCGCTGCCGCCATCCCCGATATGCCCGCGCCCACTACCGCAATCCGCCTTGGCGCGGTCACACCCGTTTCGAATGGCATATAAGCTGCTCCTTGCTGTCCCTGCCTCGTGGCGCCCGTTCGCGCCGACCTACAAGACACTTACGCACGAGCGGGCGAAACGGATTACGACAATGAAATGTGATCCGGCCGTCAACCTGCGGCGTAGAAGTGACATGTTCGACGCGACGGGACTGACCGAGATTTCGGATGCAACCCGCCGGGGGCCTGCTTATGCTGGTCAGCGGAGACTGAGGGTATCCGGAAACGGACGGGATCGCGTGGCGCAGGCACAGACGGATGGAGCGGAATGGGTTGCACACCTGATTCAGGTGCGCGACCGGCAGGATACGGCAGCCTTTGCCGCCCTGTTCCAGCATTTCGCACCGAGGATTAAGGCGTTTCTGATGAAAGGGGGCGCGACCGAGGCCCTGGCCGAGGAATGCGCGCAAGATGTGATGGCGACGGTCTGGCACAAGGCGCATCTGTTCGACCCGACGCGCGCCAGCGTGGCGACCTGGGTCTTCACGATTGCCCGGAACCGCCGCATCGACATGCTGCGCAAGCAGCGCCGGCCCGAGCCCGAGGATCTTCCCTGGGGCCCCGAACCCGAACCTGATCAGGCCGATGCACTGGCCCTGCAGCAGGACAGCGATAAACTGGCGGCAGCCCTTGCGGACCTGCCCGAGAAACAGCGCGATCTGATCGAAAGGGCCTATTACGGCGACCTGTCGCATTCCGAGATCGCAGAGCAAACCGGTCTGCCCCTGGGCACGATCAAGTCGCGGATACGGCTGGCGCTGGAGCGGCTGCGCCACAAGATGAGTTAAGGCATACCCACATGAAGATCAGGCACCACCTCAACGACAAGCTGCTGATGGCCTACTCCGCGGGCACCCTGCCCGAGGCCTTCAGCCTGGTCGTCGCCACGCACGTGTCGATGTGCGACGATTGCCGCGCGCGGTTGGCAGAGTTCGACGCGGTCGGCGGCGCGGTGCTGGAGCGCGCGGCCACGGCCGCGATGGCGCCGGGCAGCCTGGAAGCCACGATGCGGTTGATCGCGGCGCAGCCCCCGCAGCAGAAGACCGCGCCAGCACCCCGGTCGCGTGGCATCTTCCCCACCCCACTGCAGGATTACATAGGCGGCGATCTGGCGGCGGTGCGCTGGCGCCCCATCGGCATGGGCGTGCGCCAGGCGGTGCTGCCGACGGCCAAGGACGCAACAGTGCGGCTACTGCACATCCCGGCGGGCGTCGCGGTTCCCGATCACGGCCACCACGGCATGGAACTGACACTGGTGCTGCAGGGCGCGTTTCGTGACGAAAGCGACCGCTTCGGCCCCGGCGACATCGAGATCGCCGATGAGACGATGGAACATACCCCGGTGGCAGAGCCGGGCCCCGACTGCATCTGCCTGGCCGCGACTGACGCGAAGCTGCGCTTCAACGCGCTTCTGCCGCGGATTGCGCAGCCCTTCTTCCGCATCTGACGCGCACACAGGGGTTCGCCCGCCCGGCCCGCGACGCGGGTCCGGGCAGCGCCCGCCTCCCCTCGATGGGGAAGCGGGCGCTTCCATCTCAGCGCCGCGCGAAGAGCTTTTCGATATCCGCCAGCCGCAGCTCCACCCAGGTCGGCCGGCCGTGATTGCACTGGCCTGAATGGGGCGTCGCCTCCATTTCGCGCAACAGCGCGTTCATCTCCTCGGCGCGCATCTGCCGGCCGGCACGGACCGATCCGTGGCAAGCCATGCGCGACAGAACTGCATCCAGCCGCGCCTGGAGCGCCGCGCTGTCGCCCAGATCGGCCAGTTCGTCCAGAATATCGCGCAGCAGGCGCTTGGCATCGACCGGCCCAAGCTCGGCGGGCGTCTCGCGCACGGCGACCGCCGTGCCGCCGAAAGGCTCCACCGTGAGGCCCAGCCGGACCAGCTCGTCCGCCAGAGACAGAAGCACCTCCACCTCGTCGGCGCGCAGGTCCACGATTTCGGGCACCAGCAGCGCCTGGGCGGCGACGCCGGTCTCGCGCAACTGCGCCTTCAGCTTCTCGTAGACCAGCCGCTCATGCGCCGCGTGCTGGTCGACAAGGACGATCCCGCGTGCGGTCTGCGCGATGATGTAGGTGCCATGCACCTGTGCCCGCGCGGCCCCCAGAGGCTGGGCCAGCGCGGGTTCGGGCTGGTCGTCAAAGGTGCGCGCGCTGTCGGCGAAACCGAAATCCGGCGCCTGAGCCCGATGCGCGGCCTGCAGCGCCGTGGCTGACGGCCGATGGAACGGCCGCAAGGGCTGCGGCATCGGTCGCGCCTCGGGTCGCATCGCGCCCAGCGCGCCGGCGGCAATACGGCTGTCCGATCTCTGGCCCACCTCGGCCAAGGCGTGGCGCAGGGCCGACACGATCAGCCCGCGCACCAGCCCTGGATCGCGGAAGCGCACCTCCGCCTTGGCCGGGTGCACGTTCACGTCCACCAGTTGCGGGTCGCAATCGATGTAAAGCGCCGCAGCCGGGTGCCGGTCGCGCGGGATCAGGTCGGTATAGGCCGCGCGCAGGGCGCCCAGCAGCATCCGGTCGCGCACCGGGCGGCCGTTGACGAACAGGAACTGTGCCACCGCTGCGCCCCGCGCCGCCGTGGGCAGACCAGCATAGCCGGTCAACCGCAGCCCTTCACGCTCGGCATCGATGGGCAGGGCGTTCTCAATGAACTCTGCTCCCATCACCCGCGCCAGCCGGCCGCGCAGCGCACCAAACAGATCGCCGGTTTCGGCGTCGGCGCGGAACAGAAGCCGCCCCTCGCCGCCGCCTGACGCCTCGCGCAGGGTGAAGGCCACATGCGGCTCGGCCATCGCCAGGCGCCGGATCACGTCCGCCACCGCCTGCGTCTCGGCCCGATCGGTGCGCAGGAACTTCAGCCGGGCAGGCGTGGCGTGGAACAGGTCGCGCAATTCTACCACCGTGCCACGCGACAGCGCCGCGGGCTTCACCGGCCCGATCCGACCCGCCGTCACGGTGATCGCGGCGCCCTCCTGCCCCTCGGGCCGACTGGTGATCGTCAAGCGACCGACGGCGCCGAGGGATGGCAGCGCCTCGCCCCGAAAGCCGAAACTGTGGATTGCCAGCAGGTCCGATCCGTCGATCTTGGACGTTGCATGCCGCGAAAGCGCCAGCGGCAGATCCGCCGCCCCCATCCCGTGGCCATCGTCGGCCACGCGGATCAGCGTCTTGCCCCCGTCGGCGATGGCCACCTCGATGCGCCCCGCGCCTGCGTCCAGCGCGTTTTCGATCAGTTCCTTGACGGCAGAGGCCGGGCGTTCCACCACCTCGCCCGCCGCGATGCGGTTGGCGGTGGCTTCATCCAGCTGCCGGATGGCAGGCGGGACACGCGGTATCTTGGGGCTTTCGGCATTCATGCCACAAGCACTAGCATGACGCGCAGATTCGGCCAAGCACCCGATGGGGTCAGTTGACGGCTTCCACGCCCTCGGGCTGGCCGACGACGACAAAGCGCAGGCCATCTGCATCCAGCAGCCGCCGCGCCACCCGCGTGATGTCGGCCAGCGTCACGGCCATGACCTTGTCATTGCGCGTCTCGATATAGTCGATCGGCAGCCCGTCGGCCTGCATGCCCACCAGAATCCGGGCGATGTTCGCGTTGCCGTCGAACCGCAGCGAATAGGCGCCGGTCAGGTAGGTCTGCACCCGCTCCAGCTCCGAGCGGCTCACGCCCTCGGCAGCCAGCCGCGTCCATTCGCGCCGCACAAGGTCGATCGCCTCGGCCGCGCGATCGTTCGAGGTGGAGAAGCGGCCCGCCATCAACTCCGCCCCCTCGCGCAGCGACAGCCCGGTGCCGACGCCATACGTCAGCCCGCGGGTTTCCCGCAACTCGGTCATCAGCCGTGTGCCAAAGCGGCCACCACCCAGGATTTCGTTCATCAGGAAGGCGGCGAAGAAGTCGTCGTCGTCGCGCGCAATACCGGCATGGCCAAAGGCGATCACCGACTGCGGCGCCTCGAACGGCACCACGGTCACGCCGCCGGTCAGGGCCACGCCCGGACGGTCGGGAAGCGGCGGGCCGTCGGCAGGCAACGCGCCCAGCAGATCGTCCAGCAGCAGCCCCAGATCCTCGGCCGAGATATCGCCCGCGGCGGACACATGCAGGTGTTCCCGCGTCAGCGTGGCGCGATGCGCCTCGATCAGATCCTCGCGCGTCAGCGCCGTCACGCTTTCCTCGGTCCCGTTCTGCGAGGTGCCGAAGGGATGATCCCCGAACGCCAGAGTGTTGAACGCCTCGGACGCACGCGCCTGCTGGCTGACCCGGTCCGACCGGATCGACGACAGCACCTGCCCACGCACCCGCTCCACCGCATCGTCGTCGAACCGTGGCTCGGTCAGGGCCACCCGCAACAGCGCCACGGCCTCGTCACGATTCTCGGTCAGAAACTGCGCGGAAACGGAAATCGCCTCGTCCGAGGGCCGGAACCTGTAGCTGGCCGCCAGATCCGCCGCGGCCTCGGCAAAGCCGCGCGCATCCAGATCGCCCGCGCCCTCTTCCAGAAGCGCAGTCATCAGGTTGACCGCCCCGCGCTTGCCCTCTGGGTCAAGCTGGCTGCCGGTGCGGAACTCCAGTTCCAGCGCGACGAAGGGAATCGACGGCTCCTCGACCAGCCAGGCGTAGATCCCGCCGGGCGATGTCACCTCGGTGATCTCCACCTCTGCTCGCGCCGGCAGCGCCAGCAGCAGCGTGACGGTCAACCCTGCGAGGAACCGGATCATTGCGTCACCCCGCTTTCATCGCGCACCAGCCAGCCGGTGACCGCCTGCCGGCGATCAAGCACACTGCGCGCGGCCGCCATCACATCCTCGGCCGTGACGGCCTGCAACACCTCTGGCCAGGCACGCTCATCCTCGACCGTCAGGCCCGAGGTCAGCGCCACGCCGAACCGCCGGGCGCGCGAGGACGCATCGTCCATCGCATAGATCTCGGACGCGCGGATGCGGGTCTTGATCCGCTCCAGCTGCGTCTCGTCCACGCCTTCGGAAAGGAATTGGTCGATCACCGCATCCATCGCCGCCTCGGCCTCTTCCAGCGTCACGCCCGGCTGCGGTGCGATGGTCAGGTCAAAGGTCGTGGTATCGCGCGACGTGGCACTGTAGCGAGCGGCCGTATAGAGCGCGATCTGCTGGTCGAATTCCAGGGCGCGGCCCAGCACCGAGGTCGCCGACGACCCGCCCAGAAGCTCTGCCAGAACCAGGATCGCCGCCGCCTCTTCCTGCGCCCCCGACCGGCGCGGCGGGGCCAGATAGCTGCGCGTCACCACCGGCTCGCTGACGCGGGTGTCGGCATAGGTGAAGCGCCGCTCGGCCAGTTGCGGGGGCTCTTGCGGCCGGGGCTGCGGCCCTACCCCGTCGCGCGCGGGGATCGCGCCGTAGTGACGCTCGGCCATCTCGCGCACCTCGGCCGGGGTCACATCGCCCGCGACGATCAGGATGGCGTTGCTGGGGGCATAGTGCCGGTCGTAGAAGGCCTGCGCATCCTCGCGCGTGAGGCCCTCCATCTCGTGCCGCCAGCCAATGATCGGGGTGCCGTAGGGATGGTTCATGTACTGCGCCGCGCGCTGCAACTCGCGGAACACCGAACCGGGGCGGCTTTCCACCACCTGCCCGCGTTCCTCAAGGATCACATCCCGCTCGGTCTCCACCAGATCGGGCCGCAGGGTCAGGTTGACCATGCGATCCGCCTCCATCTCCATCATCAGCTCCAGCCGGTCGGCGGCGACGCGCTGGAAATAGCCGGTGTAGTCCCACGAGGTGAAGGCGTTGTCGCGCCCGCCCTGCGCCTCGACCACGGCGGAGAATTCACCCGGCCCGAGGCTTTCGGTGCCGCGAAACATCAGGTGTTCCAGGAAATGCGCGATGCCCGACTTGCCCGGCGGCTCGTCCGCCGCGCCAGCGGGATACCAGACCATGTGAACCACGACCGGGGCGCGGTGATCCTCGATCACGACGACCTGCATGCCGTTCGACAGCGAGAATTCGGTGATGGGTTCCGCCCGGAGCGGCAGGGAAACGGCTGAAACGCAGAAAAAAACCAGCCCGATCAGGCGCCACATTCCCAAAACTCCTCCTGCCATGCCTGTCGCATAGCTACGGGTCGGGGCGGGAAGATCAAGCCTGCCCTACGGTGATGTGAGCGGGCCTACTGCGCCGGATCGGGCGGCGCGCCGACATTCCGGGCGCCAGCGCGGCGCCAGCGTTCCAGTTCGGCATACTGGTCCAGCGCCATCGGGCCATAGGCCTTGTAGTAGACGTTCACGTTGAACAGCCGCTCTAGCAGCCGTCCATCGTTGCGGCGGCGATACTCCAGATCCTCGGCCGCAAGCTGGCTGCGGATACCGGCGTTGACGCCGAACCGGCTGGAATGCGCCACGATGGCACCATCGTTCGCCGGAACGCCGCCACGGGCCACGACCGCGGGGTTGCCGCCCAACGCGACCACTGCGTCCTGCACCGGCGTCTGATCGACCCGGTTCGAACCGCCCGGCGTCGGCTCCGGCAGTGCGGCCAGATCCTCGGGCATTTCCAGCGGCTTGTTCGGCACGATTGCGAATTCGTCCGGCCGGTTGTTGCTGGCCGCCAGATTCATCAGGGTGGGCTCATCCCGCGTGGTCCCGCAGGCCCCAAGGCCCAGGACCAGCGCAAGCGTGATCATCCCCCGTCCTGCCCGCATCGAAGCCTCCGTCATCGTCTCTTGGCCCTTCTCTAGCGCAAAGCGGCGGGGGCGTCACGGGGTCTTCTTGCTGCCCGAGAACAGGATCAGCCCGATCGCCCCCGCGAAGATCGCGATATCGGCCACGTTGAAGGCATAGGGGTTGGTGAACCCGCAGCACGACATGTTCAAGAAATCCGCCACCGCGCCATAGATCACCCGGTCCACCACGTTGCCCAGCGCGCCGCCGATCAGCAGCCCGCCCGACACCTGAACCAGCGGCCGGCCTTCCTCGCGCCGCATCCACCAGGCCACCCAGGCCGCGATCGCCAGCGCCAGCGCGATCAGCGCCCAGCGCATGACATCTGTGCCCCCCGACAGCAGGCCAAAGTTCACGCCCGTGTTCCACGCCATGCGCAGGTTCAGCCAGGGCGGCCAGACGTCGATCGCGAAGCGCGTGCGCAGGTCCAGCACCTGCACCACGTAATACTTGCTCACCTGATCCAGCAGAAAGATCAGCGCCGCGGTGACCGCCGTCGTGCGCATCGTCAGTGCCGGAAATGCCGCTGGCCGGTGAAGACCATCGCCAGCCCCGCCTCGTTCGCCGCCGCGATCACCTCGGCGTCGCGCATGCTGCCGCCGGGTTGGATCACTGCCGTCGCCCCCGCCTCGGCCGCCGTCAGCAGCCCGTCGGGGAAGGGAAAGAACGCATCCGACGCCACGACCGATCCCACGGTCGGCGGCTCTGGCAGCCCCAGCACCTCGGCCATGTCCTGCGCTTTCCGCGCGGCGATACGGGTGCTGTCCACCCGGCTCATCTGGCCCGCGCCGACGCCCACGGTCGCGCCGTCCTTCACGTAGACGATGGCGTTCGATTTCACGTGCTTGGCGACCCGCCAGGCGAACATCAGATCCGCAAGCTCCGCCTCGGTCGGGGCGCGCTCGGTCACCACCTTCAGGTCGTTCTGCGCGATCCGCCCGTTGTCGCGGTCCTGCACCAGGAAGCCGCCGGCCACCTGCCGGAACGCCAGCCCCCGCGCCGCCGGATCGGGCAGCCCGTCTGTCGTCAGCAGCCGCAGGTTCTTCTTCGCCGCAAAGACCTGCCGCGCCGCGTCGTCCGCGCCCGGCGCGATCACCACCTCGGTGAAGATCTCGACGATCTTCTCGGCCGTGGAGCCATCCAGCGGCTGGTTCAGCGCCACGATCCCGCCGAAGGCGCTTGTCCGGTCGCAGTCATAGGCGCGCGCATAGGCCTCGGCCAACGAGGCCCCCCGCGCCACGCCGCAGGGGTTGGCGTGCTTGATGATCGCGCAGGCGGGGCCGTCGCCTGCGAATTCCGCCACCAGTTCGAACGCCGCATCGGTGTCGTTGATATTGTTGTAGGACAGCTCCTTGCCCTGCCACTGCCGCGCGGTGGCGACTCCGGGGCGGGCCGAGCCATCGGTGTAGAACGCCGCCGCCTGGTGCGGGTTCTCGCCGTAGCGCAGGGTCTGCGCCAGCCGCCCGGCAAAGGCGCGCCTGCGCGGCGCAGGCTCCTTCAGAGCACCCGCCATCCATGTCGACACCGCCGCGTCATAGGCGGCGGTGCGGGCATAGGCGATCTGCGCCATCTTCTGGCGGAAGGCGTAGGGAACCGCGCCGCCCTGCGCGGCCATCTGGTCCAGCACCCCCGAATAATCCTCGGGGTCGGTCACCACGGTGACGAAGCGGTGATTCTTGGCCGCCGCCCGGATCATCGCCGGGCCGCCGATGTCGATGTTCTCGATGCAGTCGTCATAGCCCGCACCGCGCGCCACCGTGTCCTCGAACGGATAGAGGTTCACCACCAGCAGGTCGATCGGCTCGATCCCGTGGGCGGCCATCGCCACCAGATGCTCGTCATCGTCGCGCAGCGCCAGCAGCCCGCCATGCACCATCGGATGCAGGGTCTTCACCCGCCCGTCCATCATCTCGGGGAAACCCGTCACCTCGGCCACGTCGCGCACCTTCAGCCCGGCCAGCCGCAGCGCCGCCGCCGTCCCCCCGGTCGAAATCAGGTCGACCCCTGCGTCAGCCAGCGCGCGGGCGAACTCCACAAGCCCGGTCTTGTCGGAAACGGAAATCAGCGCGCGGCCGATCGGGACGAGGTTGGTCATGGGGCAGCATCCTTCGCGAAGCGATCCAGCGTCACACCGCGGGTGCCGGCACCCCCTGAAGGTAGCCGGGATCGCGGATGAAGGTGGGGGTATCCTGTGGCTTCGCCAGCGTCCAGACGATCTCGGTCTCATAATCGCGGGCCTGCGCGGAAACCACGATCTGCCAGGTCTGCGTCGGCTCGCCCCGGTCTGGGTCCAGATAGACCGACGGCTCAAGGCTCAGCGCGCCGCCCCCCGACACTCCGAATTCCCAGGCCTCGCCGCTTTTCAGGCTCAGGATCACGATTTCGCGATCCGTCAGGTCCGCGCCCACGTCGGGGTGCAGGTGGAACCGCAGCGCCAGCGGCAGGCCGGTGCGCTGGCCACGGGTCATCACCCGCTGGAACAGGGCGCGGTCCTCATCCTCGGGCGCGTGCAGCAGGTCGCGGCCCGAAAGCGCGCGGCCATCGGGCGACAGCGTCAGGTCGCGCCGATGCACCAGCCCCAGCCGCGTGCGCCATCCGTCATGGCTCAGCGTCAGCGTGGTGCCCTCGGCATCGCGCCAGCGCCGCGCCGTCACCTCTTCGGGTCCATCGATCAGCGGCTCGTCCGGCGCCCCGCCCTTGCGACTGCGGAACCGGGCCGATGGCGTGCCCAGGATTTCCAGCGTCGAATGCGACGCCGTGCCGCGTGCCGCCCGCGCCCAGTCGGCGCCAAAGGCCAGGCCCGACCCGCAGTTCACGATCACCGGCCGGCGGCCCGATGTCATCTCGAAGGCCAGCGTCCCGGCATGGGCGGTGCGCGCCGCCGCGCCATACGGCGGCGGCGCGGCATCGACGATCACCGTGGTGCGCGCGGCCGCCAGCCGGGCATAGCCCATCGCCAGCGGTTGGATGGGGCCGGGGCGCACCCGCGCCATGGCCAGCGCCGCATCCAGCCGCCCCGGCGCGCCCCGGTCGCCGCCGTTGAACCGCGCCAGCCCGCCGTCGGCGTGGCGCAGCGCCCGCAGCACCGGCGCCATGCGCAGCTGCGCCAGTTCATGCGCCGGGGCCGGGTGCTGCCCGGCCTCGGTCAGCACCGCCGTCAACCGGGCCAGCCGGGCGAAGATCTCGGCCAGTTCCTCGGGGTTGCGGCTGGCGATGCTGCCGTCCTCGGCGATCAGTTCGTCGCAGTGGTCCGCCAGCGCCTGCAGGGCGCGCGGCACCACCGGCGGCAGGCCGCGCAGCGTAAGCCCAGCCTCGACCAGCGCCGTCAGCGCGGCGATGCGCGGCACGCCGGGCCGTGCCGCCGGGCCACGCCGGGACAGAAACAACGCCTGCTGCCCCAGCGATCGCAGAAAGCGGTCCTGTGGCACCGGCTGCGCGCCCGTCATCAGCATCTCGGCATGGCCCAGCATCCGGCTTAGCCTTTCAGCCGTGATCGACGGCGTCCACCCCGGCCCGCGGCCGCGCCCGTAGCGCGCCAGCCAGTCCTGCACCCACCCTTGCGCCAGCGCGCAGGCGGGTGACGTGCCAAGCGCGGCCAGATCGTCCAGCCACAGAAACCCGTGCAGGGCAGGCAGGATCACCGTTCCCGGCGCGGGGACCTGCCAGGGTGTCTCCCCCTCGGGCACCGTCAGCCACCGCCCGCCGACCTGCATCCGCCCCTGTAGCAGCGCGCGGCCCCGGTCGGGGTCGCCCAGCCCCTGCGGCTCCGGCATCGCGGCAAGGGCCGGTGTCAGCCGGGTGTGCGTGCAGCGCCAGGCGTGCCAACGGTTCTGGAACCGCCGCCAGCGCGCGCCCCAGTCGCCATCCTCGTCGCTCATCTGCCAGACCTGCCTTGCATGGGGCGATGCTAGCCGGGCCGGCCCGGTCTGTCACCCACGACCCTGCACCGTGTCACGGGTTAAGTGCAGGTAAACAAAAAACGCGATTTCATTCATTATCAATGCTTTGAGATATTGTGCACGCGTGCACACCCCGTGCACCGCCTCCCTATTCGCCCCGATTCAGCCGAAAAGCGGCGATGAAGAACCCGTCCATCCCGCCCCTCTCGGCCCAGTAATCCGGCCGCAGCCGCAGCCCGCCCGCGGGCGTGATCCACTCCGCCTCCACCCCCGGCAGGGCCAGCGCGTCCGGCGTGACCTCCAGCCCCGGATGCCGGGCCAGCGCCGCGGCCAGCTGCCCCTCCCCCTCCTCGGGAAGAAGCGAGCAGGTGGCATAGACCAGCCGCCCCCCCGGCTTCAGAAAGCCCAAGGCCCGGTCGACCAGCCGCGCCTGAAGCGCTATCAGCCCCGCAATCTCCGACCCGTCGCGAATATGCGGCAGGTCCGGATGCCGCCGGATCGTCCCGGTGGCGGAACACGGCGCATCCAGCAGCACCGCGTCAAAGGGCGCCTCCGGCACCCACTCCAGCGCATCCGCCGTCACCACCTCTGCCTGCAGCCCGGTCCGCTGCAAATTCTCCCGCAGCCGCTCCAACCGCTGCGCCGAGATATCCAGCGCGGTGACCGCGGCCCCCGCCGCCGCCAGTTGCAGTGTCTTGCCCCCCGGCGCCGCACACAGATCGAGGACCCGCTCGCCCGACTGCACCGCCAGCACCCGCGCCGGTAGTGCCGCAGCGGCGTCCTGCACCCACCAACCGCCCTCGGCAAATCCCGGCAACGCACTGACCGCCCCTGCTGCCGCCAGCCGCAGGCTGCCGGTGGGCAGAACCTCGCCCTGAGGCGCGGGATCGCGCAACAGGGTCAGGTCCAGCGGCGCGCCCACCAGATGCGCCGCCTCCATCGCCTGCACCGCCGGCTTGCCGTAGGCATCGATCAACGGATTACGCAGCCATTTCGGCAGTTCCGGCACCGGCAGCGCGTGCCAACGCTCAGACGGCTCCGCAGTCGTCTTGCGCAGCACCGCATTCACCATCCCGGCCGCGCGCTGGGTCTCGCGCCCCAGCCGCGCCAGCGTCACCGCCGCATTCACCACCCCATGCGGCGCGCCCCCCTCGACGAACACCTCGCATAGCGCCAGCCGAAGCAGGTTGTGCACCGTCAGCGGCGGACGGCGGCGCAGATGCGGGCCAAGCAGCCGATCCGCCCGGCCAAACTGCCGCAGCGTTGCCAGCGCCAGCCGCTGTGCGCGCGCCCTGTCGGGTGGCGCCAAACCGGAAACAGGCGATTCAGACAAGGAAACAAGATCGGTCAGGCTGCGCCGGTCGCCAAGCACACCGTCGATCAGCGAAAGCGCTGCGCGCCGCGGGGCGATGCCCTGTCCATGCTCTGCCATGCCGCCCCGCTTGCCTCGATCTGGCTGCGGGGTATATCACTCGCCACAGGCTGACAAGGACGCGACCGATGACTGACACCACCCCCGACGACCTGCCCGCCGCCGCGAAACGCGCGCTCGCCGAGGCCGAGGCACGTCGCAAAGCGGCCCGCGCCGTGGACCTGCCGCCCGAACTTGGCGGGCGCGACGGGCCAGAGCCCATACGCTACGGCGATTGGGAGAAGAAGGGGATCGCAGTCGACTTCTAGCGCAGGCGCAGGTCGGCGTATTCGCCCTGACCCTGGTCCGAGATGAAGCGGACCGTATCGCCCTTCACCAGCACCGCTTGGCAGTTGGCCGGAATTTCGGTGCTGCCGGCGTACATCACCCGGCAGAAATACGATCCGTTCCAGTTCCACTCGCCCCGGACCTGACGGCCAAAGGCAGAACCTGTGATCTCGCCTTGTGGCAGCACCTCCAGCCGGATGCCCAGCCGGGTCAGTTCCTTGCCGTCGACAAGCGTGACGAACTCCTGCGGATTGGTGACCTGCCGAAACTCTGACGCTGCGGCGGGGGCCGCCACGGCAACGCCAAGGGCGAATGCGGCTGCGCGTGCAATCATCTTTGCCTCCGAATGCATGTTTCGGGGTCTTATACGGCGCAGGCGCGGGCCCGGATCACCCGGACTTCAGCCCCAGCACATCCAGCATGTCGTATTCGCCGGGCTCTCGCCCCTGGGCCCAGATCGCGGCCTTCAGCGCGCCGCGGGCAAATACCGCCCGGTCGGTGGCAATGTGCCGCAGAACGATCCGCTCACCGTCACCCGCGAAGATCACGTCGTGTTCGCCCACAATGTCGCCGCCCCGGATCGCCGAAAAGCCGATGTGCCCACGCGCGCGCGGACCGGTGATGCCGTCGCGCGCGCGGTCGGCTACCTGCGGCAGCGCCACGCCGCGCCCCTCGGCCGCCGCCGCACCCAGCATCAGCGCCGTGCCGGATGGAGCATCGACTTTCATCCGGTGATGCGCCTCGACCACCTCGATGTCGAAATCCGCGTCCAGCGCGGCAGCGACCTGACGGGTCATCTGCACCAGCAGGTTCACGCCGAGGCTCATGTTGCCTGCACGCACGATCACGGTGTCGCGCGCCGCATCGGCGATGCGGGCCAGATCGACCTCGGAGAATCCGGTGGTGCCGATGATGTGCGCGCAGCCCGCCTGCGCGGCCAGCCCAGCCATCGCCACGCTGGCCGTCGGCGCGGTGAAGTCGATCACCGCCTGTGCGCCGTCCAACGCTGCCGCCGCGTCTTCGGTAACTAGGACGCCCAGCGCCGCGCCGCCCATCGCGGTGCCGGCGTCCTGCCCGACCCAGTCGTGGCCCGGCCTTTCCAAGCAGGCCTTCAACTGCACCGCGTCGCTGTCGGCCACCAAGCGCAGAAGCATCTGGCCCATCCGGCCCGACGCCCCGGTGATCACGATACCCGGCCTGTCTGTCATCGCCGCCCCCCTTTGCCTGCGCTGCATTTAGCCGGGTGCGCGCGCGATGGCAAAGCCTCGGTTGCGGGACGGCCTGCCATCGCCTACATGGCAGGCCATGGCACAGCGTTTCCAGACCGACTCCGGCCCGTCGCAACGGCAGCTTCGCGTGGGCGAACTGATCCGCCGCGCCCTGTCCGAGGCTTTGCAGCGCGGCGACATTCACGACCCTGAACTAAACCGGATGTCGATCACCGTGGGCGAGGTGCGTGCCTCTCCCGACCTGAAGGTCGCCACCGCCTATGTCATGCCACTGGGCGGGCGTGAGCCCGAGGCTGCGCTGGAAGCCCTGCGCCGCAACAAGGGCGAATTGCGCCGGGCCGTGGCGAAGCAACTGACGCTCAAGTTCGCGCCCGAGATCCGCTTTGCGCTGGACGAAACCTATGACCGTATGGATGAAACTCGCCGGCTGTTCGCCGACGACACCGTGCGCCGCGATGTCGATGCGGCAGACGATGATCCTGCGTAGCGCCTTTGCTCTGATGCTGCTCGCGGCAGGCGCCACCAACGCTACGGACTGCCAGCGGCTGACCCATGACGGTCAGGGCTACACGGTCTGCGAGGTCGGGCTGCAGGACGATCTGCGGCTGTTCCTGACCGCGCCCGACGGACTGCCCTACGGCGGCTTCGGCCGAATCGACGCGACGCTGGCAGCCGAAGGCGCGCGGCTGGGGTTCGCCATGAATGCGGGGATGTATCACCCCGACCTCAGGCCCGTGGGTCTGTATCGCGACCCTGGGGGCGAGGTGGCGCGGATCGTCACCGGCGCGGGGCCGGGCAATTTCGGGATGCGCCCGAACGGCGTCTTCTGCATCGGTCCGGACAGTTTTTCCGTGATCGAAAGCCGCACCTTCGCGGACGCGCCGCAGGACTGCCGCTATGCCACGCAAAGCGGGCCGATGCTGGTGATCGAGGGCGAACTGCATCCCCGATTTCTCGAAGATGCAACCTCGCGCTTCGTGCGAAACGGGGTCGGCGTAACGCCGGATGGTCAGCGGGCGCTGTTCGCGATTTCCGATCGCCGGGTGACCTTTCACGAATTCGCGCGCCTGTTCCGTGACGGGCTGGGCACGGCCGATGCGCTGTATCTCGATGGCAACGTCTCGCGCCTGCACGCGCCGGGCCTGAACCGCAGCGACCGGGGCCGGCCGCTGGGTCCGATCGTCGGCACCGTGGTACCGGTTGACGCAGCTCAGGGCGGCGGATAAGCCGCCCGCCCTGACCGAACGGAGACGATGATGGGACGCAAGCGCAAGGGGCGCGCGATTTCGGGTTGGCTGGTGGTGGACAAGCCCGCCGGCATCACCTCCACCGCCGTGGTGAACAAGGTGCGCTGGGCGTTCGACGCACAGAAGGCAGGCCACGCTGGCACTCTGGACCCCGATGCGACGGGCGTTCTGGCCGTGGCGCTGGGCGAGGCGACCAAAACCGTGCCCTACATCACAGATGCGCTGAAATGCTACCGCTTCACCGTGCGGCTGGGCCAGGCCACCACGACCGACGATGCCGAGGGTGAAGTGATCGCTTCCAGCGATGCACGGCCGACGGACAAAGAGATTGCGGCTGCCCTGTCGCAGTTCCGCGGCGAGATCATGCAGGTGCCGCCACAGTTCTCGGCCGTGAAGGTCGAGGGCGCGCGCGCCTACGACATCGCACGCAACGGCGAGACGATGGATCTGGCCGCCCGCCCGCTCTGGGTCGAAAGCCTGGAGATGATCGCGCGGCCCGACGCCGATCACGTGGAACTCGAGATGGTCTGCGGCAAGGGCGGCTACGTCCGCTCCATCGCCCGCGATCTGGGGCAGGCGCTGGGCTGCCACGGCCACGTCGTCACCCTGCGCCGCACCTGGTCGGGCCCGTTCGACGCCGAGGACGGCATTTCGATGGAAGAGATCGACCGCTTGGCAAAGACACCCGAACTGGACGACCACTTGCGCCCGCTGGAGGACGGTCTGGCCGACCTGCCCGAACTGCCCGCCACGGCGGAAGGCGCGGCTAAACTGCGGAACGGCAACCCAGGCATGGTCATCGCCTCGGACGCCGAATACGGCGAAGAAGCCTGGGCCAGCCATCAGGGCCGCGCCGTGGCGGTCGGCATCTACAAGGCGGGAGAGCTGCACCCGAGCCGGGTTTTCGTCCATGGATGACGCGGGCCTGATCACCCGCCGCCATCAGAAGGGGGACGCCGCCAGCGTGGCGGTATATTCGCCCTGCGAACGCTATCGCTACCTGCTGACGCGGGAATGGGGGCCGGGGCCGCGCGCGCTTTTCGTGATGCTCAACCCCTCCACCGCGACCGAGTTGCAGAACGACCCCACGGTGGAACGCTGCGAGCGCCGCGCCCGCACGCTGGGCTTCGGTGCCTTCCGCGTGTGCAACATATTTGCCTATCGCACCACCGACCCCAAGGTGATGCGGGCAGAGGCCGACCCGGTAGGCCCGTTGAACGACCGCGCGATTGCCGACAGCGCGCCCTGGGCCGACCGGATCGTCTGCGCCTGGGGCAGCCACGGCGTGCATCTGAGCCGCGGCCCGGCGGTGGAGGCTCTGCTGCGCGCGACCGGCAAGCCGCTGCACCACCTGGGCCTGACCCGTGACGGTCACCCGCGCCATCCGCTATACGTCAGCTACGGCCAGCGCCCGGCGCTGTGGACCGCTTGATCCTGCCCGCGCTGCAGGCCAGTCTGCGGGCAAGGGGGACCACCGGATGACCGAGATCGAAGGTTTCACGCGGACTCGGATTGCCTTGGACGACATCGCGATGTCAGTCCAGCAGGCAGGGACAGGCGCGCCGCTGATCCTGCTGCACGGTTTTCCGCAAAACGGCATGTGCTGGGGCAGGATCGCGCCGGAACTGGCCCGCCGCTTTCGGGTGATCGTGCCCGACCTGCGCGGCTATGGCCAATCCGACGCCCCGGCCGACGACGACGCCCACACCACCTATTCCAAGCGCCGGATGTCCGCCGATATCGTGGCGCTGATGGATCGGCTGGGCCTCGACCGCGCGCGCATCGTCGGCCATGATCGGGGCGCGCGCGTCGCCTATAGGCTCGCCCTTGACCACCCCTGGCGGGTGGACCGGCTGGGCATTGTCGAGATCGTGCCGACGGGCGATTTCTGGGCCGCCTGGGACGCCGACCTGGCGATGGCGGCCTATCACTGGACCTTCCTTGCCCAGCCTGCCCCCTTGCCCGAGCGGATGATCGGCGCGGATCCGGTTGCCTACATCGACTGGACGCTGGCCAGTTGGACCATGACTCGCAGCCTCGATCCCTTTGCATCCGCCGCACTTGACAGCTACCGCGTCCAGGCCCACGACGCCGCCCGCATCCACGCGATGTGCGCCGACTACCGCGCCGGCGCAACCATCGACCGCGCGCTGGATGACGCCGACCGCGCGGCGCGGCGCAAGATCTCGGCCCCGGTGCATTTCCTGTGGGCCGAGGGCGGATTTCCCGCGCGCACCGGCGATCCGCTGGGCGTCTGGCGGGACTGGGCCGACTCCGTCAGCGGTCAATCAGTCCCCGGCTGCGGCCATTTCGTCATGGAAGAGGCGCCCGAGGCGGTGCTGGCCGCGCTCTCACCCTTTCTTGAGCGCTGAGGGACGCGCGATTCCCCGCTTTCCTTTTGGGCCAATTCCGCCTATACGCGCGCATCCGCTGCCATGATGGCGGCAGGTATCTCCCCCGGCCTCGCTGGACGACATCCCGGCCCGCGCCGAAACCTTTTGCATAGGAGACCCCGATGTCGATTACTGTCGAAGAAAAAGCCCGCGTGATGAAGGAATTCGCCACCAAGGAAGGCGATACCGGTTCGCCCGAAGTGCAGGTGGCCATCCTGACCTCGCGGATCACCACGCTGACCGAACACTTCAAGACCCACAAGAAGGACAACCATTCCCGCCGTGGGCTTCTGAAGCTGGTCGCGACGCGCCGCAAGCTGCTGGACTATGTCCGCGCCAAGGATGAGGGTCGCTACCGCGACCTGATCGCCCGGCTCGGTATCCGCCGCTAAGGCCAAAGACACCACGCGCCCCGGACCCGCTCCGGGGCGTGTGCATTTGATGCCCGGCGGTTTCGCCGGGGATACGGACCTTCCCCGACGGGCTTCGCGGGGCGGGCAGGAAAGGAAGCAGAGGCCACGGGCATGGGGCCCGTAAGCAACAGGGTCGGCGGGAGGGTCCCCCGGCCAGCATAGGAAACGAGATGTTCAACGTTACGAAAAAGTCTATCGAATGGGGCGGCGAGACGCTGACCCTCGAAACGGGCAAGGTCGCCCGTCAGGCCGACGGCTCGGTCATCGCCACCATGGGCGAGACCAGCGTGATGGCCAACGTGACCTTCGCCAAGCAGGCGAAGCCGGGGCAGGATTTCTTCCCCCTCACCGTACATTACCAGGAACGCTACTACGCCGCGGGCAAGGTGCCCGGCGGCTTCTTCAAGCGCGAGGCGCGCCCCTCCGAAAAGGAAACGCTGACCTCGCGGCTGATCGACCGTCCGATCCGGCCGCTGTTCGTCGACGGCTTCAAGAACGAGGTTCTGGTGATCGTGACCGTGCTGAGCCACGATCTGGTCAACGAACCCGACATGCTGGGCATGATCGCCGCATCGGCCGCGTTGACGATCTCCGGGGCGCCCTTCATGGGCCCGATCGCGGGCTGCCGCGTCGGATTTGTTGATGGCGAATACGTCCTCAACCCCGAATGCGACGACATGCTGAAGCTGCGCGAGAACCCCGAGCAGCGTCTGGATCTGGTTGTCGCCGGCACCAAGGACGCCGTGATGATGGTCGAATCGGAAGCCTACGAGCTGTCCGAGGCCGAGATGCTGGGCGCGGTGAAATTCGCTCATGAAAGCATCCAGCCGGTGATCGACCTGATCATCGACCTAGCCGAGGAAGCGGCGAAGGAACCCTTCGACTTCCAGCCGCCCGACTATGCCGACCTCTACGCCAAGGTGAAGGCTGCTGGCGAAGACCAGATGCGCGCCGCCTTCGCGATCCGCGACAAGCAGGAGCGGGTCAACGCGATCTCGGCCGCACGTGACGCGGTCAAGGCAACCCTAACCGAGGACGACTTGGCCAACGAGAACCTCGGCTCGGCGTTCAAGAAGCTCGAAGCCTCGATCCTGCGCGGCGACATCATCAACGGTGCACCGCGGATCGACGGGCGCGACACCAAGACGATCCGCCCGATCGTCGCGGAAACCGGCATCCTGCCGCGCACCCACGGCTCGGCATTGTTCACCCGCGGCGAGACGCAGTCGCTCTGCATCGCCACGCTGGGCACCGGCGATGACGAGCAGTTCGTGGATGCGCTGACCGGCACCAGCAAGATGAACTTCCTGCTGCACTACAACTTCCCACCATATTCGGTCGGCGAAGTGGGCCGCTTCGGCCCTCCGGGACGGCGTGAGATCGGGCATGGCAAACTGGCGTGGCGCGCGCTTCAGGCGGTGCTCCCAGCGGGAACTGACTTCCCCTACACCATCCGCATCGTGTCCGAGATCACCGAATCGAACGGCTCCTCCTCGATGGCGACCGTCTGCGGCGGCTCGCTGTCGATGATGGACGCGGGCGTACCGCTGAAGGCCCCCGTGGCGGGCGTGGCGATGGGCCTGATCCTGGAAGAGGACGGCCGCTTTGCGATCCTGTCCGACATCCTGGGCGACGAGGATCACCTGGGCGACATGGACTTCAAGGTCGCGGGCACCGAGAACGGCATCACCTCGCTTCAGATGGACATCAAGGTTGCCGGCATCACGCCCGAGATCATGGAGCAGGCGCTGGCGCAGGCCAGGGACGGTCGGCTGCACATCCTGGGCGAGATGAACAAGGCGCTGTCCGCGCCCGCGGGCTTCAGCGAATACGCGCCCAAGATCGAGACGATGACCGTGCCCACCGACAAGATCCGTGAAGTGATCGGCTCGGGCGGCAAGGTGATCCGCGAGATCGTGGAAGTCTCTGGCGCCAAGGTCGACATCAACGACGACGGCGTGATCAAGATCGCCTCGCCCAACGCCGAGTCGATCAAGAAGGCCTACGACATGATCTGGTCGATCGTGGCCGAGCCGGAAGAGGGCAAGATCTACACCGGCAAGGTGGTGAAGCTGGTCGATTTCGGCGCCTTCGTAAACTTCTTCGGAAAGCGCGACGGGCTGGTCCACGTCAGCCAGATCGCGTCCAAGCGGCTCAACCACCCCTCGGACGTCCTGAAAGAGGGGCAGGAGGTGAAGGTGAAGCTGCTGGGCTTCGACGATCGCGGCAAGGTGCGCCTTGGCATGAAGATGGTCGATCAGGAGACCGGCGAGGAAATCACCGAGCCCAAGCGCGAAGACACCGACGCCTGATCGCGCGAACACCTCCAAACACATCCAACCCCCGGCGGCAGCGCCGGGGGTTTTTTTGACCCAAGCATACTACATATTGACGTTTGATGCACAGAGAAATCTACATGTAGTAGATTCGAAGCGTGCATAAGTTATCCACAGGATATCCAGATTGAACGCTTTGCCGCTTTCCCCTTTAATTGTGGGTGGCGCCAGTCGTCACACAACATCTGGCCTCCACCGACAATCCTGATTGTCCGGTGATGCAGGGGGCAACACCGGTGGTCCGGGACAAACCCGGGTGCTGCTGATGAGGCTAGAATGTTTCGATGCAGATGGCCGAAACCGGTGAGCGTATGCTCATACCTCCGGTTTCGGCACGGGCGGTGGGAGCGCGTTTGCGCTCATTGCCGCTCTCATCCGTCCCAACAGCGATGACGCGCTAGGGACATCTTGGTGAAACGACGGCTGGCGCCGCCATCTCTACCCTGACGAATGTTCGCGATTTCCGCAACCGTCCGCATGTCGGAGAGGCAGACGTTTTGCGTTGCACCGCACGCCCCTTTCAGGCTTCGTTAAACCCTTTCCCGTCCGCTGCGGCGATGCGTGCCGCCCTGTTCCTTCTGTGCCTGCTGATTCCCCTTCCCGCCGCGGCAGGCCCCTGGCCGCGCGAGGCCGGCAGCTGGTTTCTCTCCTCCTCCTTCGGCGCCGAGGATCAGGACGGCCGCCGGGTCGCCGTCAACGAGAGTTATGCAGAATACGGCCTGACGCCCCGCCTGACCTTCGGCGGCAAGCTGCGCCGCACCGGGCAGGAGACCGAGGGCGAGGTCTTCATCCGCTGGCACCCGCCCGACCTGGCCGGGCGCTTCCCCGTGGGCCTGTCGCTCGGCCTGCGTCAGGGCGACGGCCCAGCCTACAGCGTCGTCGAGGACTTGGGCTATGCCGTCGTCGAATACCCCGTCCTGCGCCCGCGCGGCATGATCGGCCTGCACCTGGGCCACGGCCGCGACATGCCGCTCGGCCCCGCCTGGGCCCGGATCGACCTGCGCGCGTTCACCGCCACCACCTCGGACGCCAGCGCCGATGTCGAACTGTTTGGCCAGATCGGCCTGCGCCCCCGGCCGCGCATCCTGACGATGCTGTCGGCCACGCTCTACGACACCGGCGAGGACCGCTTCCTGACCATCGAACCCGCGCTTGGCTACGAGATCACCCCCCGTTTCACCGTCATGGCCAGCGTAACGGCAGAGCCGTCGCGCCGTGCGCTGCGCGCCGCCCAGATCGCCCTCTGGACGCGCTTCTGAGACCCCCGCCCCTTGCGGCCCGCGCCGCAGGGTGACAGTTTGCCGCCAAAGCCACAGGAGGCAGACATGATCGAGAAACGTGAGTTCTACATCAACGGCCAATGGGTCGCCCCGGCCAGCGCCAAAGACTTCGACGTCATCGACCCCTCGACCGAGGAGGTCTGCGGCGTCATATCCCTGGGCGATCAGGCCGACACCGACGCCGCCGTCGCCGCCGCCCGCGCCGCCCTCGACGACTGGATGTATGCCGACCCAGCCGACCGCCTGGCCGTGGTGAAACGCATCTTGGAGGTCTACAAGGCCCGCGCCGAGGACATGGCCAAGGCGATCAGCCTGGAAATGGGCGCGCCCATCGACATGGCGCTGACCAGCCAGACCGCCGCCGGCAGTAGCCACATCGCCAACTTCATCAAGGCCTTCGAGAAGATCGAGTTCATCGCGCCGCTTGGCGATCATGCGCCCAACGACCGGATCATCAAGGAAGCGGTCGGCGTCTGCGCGCTGATCACGCCGTGGAACTGGCCGATGAACCAGGTCACGCTGAAGACGATCCCGGCGCTTCTGGCCGGCTGCACCATGGTGTTGAAGCCGTCCGAAATCGCGCCGCTGTCGTCGCTGCTGTTCGCCGAGATCCTGCACGAGGCCGGCGTGCCCAAGGGCGTGTTCAACCTCGTCAACGGCGACGGCGCGGGCGTCGGCAGCCAGCTGTCGGTGCACAAGGACGTGGACATGGTCAGCTTCACCGGCTCCACCCGCGCGGGCATCGCCATTTCCAAGGCCGCCGCCGACACGCTGAAGCGCGTGCACCTGGAACTGGGCGGCAAGGGGGCGAACCTGATCTTTGCGGATGCCGACGAAAAGGCGGTGAAGCGCGGCGCGCAGCACTGCTTCAACAACTCCGGCCAGTCGTGCAACGCCCCCACCCGGATGCTGGTCCAGCGCGAGATCTACGACCAGGCGGTGGAAACCGCGCGCGAGGTGGCCGAGAACACCCGCGTCGCCTCGGCCCACGAGTCCGGCCGCCACATCGGCCCGGTCGTCAGCCAGGCGCAGTTCGACAAGATCCAGGACCTGATCCAGAAGGGCATGGAAGAGGGCGCGCGGCTCGTCGCCGGCGGCCTTGGCCGGCCCGAGGGCGTGAACCGCGGTTTCTTCGTCCGCCCCACGGTCTTTGCCGACGTCAACAACGACATGACCATCGCCCGCGAGGAGATCTTCGGCCCCGTCCTCTCGATCATCCCGTTCGAAAGCGAGGACGATGCGCTCCGGATCGCCAACGACACCGTCTATGGCCTGACCAATTACGTCCAATCCCAGGACGGCGCGCGCCGCAACCGCCTGGCCCGCCGCCTGCGGTCGGGCATGGTCGAGATGAACGGCCAAAGCCGTGGCGCGGGCAGCCCCTTCGGCGGCATGAAGCATTCCGGCAACGGCCGCGAAGGCGGCATCTGGGGGATCGAGGATTTCCTGGAAGTGAAGGCCGTGTCCGGCTGGGCGGCAGAGTAATCCATCTCGAACGATCAGAAGAGCCGCCCGTGCACCCGCACGGGCGGTTTTCCGTTGCGGCTAGAACGGCGCCGGCGCGGTGAAGGTGAAACTCTTCCCCGCCTCGGGGTGCCGGATGCGAAGCGACTCCGCATGCAGCATCAGCCGCGGAAAGTCGCGCGCCGCCCCCTCGGCATAGATCGTGTCGCCCAGGGTCGGATGGCCGATCGCCGCCATGTGCACCCGCAACTGGTGGGTCCGCCCGGTGACCGGCATCAGCCGCACCCGCGTCGTGCCGTCCTCCACCCGCACCACGCGCCAGTCGGTGACCGACGGCCGCCCCTCGGCGTGATCGACCTTCTGCTTCGGCCGGTTCGGCCAGTCCACAATCAACGGCAGGTCGATCCGCCCGGCCTTCTCTGTCATCGCGCCCCAGACGCGGGCCAGATAGACCTTCTTCGTGCGCCGCGCCTCGAACTCGGCCGCCAGACTGCGCTGCGCCGCCGGGGTCCGGGCAAAGATCATCACGCCCGACGTGTCACGGTCCAGCCGGTGCACCAGCAGCACCTCGGGAAAGACCCGCGCCAGCCGGGTGATCAGGCAATCCGCCAGATGCTCTCCCCGGCCGGGAACGGACAGCAGGCCTGACGGCTTGTCCACCACCACGATCTGCGCGTCATGGTGCAGGATGCGGGGGGCCTCATCAGGCGGGGCATAGTCCTTGGTCATGGGGCGCGGGATAGGTCAGGACGGATGCGCGGGCAATGGCCAACGACACTATGGCAGCGCTATCATAGCGAATTCGCTATATAGCATATTCGCTATGATGCTGTGGAATCTGGTTTCGGGTTGTGTTTCAATGCCCTGCTGCAGGCGCCTTGCCAACGTAGGCACGTGGTATGCACACCGCCTTTCAGCGTGAGAACACCGATCTCAGGATCGCCGACAGCCCCTCCGCGTCCACCTGATCGAAGGCCGCAGGCCGGTCGCTGTCGATGTCGAACACCGCAACCAGCCGCCCCTCGCGGTCGTGAACCGGCAGCACGATTTCGGATCGGGTGGATGACGAGCAGGCGATATGTCCAGGGAAATCATCGACTTCCGCCACAAGCTGAATCTCGCCCGTCCGCGCCGCCGCGCCACAGACCCCGCGCGAGAACGGGATCACCAGGCAGCCATGCCCCCCCTGGTACGGCCCGATCTTCAAAAGGTCCGGCGCCACCACGCGGTAGAAACCCGTCCAGTCGAACCGGTCGTCGGAATGATGCACCTCACAAACCACCGTCGCCATCAACGCCACAACATCATCCTCACCCTCGGTCAGGCTGGCGATCCGTGCCGCCAGATCCTTGTAATCGCACCGCTTTTCCACACCCTTGCCCCCCAAGATTCCCCAAACCGAATGGTAACGAATCCGGTCTAGCCTGCGCAGGCAAGGCTGCGACGAAAGGTGGGGCGATGCAAATCGTGACGGAAACCGGCGCCACGCGCCAGATCGTGCGCGTTCTGGATACGCGCATCGACGCGGCCGTGGCAATCCGCTTCAAGGAAGAAATGCGCGAGGCAACCGCCAGCGGCACCGGCCCGGTAATCCTGGACCTCTCGCAGGTGGAGTTTCTGGACAGCAGTGGCCTCGGCGCCGTGGTGGCGGTGATGAAGTTTCTTGCTCCGGACCGCAAGCTGGAGCTTGCCGGGCTGACGCCCACCGTCGCCAAGGTGTTCCGGCTGACGCGGATGGACGGCGTCTTTACGATCCACCCTGCCGCCCCCGGTGCGCCCGACAGCCTGCGCAGTGTGGGTTAGGGCCGGGATCATGTCGACCGATCGGCCGTCATCGCCGATGGACCGCCCGCTTTGCCTCACCGTCGAAAGCGATCCGCTTGCGGTGCGCGCGGCGCTGTCCCGGCTGATGCACGGCCTCACCGAGCGGGGCGTTCCGGCCGCGGCGCTGGGCTCGGTCGAACTGGTGCTGGCAGAGGTTCTGAACAACGTGGTCGAACATGCCTATGTCCGCGGCACCGGCCCCATCGACATCGCGCTTACCCTGAAGCGGCGGCAGATCGTCTGCCGCGTCTGCGATCAGGGGCGCAGGATGCCCGGAGATACCCTGCCCGAGGCGGCCGAGATCGCGCTCGACGGCCCCATCAAGGACTTGCCCGAGGGGGGGTTCGGCTGGGCCCTGATCCACAAGCTGGCCGAAGACATCCACTATACCCGCGCCGATCAGGTAAATCGCCTGACCTTCCGCATTCCGATCGAGACGGCCGCGGGTTGATGCACACCGACAGGGGTTGCATCGCCCCCCGCGCTACATAGGGTGCGCGCTCGGACCTTGGGGGGCAGGATGCGCGATTTTCATTTTCCCGGGCGGTCGCCCGTTCTGGCAACAAACGGCATCTGCGCCACATCGCACCCGCTTGCGGCCGAGGCGGCAGTGGCGATCCTGCGCGCGGGTGGCAATGCCGTCGATGCGGCGATTGCGGGCGCGATGGTGCTCAATGTGGCAGAGCCGCACATGTGCGGGTTGGCCGGTGACTGCTTCGCGCTGGTGAAGCCCGCCGGGGATGAGCGGGTTGTCGGTTTGAACGGCTCCGGCCGCTCCCCCGCCTCGATGGACGCGCAGGCGCTGCGCGACCGCGGGCTCGAGGCCATTCCGGCCACTGAGCCGGAAGCGATCACCGTTCCCGGCGCGGTCGACGCGCTGTGCCGCCTGTCCGAGGATTGGGGCCTGATGGATCTGGCCGACGTGCTTGCCCCAGCGATCCAACATGCCGAGGATGGTATCCCCGTCGCCCCTCGCGTCGCCCGCGACTGGGCGGGTGAGGTCGACCACCTGAAGGGGGCGGCGCGGCACTTCTACCTACAGGACGGCCGCGCCCCCGGCGCAGGCACGCGGTTCGGCGCGCCCGGCATCGCCGAGGTTCTGCGTCGGATCGCCGCCGAGGGTCGCGCGGGCTTCTACGAGGGAGAGGTGGCCGAGGACATGGTCGCCACGCTGCAGGCGCTCGGGCAAGGCCACACGTTGGACGATCTGGCCGCTACCGCCTGCGACTGGACCGAGCCGCTGACGGGCAGCTACAAGGGCGTGGACCTGCTGGAGCATCCGCCCAACGGACAGGGCGCGACGGCGCATCTGATCCTGAACATCCTGTCGCATTTCGATATCGCCGGTATGGACCCGCTGGGCACCGAACGTGCGCATCTGGAAGCGGAGGCGACGAAGCTGGCCTATGACGCACGCAACCGCATCATCGCCGATCCTGACCACACAACGCGGCTGGCCCACATGCTGGCCCCGGAAACTGCGGCGAAGCTGGCGGGGCTGATCGATCCCGCCCGTGCGATGCCGTCGGCGGCGCCGCTGACGGAGGCGGTGCATCGGGATACGGTGCTGATCACCGTGGTGGACCGGGACCGGATGGCGGTGTCGCTTATCTATTCGCTGTTTCATGGCTTCGGGTCGGGGTTTGCGTCGGAGAAGTTCGGGCTTCTGTTCCAGAACCGGGGCGCGGGGTTCAACCTGCAGCCGGGGCATCCGAACGAGGCGGGGCCGGGGAAACGGCCGATGCATACGATCATTCCGGGAATGCTCGCCGAAGGGGGCCGGGTGACGATGCCGTTCGGGGTGATGGGCGGGGCCTATCAGGCGACGGGGCATGCGCGGTTCTTGTCGAACATGGTCGATTTCGGGATGGACCCGCAGGCCGCCATCGACGCGCCGCGGGCGTTTTCCGGGCCGGACGGGCTGCGGATCGAGCGGGGGTATTCCGAAAAGGTGCGGGCCGAGATGGTGGCGCTGGGGCATGCCCTGTCGGCCGAGGAGGCGCCGCTGGGGGGCGCGCAGGCGGTGCGGATCGACCATGCGGGCGGTTATCTGGAGGGGGCGTCGGACCCCCGGAAGGACGGCTGTGCGATCGGGTATTGAGGGGCGCTTTCGGGGCCCGTGCACGGCCTGTGCACGCGTGCACAAAACCTCAAGCCATTGTAATTCCTCAAAATCGCAGTTTTTGTTTACCTGCTCTTAACCTCTGCAACGCGTCCTCACGTCCCCGGCGGCGCGCCGCCGCCGAAGACGTTTTCATCGCGGTAATCGCAGGGGGCTTCCTGCATCTGCAGGTGCAGGCCGGTGCCGGTATAGGGGTGGGCGCGGGCCAGATCCTCGTTCACTTCAATCCCCAGGCCGGGCGAGTCAGGGGGCGTGATGAAACCGCCCTCGCACGATATCGCGCCGCCGATCAGGGCGGCGTGAAAGTCGGTCAGGATCGTCTCGGCCATCAGCAGGTTGGGGATCGAGGCCGCCAGATGCACGTTCGCCGCCCATTCGACCGGCCCGGCGTAGAGGTGCGGGGCAAGCTGGGCGTTGAACACCTCTGCCATCGCCGCGATCTTCTTGGCCTCCCATATGCCGCCCACACGGCCCAGCGCAGGTTGCAGGATCTTCACGCCGCCCAGCCGCAGCAGGGTGCCGAATTCGGCCTTGGTGGTCAGCCGCTCGCCGGTGGCCAGCGGCACGGGCTGGCTGCGCGCGACCTCGGCAAATTCGGGCAGCATGTCGGGGGGGATCGGTTCCTCGTACCACAGCGGGCCGTAGGGGGCGATGGCGTTGCCCAGCCGGATCGCGCCGGCGGTGGTGAACTGGCCGTGGGTGCCGAACAGGATATCCGTCCGGTCGCCGATGGCCGTCCGGATCGCATGGCAGAAATCGACCGAGCGCGAGATGTCGCGCAGCGCCGGATCATGGCCGCCCCGGATCGTGTAGGGGCCGGCGGGATCGACCTTGATCGCCGTGAAGCCCTGATCGACCAGCCGCGCCGCCACTTCCGCGTTCTGGTCGGGGTCGATCCAGAAGCGGTCGTAGTCGGTGCCCGTGTCAGGGTAGAGGTAGGTATAGGCGCGGATGCGGTCGTTCATCCGCCCGCCCAGCAGCGCCCAGACCGGGCGGCCGCGCGCCTTGCCCAGAATGTCCCAGCAGGCGATCTCCAGCCCCGAAAACGCCCCCATCACCGTCAGGTCGGGGCGCTGGGTGAAGCCCGCGGAATAGGCGCGGCGGAACATCAGTTCGATGTTTTCGGGGTTCTCGCCCTCCATGTGCCGCGCGAAAACGTCCGCTATCACCGCGCGCATGGCGTCTGGGCCGACGCTGCTGGCGTAGCATTCGCCCCAGCCGGTGATGCCGTCATCGGTGGTCAGCTTCACCAGAATCCAGTAGCGCCCGCCCCAGCCCGGCGCGGGGGGCGCCGTGACAAGGATGTCGAGATCGCGCAGGCGCATCAGAAGATCACCACGTTGCGCCGGGCGCGGCCGGATTTGGTGTCGGCAATCGCCTCGTTGATCTGGTCGAGCGACCAGCGCCCGGTGACAAGCTCGTCAAGCTTCAGCCGGCCCTGCTGATACAGGTCGATCAGCCAGGGGATATCGCGTTTCAGGACCACGTCGCCCATCTTGGACCCGATCATCGCCTGACCAAGCGCGGCGAGTACCACCGGCTCATAGGTCGACATCGCGCCCGAGGCGGGCATACCCACCATCACCACCCGGCCGCGCGGTGCAAGGTAGCGCGGCGCGATGTCATAGGCGGGGATCACGCCCACGGTCACGAAGACCGCATCGGCCCCGCGCCCGCCGGTGATCTGCTGCACCGCCGCCCAGGGTTTCGGGTCGGTGGCCAGCACCCCGTCGGTGGCGCCGAATTCGCGCGCGGCGGTCAGTTTCTCCGCGCTCATGTCCACGGCGATGATGCGGGCGGCGCCTGCGATGCGCGCGCCCTGGATCGCGTTGAGGCCCACGCCGCCCGCGCCGATCACCACCACATTCTCGCCCGCGCGAAGGCGGGCGGAATGCACCGCCGCGCCGACCCCTGTGATGACGCCGCAGGACAGCAGGCTGGCGGCATCCATCGGCATGTCGTCGGGGATGGGCACGATCTGGCTTTGGTGGACCACGACCGCCTCGGCGAATGCCCCGCAGGCCATCATCCGGGCGGCCAGTTCGCCCGCGTCGGTCGTGGCGGGGGCGGGGGCGCCGGGGCTTTCGCAATAGGCCGGCGCGCCCGAGCCGCAACTGCCGCAGCCGCCGCAGGACCGGATCAGCGTGACCAGCACCGTCTGCCCGACCTGCGCCGCGGCGCCCGGCCCCACGGCCTCGATGCGGCCCGCGGCCTCGTGCCCGTAGATCGCGGGCAGCGCCCCGCCCCAGGCGCCGTCGGCATAGGAAATGTCGGAATGGCAGATCGCACAGGCGTCAAGCCGCACCAGAACCTCGCCCTGGCCGGGATCGGGCAGGGTCACGGTTTCGATCGTCAGCGGCTCGCCAAAGGCGCGGCAGAGGGCTGCGCGGATCCGGGGCATGGGCGTCTCCTTTCGGGGTCAGGCGGGGGCGGGGGCGCGGGGCCGGGCGACGAAGACAAGCGCGCAGAGGACCATCAGCGCGGCGGACAGGAAGAAGGCCGCGCCGGGATGATAGACGGCGGCCCCGGGCCGGGTGAACAGGAAAAACACCTGCGTCATCAGCAGCGGGCCGAAGATGAAGGCCAGCGCCCGGGCAGAGCCGATGATGCCCTGCACCTCTCCCTGCTGGTCGTCGCCGGCCTGCCGGGAAAGCATCGCCATCAGTGCCGGCATCACCACTGCGCCCAGCGCGCTGAAGGGGGTGAAGATCAGCGCCAGCGTGCCATTTTCGACGGTGGCGAGGAACAGGAAGGCGACGGTGCTGACGGTCAGGCCATAGATCACCGTCCCGCGTTCGCCGAGGAGGCGCAGGATCACCCGGATCAGCCCGCCCTGCACCAGCCCGAACACGATCCCGAAGGCGGCGAGCGAGGCGCCGATGGTCCCCGGCGTCCAGCCGAAGCGGGCGATGGCGAAGAACGACCAGGTGGCGGGGTAGACGATCATGCCCAACTCATAAAGCGCCACCATCGACAGGATACGCCCGCCGCCGGGAATCGCGCGGATCTGGCGCAGCGCGCCGAACGGGTTGGCGCGGCGCCAGTCCAGTGGGCGGCGGTTCGCGGGTGCCAGCGTCTCGCGCATGACGATCAGGCCGAAGACGGTGTTGGCGGCGGCAAGGGCTGCGGCGGCGTAGAACGGCGCGCGGGTGCCGAATTCGGCCAGCAGCCCGCCGATGGCGGGGCCGAGGATGAAGCCAGCGCCGAAGGCCGCGCCCATCAGGCCGAAGTTCGCCGCCTTCTTCTCGGGCGGGGACAGGTCGGCGATGACGGCGCCCGCGGTGATGTGGGTGGCCGCCGTGATCCCGCTGATCAGCCGGCCGATCAGCAGAAGCCAGATCGTGCCCGCCAGCGCCATGACAAGGTAGTTCCCGGCCATCACCCCCAGCCCCACCAGCAGCACCGGGCGGCGCCCGAAGCGGTCGGCCAGATTGCCGAGCGTGGGGCCGAAGACGAACTGCATGACGGCAAAGGCGGTGGCCAGCACCCCGCCCCAAAGTGCGGCATTGGACAGGTCGCCCCCGGTGACCTCGCGGATCAGGTCGGGCATCACCGGCAGGATCAGCCCGAAGCCCATGGCGTCGATCATCAGCGTCTGCAGGACGAAGAGGATGGGCAGACGCCGGGACATCGCGCACGAGCGGGGCGGGCGCTAGCCGCCCGGCCCCCCGCTTGCAATCGCGATCAGCCGGTCGGCCAGCCGGTCGGGCATCGACAGGAAGGGCGAGTGGCCTGCGGGCAGGCGGCTGACATGGCCGGGCGGGAAGTCCGCGCTCATCACCGCCTGGTATTCCGGCGGGATGGTGTTGTCATCCTCGCACAGGATGTAGTGGCGCGGCACGCGCTCCCAGCGGGCGGTCGTCTCCACCACGGTTTCCTGCGGCGCCACCGCCTGCGGGCAAAGCTGCGCGGCGGCGGCCGCCTGAACCTCGGGCGGGCAGTCGTTGTAGAAGATACCCCCCGCCAGCGCGGGATCGACGGTGAAGCTTTGCCCGTCGTCGGAGACGCGGATCGCCGGGCGCAGCGGCTGGCGCGGCCCGGCGCGGCGCATGTCGGCGAGTGTCTGACCTGGCGCGGGGACATAGGCGCAAAGGTAGATCAGAAGCGCGATCTTTTCCGGCGCACGCTCTGCCGCCAGCGTGATCGGGTAGCCCGCCATCGAATGGCCGACCAGCGTCACCGGCGCGTCGATGGCCGCCAGGATCGCCTCGGCATAGGCATCCAGCGTCACCTGCGACAGGGGCGTCTTGTCGTCGCCGTGGCTTGGCAGGTCGATGGCGCGGGCGGTGTGGCCGCGCGCGCGCAGTTCGGCCAGCACGGCCTGCCAGCACCAGGCGCCGTGGCAGGAGCCGTGGATCAGCAGGAAGGATTCAGACATGGCCGATGTCGGCCAGAAAGCCGGCCAGCGCCTCGGCAAAAGCCTCGGGCCGGTCGGCGGGGGGCAGGTGGCCGGCACCACGGATCAGGTGAAAGCGCGACCCCTTGATCAGATCGGCCGTCTCGCGCACCAGATCGGGCGGGGTCGATCCGTCCTCGGACCCCGCGATCGCCAGCGTCGGCAGCGTCAGGCCAGAGGTCGGTGTGTAGAAATCGGTGCCCGAGACCGCCGCTGCGCCGCCCATCCAGCCCTCGGCCGGTTGGCGCGTCAACAGATGTCGCCAGGCGGCTGCCTGCACGCTGTCGCGGAAGGTCGGCGCGAACCAGCGTTCAAGCGTCGCCTCGGCGATGGCTTCGACGCCGCCCTTGCGCACAGCCTCGATCCGGTCGGCCCAGATCTGCGGTGTGGCGATCCGCGCGGCGGTATTCGACAGCACCAGCGCGCGCACCTGATCGAAGCGCTTCACCGCCAGACCTTGCGCGATCATGCCGCCGATCGACAGCCCGACGAAGACGCAATCGCGCACCTCCAGCCGGTCCAGCAGCCGCTCGGCATCGCGGACGAGCGCCCCCATTGTATAGGGGGCAGGCGGGCAGTCCGACAGCCCGTGCCCCCGCATGTCGAACCGGATCAGGCGCAGCCCCTTCGGCAGCATCGGAACCACCAGGTTCCAGAGCCTCAGGTCAGTGCCCAGCGCGTGGGCAAAGACGACCGCCGCGCCCGCGGGCGGCCCCTCTTCCCGATAGTGGAGACGGACGTCCCCGAGATCACACATCCTCATGCGCGGGACCGTGACGCGCCCCGCGCGCAAGGTCAAGCGTCCGGCGCTGCGCCTGCGTTGTGCGTCACGGCACGGGCCAGAAGCACCGCGTCCACGTTCCCGCCCGATGCGGTGGCGATCACCGCCTCGCCCGCGAACTGGTCGGGGCGGAACAGGGCGGCGGCAAGGGCCACCGCGCCGCCGGGTTCGATCACGATCTTCAGGTGCTGCGCGGCCAGCGCCATGGCGCGCAGACATTCCTCGTCCGTTACCGCCAGGCCTGGCCCGGCCAGCCGCTGCAGGATCGGAAAGGTCAGCTTTCCGGGTTCCGGCGTGACAATAGCGTCGCAGATCGAGCCCGACATGCGGTCGTTGCGGACCGGATGCCCGGCGGCCAGCGAGCGGGCATAGTCGTCGAATCCCACGGGCTCTGCCGTCCGCACGCGCAGGCCCGGCGCGACGGCCTCCAGCGCCAGCGCGATGCCCGAAGCAAGGCCGCCGCCACCACAGCAGACCAGGACGTCGGCGTGACTGATGCCCTCTTCGGCGGCCTGCTCGGCAATCTCCAGCCCGGTCGTGCCCTGCCCTGCGATCACCTGCGGGTCGTCGAAGGGGCGGACCAGGGTCAGCCCGCGTTCGGCCGACAGCCGCGCGCCGATGGCGTCGCGATCCTCGGTAGCGCGGTCATACAACACCACTTCGCCGCCCAGCGCGCGGGTGCCGTCGATCTTCACCGCGGGGGCATCGGCGGGCATGATGATGACGGCGGGCACGCCGTGCAGGCGCGCGGCAAGCGCCACGCCCTGCGCGTGGTTGCCCGAGGAATAGGCGATCACCCCCCTCGCGCGGGTGTCCGCATCCAGCGCCGAGATCGCCGACCACGCGCCGCGAAACTTGAACGAGCCGGTGTGCTGCAGGCATTCCGCCTTTACCAGAACCCGCCGCCCGGCGATGGCATCCAGCGCCGGCGCGGACAAAAGCGGCGTGCGCCGGGCGCGGCCCGCCAACCGGCCGGAAGCGGCGCGGATCATGCTGATGTCGGTCATTTGCACTGCTCCAGCCAGGCGCGGATCGCGGCAACCGCCTCGGGTTCGTCAAGAAAGGGGATATGCGCGCGCCCCGGTACCTCTGCCCGGATCACGTCGGGGCGGCGCCGGGCCATCTCGTCGGCCGTCTCTGCCGACAGCAGGTCGGAGTTCGCGCCCCGGATCAGCGCCAGCGGCAGGCCGCCGCAGGCATCGAACATCGGCCACAGATCGGGCTGCGGCGCGTCGAAGGCGGCGAGGAAGCTGTCGCGCAGGGTGGGGTCGTAGGTGATTCGCAGGCCCTGACCGGTAGAGACGAAGTGCTTGCGCGCCTCCTCCAGCCAGCGGGAATGCGGCACGCCGTCGAATCCCGCCATGGTTTTTGCCATCGCGCGCGCGGCCGCCTCGTGATCCGGGGCGGCGGGGTTGCGGCCGACGTAGTCGAAGATCTGTTCCAGCCCCGCGCGCTCGATCACCGGGCCGATGTCGTTGAGGCACAGCCCGATCACCCGGTCATGCGCGCCCGCCGCCAGCCCCATGCCGATCAGCCCCCCGCGCGACGTGCCGAGGATCGCGGCGCGGTTCAGCCCGAGGTGATCCATCAGTGCCAGCACATCCTGCGCCTCCTGCGGGACAGTATAGGTCGCAGGCCCCGACCAGCCCGACCGGCCGCGGCCGCGATAATCGGGCCGGATCAGGCGGACGGGCGGCAGGTGCGGCACCAGGTAATCGAAATCGGCCCCCGTGCGGGTCAGTCCGGGCAGGCACAGCAGCGGCAGGCCCACGCCCTCGTCGGTATAGGCCAGATGGGTGCCGTCAGTGGCGGTGAAGAAGCGCATCAGTACTCTCTCGCAATGTCGGGTACGGTGGTCAGGTCGGGGACGATCCGGTCGGGCCGGTACGGCAGGCGGTCGATGGGCGCGCCCGCGCGGTTGACCCACAGCGTGCGGAAGCCGAATCGTGCGGCCCCCGCCACGTCCCATCCGTTGGAGGACACGAACAGCACCTGCGCCGGATCTGCGCCGAAGCGCGCACCCACCAGTTTGTAGACCCGTGCGTCGGGTTTGAAGATACCGACGGATTCGACCGACAGCACCGCGTCCAGCATGTCACCGATCCCGGCCGAGGCGACGGCATCGGCCAGCATCCGCGGCGCACCGTTCGACAGGATCGCGGTGTCCAGCCCCGCATCGCGCAGGCGGCGCAACATCTGCGGCACCTCGGGGTAGGCGGACAATTCCCGATAGAGGTCCATCAGCCGCGCGCACAGCGCCGCGTCTTCCAGCCCTGCCGCCTCTATCGCCCAGTCGAGGGCATCCTGCGTGACCTGCCAGAAATCGGCGTGATCGCCCATCATCGACCGCAGCCAGGTGTATTCCAGCTGCTTGCGGCGCCAGTCTTCGGCCAGGCGCGGCCAGACCTCGGCCAGGTGCCCAGCTCCCGGCTCAGTGGCCGCCGCGCGGGCGGCGGCAGTCACGTCGAACAGCGTGCCATAGGCATCGAAGACAACAGTCGTGATCGTCATCGGCGCCGTCCTGCCGGGGGGATCGAGGTGCGCACGGTGCGATAGCGCGCCTCGGGGTGCGGCGGGCGGCCGTCGGTGCGCCGCCAGTAGCCGGCCGCGCCGCGGCGCAGCCACAGCGGAAGAGTCAGCGCCACGCCGACCAGAAAGCCGCCGGTGTGTGCCCAGTAGGCTACGCCGCCGATCCCCGCCTCGGCGCTCAGCCCGCCGAACAGCTGAAACCCGAACCACAGCCCCAGCATCGACCACGCAGGCACCGGCAGGATCCGGATGAAGAAGACGATGATGATCAGCACATCGACCCGCGCGCGGGGAAACAGCAGCAGATAGCCGCCCATCACCCCCGCGATCGCCCCTGAGGCGCCGACCATCGGCACGAATGACCCCGGCTCGGCCAGCACCTGCCACAGCCCCGCGCCCACGCCCGAGGCGAGGTAGAAGCCGAGATAGGGCAGATGCCCGAACTCCTCTTCCATGTTGTCGCCGAAGATCCACAGGAACAGCATGTTCCCCAGAAGGTGCATCCAGCCGCCATGCAGGAACTGCGAGGTGAGGAAGCCCGACCAGGCGCCCCCGGCGCTGACCTGCGCGGGAACCAGACCCCAGTCGAGGTAGAACGCCATCAGTGCACGTTCGTTCTGGAACAGGTGCTGATAGCCCAGAAAGATCGCGACGTTCAGCACGATCAGCGCCCAGGTCACCCAGGGCGTCCGTTGCGACGGGTTATGATCGCGGATCGGGAACACCGCGCCAGCATCCCGATCCGCCCACCACCGTCAAGCCCGGTCGCGCGTCGCGACGGTCACACCGCAGTCACGCCGCCGAGACCTCGGCCAGAAGCTGGGCATTGCCGCCCGCTGCGGTGGTATCGACACACACGTGACGCTCCAGCACCACGTGGCCCGCATCCGGCAAGGTGCCGATCAGCGGCAGGATCGGCCCCGTCCGGCCCGCCAGTGCCCGAGCGACGGCTCGCGCCGCCTCTCCCTGCCCCCAGAACAAGACGCCCGAGAAGCCCGAGAGCCGATGCAGCGCCTCCGGGTCGAGGCCCGGCGCCTCGACCGCCAGCCCGCCCAGATCCCGCACCGCCTGCGCCTGCCGCCCGGCCGCTTCGGCCCCGGGGCCAAGGCACAAGAGCGGCGGGCGCTGGAACAGCGCCAGCCGGTTCGATTCGCCGGTCGGCCCCGGCAGATCGAGCGTCTCCAGCGCCTTGGTCGCGGGCTTCTCGGCACGCAGTGCGGCCTGCACTTTTGCCTTGTCCGCCGTGCCGCCGGTGTCGGTTGACGCATCCGCCGCCTGACGGGTGAAGCGCGGCATGTAATCCGGCCCGCCGGCCTTTGGTCCAGTGCCCGACAACCCCTCGCCACCGAATGGCTGGCTGCCCACTACCGCGCCGATCTGGTTGCGGTTGACGTAGGTGTTGCCCACGTGGATCGCATCGACCACCTGCTGCACCCGATCATCGATGCGGGTGTGCAGGCCGAATGTCAGGCCGTAGCCGGTGGCGTTCACGTCCGAAATAACCCGGTCCAGATCGGCCGCGCGATAAGTCGCCAGATGCAGGACGGGGCCGAATATCTCGCGCTCCAGAGCCTTGATGCCACGCACCTTGATCACGGTGGGCGCGACGAAGGTGCCCAGCGCGGGGCGCTTCAATTCCTTCAGCACCCGGCCGTCGGAGCGGGCGGTCTCAATATGCTCGCGGATGCCTGCCTCGGCCTCGGCGTCGATCACCGGGCCGACGTCGGTCGCCAGATCCCACGGATCGCCCAGGGCAAGTTCGTCCATCGCGCCGAACAGCATCTCCTGCATCGTCTCGGCCACGTCCTGCTGGACATAGAGGCAGCGCAGCGCCGAACAGCGCTGGCCCGCCGACTGGAAGGCTGACGCCAGGATGTCGCGCACCGCCTGTTCCGGCAGCGCGGTGGAATCCACCACCATCGCATTCAGCCCGCCGGTTTCCGCGATCAGCGGCGCGGTGGGGTTGCCGGTCTCCGCCATCGCGCGCCGGATGCGCAGGGCCGTGTCGGTGGAGCCGGTGAAGGCAACGCCACCGAGGCGGGGGTTGCCGGTCAGGCGGGCGCCCACAACCGCGCCATCGCCGGGCAGAAGCTGCAACGCGGACTTCGGCACGCCGGCCTGGTGCAGCAGGTCCACCGCCAGCGCCGCGATCAGCGGCGTCTGCTCGGCCGGTTTCGCAATCACCGCGTTGCCGGCGCCCAGTGCGGCCGAGATCTGCCCGGTGAAGATCGCCAGCGGGAAATTCCAAGGGGAAATGCAGGCGAAGATACCGCAAGGCGGTGCGGTCAGCTTCGTCGCACCACCCGCGTAGTAGCGCAGGAAATCAACCGCCTCGCGCAGTTCGCCCACCGCGTCCAGCAGCGACTTCCCGGCCTCGCGCGCGAGCACGGCAAAGATCGGGCCGAACTGCTCTTCGTACAGCTCTGCCGCCTTCAGCAGCACTCGCGCGCGTTCCTCGGCCGGCGCATCCCAGGGCTTTGCGGCCGACAGCGCGGTTTCCACGTCTTTCTCCGACGCATCCTGCACCGTCCCGACAACCTCGGATGGCATCGCCGGATTGACGGCCTTGCGCGACGCCCCGCCATCGACCGGCCCAGCCAGTCTGGGCCCGGCCTGAAACTCGTGATCCTTCCAGCGCCCGCGCGCGGCCTCGATCTCGGCCAGATCGGCGGCGTCGGTCAGATCGAACCCGCGCGAGTTTCTTCGCGCCTCGCCGAAGATCTCGGGCCCCTTCGGCAGGTTCGGCCAAGGTTGCTCAAGCTGCGCGAACGGGCAGGCGGCGACCTCCTCGGGCGGCACGTCCTCGTCCACGATCTGGTTGACGAAGCTCGAATTCGCGCCGTTTTCCAGCAGGCGACGGACCAGATAGGCCAGCAGGTCGCGATGCGCGCCCACGGGGGCGTAGATCCGGCAGCGGGTGCCGTGTTCGGCATGGACGATCTCGTGCAGGCGCTCGCCCATGCCGTGCAGACGCTGGAACTCGAATGCGCGCTTGTCCGCACCCATGTCCAACACGGCGGCGACGGTATGGGCGTTGTGGGTGGCGAACTGCGGATAGATCCGGTCTGTCATCCCCAGCAACTTTCGGGCATTGGCGATATAGCTGACGTCGGTCGCGGCCTTTGCTGTGAACACCGGGAAATCGCGCAGGCCCAGCACTTGCGCCCGCTTCACCTCGGTGTCCCAATAGGCGCCCTTGACCAGCCGAACCATGATCCGCCGATCCAGCTTTTCGGCGAGCGCATGGAGCCAGTCCAGCACCGGCGCCGCGCGGCGACCATAAGCCTGCACCACCACGCCGAACCCGTCCCAGCCGGCCAGCGAGCGATCGGACAGCACCGCCTCGATCACCTCCAGCGACAGGGTCAGGCGGTCGGCCTCTTCCGCGTCGATGTTGAAGCCCAGCCCAGCCGCCTTGGCCAGCCCGGCCAGCGCGCGCACCCGCGGCACCAGCTCGTCCATCACCCGGTCGCGCTTGGCAACCTCGTAGCGCGGGTGCAGCGCCGACAGCTTCACCGAGATGCCGGGATTTTCGCGGATGTCAGGGCTTTTCGCCGCCTTGCCGATGGCGTTGATCGCATCGGCATAGGCCAGATGATAGCGCCGCGCATCGGCTTCGGTGCGTGCCGCCTCGCCCAGCATGTCGTAGCTGTAGGTGTAGCCCTGCCCCTCCAGCGTCCGCGCCCGGTCCATCGCCGACTTGATCGTCTCGCCCAGCACGAACTGGCGGCCCATCTCCTTCATCGCGCGGCTGACGGCGGTGCGGATCACCGGCTCGCCCAGCCGCTTCACGGCCGCCCGCAGGTGGCTGGCGATGCCCGGCTCACGTTCGTCCAGCACCTTGCCGGTCAGCATCAGCGCCCAGGTGGAGGCATTGACCAGGCTGGAATGGGAATGGCCCAGATGCTTGCCCCAATCGCTCGGGGCGATCTTGTCCTCGATCAGCGCGTCCATCGTGTCGGCGTCCGGCACCCGCAGCAGCGCCTCGGCCAGACACATCAGCGCGATACCTTCTTCGGTGGACAGGCCGTATTCGGCAAGAAACACCTCCATCAGCCCCGGCTTCGCGCTGGAGCGGATCCGGCGGACAAGATCTGCGCCCGACCCGGCAATGCGGTCCCGCGCGGGTGCGTCCAGCGCCGCCATCTCGCTCAATCGATCGACCAGAACAGCCTCGTCGTTCAACGTGTCGGCCTGGATTCGGTCCATCAGGTTTTCAAGGCTGTCTCGGGGCATGGGCAGAACCTCCTGTTTGGGCTAGCATAGCGCAGATTGCCCGGCCGTTCGTCCCGATCTTGGGGAAATGGCAGGCGATCAGCCCGAATTTCAGGAGATGTTCATGCCGAATGACCCGGCCGATCTGGACCGCTTCGACCGCGCCATCCTGCGCGAACTGGCCACCGATGGCCGGATCAGCGCCACGGAACTCGCCCGCCGCGTCGGATTGACGAAATCTCCGGTGCAGGCGCGTCTGAAACGGCTGGAAGACAGCGGCGTCATCACCGGCTACCGCGCCAACCTCGATCCGATCCGGATGGGTCAGGCCCATGTCGCATTTGTCGAGGTGCGACTGACCGACACCCGCGAAACCGCGCTGCAGGCATTCAACCGGGCGGTGCAGGCCGTCCCCGAGATCGAACAGTGCCACATGATCGCCGGCGGCTTCGACTATCTGCTGAAGGTGCGCAGCGCCGATATCGCCGATTATCGGCGCGTGATGGCCGAACGCATCTCCACCCTGCCGCATGTCGGCTCCACCTCGACCTACGTCGCGATGGAGGCGGTGAAGGAACGATTCTAGCGGGTCATCCGCAGCAGCACCGCGTCGGCGCCGATCAGCAGCAGCGCACCCTCGTCATCCAGATCGAAGCGGTCCACCGCGCCCAGCGCATCGAGGAAGCGCCGCTCGGCCTCCATCACCGGCTCGGGACAGGCCATCATCGTGCTCGCCATGGGGCCGAAGGCCATCCCCTCGCCTGACAGGGTATAGATGCCCGACACCCGGTTGCAGCCCCCGCTGCCGCCCACGCGCGCCTCGGGCTGGAACAGCAGGTTCGGCACCGTCCCCTCGGGCAGGCCGCCCTCGATCTCGGCCAGTCGCCACTCCGCCCCGATCAGCAGGCTGACCGGATCGCCACCGCAGCCCTGCACCACCTCACCCGCATGGTTGACGCTGACGGCCAGGGGATGCGGCATCCCCGTTGCCGCGTCGCGGCAGATCACACGGGTCACGTCGAACGACAGGTCCGCCCCCTCGACCGCGTAACGCGCGCCGTCGGGGATCGCGGTGGCGCCCAAAAGCGTCCCGGTCACCTCCACCTCGCCGTAGCGCCCGGAATATCTGACCGCACCGTCGGTCACCTCCAGCAGCCAGCCCGGTTCCTGCCCGCCCGCCCGGAGGGGGAAAATCGGCTCGGGGATCACCGGGTGGCAGGTCGCCGTCTCGCCCGACAGGCTCAGCGTCCCGGTGCTGCCCCGCGACCAGAAGAACGTGCCCTCATCCTCCGGATCGACGAAGCGCGCGCCCGACGCGGCTGGTTCGGGCATCAGGTCGATGCTGCGCCCGCCGACTTTCACCCGCGCCATGTCGTCGACGAAGCCGACGTCTACCAGCCGCTCGCCGCAGCGAAAGGTGGTGGCAAAACCCAGCGGCTGTAATTGCTGAAGCCGGATCGGCGGCAGCACGAGCGCGCCCTCACCGGCCGCGATCGGCAGCGGCTCCGCCACCCAGGCCGGGCGCCCGGCCACGAAGACGCCGGCCTGCAACGTCATCGCGGTATCGGCCTGCCCCTCGATCACGAAGGGAAGCGGCACCTGCGCGCCCGCAGTCTCGAACCGCACCTCGGCAACCTGCACCCCCTCGGGACCGGTCAGGGTGACGACGACATGCGCGTCCGGCAGGGCGATCCTCTCAAGATAGGTCAGTTCGCCGGAAATCTCGCGCATCGATTGCGCCGCCGCGGGCAGCGCAAGAGCCAGCGAGAGCAGGGGAACGAGGGCGCGGCCAAGCATGAAACGACTCTCCTTATGTGTGCCACCGAGGATAGCGACGCCACGGTTGCGGTCCAGCATCAAGTCGGCGCCGGGTGCAGATGTTCGTTACCGTCGCCACAGCGTCAGGCTCTGCTCGCGCATGAACTGCTGCAGGTAATGGGGGCCAAGCCCGCCCTTGGACGACACACCAGAGCCCTTCCATCCGCAGAAGGTCTGGATGCCCGGCCAGGCGCCCGTCGTGGCACCGCTGGCACGGTTGGCGTAAAGCACCCCGGCCTCGGCCCGGTTCAGGAACAGGTCCAGATCGGCCTCGTCCTCGGTCTATATCCCGGCCGTCAGGCCGTAATCGATGGCGTTGCCGTCGGCGATGGCGTCCTCCAGCCGGTCGAACCGCTGCACGGTCAGGAACGGCAGGAACAACTCGTCCTTGTGCAGGCGGTGATCCGGGGGAAGCTCGGTGACGATGGTTGGCTCCACATAGGCGCCGTGGTCATACAGCCCGCCGGTCAGCCGCTTGCCGCCCTGGGCAATCACCCCGGCGCGCCGGGCCTCTTCCGTGGCCCGTTTGAACCGGGCCAGTGCGGCGGCGTTGATCACCGGGCCCATGAAGACGTCCGCGTCCGCCGGATCGCCGACCCTGATCCCGCGCGCCCGCGAGATCAGGCTGACAAGGAAGGCATCGTAGACCTCGGCCGCGACATAGACCTTGGACCCGGCCGAGCATTTCTGCCCCTGCAGGCCAAAGGCCGACCGCGCCATGCCCTGGGCTGCCACGTCCAGATCGGCGCTGCGGGTGACATAGGTGGGGTTCTTGCCGCCCATCTCGGCGATGACGGGGCGGTTGTAGCGGCCAGCCGCAACGCTGCGCAGGATCCCCATCCCTACCCGGTGGCTGCCGGTGAAGGCGATGCCGTCGATTCCCTCGTGCTCGGCCAGCGCACGCCCGGTCTCGCCAGTCCCCGTGATCATGTTGAAGACGCCCGCAGGCAGCCCCGAATCGCGCGCCGCCTCGGCGATCAGCGCGCCGGTCAGCCCCGCCGCATCGCTGGGCTTGTAGACCACCGCATTGCCCGCCACCAACGCGGCCGAGGCCATGTTGACCGACAACGCGAGCGGAAAGTTGAACGGCGCGATCACCGCGAACACCCCCACCGGGCGCAACCGGTCCAGCGTTTCCTCGTTGGCAAAGGCGCGCTGCATGGGGCGGATGAAGCCCGCGTTCTCCTCCATCTGGTCGCAGTAGTAGCGCGCCAGATCGACCGCTTCCTCGGCCTCGCCGATCGCCTCCATCCGGGATTTTCCGACCTCGAACAGGCAGGCAGCGGCATAGTCGAACTTGCGCTCGTTCAGCACATCGGGAAAGCGGCGCACGGCGGCAACCCGCTCCTGCCAGGGCAGCCCCGCCCAGCCCGGCTGCGCCCTGCGCGCAGCAGCGACGGCCTGATCCACCACCGCCGCATCGGCGATACCGAACCGGCCGATGACAAGCCGGTCGTCGATCGGGCTGCGCGCCTCTGTCACCGCGCCGCCCGAAGCCGCCTCGCCGCCGATCAGATGCGGCCGGTCCCGGCCCAGAACAGTCTCGCGCACGTTGGCCAGCGTCTTGTCGAACAGCGTATGCACGCCCGAAAAGTCGGCGTTGATGTTGGAATAGGTCACGCGGGGCAAGGTGCCGGTCATGGGGATCCTCCTGTCGGTCCGGGCGCCGGGCGACCTGCGCGCGGCGTCGTGTCATGGCAAAGCAGTAACCGCGCGGGCCCACCACGGGCAAGATCGCCCCGGCGACAGGGTCGTCGCGGAGGCCATCCGGCCCGACAGGCGTTCGCATGGTGCGGGCGACGGGACTCGAACCCGTAAGCCATTCCTGGCAGAGATTTTTAAGACCTCAGCGTATACCGTTCCGCCACGCCCGCACGGAGCGGACCGTGGCACAGGGCGCGGGCCTGCTCAAGCCGCGATCAGCGCCGTTTCCGCCGCCCGCCCGGCGTGGGCGACAGGAAGTCGGGCGGGCGTCTCGCCACCCAGTCGATGAAGCGGGCCAGGCGCGGATGAGCGCGCAGCGCCGCGATGGTGTTGAAGCCGCGCGCCAGTTCCGCCTCGGTCAGGGTCGCATGGATTTCCTTGTGGCACAGGTGATGCAGCAGGACGACCGGCCCGCCCTTGCCGCCCTTCAGCTTCGGTGTCAGGTGGTGCAGGCTCTGCCGCACATGCGGCGGGATCGGGCGGTCGCACAGCGGGCAGATCGGATCATCGGTCATGGCGGGCGATGATGGCAGGGGACAGGCAAAGGGCAAGGTCATGCAGGCGCTGGTGATCGGGGCGGGTCCGGCGGGGCTGATGGCGGCCGAGGCGATGGCCGGGGCCGGCCTCTCCGTCACTGTGGCCGAGGCAAAGCCCAGCGCAGGGCGCAAGTTCCTGATGGCGGGCAAATCCGGCCTGAACCTGACCAAGGACGAGCCGCCCGACCACTTCGCCGCGCGCTTCGACGCAGGCTGGCTGGCACCGATCCTCTCTGAATTCGGCCCGGAACAGGCGCAGGACTGGGCGCGCGGATTGGGGCAAGAAGTTTTCACCGGCACCTCTGGCCGGGTGTTTCCCGTGGCCATGAAAGCCTCGCCGCTGCTGCGTGCCTGGCTGGCGCGGCTGGCGGCGCGGGGCGTGGTGCTGAACACCCGCTGGCGCTGGCAGGGCTTCGAAGGCAACGCGCTGCACTTCGACACGCCCGAGGGGGTTCAGCGCCTGACGCCCGCCGTCACCGTCCTGGCGCTGGGCGGGGCCAGCTGGGCGCGGCTTGGGTCCGACGCCGCCTGGGTGCCCTGGCTCGCGGATCGCGGCGTGCAGATCGCGCCGTTCCGGCCCGCCAACATGGGCTTCACCGTCGCCTGGTCCGACCACATGGCCCGCCATTTCGGCCAGCCGGTCAAGGGCGCGGCGCTGATCGCGGGCGACAGGCGCGTGCGCGGCGAATTCGTGATCTCCGCCCGCGGGTTGGAGGGCGGGGGAATCTATGCCATCTCGGCCGTCGTGCGCGACGGCGCGCCGCTGGCGCTGGACCTCGCGCCGGATCGCAGCGCCGACGACATCGCCCGCCGCCTGTCAGGCCCGGGCAAGGACAGCCTGACGAACCGCCTGCGCAAGGCGCTGAAGCTGGATCCCGCTCGGATTGCCCTGCTGCAGGAATTCGGCCGCCCGCTGCCCGCCAACCCGGCCGCGCTCGCAGCCCTCATCAAGCACCTGCCGGTCCCCCACCAAGGCCCCCGGCCGCTGGACGAGGCGATCAGCAGCGCCGGCGGCATCACCCGCGCCGCCCTGACCGATGACCTGGAACTTCGCGCCCTGCCCGGCGTCTTCGCCGCGGGCGAGATGCTGGACTGGGAGGCGCCGACGGGTGGCTACCTGCTCACCGCGTGCCTGGCCACCGGGCGGCGCGCGGGCCGCGCGGCGGCGGACCTCGTGCAGCGTGGCAACGGTTGAAATCCGGTTAACAGAAAATCGGAAAATACATGATTTCAGAGACTTGAGATCTTGTCCACGCGTGGACACCTCACATCGCCGCCACCTTCCGATGCGCCGGGCGGTCCCGCATCCGGGCCAGATAGTCCTTCAACTTCGGCTCGGAAATCGGGAATCCCGCCACCTTGGCCCAGCTGCCGCAATGGGTCAGGATGATGTCCGGCACCGTCATATGCGCGCCCATCAGGAACGGCCCCTCGCCCATCCGGGTGACCAGAGTCTTCTGGCTGCGGACCAGCTCCCATTTCAGGCTTTCCTTGATCGCGCCCATCCGCATCTCCTCGGGCAGGATGAAGCTGTGCCGCGCGGCCATCCACAGGGCCGCGTCGAACTCGTCCAGCAGGAAATGCGTCAGGCTGTCCTGCCGGGCGCGGTCCAGCGTGCCGGCAGGATGGGTCAACGCGCCGTGCTTGTCGGCCAGATACTGGATGATCGCGGTCGAATCCGTCACCGGCACGCCCCCGTCGATCAAGACCGGCACCTTGCCCGCCGGGTTGAAGCCCACCACCCCCTCGGCATGCGGCGCGGCCGGCACGTGGGTATAGGGCTGGCCCAGCTCCTCCAGCATCCACAGCACCCGGAACGCCCGCGTCCGCACCCCGCCGATCACCGTGTACATGCCCGCCCCCTATCGCCTGCCCAGCATCGCCAGCCGGATCAGCGCCCGCTCCATCACCGCCATCGCCGGCGCCCGCGTGCTGGATCGCAGCGTCAGATCCGTCTCCAACAGCAGCATCAGCGCTTCTTCCAGCTTGGCAAGCCCCCAGCCCTGCGCCTGCTTCAGCATCCGGTCGCGGCGCGGGCCGAAAACCGGCGGGCGCGCCCGCGCGATCCCCGCCCCCGGCCCGCCGGGATCGGCCGCCGCCGCGTGCAAGGTGCGGAAGTGCCGCGTCGCCTGAATGCAGATCGTCACCGGCGTCACACCCTGACCTTGCAACCGCCGCAGCACTGGCCCCACCTGATCGGCCCGCGCCTCGGCCGCCGCATGCAGCAGGTCATCCACACCGGCCTCGACCGTGGCGGGGGTGCAGGCGGCGATCTCGGCCACCGTCAGCGGGGCGGCATCGCCCAGCTTGTACAGCGCGATCTTCTCCATCGTCTGTCGGAAGTCGCCGGGGTCGAGCGCGCGGGACAGATCCAGCAGCGCACCCATCGCCTCGCGGTCGATGTCGCGCAGGCGCGCCGCCTTCAGCAGCGCCTCGACCTCGTCGCGCCCCGGCGGATCGTCGTAGATGCCGATGGCAACGGTGGCGGGGTTGCCCTCGAACAGCTTCCTGAGCGCCGACTTCGCCGCCAGCGACCCCGCGGAGACGACCAGCACCGCATCGCCCGGCCGCCAGTCGGCCAGCGCGGCGGCCGCCTGATCGGCGACCCCGTCCCCGGCTTCTTCCACGAACACCACCCGCGGTCCGGCAAAGAAACCCTGCGCCTTCACCGCATCGCCCAACGCAGTGGCATCGCGCCGCACATCCGCGCCCGACATGCGGGTCAGCCGCATCTCAGCCTCGCCCTGCGGACCGATCAGCGCGGCAATCGCCTCTTGCCGGCGCAGCGCCACGCGCATTGCGTCGGCACCATAGATCAGAAGCCCCGCCTTGCCGGGGTCGGGCTCCGCGCAATAGCGCGCCGCCTCGGCCCCCGACAGCTTCATGCCGACCAGTCGGCCGAGGTGGCGATCAGCCGGGTCACGATCTGGTCGGCCAGAAGCCGCATCAGCCGCCGCCGCGCATCGGCCTCGGCCGATTCGGTGGCCAGACTGCTGGCGGTGGTGGACCACGAGGTGAAGTTTTCCACCCGGCCCGCCGACACCTGCGCCCCCGTGCCCTGATCGCGCAGGACGAACGCCACCGCGCCCATCAGGTTGTAGCGATTGATCGCGCCTTCGGCCGTCACCGCAACGCCGATCCGCCGCGTCTCGATCCGGTAGCCCAGCGCGTAACGCGCAGCAGCGCCCCGGCCCAGCCGTTCCTCCAGCCGCTCGACCAGATCGAATGCATCCTTGCCGTCCGGCTCGTCGATCCGCACCGCGTCCAGCAACCCCTCGGCCGGGCCGTTTGTGCCGAAGGCGGGCGCGAATCCGCAGCCCGCCAGCGGCAGGGCGGCCAGCGCGAACAGAAGGGTGCGGCGGTCAGATGACGACATTGACGATGCGGCCCGGCACGACGATCAGCTTTTTCGGGGCGCTGCCCGCCAGCACCCGAACGACAGTGTCATCCGCCAGCACCAGCTTTTCAACCTCGGCCGTGCCCATGTCGCGCGGCACGGAGATTTCCGACCGCCGCTTGCCGTTGATCTGGATCGGCAGCACCACCTCGTCCTCGACCAGCATCGCCGGATCCGCCTTTGGCCAAGTGGCCTGCGTCACCAGCCCCTCGCCCCCCAGCATCGCCCAGATCTCTTCGGCCAGATGCGGCACCATCGGGGTCATCAGCTGCGCCAGCGTGCGCATGACCTGCCGCTTCGCCTCTGCCCCCGCATCGGCTTTCGACAGGGTGTTGGTCAGCTCATAGAGCTTCGCGATGGCCTTGTTGAAGGCGAACCCGTCGATTGCCTCGGTCACCTCATGGATCGCGCGATGCATCGCCTTCAGCAGCGCCGCGTCGCCGGGGCCCGCGGGCGCGTCGCCCTCGGCAAGCTCGGACGCTAGGCGCCAGACGCGGGTGAGGTGCTTGAACGCCGCCTCGGCCCCGGCGGCCGTCCATTCCACGTCCCGCTCGGGCGGCGAATCGGACAGGATGAACCAGCGCGCGGTGTCGGCGCCGAAGTCGCGGATGATGTTGACCGGATCGACGACGTTCTTCTTCGACTTCGACATCTTTTGGGCCGGGATGACCTGGACGGGAAGATTGCTCCCCTTTTCCACAAAGCCACCGGTCTGTGCCTGTTCAACCTGCTCTGGGAAGAAGTAGAACCGCCTCGTTGTGCCAGCGGGCATTGCTTGGTTGCCAACTTGAGCCACCGAAACATCCTGATAGTAAATCTCGTGCGTCACCATGCCTTGCGTGAACAGCGCATCGAACGGCTCGATCGCCTTGGCCGGCAGGTGCCCCGTCCTGTGCATCGCGCGGGCGAAGAAGCGGGAATAGAGCAGGTGCAGGATCGCGTGTTCGATCCCGCCGATATACTGGTCCACGTTCATCCAGTAATCCGCCTCGGCCGGGTCGGTCGGCGTGTCGGCGTGCGGGCTGGTAAAACGGGCGTAGTACCATGACGAGTCGACAAAGGTGTCCATCGTGTCGGTCTCGCGCCGCGCGGGCTGGCCGCATGCGGGGCAGGCGCAGGCGCGCCAGGTCGGGTGCCGGTCAAGCGGGTTGCCGGGCTGATCGAAGCTGACATCATAGGGCAGCTCGATCGGCAGGTTTTCCTTCTTTTCGGGCACCACGCCGCAGGTGTCGCAATGCACCACAGGAATCGGGCAGCCCCAATAACGCTGGCGGCTTATCCCCCAGTCGCGCAGGCGATAGTTGGTCACCCCCTGACCGACACCGTTGGCCTCGCAGAACGCGATGGCCGCATCGACGGCGGCCTCGCCGGTCTGCACCTCGTCGCCCGCAAAGCCGCGGATGTAGCGGACGGGTTCCGTCTTCGGCGGCACGAACGCCTCGGCCTCGACCGGCTGGCCGCCCTCGACGGCGACAAAGACGTCCGGGTGCGGCAGGTCGTATTTTCGCGCGAAATCCAGATCCCGCTGGTCATGCGCCGGGCAGCCGAAGATCGCGCCGGTGCCGTAGTCCATCAGGATGAAGTTGGCGATGTAGACCGGCAACTCCCACGCGTTGTCAAAGGGATGGCGCACGCGGATGCCGGTATCGAGGCCGCGTTTCTCGGCCTTTTCCAGCGCCTCTTCACTGGTGCCGATGCGGCGGCATTCGGCGACGAACTCTGCCACCGCCGGGTTGTGCCGCTCCAGATGCCTGGCCAGCGGGTGGTCGGGGCTGATCGCGGCGAAACTTGCCCCCATCAGCGTGTCGGGCCGCGTGGTATAAACCTCCAACCGGTCGAACCCGTCCGGCGCGCCAACGGTGGAAAAGGCGACCTGCAACCCCCGGCTCTTGCCGATCCAGTTGCGCTGCATCAGCCGCACCTTCTCGGGCCAGTTGTGCAGCCCGTCCAGCGCCTCCAGCAACTCCTCGGAGTAGTCCGAAATGCGGAAGAACCACTGCGTCAGCTCCCGCCGCTCCACCTCGGCGCCGGATCGCCAGCCCTTGCCGTCGATCACCTGCTCGTTGGCCAGCACGGTCATGTCCACCGGGTCCCAGTTGACCACCGCGTTCTTGCGATAGACCAGCCCGGCCTCCAGCATGTCGATGAACATCGCCTGCTGCTGGCCGTAGTATTCGGGGTCACAGGTGGCGAATTCGCGGGTCCAGTCGATGCTCAAACCCAGCGGCTTCATCTGCGCGCGCATGTCGGCGATGTTGCCGTAGGTCCAGTCCCTGGGGTGGCCGCCGCGTTCCATCGCCGCGTTCTCGGCCGGCATGCCGAAGGCGTCCCAGCCCATCGGATGCAGCACGCTGAAGCCTTGAGCCGCCTTGTAGCGCGCCACCACGTCGCCCATCGTGTAGTTGCGCACGTGCCCCATGTGGATGCGCCCGCTGGGGTAGGGGAACATCTCCAGCACGTAGTACTTGGGCTTTGCCGGGTCGCGGCGCGCGGCAAAGACCTGCCCCGCCTCCCACGCCGCCTGCCATTTCGCCTCAATCCCGGCGGGGTCGAACCGCTGCATCATCACCGTCCCTATCTGAAGACGGCCCCTGATAGCGCCCGTGGCCAGAAGGGTCCAGCAGCTTGGGGGTCCAGCAGGCTTACAGCCCCGCGTCCTGCGCGCGCAGCTGCCGGGCGCGGGTCAGGATCGCATCCTCCACCGCGCGCACGGTCTCGTTCGCCACCGGCGCACCGCCCGCGCCCTGCAGCGCCACCTTCAGCGACCGCGCGTCCAGCGCCGGGTCCTGCACATAGACAGTGGCGCGATACGACCGACCGCCCCCCGGCGGTGTGCCATAGCCCGTCACGATCACGCCCGAGAACGGATCGACCGACTGTACCGGCAGGAAGTTCAGCACTTCGAGCGAGGAGTTCCACAGGTATCGGTTCACCGCGACCGTCGTGTTGGCGTCATCCCCGGCCGAGAACAACGACCAGATCGAATTCGGCCGCGATCCGTCTGCCAGCTCGCCCATCTCCGCCATCTCTCGCGTGGCGGGCGCCGCACTGCCCGGGTCGTTGTCCGCGAACCAGCCGCCGACCGTCCCGCAGCCCGCCACAGAAAGTATCAGGCCGCCCAGCGCGATCGCGCGCATGCTTGCGACAAAGGTCATGCACCGTCCCCCGTTGTCATTGTTCCGGTGTCTAGCCCAGCATGTCCTTGGTGCCAAGGGTCTTTGACCGGCCCCCGCCACCCTCACAGACCAGCGCATCGGACGCACTGTGGCAAGTCTGCACCACGTACCCCCCGCTTTGCCCCGGTCGGATCGGTTCGCCTTGCAATGACGGCCCCGTGGAAGGAAATAGGCGCATACCCAATTCGGATTCCCCTGAGTTGGGCTGCACCTTTAGGATCAACGAGGGAAAAAGATGAAAAAGCTTCTTATCGCAACGACGGCGCTCGTCGCGACCACCGGTGTCGCAATGGCCGAAGTTGAAATCAGCGGTCTGGGCCGCTTCGGTCTGGACTACAACGGCGGTGCCGGTGTCGGTGAAGCGTCGACCCAGGTCAACGCGCGTCTGCGTTTCAACATCGACGCTTCGGTTGACACCGACGCTGGTGTGACTTTCGGTGGCCGGATCCGTCTGCAGTACGACGATGGTGAGGCAGGCGGTGAGTCGCGCCTCAGCCCCGGTATGCTTTATGCCACCGGCAACGGCTTCCGTATGGAAGTCGGTAACGCCAACCAGGCGATGGACTCGACTGCTCTGATGTACGCATCGGAAATCGGCTACCTGAACCGTTCGTTCGGCAACCCGATCGGCAACTTCTACGCCTTCTCGACCGAGCCGTATGGCGTGGCCGAAGAAGATCGCATGGGCGTCTTCGCGAGCTACTCGCTCGACGGCCTGAACCTGCGCGCATCGTACATCAACCCGGACCAGACGGCTGACAACCTGCCGGTCGGCGTTGATAGCGAATTGTCGCTCTCGGCTGACTACACCATGGGCGCCTTCACGGTTTCGGGTGCGTACACCAACAACGCCGGCGGCAACGACGGCGAAGACGTGTTCTTCCTCGGCGCTCAGTACGCTGTGATGCCGGGTGCCAACGTCGGCCTGCTGTACTTCGACAACAACGACATCGCCGGGGTTCCGGGTGACGATGCACGCCGCATCACGCTGTACGGCAACTACCGCGTGGACGCGATCACCTACCGCGGCTACATCGCCAACGACAACGACGCTGGCAACGCGACCGACACCGCCTACGGTCTCGGCATCGACTACGACCTTGGTGGCGCGCGTCTGGGTGCGGACATTCACCGCAACTACCAGAAAGACACCATCGCCGGTCTCGGCGTTCGGTTCGACTTCTGATCCTACCCGGATCGGTTGACGGAAAGAGCGGGCCTTGCGCCCGCTCTTTTCTTTTGGAACACCGGGGACAGCACTCTGGCTGACCCAAAGGCGCGTTCCATGTCCCTGCAAGAAATCACCACCCGCCTGCGCGCGGCCGAGGTTGCCGCCGACCGCGCCCCCGGATCGGTCCGCCTGATCGCGGTGTCCAAGGTCCAACCCGAGGATCGCGTCCGCGCCGTGCTCGATCAGGGCCATCGCCTGTTCGGCGAAAACCGCGTGCAAGAGGCCGCAACCCGCTGGCCCCCGTTTCAGGCGGAATACGACAACATCGAACTGCACCTGATCGGCCCCCTGCAGACCAACAAGGCCCGCCAAGCGGTAGAGATGTTCGCCGCCATCCACTCACTCGACCGGCCCAAGCTCGCCAACACCTTCGCCCGCTTGGCCGATGAGCGCGGGCAATCCCCCGACCTGTTCATCCAGGTCAACACCGGGGCAGAGCCGCAAAAGGCCGGCGTGCTGCCCGACGCGGCGGATGCCTTCATCGCCGACTGCCGCGCCCTGTCGCTGCCCGTGGTCGGCCTGATGTGCATCCCGCCGGTGGACGAAGACCCCGCGCCGCATTTCAAACAACTTGGGCAGATCGCCGCCCGAAACGACCTGCAGGGCCTGTCTATGGGGATGAGCGACGATTTCGAACTGGCAGTGAAGCTGGGCGCCACCCACATCCGCGTCGGCTCCGCCATCTTCGGCGCCCGCGCCCACGACTGACGCCGCGATGTGACGCCCCGGCGGTATATACCCTTCCGCTATATGGCGATTCTGCTGCAGCGGTCTTCTTTCGCCGCACTCCATTGCTTTCATGGACCTTCCGGCCCTCGCCGCCCGCCAACGTATGCACGTCATATGCACGCCGACTGCACGTGAATCATGCGTGGTGTGCATCACCCTGAACGATCACCTTCGACCGGTACTCCAGCCGCCGCGCGATCCACAAAAGGTCCGCCCGGCGGAACGCCACGCAGCCCGCCGTCGGCACCCGCGGCCCCCGCCAGACGTGGAGGAAGATGCACGACCCCCTTCCCCGCTCTGCCCGCGGCCAGTTGTAATCCGTAATCAGAACAACGTCATACAGCGGGTCGGCCCGCCGCAGCCGCTCATGCGAGAAGCCGTGCGGTGCGCGCACCATGAGGTTGTAGTCGGGGTCTTTCACATCATCCGACCACAGGTCGTAGGGTCCGATCGGTACCGCCCAGTCGGGCAGCTGATCTCGCCCCAACCGATCCGACCGATACAGCAACCCGACGATCCCATGCACCCCGTCCGGCGTCGCCCCGTCGCCTTCACGCTTCGATTCTTCTGGCAAGATTCCGCCCCGGCCGATGGAACAGGGAAAGCTGCGCCCCATGAATCGCGCGCCCCAGCGCGTCACCACCAGATCGCACGCCCTCAAAGAATATGCCCCGACTTCGCCGCCTTCGTGGCCAGATAGTTTGCGTTTTCAACGGTTTGCCCCACTTTCAGCGGCACCCGCTCCACCACCTCCAGCCCCTGCGCCTGCAGCATCGCCACCTTGGCCGGGTTGTTCGTCAACAGCCGCACCCGCGAAAACCCCATTTCTTGCAAGATGTTGGCGCCAATACGAAAATCCCGTTCGTCATCTTCGAATCCCAAGCGATGGTTGGCCTCCACCGTGTCGAATCCCTGGTCCTGCAGCGAATAGGCGCGCATCTTGTTCGCCAGCCCGATCCCCCGCCCCTCCTGGTTGAGATACAAGAGCACGCCGCCCCCCCCGGCCCCCATCCGCGCCAGCGCGGCCTGCAACTGCGCCCCGCAATCGCATTTCAGACTGCCCAGCACATCGCCGGTGAAACAGGCCGAATGAAGCCGCGCCAGCACCGGCGCCGACCGGTCCGGCCGCCCCACCTCGATCGCGTAATGCTCCACCCCGCCATCCTCGGGGCGGAACACGTGCACCCGCCCTGCCCCCGCTGCCGCCATCGGCAGCCGCGCGCTGATGACCGGGTGCAGATGCGTCTCGGCCAGCAGGTCAGCGGTGGAGATATCGATCAGCGTCAGGCCGTTTTCCGCTGCAATTCCAATGCCATTGGTCACGGGAAGCACCAGCGCGGCGGGCAGCAGATGCGCCGTCTTCGCCAGCTGGATCGCCACCCGGTGCAGGCCCGCATCGCCGCCGCGCAGGGCCCGCAACGGCCCCTTCATCGGCGCGCGCAGATCATCCGCCGGGTCCGCCACCGCCCGCAACCAGCCCAGCGAGACATCCCCCGGCACCGCCACCCGCGCAAGATCGCCGTCATAGGCCGCAACCTTCAGCGTCGCGGCCCGGTGCGCGGTGATCGCCAGCGCCAGCTCGCCGCCCATCGCACGCAGATCCGCCAGCCGCTCCGCCGTCAATGCCTCTGCGGCGACAGCCAAGGCACCCTGCCCGCCGCCGGTCAGCACCACCGGCACGCCCATGCGCAGGTCGGCACGGGCGCGGTTCAGGCGTTCGACGGTGCTGGGGCCCAGGCTCATGCGCTTTTCCTGTCAGGCGATGCCCCTAGATAGCCCTCGCTGCAGCAATTTGAAACATTCGCCCTGCCGGCCACACGTCCGCGTGAGGTCGCTGTTGCAAAACTTGTCGGACGCCCCCCGCTCACGCATCTGCGATGGAACGAGAGGAGGCCAAACATGGCAAATCTGAAGAAAATCCTGCTGGTCGATGACGATGACGACCTGCGCGAGGCGCTGAGCGAACAGTTGGTGATGACCGAGGATTTCGATGTGTTCGAGGCCGCAACCGGCGCCGAGGCGATGGAGAAGGTGAAGGCGCAGCACTTCGACCTCGCGATCCTCGACGTGGGCCTGCCGGACACCGACGGGCGCGAACTGTGCAAGCGGATGCGCAAGGGCGGCGTGAAATGCCCCGTCGTCATGCTGACCGGCCACGACAGCGACAGCGACACGATCCTGGGCCTCGACGCGGGCGCGAATGACTATGTCACGAAGCCGTTCAAGTTCCCGGTGCTGCTGGCCCGCATCCGCGCCCAGCTGCGCCAGCACGAACAATCTGAGGACGCCGTCTTCCAGCTTGGCCCCTATACGTTCAAGCCGTCGATGAAGATGCTGATCGACGAACGGGAGCGGAAGATCCGCCTGACCGAGAAAGAGACCAACATCCTCAAGTTCCTCTATCGCGCCACCGACGGCGTGGTGCCGCGTGACGTGCTGCTGGCCGAGGTCTGGGGCTACAACGCCGGCGTCACCACCCACACGCTGGAAACCCACATCTACCGCCTGCGCCAGAAGATCGAGCCCGATCCGTCGAACGCGCGTCTTCTGGTCACCGAAAGCGGCGGCTACCGGCTGGTGGCCTGAAAACAGGTGCCGCCGCGCCACAGTAGCGGCCCTTTGATCGCTTGGTGGATGATTCCCTTGGTTGCAGCGCAACCATAGGTTATCATTGTTTTACCAAAGTTCCCCTGGCCGCGTCGGGGTCATGGCGCGGTTCCTCCCTGTTGGACTGGCCCGGGCATTGCCCGGGCCTTCTTTTTGGCCGGCCTTCCGGGTTGCCTGCCGGTCCGATTTCGTGTCTGACAGGCCCGCCCTGACCGGAGCCTGCCGATGCCCTTCACCCTTGCCACCTGGAACATCAACTCGGTCCGCCTGCGCGCCGGCCTCGTCGAACGCCTGCTGACTGAAGAGGCGCCCGACATCCTCTGCCTGCAGGAATGCAAGAGCCCGGTGGACAAGATCCCCCTCGACGGGTTTCGCGCGCTTGGCTACGGCCACATCGTCGCGCGCGGGCAAAAGGGCTACAACGGCGTCGCCATCCTGTCGAAACTTCCGCTGGAGGATGCCGGGTCGCTGGATTTCGCGGGCCTTGGCCACGCCCGCCACGTCGCCGCCCGGCTGGAAGATGGCACGCTGATCCACAACTTCTACGTCCCCGCGGGCGGCGACGTGCCCGACCGCGCGGTGAACGACAAGTTCGGGCAAAAGCTCGATTACCTGACCGACCTGCGCGACTGGTTCCGCGGCAACCGCCCGGACCGGTCCATCCTCGTGGGCGACCTGAACATCGCACCGCGCGAGGATGACGTCTGGAATCACAAGCAACTGCTGAAGATCGTCAGCCACACGCCGATCGAGGTGGACCACCTCGGCACCGCGCAAGAGGCCGGCAACTGGGTCGACATCACCCGGCAGGACATCCCCCAGGGGCAGCTCTACACCTGGTGGTCCTATCGCGCGGCCGACTGGGACGCTGCCGACAAGGGCCGCAGGCTCGATCACATCTGGGCCAGCCGCGACATCGCCGCCGCAGGCCACGGCAGCCGGATCCTGCGCGCCGCGCGCGGCTGGCAGCAGCCCTCCGACCACGCCCCGGTGATTGCCAGCTTCGATCTCTGATCCGTCCGCCCCCCTTTCCCTTTCGGCCCGCGCCGCACATATATGGCGGGACGGGCCGGACAGGCCCCACGGGACATGGAAGGACACGATATGCTGGAACTGGGCGGAAAGCCGCAGGCAGGCGGCAACGGTGCGGTCGCAGGCGACCTGATCAAGGACGGGACCGAGGCCACCTTCATGGCCGACGTGATCGAGGCGAGCCAGACGGTGCCCGTGATCGTCGATTTCTGGGCGCCGTGGTGCGGCCCCTGCAAGACCCTCGGCCCCGCGTTGGAGACCGCGGTGACCGCTGCCAAGGGCAAGGTGCGCATGGTCAAGGTCGACGTGGACCAGAACCAGCGCATCGCGGCGCAACTGCGCATCCAGTCGATCCCCACGGTCTATGCCTTCTGGCAGGGCCAGCCGGTCGATGGCTTCCAGGGCGCGCTGCCCGCCAGCGAGATCAAGGCCTTCATCGACCGCGTGGCCGCCCTTGCCGGTGATGCCGGCGATGACGGCGGCCTGGCCGAGGCGCTGGAGGCGGCAGAACAGATGCTGGCGCAGGGCGCGGCCGTCGATGCCGCCGAAACCTTCTCGGCCATCTTGGGTGAAGAACCCGAGAATGCCGTGGCCTATGGCGGTCTTGTCCGGTCGCACCTGGCGCTCGGCCAGTTGGACCAGGCCGAGGCGATGCTGGCCGCCGCCCCCGCCGCCATCGCCACGTCGGCTGAGGTGGAGGCCGCGCGCGCCCAACTCGATCTGGCGCGCCAGGCCGAAAAGGCCGGTCCCGTGAGCGAGCTGCGCGAACTGGTCGAGGATGATCCGACGAACCCGCAGGCGCGCTACGACCTCGCGCTGGCGCTCCATGCCAGCGGCAAGGTCGATGAGGCGGTGGACGAGCTTCTGGAACTGTTCCGCCGCGACCGCGAATGGAATGACGGCGCCGCCAAGACCCAGCTTCTGAAGATTTTCGACGCGCTGAAGCCGCAGGATCCCATCGTGCTGAAAGGCCGCCGCCGCCTCAGCTCGATGATATTTGCCTGAGCGATGGGGCGGGCTAGCTGATGGGGATGATCAACGCGTCAGACCTGCCGGAGTCACTTCCGGTCTTTCCGCTGCCCGGGGCGCTGCTGCTGCCCCGTGCCCGCCTGCCGCTGCACATCTTCGAGCCGCGCTATCTGGCCATGCTGGACGATACCATGAAGACCAGCCACCGGCTGATCGGCATGATTCAGCCGCGCGAGGTGCCGGGATCGGATGAAAAGCGCCTGCACGCAATCGGCTGCGCCGGTCGCCTGACCGGGTTCTCCGAAACCGAGGACGGGCGCTACATGATCACCCTTTCCGGCATCTCGCGCTTCCGGGTGCAGAAAGAGGTCGCGGGCTTCACCCCCTATCGCAAGGCCGAGGTCACCTGGACCGGGTTCGAGCGCGACATGGGACCGGCAGAGCGTGATCCCGGTTTCGACCGCAAGTGCTTCCTCGAAACCCTCGGCCGCTATTTCGCCGCGCAGAACCTGTCCACCGACTGGAGCAGTTTGAAAGAGGCCGACGACGAGTTGCTGATCAACTCTCTCTCCATGCTCTGCCCCTTCGACCCCGAGGACAAGCAGGCGCTGCTGGAGGCACCTTCGCTCTCGACCCGGCGCGAGACGCTGGTGACGCTGCTGGAATTCGCCTTGCGCGGCGGCGGCAGCGACGAAGAGGTGATGCAATGACCGACGAGCGCCCCACCGAGGAGACCGGGGCCGAGGCTGCCGGGGCCGAGAGCCCCAGCCAAATCCCCGCACCGACTCCCGGATCGGCCGATGCCACAGACCCGCCCGGGCGCGAGAAGACCTTTGACCGTCACATGCTGGAAGCGCTGGTCTGCCCCGTGACCCGCGCCGCGCTGACATATGATGCCCAGGCGCAGGAACTGATCTCGCGCGCCGCGCACCTTGCCTTTCCGATCCGCGACGGCATCCCGATCATGCTGGTGGACGAGGCGCGCAAGCTCGACTGACCGGGCCGCCAAACTGGCTCAGAAACCCGTGCACAACGGTTAATACCAGCGGCCCTCGTCACTGACTCGCGCAGGATTCCCTTCTGCTTTGTGCTGTGATTCCGTGTCATCGCATCACGGAGGGGCGGATGGCGGTTGCGA
>JAWLCA010000006.1:0-147135 GCA_041687395.1 Paracoccaceae bacterium | reverse complement strand
TCCTTAAGGCAAGAACACCCATCGATGCCCTCAAGGAATGGTATCGTCAAAGGCCCGAACTCTCCAGAAAACAGGTCTACAATCATGTGGGATGTGACAATTAGACACAAATCGATGTCGGTCGGCGGGTGAATGGCCGTGTTCTTTCCCCAAGAGCCCGCCACCACATAGTGCCAGACAATACTCTCGCCCCTGAAATAGCGGTTCAGTGTCTTGATGACTCCCCGCGCCTTGGTGTTCGCATCGTCGATAGCGGCGGCCTGAAGGGCGAGATTTGCCTGAAGTGCCTTGAAGCGCCGCGTGACGTAGAGCCATCGCAGCGGCTCGGCGCTGTTGCTAATCAGCGAAGCGGCAAGGCCAAGACCGTTCATACCCCATGATGATAAGCATCGCAGGTCTCGTTGCCAAGAAGGAAAGAGGCACAGAATATAGCGCTTCTGAAGGTGCGTTCTTAGAGAGAACCACACCGGTGCATTGCGGCGCTGGATAGTTGCATGAATGACGGTAAGGGGCCGTCACTACTAGGCGCGCTTTGCTGTGCACGCGATGTGGGAGTCGCGCGTCTTGGTCGGTTGGGGCTCAGGACCGTCGTTCGCGGCAGCTTGCACGAATGTCGCCTATGGGCCGGTCGCGTCGAACCCAAAGTCGCTTTCGAAGGGGGCGGCGAGCCGACCGATGCGGGTGCGACAGCCCGGTCGCGACATGCGGCTTGTACAGGCGGCTGGCACCCATGACCGGCATCGTTCGGCGCGTTCGGCGCTCAAAAGCCCTTGTGGCCGTAATCCGCGTCGCTCACAGGCTCAAGCCAGTGAGCGCTCATGCCGGCCTCGGTCTCCTGCATCGCGACGTGACGCATCATCGTGTCCGGGCCGGCGCCGTGCCAATGCTCCTCGCCGGGCGGTATCCAGACCCGATCACCGGCGCGGATCGTCTGCACGGGTCCCCCTCTGGACTGGATCAGACCGGAGCCCGAGATGACAAGCAGTGTCTGGCCGAGCGGATGGGTATGCCAATGTGTCCGCGCCCCGGGCGTGAAAGTGACGATGAGGGACATCAGGGCCCTAGTCTCGCCGGGGTCGCAGATCGGTTCCTGCCATACGGCGCCGGTGAAATATTCAACCGGCGCGGGCCGTGACGGGGTCGAGCCGGCGGGTCGGATTTCCATGGCCATCTCCTCATGCTGACGCATATCCTAGTAGGTTCGGATCAAGGCTGCGACACCAAACCCGCCGCTTGTCGGATGCTTGGTGCGATCGCGAGAAGCCGGGATCCATGGCAAGACTGCGCGACTGCCCGAGCGTCTGCAAAGGGCCGGGTGCATCGCTATAGATGCAACACAGTGTCCTCAGGCCGACCTGCCGAATTGCGCCTCGAAGCGGTCTTGCGGGGCTGCTCCAAGGCCCTGCTGCCCCTTGGAGGTCGAGCAGCGACGTGCCGGACCGTGAGCGGACACTCACCTGTACCCGACCCAGCCGCGATCATCGGTGAAGGCACGCGCCGACGAGATCCGCGCGACCTCGTAGCCTTCGGGAAGGAAATCCAGCGGCGCCAGCGGGGTCTGCGAGGCGGCAAGTATCACGTTGCCCCGCCCGTTCGGACCCGACGGTCCGCGGATGGCGGTGACGTTGGGATAGATCTCGGCCAGGATAGCGTGTGTGCCACGGGCAAGCGGGCCGTCCGGCGCATCGATGAGGTTGACATAGACCGGCCCGCGCACGATTTCGCGCAGCCGCGCAAAGGTCTCGCGCGTGACAAGATGGGCGGGAACCGAGGCGGAGGAGAATGCATCCATCACCGCCGCGTCATAGCGACGCGTGGTCTCATTGAGGTAAACCCGCCCGTCCGCGTGAACGATCCCGAGGCGGCCGGCCGACGCCGCGCCCTTCAGCGCTTCGGTCAAGGCGTCATAGCCCGCGCGCGCGATCAACTCACCAGCCTGCGGCATGTGTCGGCGGACGACCTGCGTGATCAAGGGGTCGATCTCGACCGCCACCGCATGTGCCTCGGGCCGTGATGAAAGAAGCCGGGTGGGCAGCGTGTAACCGCCGCCACCGATAAAAAGAACCGAAGGGGCAGTTCCCAGATCCGCGTCCATGCGCGCCCAGATCCACTGCGTGTAGGGCATCACGAGGTCTTGCAGGCCGTCGGGCGTCTGGTCGTCGCGAACGATGCGCTCGGCGGCCTGACGCGTCCGGTCGGAGTAGAGGCTGATGGCCCCTCCCGTCCGGGTGAGATCGATGCAGGACAGGCCGGACTCGTATCGGCAGACCGGCCCGAGGGCCGCGCTCCCCACCACGAGGACCGCGATCGGCAGGAGCGGCGCCAGGGACGGCGCCTCCGGATCCTCGCCACCGTCCCTTGGGCTGCCGCCGCGCCGCGTCTCACGCAGGAACGGCACGCAGAGGAGCGCCGCCGTACCGCATGCCGCGAACGTCGCTACCGACCCGGCGAGCGGCAGCGCGACGAAGCCCGCAAGAACCGCCCCAAGGATCGCGCCGAGCGATCCGGCCGCGAGCACCATGCCAAGCGAAGATCCCTCCCGACCGGGCCGGGCCTCGACCGCGAGCCGCGCGAGAAGCGGCGAGGGCGCGCTGATGAGCACGGAAGCCGGAAAGAAGGCGACAATCACACTGGTTACCATGCCCGGCGTTCCGCGCGCGCCCCATGAGTAGACAAGTCCCAGGATCATCGGCGACAGGGCCGCCAGAACCGCGGTCGCCACGAGCACCGCCCGCACGTTGCGCAGCGCGACCCGCCGCTCCCGCTCGGCCAGAAAACCGCCGAGCGCGTTGCCCAGCGAAAAGCCTGCCAGCACCGTCGCGATCACGACGGTCCATGTCACGAGCGAGGTGCCGAAGAACGGCGCAAGCACCCGGCCAGCCGCGATCTCGTAGGTGAGACCCACCGCGGACAGGATCAGTATGAGCGCGATCGCCGTCCAGAATTTCATCACCAGCGTCCCGCTTTCAGATCAGTCGCCCGTACATTCGGATGGCGGCAGCCCTACGCAACATAGCCTCGCATGTCACGCAGACGAGCGCGGGACCCTTGGGATGCTGGCAGCCGCGCCCGCACTGGCTTCACCGTACCGGGCGCGGCGCTCTTCAGTGTTGCAGGGTCGTAATCCCTGCCTGGTGCATCGCATCGCCGAGCTGATCCGCGAGCAGACAAATCTCCTCAACGACGGGATCTGCGGGGTCAACCGTAGCAAAAAGCTCAGCCTCGATCCTGCTGTGAATATGGACATGTTGCAGAGTGAGCAAGTCATGCAGCGATTGCATGGCAAGCTTGACACGTCTGGTCAGCTCGCCGTGGCAGGCCAGAGTCCCAATGATGGCCCGGTATTCGGCGGCCGCGCGCAGCCCGCCAAGCAGTGCAGGCACGTCTGGATCGCGGTGTCACTGTAGGTCTGCTGTCGGCCACGCTTGCCTGTCGGCGCGGCGCCCCAAATCATCTCGGGGTCGAACCAGATCGTCAGCGAGCCACGGCGCTTGAGCGCTTCGTTATAGGCCGGCCAGTTTCTGGTCGTGTAGGTTGGGGGTGCGGGGCTGCTCATGCATCCCAGCTAACACACTGTATTTAAGAGATGAGTCCCTCAATCGATTTCTGCAACAGAGCCAAGGTGGATGGTCGAACTGCCGCTACGGGCCGGGATGCGACGTCTTGGCCCCCTTGTATACAGAAGGCACGGAGCGGCATTGCGGCGCGATCACGGAGGTCGGTGATTCCCGAAGCGTGGAATCGAGGTGAAGCCCGCAGGCAATCATTCGGCCGTTGCTCTGACATAGCTGCCGGGAGCCGGCTCAATCGGCTTGTATTTTCCACGAAGTGCAGGCTTCCGCGGCTCGACGATGTCGCCACTTCTTGAAGCAATCCACTCTGACCAGTGCGGCCACCAGGAACCATCATGACGCTCCGCGCGAGCAAGAAATGCCTCGGGCGATTCAGGGTAAGTGTCCGACGTTCGGTAGCCGTATTTCATTCTTTTGCCAGGCGCGTTTATCACACCGGCAATATGCCCCGACCCTCCGAGCACGAATTCCACTTCGCCGCCAAGGAGTTTTGTCGCCGGGTAAATCGACGTCCAGGGAGCGATGTGATCGTCCGCGGTTGCCAGAACGAAGCAAGGGGTCGTGACCTTGCCGATGTCGATCTTCTGGCCGTCCATCTCTAGGCCTCCCGGCTCGCAGAGCTTGTTCTCGAGGTAGACCTGTTCGAGGTACCAGAGGAGCATTGCCTTGGGCAGGCGCGTCGAATCCGAGTTCCAGTAGAGAAGATCGAAAGGCCGCGGCTTCTTTCCCTGCAGATAGTTGGCCTCGTAGAATGACCAGATCAGATCGTTCTCACGCAGCATCGAGAACATATCCTGCAGGTGATGCGCATCGAGGTAGCCTTTCTCCTCCATGTGAGCACGCAGGATCTCCAGACGGCCTTCATCGATGAAGACGCCGATTTCGCCGACATCCCTGAAATCGACCATGGTCGCGAGTGTCGTGGCGGAATTGATCCTGTCGTCACCCTTCGCGGCGAGGTAACCGAGCATGGCGGTGACCAGAATGCCGCCAATGCAGAAGCCGAGGACGTTCGCCTTCTCCTCGCCTGTGATGTCGCGAATGACGTCGAGCGCCTTGAGCGGACCCAGCTTCATGTAGTCGGCGAAATCGAGATCAGCGTGTGCCCGGGTCGGGTTCGCCCACGAGATGACGAAGACAGAGTGGCCCTGCTCCAAGGTATACCGGATCAGGCTGTTGTTCGGCTGCAGATCCATGATGTAAAACTTGTTGATCCAGGCCGGCACAAACAGCATGGGCACCTTGTACTGCTGGTCGGTGCGCGGGTGATACTGGATAAGCTGCATCAGCTCGTTCTGGAAGATGACCTCGCCCTCGGTCGTGGCCATATCCACGCCGACCTGAAATGCGTCCCGGTCGTTTGTCGCGATATCGAGGCGCCCCTCGCCGCGTTCGAGATCGTTGAGCAAGTTCTCGATACCGTCGAGCAAGCTTTCTCCACCGGTTTCGATGAACCTCGCCCGGGCCGCCGCATTGGTCGCCAGGTAATTCGCTGGCGAAAGCGCGCTCAATGCCTGGCGGGTATAGAAGCTGACCCGCATGTCATCGCGGGTGTCTTCGGTGATGTGGTCCAGAAGCTCGCCCATGGCTTGCTCGAAGGCGAGATAGGCGTCGCGATAGGTGCGCGAAACCGGATCCTCCGACCAGCTCGGATCGGCAAAGCGGCGGTCGCGAACAGGTGAGCCGCCATCGACATCGGTCTTCAGAACAGCGTTCCATGCGCGTGCGAGGCCGGTACCTGCCTTGAGCTGCGCCGACCATAGCTCCATGGGATTGGCCATGAGCCGCGACCAGACGGTGGAATAGGCCCTTGCAAGCGTTGCAACATCCATGAGGGAGTATTCCGATCCCGTGGCCTGCGCCACCGACCGAGCCTGCACTTTCGCCGTTACCGCCATGGCGCTCTGGGTCAAGGTCCACAGACGCTCGGTCGCCTCCTGCACCTTTGGCGGGTTGATGGATTGTCGATCGTCGGACATTGGACTGAACCTTGCTTGAGTGAGGTTTTCCGACCGGAACGGCGGGGCGCAGCAGGAGGCCGCGCCCCGCGCACAGATCAGTTCAGGCGCTCGAAGGCCAGCGCGATACCCTGACCTCCGCCGATGCACATCGTTACGAGGCCATAGCGCCCATTGATCCTCTCGAGCTCATATAGCGCCTTGATCGAGATGATCGCACCTGTCGCGCCGATCGGATGGCCAAGGGCTATGGCGCCGCCGTTCGGGTTCACCTTGTCCGTGTTCAGCCCGAGACCGGCATTCACGGCGCAAGCCTGCGCGGCGAACGCCTCGTTCGACTCGATGACGTCGAACTGGTCGGCCGTCATGCCGATCTTCTGCAGAAGTCGCTTCACTGCCGGGATCGGACCGATTCCCATCACCTCGTGGCGGACGCCGGCGATGGCGTACCCGAGGAGCCGAGCCCGCGGCTTGAGACCGGCCGCCTCGGCCGCGTCAGCAGAGGCCAGCACCAGAGCCGCCGCGCCGTCGTTGATGCCCGACGCGTTGCCCGCCGTGACGGTGCCGTCCTTCTGGAAGGCCGGACGCAGCTTGGCGAGGCTTTCCATCGTCGTCGCGGACTTGACGTGCTCGTCCGTCACGAACGGCACCATGTCACGCTTGACCCGGACCTCGATGGGCAGGATCTGGCTCTTGAAGCGTCCTTCCTCGATGGCAAACGTCGCGCGCCGCTGGCTTTCGACGGCAAAGGCGTCCTGCTGTTCCCGGGTGACCTGGTGCTGGGCTGCGACGTTCTCGGCAGTGACGCCCATATGACCCACGCCGAAGGGGTCGCTCAGGGCTCCGATCATCATGTCGGCGAAGGTCACGTCACCCATTTTCTGGCCCGTGCGGATCGATTGAGTCGAATGAGGAGAGCGCGACATGCTTTCGGCACCACCCGCCAGGGCATAGTCGACATCGCCAAGCATGATGTGCTGTGCGGCCGACACGATGGCCTGAGCGCCCGAGCCGCACAGCCTGTTGACGGTCAGGCCCGGAGCATCTTCCGAAACCCCCGCATCAACCGCAGCCACGCGCCCCATGTACATGTCGCGCGCTTCGGTGTTGATTACGTGCCCAAAGATTGAGGTGCCGATCTGACTCGGCTCGACGCCAGACCGGCGCATGGCCTCTTTGGCGACGGCAGTAGCAAGGGCGGTCGGCGGCATACCGGCCAAAGAACCGCCGAAAGTGCCAATGGCGGTGCGGACACCATCCAGTATTACAACGTCTCTGGTCATTTCTTCTTCCTCGTTCAAGGATCAGGACATGGGTTCGCCAAGGCCGCCGATCCGCTCGGCAATGGCATCAAGGACTGTTGCATCTTCGATCGTGGCCGGAGATTTCCACGGCGTCCCGTTGGCATTGGAAACCATCGTCCCGCGCAGGATCTTGTCGGACCGGGTCTTTGGCAGCCCATTGACGACGAGACATTTCCTGAAGGCGGCCACCGGCCCGATCTCGCCCCGGATGAGGGCAACGCATTCCTTCGCGATGTTTTCCTCGGTGCGCTCGGCACCGACATTGAGGCAGACCAGCCCCAGCGGCGACTGCCCCTTGAGCCTGTCTCCGATCCCGATGACAGCGCACTCGGCAATATCAGGGTGGGACAAGAGCACTTCCTCCATCGCGCCCGTGGATAGACGGTGTCCGGCCACGTTGATCACGTCGTCAGTGCGCGCCATGATACAGAGATACCCTCCCTCGTCCATCATGCCTGCATCGCCGGTTTCGTAATACCCCGGAAAGGTGTGGAGATAGCTTTTCTGGAACCGGTCGTCGGCGCTCCACAGCGTCGGCAAAGTGCCCGGCGGCAGGGGGAGCCTGATAGCGATCGCGCTCAAGTGTGCCGGGCGCGACGGGGTGGCCGGCGGCATCGAGTATCTGGATGGAGTATCCGGGCATCGGTAAGGCGGGCGATCCGAGTTTGACGGGAAGGACTTCGATCCCAAGCGGATTGGCCGCGATGGCCGATCCGGTCTCGGTTTGCCACCAGTGGTCGATCACCGGCTTCTTCAGGTAGGTCTGCGCCCATATGATGGTGTCCGGATCAGCGCGTTCTCCGGCAAGGAAAAGCGCCTGCAGACTGCCAAAGTCGTAGTCCTGAACATGTTCGGCCTTTGGGTCCTCCCGCTTGATCGCCCGCAAGGCCGTGGGCGCGGTGAACAAGACATTGACGCCATTTTCCTCGATGACGCGCCAGAAGGTACCTGCGTCCGGCGTGCCGACGGGTTTGCCCTCGAACACGACGGTCGTGCAGCCAGCCAGCAGTGGGCCATAGCAGATGTAGCTGTGCCCGACGAACCAGCCGACATCCGATGCAGCCCAGAATACGTCCCCGGTCGACACGTTGTAGAGGTTCTTCATCGTCCAGAGCAGGGCGACCATGTGGCCGCCACTGTGCCGGACGACGCCCTTGGGCTGGCCGGTCGTGCCCGACGTGTAGAGGATGTAGAGCGGGTCGGCGCCGCCCACCGGCGTGCACCCCACCGGTGCCGCACCCGTCACCTCGTCGGCCCAGTCGAAATCCCGGCCTGGCACCATCTCCGCCGCCGCCTGCGGGCGCTGAAGGATCACGGTGAACGCGGGTTTATGGGCGGCCTGGGCGATCGCCTCTGCGAGCGCCCGGATTGTGCGCACAGGTCGGTGCCGCCACTGGCGCAGGAAATTTTTGTGAATCACCACTCCAGCGGCGCCGTCCCATTCCGCATCGGATGATCGAGCTTCAGCAATTGTCGAACCTTCAGTTCCACGCCCGCCGATTGCTGGGTGACCGTCTTGATCGAAGCGAAGCGCATGGTGGGTCGCGCCACTGCTTCGCAGATTGCCTCGGCATCGGCCGCGTCGGTCTTCCCTCTATTGACGTATGGCTTGACATAGGCCGGCGGCATCAGCCGGACGTCATGGCCGAGCGCGGCCAGCTCCCGGGCCCAGTAGTGTGCGCCTCCGCAAGCCTCCATACCGATCAGGACCGGAGGAAGGCCCGCGAAGAACGCGATCAGATCGGCGCGCTTCAGCTTCCTGCGCAAAACGACCGTTCCATCGGCGTCAACGCAGTGCGCCTGAAACACGTTCTTTGCCAGATCAAGCCCAATTGTCGTAATCTCCATGACGGATGCTCCCTGTTTGAATGTAGAATGCCTCGGCTTTACCACGCTCTGGCACATCGATGCCGCCAAGCAGGGGGCATCCACCCCATCAAGCTGGTGTAATTTCCTGGATAGCCTGAGGTCATGATCAGGTGGCTTTCGTGGTTATGCTGAGAATGGGGTTGATCTCCTCCTTGTCGATCTGGGCGAAGGCTTCGACCATCATGTAGCGGCTCGAGGTCTGCCATTTGATGGACCACCTCGTCGGCGATGTAGGCTGGTCGGAACAACCATCTTCAGGAGTCAGTCATGTCTGTCGCAACCATCGGTCTCGATCTCGCCAAGTCAGTTTTCGAGGTTCACGGCGTCGACGCCGCCGAGCATATCATCCTCACGCGGCGCATTCTGCGCCACGGCTCGCTGGCGTTTTTCGAAACGTTGCCGCCCTGTCTTGTCGGGATGGAGGCGTGCTCGAGCGCGCACCACGGGGCGCGTGAACTGGTTGAGTAGGGCCCCTCGGTCGCCTGGCGCAGCGTCGCGGTGTCGATCCGCGACATGGCGATGGAGCCTTCCTCGCCAAAGAGCTGGCCCGCGACGGCCGCGCGCTCGGCCGCCGGCACGAAGCTCTCGATGGCCGCGTTGATCGCGCCGACCCGCTGGTCCAGCGGCAGAGCGATCAGCTCACCCCCCGAGAGCCCGAGCCGGTCCAGCGCGTCGGCGGCAGGGTCGGTCCCGGCGGCTGCCTGGCTGAGACGGCGGGTCAGATCTTTGGTCGCCTGCTCGATGCCGGACATCGAGACGCCAGCCAAATCGCCCGCGCGCTCCCAGCGTCTGGATCGAGGCGACGGTGGTCCCGAGGGACTGCGCGAGCTTGGCCTGCGCATCGACCGTCTGGAGGCCAGACCGGATCATCGCCACGCCAGCGGCGGTCGCAGCGGCAACTGCCGCAGCGGCGGCCACCCGCACCCGCCGCGAGAAGGCCGCAAGCCGGGCGTTGGCCGCCTCCATCTCCCGGCTCAGCCGTCCGAAGCCGCGCGCCCCCGGACTCGAAGCCGCGCGCCCCCGGACTCGCCGACACCTTCCAGCTCGGCGCGCACCTGTCGTCCACCGACCGCCGCGAGGCGGACGGACACTCGCTTTTCTGCCATCGGTCAGGCTCCTTGCTTTCGCTGCATTGGCGTCTTACGTTTTAGCTATCGATAAAATGAGGGTATGACCATGGCCGAGACCGCGACGCTGTCCTCGAAATTCCAGATCTCGATTCCAAAGGCGATCCGGGCCGCGCAGCACTGGGAGGCCGGGCTGACCTTCGCCTTCATCCCAAAAGGGACCGGCGTCCTGCTTGTGCCGGTGCCCAAGCGGGAGGCGCTTAAGGGTCTCGCGCGCGGCGCGTCCGCCACCGATTATCGCGAGCGGACGGACCGGTTCTGATGATCCTCGTCGACACGTCGGCGTGGATCGAATGGCTGATCGGCTCGCCAACGGGTGAGAAGCTGTCCGGGCAGTTGCCCGAACAGAGCGAGTGGCTTGTCCCGACCATGGTCCAGCTCGAACTGGCGAAATGGCTGACCCGCGAGGTCGGCGATGACAAGGCCGATCAGGTCATCGCCTTCACACAGGTCTGCACTGTCGTGCCGCTCGACACCGAGATCGTACTGGCGGCGGCGGAGGCCTGCCGGGAGCACAAGCTCGCGACTGCCGACGCCATCATCTTCGCAACGGCCCGCGCGCAAAGTGCGACGCTCCTGACCTGCGACGCACATTTCGAGGGGCTGCCCCGCATAACCCTGATCGAGAAGACCAAGATCTGACACCGGGGCCGCTGTTTCCCGCCAGTTCTTCGTTCAGTTTCCGCACCATCACCGCCTCGATGACGGGCAGCAGTTCGGCCAGCGCGAGCGGCGGGACGCTGAGGGCGTCACCGAGCGCCAGCGCCGCCGACAGGTCCCAGCCGATCACCGCGCCGGGCAGGACGCGCAGTTGACTGCCGAGGCGGCCGACCAGGTCCCACACCTGCCAACCCTCGTGGGTCAGGGGCCGGTTCAGCCGCGCCGGGCAGTCCGGGCAGGCTTGCGCGCAGGCTTGGCAGTATCGCTCGCCCCCGCCGAAGGACCATTCGGCGAGAGCGCGGAGGCGTTTTTTTCCTGTTCCAGCAGCAGGCCCTTCGACACGTAGGTCAGCTGGAAGGCCTCGAAGATCGGCCAGATGTCGAGCAGCGCGTCTATGGCCTCGGGGCTCGGGTCGATGGGCTTGCCGTCAGCGTCGCCGATGCCCTCCCAGGCGATCACCGCCCGCCGCGCCAGCGCCTTGGCGAAGGCGACCGCGCGCTCCTCATCGCAAGCCTCCTCGGGCATAGCTTCCACGGCGGGATCGCTGCGCGTCGCCACCATCAGCGCCGTGGTCAACGGGCGGAGTTGCACACGAACGCCGGGCGCAAGGTCGTGCCAGCGGGGTGCGTTCGTCAGGTCGAGCGTCAGCATCAGTAGTATCCGTTTCGATCAAGGGGCAATTTCGGCCCATTTCCGGTCGTCCCGGATCAGGGCGTTGGCGAGGACGATGAGCTTGCGCATCACCGCCGTGATCGCGACCTTCCAGGGCTTTCCACCCTCATAGAGCGCTAGGTAGGTCTTCCTCAACGGCGCGTTGTATCGGGTGGCGATCACGGCCGGCATGAACAGCAGGGTGCGCAGCCCGTGACGGCCGCCGAAGATGCGGGCCTTGCCCTTCCAGCTCCCCGACTGCCGGGTGACCGGGGCGAGACCGGCGAGGCTCGCGGCCTCTTTCGGCGTCATCGTGCCGAGCTCGGGCATGTCCACGATCATCGCCGTCGCAGCTACCGGACCGATGCCGCGAATGGACATCAGGATCTCGTAGCGTCGGGCCAGTTCGGGGTCGGCCTTGATGAGGCGGACCAGCTCGGCGTCGATCTGGGCGATCTGCCTGTCGATCTGACGTTCCCGGGCCTTGAGCTGGGCGACGACGATCCGGTTTCGCGCCGTGTCCAGCCGGTTCCGGCAGGCGGTGCGATCCTTGATCAGGGCCACGCGTGCGACATGCAGCTCCTTGATTTCATGCATGCTCTTGCTGCGAACCGGCGTCGGCTCGTGACTTGATCCAGCGTGCCGAGATTCTGGACGATCGCTTTGACGAACTGACGCGGAAAGTCGGAACTTTCTTCAAGGCGATGGCAGTGGGTGTTACCGGCGGCGGGATCGAAACCCCGCTGGACACGCTGACCCGTCTTTTCGGATCGATCGAGCGGGCGCAGGCTGCCCTTGGTGCTGACCTGTTCGAGGCGTTGACCCGCGACCTGGCGACGTTCGATCAGGCTGCAGAGGCGGTCGAGCGCACGGCAATGTCAGCCGATGATCTGCGGGCAGCCGTTCGCGCTGCGATTACCGATCTGGATTTGCTGACAAGCGAACTGATGGACTTGGGCGATCTGGATCTTGCCCAAGCGGTTCTAGGACTGTCAGACGAACTGCTTGACGCGCAGATTGCGTTTCAGGATGGCGAGTTGAGCGCCCGCGACTTCGAAGATGCCGTGCGGGATTCCGCCACGCGCGCAACCGAACTTCTGGGTGAGGTCGAAGCGGTGGACTCGGCATCGCTGGCCGGTATCGTCGCGCGGTTCAGTGCCCTGGCCGCGTCGATCGTGAACGCCACGGCCGCGGTGCGTGACCTGAAAGCAGAAGCGGGACTCGCTGATGGCCGGTCGAGCCTTTCCATCCGAGAGAGCGCGATTGCTGAGAGCGGCGCGCAACGGGCCGCGGTCCGTTCATTCATCGGCGAAGAAGAACGCCTCGCCGCGCGGACCCGCGAACAAATCGACCTTGAACGCGAATTGGACGACGTACAAAGCCGGGCGCGCGCCCAAGGTATCGAACTGACGAACGAACAGGCAGCGGCGCAGGCGCGCGCCAATCTCGCCTTGAAGGAAGCGGCCGGCGATGGGGCGGCTGCAGCCCGTGGTGGCGGTGGCGGTGCTGCAGGGCGGCCCGATGACTTCACACGGGCGGTTGAGGCGATCCGCAACCGGACCCAATCCCTGGAACTGGAGGCGATGGCCCTTGCGGCTTCCGCGGCGGCCGGTCGCGACTATCGCGACGCCATATCGATCGCCTATGAGGAGTCGCGCCTTCTACAGGCTGCCATGCAAGCTGGAATCCCGCTGACCGATGAGTTGCGCAATTCGGTGCGCGCCCTGGCGGCCGGCTACACCGATGCGGCGAACGCGATTGACAACGCGGCCGATCGGATGCGCGAGACCGAAGACCAGATGCGCCGAGTCGAGGAAGCGGCCCGCGGCGCCTTTGTCGGATTCGTGACGGGCGCCAAATCAGCAAACGAAGCGGCATCGCAGCTTCTGCGCACCTTGGGCGAGATGTTGTTGAATAAGGCTTTCACGTCGCTGTTCGGGAAGTTCTTCCAGCCCGGCGGCGCTCTGTCCGGGATCCTGGGTTTCGAGCGCGGCGGGTACACCGGACAAGGCGCCAAGACCGAGCCCGCTGGCGTGGTGCATCGCGGCGAGTACGTCTTCAGCAAGAAGGCGACGGATGCGATCGGCGTGGGGCAGCTGGAATGGCTGCACCGGACCGCCAAGGGCTATGCCGCGGGTGGGCTGGTCGCGGCGGCACCCGATGCCCCGGCGGCCCCTGCGCCCGCTGCCACGCCGCGCAGCGCAGCGCCACAAGTCAACCTGAAGGCCGTGAACGTCTTCAACCCGGCCGACGTGCTGAAGGAAGCCTTGGCGACGGCGGAAGGCGAACGGATCATCCTCAACTTCATGACTCGGAACAGTCGCAAGATCGGCGGGGCGCTATCCTGATGCGCGGGATCGATCGGCTGAGATCGCAGCTTGTCGCGGCGCTGGCCGAGCATCTTCGAAGCCGGGAAGCCCGGCCGCGCGTGCCGGAAGCCGGGATCCTTCTCTGGAACGCCTTTCTTGAACTGGACTCGACCCGGACCTTCGGCAGCAATGGACCGCGGCCGATCACGTTCGAGGAAATCCGCGCCTGGTGCGACCTGACCGGCTACCGGCTACCGCCGCACCATGTGCAGATTTTGCGCGCCATGGATGCGACCTTGCTGGAGCGGTTCAGCGAGGAAGTGAAGCGGCGCGAAGGTGAGAAAGCCCAAGGGGCGAAGTCGAAGCGGAAGATGACCCCGGCGCTGTTTGATGCGCGATTCAAATCGCGGTAGTGGTCAACCGAGCGGTAGGCCCAATCGATCCGTCAACTCTTGCTTCAAGTAGGCAAGGGCAATGTCCTTCATTAGTCCTAGGGTCACGCCACCGACTCCTGCAGCCGTGGCTTTGGTTCTATCCCAAATATCGTTCCTGCGTGTTGCGGCTAGGAAGTCGTGCCCTTGGTTCGTGATGCGGTAAACGTCGGGCTTTAACTCCTTAAACAGACCTGCGTCTGCAAGCCACTGCGCGTGCGCGTACCGCGTGAGGTCTTCTTTAGTGGGACTGAGTGTTATGCCTGCGAAAAGGTGCGGCCGATCGCTTTCCTCGGCTTCCAGAAGCAACTTGCGCATAAAGTCGTCGTCTCTCGTCACGCTGCAATCCTTCGCTAGAATGCAGGGAGGCTAGCACCAGAATCCAACCCACGCGACCCCATGCGTCCCGGTGCGTGCCAAAGTGCAAAGTGGGGCGCAATGTGATCGACCTAAAATTTAATCTTTAGAAATCAATCACTTAAGGGAAAAATTGGCGGAGAGACAGGGATTCGAACCCTGGGTGGGGTCTCCCCCACAACGGTTTTCGAGACCGCCCCGTTCGACCACTCCGGCACCTCTCCGCGTCGGGGTCACGGGCTGCGATTTAGAGGGATCGTCCGGACGGTGCAAGCAGGAATTACGATCTGTCCTTGTCGCGGGCGCACCCTATGCGCGCTATTGGAAGAGGCCGAATGAAGAGCTATCAATTCTAATAATATTCCTTTCGGGTGAGCTGGCATGCTGTTTCGACTGACCTTGCGACTTCTTGCGGTCGTGGCGTTGACCGTCACCGCCACGTCTGTGGCGGCTCAGCGTTCGGACAGGATCGAAACCCTGATCGACGCGCTGTGGCTCCGCGACGTGATCGCGATCATGCACGAAGAAGGGGTCGCGTACGGACTCAGCCTTGAGGAAGAGATGTTCCCGGGTCAGGGCGGCGTCGGATGGGGGCTGGCCGTCGGTCAGGTCTACGCGCGGGACCGGATGGAGGAGACATTCTTCGACCGTCTGTCCCAGGAACTCGACGATTCGGCGCAAATCGAGACCGTGATCGACTTCTTCGGTTCCGAGCGGGGCCAGCGAATTCTGGAACTTGAGGTGACGGCCCGGCGCGCGATGCTGGATGAAAGTGTCGACGAGGCCGCCCGTGCCCGGCTGGAAGAGTTGCAGATGGCCGAAGACCCGCTGCTTGACCGCGTCCGCGCTTTCGCTGAGGCAAACGAATTGGTGGAATCGAATGTCACGGGGGCGATGAACTCGAACGTGGCCTTCTATTACGGGCTTGTCGACGGCGGTGCGTTCGGCTTCGAGATGACGGAAGACCAGATCCTGGCGGACGTCTGGGGGCAGGAGGAACAGATCCGGACAGAGACCGAAACCTGGGTGATGTCCTATCTGGCGCTCGCCTATCGCCCGCTCGACCCGGACGATCTAGACGCCTATACCGCCTTTTCACTCACGGCAGAAGGCCAGGCGTTGAACCGTGCGCTGTTCGCCGCCTTCGACACGCTGTTCACGGGGATTTCGCGCGACCTTGGTCTGGCGGCTGCGCGCTACATGTCGGGGCAGGATATCTGATCGTTGGCGCTTGACTTTCGGCCCCGATTTGGGGATAGAGCGCCCTCGTTTCGTGGCGCGGGGTCATGAGACGCGCAACAGACGCCCCGATGGGGTGCGCAGTCCGCAGGCGCGAAAGCTGGAACACCGGGGAACCGGGGCCGAAGGACGCGGTGAGAAAGAAGGGAAAGACCCATGTTCGCTGTCCTGAAGACAGGTGGCAAGCAGTATCGCGTGGAGCCGGGCGACGTGCTGCGCGTGGAATTGGTTGCGGCCGAAGCTGGTGACAAGATCCAGTTTAACGAGATTTTGATGGTTGGTGGCGACTCGCCCGTGCTGGGCGCACCGTTCGTCGATGGTGCGGCCGTGCAGGCCGAGGTGATTGACCAGATCAAGGCCGACAAGGTCATTCATTTCGTGAAGCGCCGGCGGAAGCACTCCAGCCAGCGCACGAAGGGTCACCGCCAGAAGTTGACGCTGGTCCGCGTAACGGACATTCTGGCGTCCGGTGGGGACAAGTCTGGCGTGAAAGCTGCCACCGGCGCCGCTGCTGCGCGCCGCGAGGCCCATGAGACGGGCGCGACGGCCGCGCCGAAAACGAAACGGGCTGCGAAGACTGCCGCGGCCGAAGCGCAGGAGTAACCCGCGATGGCACACAAGAAAGCAGGCGGTTCATCCCGCAACGGCCGCGACTCTGCCGGTCGCCGGCTGGGTGTGAAGCTCTATGGCGGGCAGGCTGTCGTCCCGGGCAACATCATCGTGCGCCAGCGCGGAACGAAGTGGTACCCGGGCGAGGGCGTCGGCATGGGCCGTGACCACACGCTTTTCGCTCTGCGCGAGGGTCGCGTGATGTTCCGCACCGGGCTCAAGGGCCGCACGTTTATTTCGGTTGCTCCGGTGACGGAGGCCGCCGAGTAAGCCGACCTTTACCGAAGGCTTGTATCGGGGGATCGGCAAAGGGCCGGTCCCCTTTTCGTTTGCCATCGGTGATGTTGTCCAGACCTGCCGGGAAATCGTGCGGACGACGCCAAGTTTCACGTGTCTGACCACACAGACACGCATGCGCTTCAGAGGAGGGAAGGCATGAACACACTGCCAGAGCCGATCGTCGCGGATCTGCCCGTGCTCCGCACGGAGAGGATGCTTCTACGACCGGTGCGCAAGTCCGATTCCGGGCCGATTGCGCTGTATGCGGCGGATCGGCGCGTGGCAGAGCAGACCACCTCGATCCCCCATCCCTATCCTCCGGGCGCGGCCGAGGCTTTCGTGCAGCGCGCCCTGTCGGCGAAGGGCGCTCGCGCGGTCTGGGCGCTCGACGGATCCGAGGCCGGATCGTCCGAGGTGCTGGGCATCGTCTCGCTCGCCCCGCTGGATCGTGATCAGGCCGAGATCTCATACTGGGTCGCACCCGCGTTGTGGAACACCGGCTACGCCTCGGAAGCCGTAGGGGTGGTTGTCGCGGCCAATCCGTTGCGCAGCAAGACCATGTTTGCGCAGGTGTTTCAGGACAATCCCGGCTCAGCCCGGGTGCTGACCAACGCAGGCTTCCAGTATCTAGGGGATGCAGAGGCGTTCAGCGTGGCCCGTGGCGCGACTGTGCCGACTTGGACCTATTTGAAAACCCTGGGCTGACGCGCTCGGCTTGAGCCTGCGCGCGTTTGCCTCTATCGCCTGTGGGCGAAGCGAACAAAGGCGCGCAGAGATGAAATTTCTTGATCTGGCACGAGTCCAAATCCGCTCTGGCGGCGGCGGCGCGGGGTGCGTCTCGTTCCGGCGTGAGAAATTCGTCGAATTCGGCGGCCCCGATGGTGGCGATGGCGGCAACGGCGGCTCGGTCTGGGTCGAGGCTGTCGATGGCCTGAACACGCTGATCGACTTTCGCTATCAGCAGCATTTCTTTGCTCGGAACGGTCAGCCCGGCATGGGGCGGCAGATGACGGGCAAGTCGGGCGAAGATATCGTGCTGCGCGTGCCGGTCGGCACCGAGATCCTCGAAGAGGATCAGGAAACGGTGATTGCCGACCTTACCCAGGTCGGCCAGCGGGTTCTTCTGGCCAGGGGTGGCAACGGCGGCTGGGGCAACCTTCGCTTCAAGACCTCTACCAACCAGGCTCCGCGCAAGGCCAACCCGGGCCAGGAGGGTGTGGAGCGGACCATCTGGCTGCGGTTGAAACTGATCGCGGATGCCGGGCTGGTCGGGTTGCCCAACGCGGGCAAGTCGACCTTTCTGGCCGCCACCTCGAACGCGCGGCCAAAGATCGCGGATTATCCGTTCACGACCCTGCATCCGAACCTTGGCGTGGTCGGTATCGACGGCAAGGAATTCGTGATGGCCGACATTCCCGGCCTGATCGAGGGCGCGAGGGAGGGCAGGGGGCTGGGCGATCTTTTCCTTGGCCATGTTGAGCGCTGTGCGGTGCTGCTGCATCTGGTCGATGGCACGGCCGAGGATGTCGCCCATGACTGGACGGTGATCGAGAACGAATTGCGCGCCTATGCGGCAGATCTGGCGGCCAAGCCGCGGATCACTGCCTTGAACAAGATCGACGCGCTCTCTCCCGAGGAGCGTGAGGACAAGCAGGCGGCCCTTGAGCGCGTGACCGGGCGCAGGGTTCACCTGATTTCAGGCGCGTCGGGCGAGGGGCTGCAGACGGTTCTGCGCGCCCTTTACGCAGCCATCGCGCTGGATCGCGCGGCGCCCGAGGAGGAGGGGCCATGGCAGCCCTGACCGACCGTCAGACGACAGCGTCGCCCAGCATTGCTGAGGCACGCCGACTGGTCGTGAAGATCGGATCGGCCCTGCTGGTCGAAGGGCAGACCGGACGCCTGCGCGACAGCTGGCTGCACGGGTTGGCTTCGGACGTCTCCGACCTGCGTAAGCGGGGTGTGGATGTGGTTCTTGTCTCCTCCGGGTCCATCGCGCTGGGGCGGGGGGTGCTGGGCCTTCCACCCGGGGCGCTGCCTCTGGAGCAGAGCCAGGCGGCGGCGGCCGTGGGGCAGATCCGCCTGGCGCGCGCCTATGAGGAGGCGTTGGCCCCGCATGGCATAACGACGGCGCAGGTACTTGTCACGCTTCAGGATACCGAGGATCGACGGCGTTATCTGAACAGCCGGGCGACGCTGGCCGTGCTGCTGGGCCTTGGGGTTGTGCCGATCGTCAACGAGAACGATACCGTGGCCACGGACGAGATCCGGTTCGGCGACAACGATCGCCTCGCGGCGCAGATCGCGGTCACCGTCGGCGCGGACCAGTTGGTGCTGCTGTCGGATGTGGATGGCCTCTACACCTCGAACCCCAGAACGGACCCGGAGGCCCGGCGGCTCGATGTGGTCGAGAAGATCACCCCGCGGATCGAGGCGATGGCCGGGGATGCAGGCTCGGGCCTGTCGCGCGGCGGGATGAAGACCAAGGTGATGGCCGCGCGGACTGCCGTTTCTGGAGGCTGCGCCATGGCGATCACCGAAGGCTCGGTCGACCGGCCGCTCAGGGCACTGCAGAACGGGGCGGCCTCCACCTGGTTCCTGGCAAAGGGAGATCCGCAGGCCGCGCGCAAGCGCTGGATCGCGGCGATGAAGCCACGGGGCGAGGTTCGTATCGATGCCGGGGCGGCGGCGGCGCTGTTGCAGGGCAAGTCGCTGCTGCCGGCGGGCGTGGTTGCGGTGGCAGGCGAATTCGGGCGCGCGGACCCGGTGGCGATCGTTGGTCCCACGGGTGAGGGGCTGGGTAAGGGGCTGGTGCGCTATACCGCGACCGAGGCGCGGGCGATACTGGGTCGGAAATCGACCGAGATCGGCGATATCCTGGGCTATCCCGGTCGAGCGGCATTGGTGCATCGCGACGACATGGCGATCTGACGGAGGGCCGGATGAAGGATGCAGAGGATTTCGCGGGCCTGATGGCACGGATCGGGGAGGCCGCACGTGACGCGGCGGCCGAATTGGCCTTTGCCCCGTCGCAGGCGAAGCGCGCCGCGCTGGAGGCGGCGGCGGATGCTGTCTGGGCGCGGCGCACTGCGATCATCACCGCGAATGCTGAGGATCTGGCCTATGGCACGGCCAAGGGGCTGAGCGCGGCGATGATGGACCGGTTGAGACTGGACGAAGCGCGGATCAAGGGGATCGTGCAGGGGCTGCGCGACGTGGCGGCGCAGGAGGATCCGGTGGGGCAGGTGATGGCCGAGTGGACGCGCCCCAACGGGCTCCGGATCCGCCGGGTGCGGACGCCACTGGGGGTGGTGGGCGTGATCTATGAGAGCCGGCCGAACGTGACGGCGGATGCGGGGGCGCTGTGCCTGAAGGCCGGCAACGCTGTGATCTTGCGCGGCGGGTCGGAGAGTTTCCATTCCAGCCGCGCGATCCATGCCTGTCTGGTCGAGGGGCTGAGGGCGGCGGGGTTGCCCGAGGCGGCGATCCAGCTGGTACCCACGCGCGACCGGGCGATGGTGGCCGAGATGCTGCGGGCGGTCGCGCATATCGACGTGATCGTGCCGCGGGGCGGCAAGGGGCTGGTGGGGCTGGTGCAGGCCGAGGCGCGGGTGCCGGTCTTCGCGCATCTTGAGGGGATTTGCCACGTCTATGTCGATGTGGCGGCCGATCCGGAGAAGGCGCGCCGCGTGGTTCTGAACGCCAAGACCCGGCGGACAGGGATTTGCGGGGCGGCGGAGTGTCTGCTGATCCACCGGGATCTGGTCGAGGGGTTGGGTGCGCAGATCATCGGCGATCTGGTGGCCGCAGGAGTCGAGGTGCGGGGGGATGAGGGGCTTCAGCATCTTCCCGGTGTGGTGGCGGCTTCGGAAGACGATTTCGGGCGGGAGTTTCTGGACCTGATCATCGCCGCAAAAGTGGTCGATGATGTGGACGGGGCGATTGCCCATATCCGGCGCTACGGGTCCAGCCATACCGAGGCGATCCTGACCGAGGATGATGCGGCGGCGGACCGGTTTTTCGCGCGGCTCGACAGCGCGATCCTGATGCGGAACGCGTCCACCCAGTTCGCGGATGGGGGGGAGTTCGGGATGGGGGCGGAGATCGGGATCGCCACGGGGAAGCTGCATGCCCGCGGCCCGGTGGGGGCGGAGCAGCTGACGAGTTTCAAGTATCTTGTGACCGGCGATGGGGCGATCCGGCCCTGAAAACGGGGTTTGTGCACGCGTGCACAAAAACGTAGAGCATTGAAAAGAAAAAGAAACGTAATTTTTGTTTACTTGCACTTAACCGTTGTGCACGGGTGCCTATAGCGCGGCGAGGCGGTCGAACAGGCGGCCGATCCCGGCGCGGTCCACGTTGGCGAAGGCGATGCGCAACTGCCGCCGACCCTCGGCCGAGCCCTCGGGTGTGAACATCGTGCCGGGCAGCATCAGGACGCCGGCATCCCGCACCATCCGTTTGCAAAGCGCATCGGACGCCTCGTCGAAGGGGTGTTCGGCATAGGCGAAATAGGCGCCGCAGCCCAACAGCCGCCAGCTCGGCAGGTGGGGAAACCCCTCTTCCATCGCGGCCCGGCGGTCGAGGATCTCGGCCCGTTCGCCGGCCAGCCACTGGCCGAGGTTGCGCATCCCCCAGAGGGCTGCGCGCTGGCCAAGCTGGTTGGGGCAGATCGCCACGGTATCGAGGAACTTTTCCATCTGCGCCAGTTGCCCGGCGTCGGCCACGACCGCGCCGACGCGGTGGCCGGTCAGCCGGTAGGCCTTGGAGAAGGAATAGAGATGGATCAGCGTGCCGGGCCAGTCGGGATCGGTGAACAGGTCGTGCGGCGCGCCGGGGCGGGCGTCGAAATCGCGGTAGGTCTCGTCCACGATCAGGGCGAGGCCGTGCGCCTGCGCCAGGTCGAAGAAGGCGCGCAGGATGTCGGCGGGGTATTCGACGCCGCAGGGATTGTTGGGCGTCACCAGAACGATCGCGCGGGTGCGGGGCGTAATCAGCGTTGCGGCACGCTCGGGGTCGGGGATCATCTCGTCGCCCACGGGCAGGGGCACGGTGGCGACGCCCTGCATGTCCAGCCACATCTTGTGATTGAAGTACCAGGGCGTGGGCAGGATGACCTCATCCCCCGCGCCGGCCAGCGTCGCCATGATCGCCACGAAGGCCATATTGCAGCCCGAGGTGATGGCGACCTGCGCGGGCGCGATCTGCCCGCCGTAGGCCGTGGACCATTGCGATGCGATTTCGGCGCGCAGTTCCGGCATCCCCAGAACGGGGCCGTAAAGGTGGGCCGCATCCTCTGTCAGCGCGGCCTCGGCAATCGCCTGCCGCAGGGCCAGCGGCGGCGGTTCGACCGGGGCGGCCTGGCTGACGTTGATGAGCGGCCGGTCGGGCGGAAAGGTCACGCCATCCAGCCAGCGCCGCGCCTCCATCACCGGGGGGGCGAAGGTGGCCGCCATCGCGGGGTTGAGCGGCAGGGTCACGGTCAGTCGCGGCCCCGGTAGGGTTCGACGTATTGCAGCGCCATGTCCCAGGGGAAGAAGATCCAGGTGTCCTGGCTGACCTCGGTGATGAAGGTGTCGACCATCGCGCGGCCCTGCGGCTTGGCGTAGACGGTGGCGAAATGCGCCTTGGGGAACAGCCTGCGGACCAGTTCAAGCGTCTTTCCGGTGTCGACCAGGTCGTCGACGATCAGCACGCCCTCGCCATCCTTTCCCATGATCTCGGCCTGCGGGGCCTTGATGACGTGGGGTTCGGACTGCTCCTGCTTGTCGTAGCTCTTCACGCTGATCGTATCGACCACGCGGATATCCAGTTCGCGGCTGACGATCATTGCGGGGGCCATGCCGCCACGGGTGATGGCGACGACAGCGCGCCAGTAGCCATCGTCGGGGCCGTGGCCATCGAGCCGCCAGGCCAGCGCGCGGCTGTCGCGGTGGATCTGGTCCCAGCTGACGTGAAAGCCCTTTTCATGCGGCAGCCGGTCGGTCATTGGCCGGTCTCCTTGCGGCCCGTGACAGCGTCGATATCGGGGGCGTCCACGGCCTTCATGCCGACGACGTGGTAGCCGGCATCGACATGCAGCACCTCGCCCGTGACGCCCGAGCCGAGGTCGGACAGCAGGTAAAGCGCGGATTTGCCCACCTCCTCTTGCGTCACGTTGCGGCGGAGCGGGCTGTTCAACTCGTTCCACTTCATGATGTAGCGGAAATCGCCGATGCCAGAGGCGGCCAGCGTCTTGATCGGGCCGGCAGAGATGGCGTTCACGCGGATGCCGTCCTTGCCCAGATCCTCGGCCAGGTATTTCACCGACGCCTCCAGCGCCGCCTTGGCGACGCCCATAACGTTGTAATGCGGCATGACCTTTTCGGCGCCGTAATAGGTCAGTGTCAAAAGGCTGCCGCCGTGCGACATGAGTTTTTCGGCCCTCTGGCAGACGGCGGTGAAGGAATAGACCGAGATATCCATCGTCATTTCGAAATTGGAACGCGAGGTATCTACATATCGGCCGCGCAATTCGCCCTTGTCGGAAAAGCCGATGGCGTGGACGAGGAAATCGAGGCCGCCCCAATGGTCCTTGATCCGGGCGAAGAGTGCATCGAGGCTGCCCTCGTCCGCCACGTCGCAGGGGATAAGTTCGTTGGACCCGACCGAGGCCGCAAGCGGTTCGACCCGCTTTTTCAGCTGATCCCCCTGGTAGGAGAACGCAAGCTCCGCGCCCTGATCGGCGCAAGCCTTGGCGATGCCCCAGGCGATGGATTTGTCGTTCGCAACGCCCATGATCAAGCCGCGTCGGCCCTGCATCAAGTTCCCGGTCATCGCCATCCCGTCCCGTTCTGTTGTGTGGCCGAGGTTTACGCGCTTCGCCCCGGTGCATCAAGGCCGGGTGGACGCGGCGGCAGGCAGGTCTATGATCCCGGTGCAACGAACAAGGCGGGGGCCGGGATGAGCGACAGGACGGGACTATTCGCGGGCGAGGATCCCTTTGCGATCGCGCGCGCCTGGCTGGCCGAGGCCGAGGCGCAGGAACTGAACGATCCCAATGCCATCGCGCTGGCCACGGTGGATGCCGAGGGCCTGCCGAACGTGCGGATGGTGCTGCTGAAGGAGATCGAGGCGGCGGCCTTCGTCTTCTACACCAACTATGGCAGCGCCAAGGCGCGCGAGATCGAGGGGGCGGGCAAGGCGGCGTTCGTGCTGCACTGGAAAAGCCTGCGCCGGCAGATCCGGGTACGCGGGCTGACCAGCCGCGAGGAGGGGCCGGCGGCGGATGCCTATTACGCGAGCCGGTCGCTGAAAAGCCGTCTTGGCGCCTGGGCATCGCGCCAGTCGGAGCCGCTGTCGTCGCGCGGCCATCTGATGGCCGAGGTGGCGAAGGTAACCGCGACACACGGACCGAATCCGAAGCGCCCCCCCTTCTGGGGCGGGATCCGGATCACGCCGCTGGAGATCGAGTTCTGGGCCGATGGCGCCTTTCGGTTGCACGACCGCTTCCGCTGGCGCCGGCAAGATCCCGCCGATGCCTGGGACATACAGCGGTTGAATCCGTGATCCCTCGATTTTGCGATATGCACGGCCCGGTTGCAGAATGAAAATTTCCGCTTGATCCCTGTTAATTCATGTTAACACATGGGGGCCAGACGAATAATCCGGCAGGGCTGGGACAAGATGCAAGAAGACGTCGAACCATGGATCATCGAGGGACGGGTAAAATGGTTCGACCCGACAAAGGGTTTCGGCTTCATCGTGTCCGACAATGGTGGCCCTGACATTCTTTTGCATGTGAATGTATTGCGGAACTTCGGACAAAGCTCGATTGCCGATGGGGCGGGCATTTCCGCCCGGGTTCAGGACACGCAGCGCGGTCTTCAGGCGCTGGAGGTGTTGAAGATCGAACCACCCGAGTTGCAGCCGATTCAGCTGTCCGAGGAGATGGCGCCGCTGGAGCATGACGAGCTGGTCAAGCTGCCGCTCGAGCCTGCGCGGGTGAAGTGGTTCGACAAGGCCAAGGGCTATGGCTTCGCCAATGTCTTCGGCCGGCCCGAGGACGTTTTCCTGCATATCGAGGTTCTGCGCCGGTCCGGTTTTTCCGATCTGCCCCCCGGCGAAGCCGTCGGGCTGCGGTCGATCGACGGGCCGCGCGGACGGATGGCGGTTCAGGTGACAGCTTGGGAAGTCGCGCTGAGGCCGGCCCAGCCATGAGGCGAAGCGGACTGGGAGCCACCTTCGCGGCGTTTTGTCTGGCGCTGTTGCCTGCTGTGGCGCAGGCGGCCTGCCGTGAGGATCGGATCGACCTCCGCGGCGACTGGGGCAGCGCGCGCTTCACGGTAGAGGTGGCGGATACCACGGCTGAACGGGCGCTCGGCCTGATGAACCGTGAGTCGATGCCGCGCGGGGCGGGGATGCTGTTCGTCTATGATGCGCCGGCCACCGTGTCGTTCTGGATGCGCAACACGCTGATCCCGCTCGACATGATCTTTGCCGACGAGACGGGCCGGGTCACGCGCGTGCACGAGAATGCGCGCCCGCTGGACGAGACGCCGATCCCGGGCGGCGACGATGTGCAATACGTGCTGGAAATCAACGGCGGTCTGTCTGCCGACCTTGGCATCGCGCCGGGCACCGAAATGCGCCACCCCGCGATCCCGGACGCAGTTGCCGCATGGCCCTGCGACTGAGCGACGGTCAGCCCAGCAGCGCCAGCCAGATCCAGACGGTCAGGATCGACCCGGCCGTGCCCAACAGAACCGAAGACGCGGCCACCCGCCGTGCGGTGCCGTACATGTTGGCAAAGACGTAGGCGTTGACCCCCGGTGCCATGGCAGCCGTCAGCACCGCCGACCGGAACGCATCGGTCGGCAGGGCAAGGGTCTTGCCCATCGTCCAGACGATGACGGGATGCAGAAGAAGCGAGATCGCGCAGACGAACAGGATGGTGCGTAGGTCGCCCTCGGGCCGGTAGCGGTAAAGAACGCCGCCCAGACCGAACAGGGCCGCCGGCAGTGCGGCGCGCACCATCAGGTCCAGCGCGGAATAGACGACGCCCGGCAGGGGAATGCCGCCCAGGTTCACGACGAAACCCAGCGCGATTCCGATAACCAGCGCGTTGCGGAACATCGCCGTCAGAACACGCGGCAGGAAACCCAGAACGCTGCGGCCACGGTTCCGCGCAATTTCCATCGCGGTGATGCCGATGGCGTAGCAGAAGGGGGAGTGGATCGCGATGATCGCGTAGTTGGCCGCCAGGCTATCGGCGCCATAGGCGCGTTCGCTGATTGGCAGGCCCAGAAGCAGGGTGTTGGCGAACAGGCAGCAGAAGCCGATTGCGACGCCATCCTCCCACGACCTGCCGAACAGATATCGCGCCCCGAGCAGCCCTGCGGTGAAGCAGGCCAGAGAGCCGGTGTAGAAGCCGATCAGCAGCCGATGGTCGAAATTCTGCCCGAGGTCGAGCGTCGCGATGGCCAGGAACAGCAGGCAGGGAATGGCGAAGTTCTGCGTGAAGGTCATCAGACCGTCGACGCCGGCATCGCTGAACAAACCGCGCCAGACCACGACATATCCGAAGCCGATCACCAGAAAGACCGGCAGGATGACCTCGATCAGCGCCTGCATCTACAGGTCGTACCGGATCTGCATCCCGTCATGCGCGGGGGTGACGTGCGCGGGTGTCTCGGCCGCCACCGTCGCATAGTCCAGGTCGATATGCATGTTGGTCAGCACGGCGCGGCGCGGCTGCACCTGCGCGATCCAGTCCAATGTCAGGTCAAGATGGGCGTGCGTGGGGTGGGGCGTGCGCCGCAACGCGTCCACTATCCAGCAGTCCAGCGCGGTGAGGTGGCGCCATGCCTCGTCATAGATCTCGATCACATCGGGCAGATAGACCAGATCGCCGATCCGGAACCCCAGCGCATCCATCGACCCGTGGCCTACCCGCAGCGGTACGAATGGCACCGCCCCGCCCGCGCCCTGAACTTCGAACGGGCCGTGGATCGAATGCATGTCGAGGATCGGGGGATAGGGCGAGCCTTCGGGCTGCACGAACGCATACCCGAAGCGCGCGAACAGGGCGTCCTGGGTCTGGCTGTCGGCCCAGACGGGTAGGCGGCTGCGGGTGTTGAAGACGATCTGTCGCAGGTCGTCGAGCCCGTGGACGTGATCGGCGTGGGAATGGGTGTAGACCACTGCATCCAGCGTGCCGACCCCGGCATCGAGCAGTTGCGCGCGCATGTCGGGCGACGTGTCGATCAGCACTCGCGTCGTGCCCTCTGGCCCGTGCCGTTCGACGAGTAGCGAGCAGCGGCGCCGATGGTTGCGCGGCTCTGCGGGGTCGCATTCCCCCCAGTGGCCGCCCAGACGCGGCACGCCCCCGGACGATCCGCAGCCCAGGATGGTGAACACAAGGCTTCCGCTCATGCCGCCGTGGCCTGCGCCGCGGCCTTGGTGAAGAGCCGGTCAAAGTTTTCCGAGGTCTGGCGCGCGAAGGCAGCATAATCCATCCCGAACACCTCGGCGCCGACGCGGGCGGTGTGGACGGTATAGGCAGGCTCGTTCCGTCGGCCGCGATGGGGCGGGGGGGCGAGGTAGGGCGCATCGGTTTCAACCAGGATCCGATCCACCGGCGCGGCGGCAAAGATCGACCGGAGGTCGTGGCTTTTCGGGAAGGCGGCAATGCCTGACATCGACAGGTAGAAGCCTAGGTCGAGGGCCGCGCGGGCGAGCGTCGCACCTGACGAGAAGCAGTGCATGACGCAGGAATAGGGCTTCGTCCGGTGCCCCTCGGTCAGGATCTGGGCCATATCGTCGTCGGCGTCGCGTGCATGGATGATCAGCGGCAGGCCGGTTTCCTGTGCGGCCGCGATATGGATGCGCAGGCTTTCCTGCTGCACCGCCTTGCTGTCGGCGGTGTAGTGATAATCGAGACCGGATTCGCCGATGCCGGCGCATTTCGGATGCTGGCTGATCCGAACCAGTTCCTCGACCGTCGCCATGGGCTCTTCCGCCGCGCTCATCGGGTGGGTGCCGGCGGCGTAGAAGACGCCGCGATGCGCCTCGGCGATGGCGCGCACCTGGGGCTCGTTCTTCAGCCGGGTGCAGATCGTCACCATTCGGGTCACCCCTGCGGCTCGGGCGCGCGCAATCACCTCGGGCAGTTCGCCGATCAGGTCGGGGAAATCCAGGTGGCAGTGGCTGTCGACGATTTGCGGTATGCTGTCGGTCATGGCCTGCCTTGTCGTGCGGTCAGCCCCGCCGCCGCGACGTTCATGTGCAGCAGGATATCGAGCAGAAGCATCACGGGGTCAAGGTTCACCGCCCGTCCGTGCCGCGCCCGTGCCCCGGCCGTTTGCTGCAGTTCCGCCCAGACGCGTGCGGCATGGGCGTCCGGCGACAGGCGTTCAAGGATCGCGGCCTCGCCCGCGGCGGCTTCGGTCGGCGCGCCGAGCACGCCTGCGCGCGCCAACCGGGCCAGCAGCAGGTCGATGAGGGTCAGGAGCAGATCGAGCCGCTCCTCGTTGCCCTTGGCGCTGACGCTTTCGGCCAGTTTCAGCGCGCGCGGCCGGTCCAGCCGGGGCATGGCGCGGGCCAAGGCGAACAGTTCTGCGTAAAGCGCGAGACCATCCTGGTTCGCCAGCCGGATCGCCGCGCCGACAGATCCGCCGGAAAGCGCTGCCAGTGCGGCCGGAGCATCGGTTTCGGCGCCGGCGGCCTGCAGTGCCCTCGCCATGTCCTCGGCGCCCAGCGTGGCCAGCCGCAACTCGCGGCAGCGCGAGCGGATCGTCGGCAGAAGGCGCGAGGGCTGGTGGCTGACCAGCAGCAGAACGGCCCCGGTGGGCGGTTCCTCCAGCACCTTCAGAAGGGCATTGGCCGCATTCGGGTTCATCTCGTCCGCGGCATCGACGATGACGACGCGGCGGCCGCCATCTGTAGCGCTGAGCCCGAAGAAGTCCTTCAGCCGCCGCACCTCGTCCACGGTGATGACGGATTTCAGCCGGTTCCGTTCGGTGTCCCAGGCGCGGCGCAGCAGGAACAGCCGCGGTTCCGACAAGGCAAGAAGGCGCCGGTTGACCGGGTGGTCTTGGGGAATGTCCAGCGATCCGGGCGGCGGGGCTGCGCCGAACAACCCGGCGTCCGCCGGTGCCTCGGCCAGCAGGAAGCGGGCGATGCGCCACGCGAGCGTCGCCTTGCCGACCCCGCGCGGGCCGGTCAGAAGCCATCCGTGATGCAATCGTCCGGCCGTGGCGGCGAACAGGAACTCACTCTCTGCCGCGGCCTGCCCGTAAAGCGCGAGGGTCTCGCGCGGATGGGGCGCACCGGGGGCGCGGTCGGCTTCTGCGACACTCTCGGTCACGGGATCGCTCGTACCACGGTCGCGATCTCGGCTGCGACCTCGTCGGCGGGCCGGTTGCCGTCGATCACGCGCACGCGCTGCGGGAATTCTTCCGCAAGGTGCAGGAAGCCCGCGCGCAGGCGGGTCTGGAACTCCAGGCCCAACCCCTCGAACCGGTCTTCGCCACTGCCGCGCGCAAGCCCGCGCGCAAGCGCCGCTGCCGGGTCCATGTCGATGACGAAGGTCAGGTCCGGCTCCCGCGCGATCAGATCGCGGTGCAAGCGGTCCACCAGATCGCGCAGATCGCCGCGAACGGTGCCCTGGTAGACCCGCGTGCTGTCGGTAAAGCGGTCGCAGACAACGATGCGGCCTGCATCCAGCGCGGGACCGATCGTCTTTTCCAGATGGTCGCGGCGGGCGGCGGTAAACAGCAGGATCTCTGTTTCTGCCGACCAGCGCGCCGCGTCGCCCTCGACCAGCAGACGCCGGATTTGCTCGGCCCCCGGGCTGCCGCCGGGTTCGCGGGTCGCCACGACATCGCGGCCCTCTGCCACGAGCGTATCGACCAGTCGGCGGACCTGCGTGGATTTGCCGGAGCCGTCGATCCCCTCGAACGTCAGGAAGTGCCCGCGTGGCGCCATCAGCTGCCGGCCGCGTCCAGACCCGCCTCAAGCGCCCGGTTCAGAAGCACCTCTGCCGTGGTGCGCAGCCGGACCATCAGGCCGCCCTGCGGCACGTCGCTTTCTGCAACCAGGGGCAGGCGGCGGGTTTCCATGTCGGGGTGGGTGATGACCAGTTCGCCAAGTTGCTGGCCGCGCGCGATCGGGGCTTCGATCGGCCCCTGATACTCCACCCGCGCCTCCAGCCCGTCCTGCGAGATGGCGGGTACCAGGATCACGGTTTCCTCGGCGGCGACAAGGCCAACCGTCGGCGTTTCGCCCATCCAGATCGGCGCGGTCGCAATGCGCGCGCCAGGGCGCGATACGGTGCGCTGCACGAACTGCCGGAAGGCCCAGTTGACGATCTGCTGCGATTCCTCCAGCCGGTCGCGCTCGGTTTCGAGGCCGTTGATCACGAAGATCACCCGGCGGTCGCCCAGCCGCGCGGCGCCGACGAAGCCGTAGCCTGCCTCGGTTGTATGGCCGGTCTTCAGCCCCTCGGTCCGGATAGCGTTTGCGTCGGTCGTGTCTGGCGGAAAGACGCGGAACAGCGGGTTCCGGTTGAAGCGGTTGGCGGGAGAGCGGTCCTTGTAGTCGAATTCGGTCTCGGCGAAGTAGGGGAACAGATCAGGGAAATCCTCGACGAGGCGAACGGTCAGAACGCCCAGATCCCGCATCGACATCCGATGCTCGGGGTGCGGCCAGCCGCTGGCGTTGGCAAGCGTCGTCTGCGTCATCCCCAACGCCCGTGCGCGTTCGGTCATCTGTCGGGCAAAGGCCTCTTCCGACCCGGCCAGCCCCTCGGCCACGACGACGCAGGCGTCATTGCCGGAATTGATGATGATCCCGCGGATCAGATCCAGCGTGGTCGGCCGGTCCAGTTCGTTCAGGAACATGGTCGAGCCGCGCATCTCTTTCGCGCGGGTCGAAACCGTCCACGTGGTATCCATCGTCACGCGGCCATCGCGCAGCGCCTCGAACAGCATGTAGAGCGTCATCAGCTTCGACATCGAGGCCGGCGGCAGCGGAGTTTCCGCATTCTTCGAAAGCAGCACGGTGCCGGTGGTCTGATCGATCACCCAGGCGCCGGTCGCGCGGGTTTCGAAGGCGCCGGCGATGGGCGCGCTCAGCAGGCCGATCAGTGGCGCCAGGAGGACAAGGCGACGGAAGAAGCGGGGCACGGTTGGCTCCTTTCTGGAACTGGGACGATCAGGTGCTGAGGAAGAAGGCATCGGCATACCCAAGAGCCCGCACACGCTGTTGAAGGGCGGCCCGCGCCTCGGCACCGTCCGCAGGGCCGGTGACAACGCGGTAAAGCGTGCGATCATCCGACTGACGCGAGCGCACCTCGGCCGTCAGTCCCTCCGCCTGCAGCCGGGCGACAACCGTGTCCGCCGCCGCCTGAGATGTCAGCGTGGCGACTTGAAGCATGGCGCCTGCGGCGGCAGGCGCGGGGACTGCTTCCTCTGCCGTCTGGGCCGGGGCGGCAGCGGGTGCGGCAGGTGCTTCCACGGTGCGCAGCGCCGTGATGCTGACGGGGGCCGGCTGACCGGCGATCAGACCCAGCGCGGCTGCGGCGTCCGATGAGACCTGGATCGGCGGGCCCGGATTCTCCCGCTCGCGCCGGAACAGCGCGCCCACGACTTCGGCGCCAGTATCGGCGTGGCGGATCACCACCCGTTCCGGATCGGTGACGTTCGGCGCCGCGACCCAGACCCCACCAAGGGAGGGCCGCCCATCCCAGAGCGCCTGTGCGTTCAGCTGGAAAACCTCTGGCGCCTCGACTTCGCTTGCCTGGGCTTCTTGCGGTGCGGCGCTCGTCGTCGGCTCTCGTTGGCCGAAGGGGAGGCCGATCTCGGTGCACCCCGACATCACCATGAACATCCCAATCAGCAAAAGTGACGACGTGCCCAGGTTGAGCGCTCTTCCGTCCAACGGCGCAGTATCCGTTTGCCTCATGCCGCCCTCGCCTCTGCTCGTCTGCCCGCTTGTCGGGCATGGCCCTCGTGCGGCAGCGTTTCTTGCTGCGTAGCATACGCGCCCCGCGGGGGTATGGAAAGGGCGCGACGGTACCGGTTCGCGTGCGTCCGCGCGCACAAAGATGCGATCAACTCTCGAAGCGGGTGGCCCCTCTGCGTCGCGCGTCCACCGGTTGCGAACGGATCACCGCATGATGCGCGCGCTGGTCGCAGTTCGCCCGCGGGCACACGCGGCAGTTGATCCCGATTTCGGTCATCGGCGCTCCGCTCAGCTTGAACTGTTCCGCATAGCCGATCTCGGCGGCGTATTCGATGGTGCAGCCCATGGCCACGGCCAGCCGGATGTCCTGGGCGTGACGCTGGAAACTGGGGCGATCGACGGTGCGGGAAAACACGAAGTACTGGCTGCCGTCGGGCATCTCGACGAATTGCGGGACGATCCGCCCCGACGTGCGAAAGCTCATGTGCAGTTCAAGCCGCGGGCAGGCGCCTCCGAATTCGGCCAGATGGAAGTCCGTCGCGTTGAAGCGCTTGGTGACGTTTCCGGCCTTGTCGATCCGGAGAAAGAAGAACGGCACGCCCTGTGCGCCTTCGCGCCCCAGGGTGGTGGCACGGTGGCAGGCCTGTTCGAACGTCACCCCGAACCGGGTGGCGAGGTGGTCGAAGTCATACTTCGACTGTCGAGCTTTGGACAGAAAGCGGTCGTAAGGCATCAGAACCGCCGCGGCAAAATAGTTGGCCAGTTCGACTCGCAGCCGTGCCCGACCGCGGGCGTCCGAGATCCCCGACCGCTCGATGTGGTCGTCCAGAACCTGGCGCTGCTCCAGCAGGCCAGCGACGTGGACAAGCTGGAAAATGCGGTTCGGGTGATCCATCGCCTCGGAGATCAGCACCTCCTTGCGGGCATCGTCGACCTGCCGCAGCGTATGGGGCAGATCGGCCACCGGCACGATCCGCACGGTCAGACCGAGACGCGCGCGCAGGCGCGCCTTCAGCGCCGGATAGACCTCGTCCGTGTCGGGCGTCGCGTTTTCCCAGAAGGACGCGGCCGCCTCTTCAAGCTCGCGGAAATGGTTGCGGTGCCGCCGGAAAAAGTTGTGCACCAACGCCTCGGGCGAGGAGGCCAGTGTCGGCTCGGCGCCATCGACGCCGGTTGCCAGGCTCAACAGCTGTTCGCTTGCCGCCTGATAGGCCTGATGCAGGGCCAGAAAGGCCGAGGCGAGGCCGGGGCTGTGTACGAGCGCCGCCCGCAGCTGTTGGAGATCGGGACGGGCGCCATCGAACAGCGGATCCTGCATCGCGGCGCGCAGATCGGCCAACTGGTTCGTGCCGTCATCGTCGGCGATGTCGCGCCAATCGACGCCGTACACCTCGAACAGACGCAGCATCACCGGAACGGAAACGCTGCGCTGGTTGTTTTCCAGCAGGTTGACGTAGGCCGCGCTGATCCCCAGCGCCTTGGCCATTGCCCCTTGGGTCTCGCCCCGCCCAAGCCGCAGCCGGCGAAGATGCGGTCCGATAAAAGTTTTCTGCATGTGTGCCTGCCGCTGTTGGAGGCGGTGCGCTGCCGGGGAACTTGATTGAATTTACACTATTACAAAGCCTGTATGCTGTAAACTCTCGCGTTTACAGCAGAACCCGCTTTCATTTTGCACATCCGTCCCCAGGTGCCATCCCTTCCCACACAGACGTGGGGGGATCACGATGCTTGACCTGTTGACGCCAGAAGGCCGACTTGACCGCGTGACCGTGCCGCTGCCGGCGCACATGGTTCCTGCCGACAGCATGCCCGACCTCTCGGTGTCAGCGCAGTGGCATCGGGGTGTCTCCGCGGCCCTGAAGTCGGGCGATCGGGTGGTCGTTCTGGTCAACGGCTTTGTGTCGGCGCGGCGCGCCACGCTGTTGCGAGATATGGGGTTTCAGGTCGAGGTCTTGAATTCGGATCTGGGCGAGGATGTTCCAGCCCGCGATCTCGCGCGCGTACTCGGGCGCGATTTGGTGGACGAGGTCAAAGCCGTTTTCGTGCTGCTTGTCGAGCGGTCTTCCGGTGTGATTTCCGATCTCGTTGCAGTGCGCCGCGCAATGGACGAGAGCTTCCATGATGCGCTTCTGCTGGTCGAGGCATCGGCGGCTTCATTCCAGATGCCGTCGGACGATATCGGTGCGGATGTTGTGATCGCCGACGGCGAGTTCGCATCGGTCCGGACACAGTTGGACGCGCACGATGGGATTGTCGCAGCCTTCCGCCTGGGTCTGGCAGCGCTCGATCTGGGGTTCGTCGCTCGACGCCCGCGGATCGCAGCGCACGCCGTGAGCGCAATCCGTCTTTCGGAAATCATCGACGCGGCCGAGGTGGCCCGCCGCCTGTGGGCGCTGAATGGAATACAGGCCGACAGCTTCTACGATCCGGCCCGCGGACAGATCCTGAGCATTGCACATCCCGTCGGGATGACCGGTCGAGACTGTCTGAGCGCGATTGCGACGCTTGAGTCGGCGCTGTTCGAGGCTGGTGCAGGCATTATTCCGGGGGCCGGTATGTCGGCCGTTCGGGCCCACCTTGGGCTGGATGACGGGGATCCGGCGTCATCTTTCGATATCGCGGCGGAGTAGGGGAGAGGGCAGATGGATATTCACGAATATCAGGCCAAGGAGATTCTGGCCCGATTTGGCGTGCCGGTACCGCGGGGCGGCCTAGCCTACAGCCCCGAACAGGCAGGTTATCATGCCCGGCAACTCGGCGGCGACGCCTGGGTGGTCAAGGCGCAGGTACATTCGGGCGGCCGCGGAGCGGCTGGCGGGGTGAAGCTGTGCCGGTCCGAGGAAGAGGTGCGAGACTTTGCCGCGGGCCTGTTCGGCAAGCAATTGGTGACCAAGCAGACAGACGCGCAGGGAAAGGGCGTCTACCGGCTGTGGGTGGAAGAAGCGTCGGACATCAAGCAGGAGCTTTATCTAGGCTTCGTGCTTGACCGGAAATCCGAGAGGATCATGATCGTGGCCTCCGCCCATGGCGGCATGGAGATCGAGGATCTGGCAGAGTCCGATCCCGACAGTCTGCGGCGCATGGTCGTCGATCCTGCCGTCGGACTGGCAGAATTTCAGGCCCGCGAACTGGCCTTTGACCTGGGTCTGAATGCGGGGCAGGTGGCCAAGATGGTGACCATCCTGCGCGCCTGCTACCGCGCCTATCGCGACATGGACGCGACGATGGTGGAGATCAATCCGCTGGTGATTACCGGCAGCGGCGATCTGGTCGCGCTGGACGCCAAGATGAGCTTTGACACGAACGCCCTGTTCCGCCGACCCCAAGTTGCGGAGTTGCGTGACCGCGCGCAGGAGGATCCGCGTGAAAGCGCGGCCGGGGACTACGGCCTGTCCTACGTGGGGCTGGATGGCGATATCGGATGCATCATCAACGGCGCAGGCCTCGCCATGGCCACGATGGACATGATCAAGCTGTCGGGGGGCGAACCGGCGAACTTTCTGGATATCGGCGGCGGGGCCAGCCCCGAGCGGGTAGTGCGCGCCTTCCGCACCGTTCTGGGGGACCGCAAGGTGCAGGTTATGCTCGTCAACGTCTTTGCCGGCATCAATCGTTGTGACTGGGTGGCCGAGGGGATCGTGAAGGCCTACCGCGAAGTGGATGTGAAGATCCCGGTGGTGGTGCGCCTGGCCGGCACGAATGTCGAGGAAGGTCGGCAGATCCTGCAAGAGTCCGGGCTTCCGATCATCACCGCCGACACACTGGCCGACGCGGCAGAGCGCGCCGTGGCGGCCCGCACCGCGCTTGCGGCCTGAGGAGGGAACAGAGATGGCAATTCTGATCACGGAAAAGACGCCGGTCATCGTTCAGGGGATGTCGGGGCGGATCGGCCAGTTTCACGCGGCGGACATGATCCGCTACGGTACAAACGTCGTGGCCGGGGTCACGCCCGGCCGTGGTGGCGAAACGGTTCTCGACCGCCCGGTGTTCGACACGGTCCGCCAGGCGGTCCGCGAAACCGGGGCTGAGGCGAGCCTGCTGTTCGTTCCGCCGCCTTTTGCCGCCGACGCCATGATGGAGGCGGCGGATGCGGGCATCAGGACAGCGGTCTGCGTGACCGACGGGATCCCTGCGCAGGACATGATGAAGGTAAAACGCTTCCTGCGGCGCTATCCGGCCGATCGTAAGATGCGGTTGATCGGTCCGAACTGCGCCGGGATCATAAGCCCTGGCAAGGGGTTCATGGGCATCATGCCCCCGCACATCTACATGCCCGGCCGCGTGGGCATCGTAGGCCGCTCCGGCACACTTGGGTATGAGGCCGCCAGCCAGATGAAGGCGCTGGGCATCGGTGTCTCCACAAGCGTGGGCATCGGGGGAGACCCGATAAACGGCTCGTCCTTCCGCGACATCCTCGAATTGTTCGAGGCCGACCCGGATACCGACGCCGTGATGATGATCGGCGAAATCGGCGGCCCGCAGGAGGCCGAGGCGGCAGCCTTTGCCCGCGATCACATGTCCAAGCCCGTCATCGCCTACGTCGCGGGCCTGTCCGCGCCCAAGGGGCGCAAGATGGGGCATGCAGGGGCAATCATCTCGGCCTTTGGCGAGAGCGCACAGGAAAAGGTCGAAATTCTCAACGCTGCGGGCATTGTCGTCGCGCCGACGCCGTCGGAAATGGGGGCGACGGTGGCGCGCGTTCTGTCCCAGAAACAGGCGGCCTGATCCGTGAGGATAAACAGGAGGCCGATCAGGCCTCCTTTGCACTTTCCAGTTAATTGATCGCTTGAAGGCGAGGGGCTGACGCGCATCGCGCAGGGTTCGGATTCAAAACGAGAAATAGCTTTGCATCGACCGCTTCATGATGCGGCGGCCTCTGCCTTGGTAACCTTTCGATTACCTTTCTGCCGCTATCGTCAGGTCGGGGGGACATGACCGGTTGCCTGGGCGATGGCGCTTTGCGAAATACCCGGTATGTTTGACGCGTTGATCGTCCCGAGGGCCACAGGAACGGCGGCATGGAGTTTGACCCGACGGTTTCCGCGCGAACGGAGGCGCGCCTGATCGAGGCGCAGGCGCTCGTCGTGGACATTCTGGGGGCGCTGCTGCGCACGCCGGTCGAGCGGACAGATCAGGCAATCGACACGGCGCTTTCCCGTTTGGCCGGTTTCACCGGCGTCGACAGGGCCTATGTCTTTTGCCGCGACGAGGCGGGGTCCACGCTCAGCAACACGCATGAATGGGTCGAAAACGGTGTGAAGCCGATGATCGGCCACCTCCAAGAGATTTCGGCAAAGCTGAGTGAGCCTTGGGTCGCCACCCTTCAAGCAGGTGAAAGCGTGCATGTCAGGGAGGTTGCGGCGCTGCCGGCCGACCTGCCGATCCGGGGCCATCTTCTGGCGCAGCAGATCAAATCGATCCTGCTCGTCCCGATGCTGGATGACGGCAGGCTCTTCGGTTTCGTGGGTTACGATGTCGTGCGGACGCCACGGGACTTCACCTCTGCAGAAGTGCTGTTGCTGCGTTCCGTCGCTGACGGCATCGCGACGCTTCTGAAGCGGCGTGACATCGCGCGGGCCGAGGCCGAGGCCCGGCAGTCGCTTGCCAAGGCACGGGATCAGTTGCGCGCGACGCTGGACGCCATGCCTGACCTGGTGTTCGAGTTCGACTCGGCAGGCCGCTACACGGATGTGCATACGTCCTTTCCTGACCTGCTGCTGAAGCCCCCGTCAGAGGTAATCGGCCGAACACTGGAAGAGATTCTTCCCCCTCATGTGGCGGCGCTGGGCCGTCTGGTGATGGCCGAGGTCACGGAACACGGGCGGTCCGGCGTGCACAAGTATTCGTTGGGTGAAAAGACATTCACCGTCTCAGGCGCTCGGCGAGAGCCTCAGGACCAGGGGCAGGAGCCGGGCTTCGTCTTCGTGATCCGCGATTCCACGACCGAAGAAGCGCAGAGACGCGAACTGGAGCGGTTGAGCCGGGTCGTCACCCACATGACGAACCTTGTGGTCATGGTGGATGCCGATCAGCGGATCACCTGGGTGAATCCGGCCTATGAGGCGCGCACGGGTTATCGGCTTCAAGACGTGATCGGCCGGCATCCGAGCGAGGTGATGCGGTGCGAGGACACCGATCCAGATACCGCCGCTAGGATTGATGCGGCCGTGGCCAACGGCAAATCCGCCCGGGCAGAAATGCTGAACCGGACACGGGACGGCGGGCGCTACTGGGTGGACATGAACATCCAGCCCATGCGCGACCAAACCGGGCAAATCACCGGTCATGTCTCGGTCGAGACCGACATCACCCAGCGCAAGGTGCAGGAAGCGGCCTTGGCACGTCTGGCGGAAGAGGCATCGCGTGCGCGGGTCCAGTTCACGGCAGCGGTGGAGGCGCTGCCGGACGCCTTCGTCTACTTCGATCCCGACGATCGGTTGCTTCTGTGCAATGCGCGCTACAAGGAGTTCTATCCAGAACTGGCACACATGATGGTGCCGGGTGCGCAGTTCGAAGACATCGTGGATGAGGGTCTGCGATTGGGCATCTACGCTTCGGCCATCGGCCGCGAGGAAGAGTGGCGCGCCCAGGCGCTTGCGACGCATCGCTCTCCGATGCACGAGACGGAGTTGCAACTCAGCAGCGGGCGATGGCTGCGCGCGATCGAAAAGGTGACGGCCGATGGCGGTCGCGTTGGCATGCGCGTTGATGTCACCGAGTTGAAGCATGCGGAGCGGCGGCTGTCGGATATCATCGACGGGGCCGAGGTCGGAACCTGGGAATGGCACCTGGAAACGGGCGCGAATGTCATCAATGACCGATGGGCAGCAATCATCGGTTACAGCCGGTCAGAGCTCGACCCTGTCGGCATCGACGTCTGGCGCAGCCTTGTGCACCCGGACGACATGGCGCGCATCGATGTCCTTCTTGGGGAGGTGTTCAAGCGCAGGCAGGAGCAGTTCCACTACGAATTCCGCATGCGCCACAAGGCCGGCCATTGGGTCTGGGTGTTGTCGCGCGGGCGCGTCGCCCATTGGGGCGCAGACGGCCGACCCGAAGTGATGGCCGGCGTGCATCTGGACATCAACGAGCGTCGGCAGCAGGAAGAAGAGTTGCTGGCGACCAACGCCGAGCTGCAGCGCGCGCTTGCCGAACGCGATGCTGCCGAACGCAGGTTTCTGGACATCGCTGCGGTCTCCACCGACTGGTTCTGGGAGCAGGATGCCGATCTGCGCTTCACCTACCTGTCCGAAAGCTTCCAACATGCGACAGGCTGCAACCCGGATGACTATATGGGACACACCCGATCCGAGTATCTGGCGCGCATGCCCGAGACCCGAAACTCGGCCGACTGGTCGGTCATTGACGAGAAGATCGAGCGGCGAGAGCCGTTCAAGAACTTCGTCTACGCTCTGGTCGGACAGGACGGGCGCAAGATATGGGTTCAGATCAGCGGCGCGCCCTACTACGACGCTGACGGCACGTTTGCGGGGTATCGCGGGGTAGGATCGGATATCACGGCGCTGTACGGCGCGTTGCGGCGTGCTGAAGAGGCCAATGCCGCGAAGTCGGTATTCTTGGCGAACATGAGCCATGAGATACGCACGCCGCTCAACGGCGTGCTGGGACTTGCGGAACTGCTTGACGAGGCTGTCTGCGAACCAGAACAGAAGCGTATGGTCGGCACCATCCGCGAATCCGGAGAGGCGCTCTTGGGAATTCTGAACGACATTCTCGATCTGTCGAAGATCGAGGCGAACAAGCTGTCTCTTGAAGAGATGGTCTTCCGTCCCTCCGATCTGGCGCGCCGGGTCGAGGCCCTGCATGGACTGCGGGCGGAGGAAAAGGGTATCTCTCTGACCGTGCTCACTGGTCCGGGGGCGGATCGACCGCGGCTAGGCGATCAGCACCGGCTGCTGCAGATCCTGCATAATCTGGTCAGCAACGCGGTGAAGTTCACCGAGAGGGGTGAGATCACGCTCACCTTGGACTGCAAGCCGGATGACATGATCATCTTCGATTTGCGCGACACCGGCATCGGAATGAGCCAGGATCAGGCCAATCGCGTCTTTGAAGCCTTCGAGCAGGCTGACGGGACGGTCACCCGCAGGTTTGGCGGCACTGGTCTTGGATTGTCGATCGTCCGCCGGCTTGTGGATCTGATGCAGGGCCAGATCACGGTGGAAAGCGCGCCGGGGCAGGGAACCCGAGTGCGCCTGTCGCTGCCCCTGCGCGAGGCCGCGACCGAGCCAGAGACGAGCGCACCCGAGCCTGCGCCGCCCGCCGTGGTCGCGAGCGCATTAGCTGGGGTACGGGCGCTGGTCGCTGACGACAATGCGACCAACAGGCTGATCCTGAAAGCAATGCTGGGCAGCCTCGGCGTAGCCTGTACCATCGTGAATAACGGCCGCGAAGCGATCGAGGCGTGGGAGCCGGGTGCCTTCGACCTGTTGCTGTTCGACATCTCGATGCCGGAGGTGGACGGGATCACCGCCTTGTCAACCTTGAACGAACGCTCGCAGCAGAATGGCCTCGCACTGCCGCCTGCCGTCGCGATCACCGCGAATGCCATGGCGCATCAGGTCGAGGACTACCTGGCGAACGGCTTTGCGGCCCATGTGGCAAAACCGTTCCGACGCGAGGATCTGGTGGATGCGATCCAGCGGGTGATGGCACCGGCCTGAGGGCGAGGTCAGAGTGGCCGGACGCGAAGTTGCGTGATCCGGTTGTCCTTGCGGCCCGCAACCTCGAAACGGAAGCCGTGAAAGGAAAAGACCTGCCCCTCTGCGGGGATCATCTGTGCTTCGTGAATGACAAGCCCGGCGATGGTATTGGCTTCGTCATCGGGCAGCGACCATTCCAGAGCACGATTCAGGTCGCGGATCGTCATCGCACCGTCGATCAGGTAATCGCCTGCCTCGTTGGCCTTCAGAGCCACGTCGTCGTCGGTATCGAATTCATCCGTGATCTCACCAACGATTTCCTCAAGAATATCTTCGAGCGTGATCAACCCGCGTAGCGAGCCGTATTCATCCACCACCAGTGCGAAATGCGAGCGCTGTTTCAGGAACTGCCGCATCTGCTCGTCCAGCGGCGTGGTCTCGGGAACGAAATAGGCATCGCGCGCCACATCGGTGACCTTCAGCGCCGCTGTGGCGTCCATCCGCCCGCCGCCCAGCTGGATCAGACGCTCGACTTCGCGAAACAGATCCTTTGAGTGGATCACCCCGACGATGTTCTCGCGCTCGCCCTGAAAGGCGGGCAGGCGGGTGTGCGGCGAGGCGAGCACCTGTGAGATGATCGCGTCGGGCGCACTGTCCACATCGACCATCTCGACCTCGCTGCGATGGAGCATGATTTCTTCCACCGTCCGGTCTGACAGATCCAGCGCGCCCAGAAGGCGGTCGCGGTCTTCCTTCTCGACGGTGCCCTCGGAATGGCCCAATGCCAATGCACCGGCGATCTCATCGCGCAGGGACAGGATGTGACTGTCGGGGTCCGCGCGCACTCCGAAACCACGCAAGATCAGGCGGACGAGCAAACGAACCGCCGACACCACCGGCGAAAACACCAGAACGACAACGCGAATTATTGGCGCCACGCGTGAGGCGGCGGATTCGGGGTTGGTGATGGCATAGGTCTTGGGCAGGACTTCGGCAAAGATAAGTACCAGCAGCGTCATCACCAGCGTGGCGAGCGCGACGCCGCTTTCGCCGAACAGCCGCGTGAACAGCGCGGTCGCCAGCGATGCGGCCAGAATGTTGACCATGTTGTTGCCCAGAAGGACCGCGCCGATCAGGCGCTCGTTGTCCTCGGTGATCAGAAGCGCCGTCTCGGCCCCGCGTGTGCCCTTGTCGGCCTGCGCCCTCAGTTTGCCACGGGACGACGCGGTCAGTGCTGTTTCTGAACCGGAAAAGAACGCGGACAGGACAAGCAGCAAAAGGATTGCTGAAGCGGTGATCCAGAACGCTGTGTCAAGCAATGTTGAAGACGGGTCCATGACGCTTCTGTTGCATAATCAGGCCTGCTTATGGGGCACGCTTTGTTCTGTTTCAAGCGCCAAGCGCGCCGGAATCAGCCCACGCAACGAGTTGCCAACCCAAAGCCGCGCACCGGGAAGTTCGGTGAACGGCAGGATTTCCTCTCGGCATGCGCCTTGCTCCAGTAGCTCCGCACGCAGCACGCCCGGCAAAACTCCGCAAGCGACCGGCGGTGTGCGCAACCCATCGCCAAGGTCGAAGAAGACGTTGGTGATCGTGCCCTCGCAAACATCTCCATTACGATTGAGGAAGATGACTTCGTCCGTCCCGCCGACCATCTCGGCCCTGGTGCGGTCGTAAAGGCTGCGGTGCGTGGTCTTGTGACGCAGCCACGGATCTTCTGGATCAAGCCTTTGGGGAGACAGGGCAAGCTGCCAGTGCGGCGCGGAAGGGGACAGGGGGGCAGTCGTGACGTCGACCTCTCCGTTCCGGTTCAGCAGGACGCGAACGCGCAACGGTTCAGGAACGGAGATGGCCGAGAGTTTCCGAAGAAGTGCAACCCGTTCAAAGCGGAATCCAAGTGCCGCGCAGGTGCCCGCCGCGCGCGCGAGGTGACGGTCAAGGCGCACCACCCTTTCACCATCCCAGCGCATCGTCTCGATCACGCGGAGGTCCGGATCGGTCAGGACAGTCTGGCGTAGCGTGCTTTCCACAGGGCTTCCTCGTATTCTCCTTCGGCGGTGCTGTCGTGGACGATGCCCCCGCCGACGTTCAGCAAAACCTCGCCGTCGTCGAACAGGCTCAGCGTGCGGATCGCGACGTTGAACTCGGCGCGTCCGTCGGGGGCAGCCCAGCCGATCGCCCCGCAATAGACCCCGCGCGGCTGTGGCTCCAGCGCGCGGATCACCTCCATCGCGCGGATCTTTGGGGCGCCGGTCACGGAGCCACAGGGAAACAGCGCGTGCAGGATGTCCACCAGCGACGTGCGCGGCAGAAGTTGTCCGGTGACGCGCGAGATCATCTGATGAACCGTCGCGTAGCTTTCGATCTGATAGATCTCGGGAACACGCACCGACCCCACGGCGCAAATCCGCGACAGATCGTTGCGCAACAGATCGACGATCATCAGGTTCTCGGCGCGGTTCTTTTCGCTGATCGCAAGTGCCTCCCGCAGTGCCTGATCGCGCACCGGGTCCGCATCGCGGCGCGCAGTCCCCTTCATTGGCGCGGTTTCGATCCTACCTTTCGCGTCGGTACGGAAGAAAAGCTCCGGCGAACGCGAAAGAATTCTCGGGCCCTCTCCAAGATTGACAGAGGCGCCGTGCCCGACCGGCTGGTGCCGCGAAAGTGCGCCATACAGTGCTTCGGCGGACCCTTTGGCTTGGGCCGTGAGTGGGAAGGTCAGGTTCACCTGATAGATGTCGCCGGCCGCGATCCAGTCGGCCGCCCTAGTGAATGCCTCGGTATAGCGATCTTCTGACCAGAGCGGCTGCAGTGCACTCAAGACAGCAAATCCTTCTGGCCAAGGAGCGGGGGGAGCGGGCGCTTCGAACGCGCCGAACAGAAGCAACGGGTGGCGCCGTCCCTCCGGCAGAAGAGACGCAAGTCGCGGCTCAAGGACGTAGCCAAGCTCGTAGCTCACGTAGCCGGCAAGCCAGAGGCCAGTTTCCTGCGCCACGCGAAGGGCCTGCAGCGCCCCCGGCACGTCGGCCGGCTCATCCGCGCGGATGATCTCTCGTGGGTCGCTGAAACCGAAGGGCGAGCCGTCTGGCCCACGGTCGAAGACGATCTGCCGGGTTCGTGTCATTTCAGTGTTCACAGGGCCTTACGGGCCCAACGAGGTGCGCCAGCCGCAACTGCTCCAAACCCGCGGCGGAGAGCGGCTGGCCGAAGGCATGTGGGGCTTTGGGCATGTCCTCGGCCGTCAGCCGACCGACCCTGCCGCACCGCGCCAGATCCATCCGCCACCCAGAACACGCGTTCCCTCGGGGGCGTAGAAGACACAGGCCTGACCTGGACTGACACCGTCCTCGGACGCAAGAAGCTCCACCTCGGCCTCGGTCTCGCCAATGGGACGAATGATGGCCGGGGCCGGGGCACGCGTTGACCTGACGCGCACCGTCACCGGCCATTCGTCACGCACCGTCAGCGGTGCATCTCCCAGCCAGTTGATCTCGCGCACAGGCACGCGGCGCGTGGCCAGCGCCTGTTTAGGACCGACAATCACGCGCCGGGCGTCGGGATCAAGCCGCACGACATACAGCGGCTCTGTCAAACCGCCGATCCCCAATCCCCGCCGCTGCCCGATCGTATAATGGATCACCCCGTCGTGGCGCCCAAGGACAGTTCCCTCGAGATCGACGATCTCGCCAGGATCAGCCGCGCCTGGGCGCAACTTCTCGATCACTGCAGCATAGTTGCCGTTCGGTACAAAACAGATGTCCTGGCTGTCCGGCTTGTCGGCAACCGGCAGTCCATAGCGCGCGGCAAGCGCGCGCGTTTCGGCCTTGGTCGCCAGCCCGCCCAGGGGAAAGCGCAGATAGTCCAACTGCTCCCTCGTCGTGGAGAACAGGAAATAGGACTGATCCCGCGAATCATCCGCGGCGCGATGCAGTTCCGGACCCGTCGAACCGGAGATGCGGCGGATGTAGTGCCCGGTGGCCATGCAGTCAGCCTCCAGATCCCGAGCCGTTTCCAACAGATCGCGGAATTTCACCCGCTCGTTGCAGCGGATGCAAGGCACGGGTGTCGCGCCGGCAAGGTAGGCATCGGCAAATTCGTCGATAACCGACTCGCGGAACGCGTTCTCATAGTCCAGCACGTAATGCGGGAAGCCCATCGTCTCGGCAACGCGGCGTGCGTCGTGGATGTCCCGGCCTGCGCAGCAGGCCCCCTTCTTCGCCAGCGCCGCTCCGTGGTCGTAAAGCTGCAGGGTCACGCCCACTACGTCATACCCCTCGTCGGCCAGCATGGCCGCCACTACCGAGGAATCCACGCCCCCGGACATGGCCACCACCACCCGCGTTTCCGCAGGCGGGCGCGCAAAGCCCAGTGAATTAAGGGGGCGTGTGTCTAGTGGCATGACGTTCTCCATTATCCTGCGGAATATAGGAAAATGCGAAACAGACTCAATGGCATGTTTCATTTCTCTTTAAGCGCGTTCTTTCAGCATGGCCGCCGGGACCGAGATGGGGGTGAGACATGTATCTGAAGAAAGTGGACGGCCCACGATCCGTAACCCTTCCGGATGGCAGCATCCTGACCCGTGCGGACCTGCCGCCGAACGATACGCGCCGCTGGGTTGCCAGTCGCAAGTCCAAGGTCGTCTCGGCAGTTCGGCACGGCCTTGTCAGCCGTAAATGGGCGCTGGATCATTACGGGTTGTCGGAAGAGGAATTTGCAATCTGGGAATCCGCAGCCCGCGCGCATGGTGAAAATGGCCTCAAAGTCACACAGATTCAGAAGTGGCGACAACTTTAGGTTGTTTTTTCTCTCCGCTCTGCCAGAGTAACGTGCAGTTAACCAATCTTCGACAGCATCGCGCTGTTGAAGAGCCAGAAGCGGAGTTTTATCAATGCGCGTTCTCTTGGTGGAAGATGATCCGACCACGTCGCGCAGCATCGAGTTGATGCTGACGCATGCGAACCTTAATGTATACTGCACCGACTTGGGCGAAGAAGGGATCGATCTGGCCAAGCTTTACGACTATGACCTGATCCTTCTTGACCTGAATTTGCCAGACATGAACGGGCACGAAGTGCTGCGGCAGTTGCGCCTTGCCAAGGTGGACACACCGATCCTCATCTTGTCGGGCTCGGACGATACGGACAACAAGATCAAGGGCTTCGGCTTCGGCGCTGACGACTACCTTACGAAGCCGTTCCACCGCGAGGAACTGGTCGCCCGAATCCATGCGATCATCCGCCGCTCCAAGGGTCATGCGCAATCCGTGATCCGCACCGGCAAGGTCAACGTCAACCTGGACGCAAAGACCGTGGATGTCGGCGGCAAGACCGTGCACCTGACCGGCAAGGAATACCAGATGCTGGAACTTCTGAGCCTGCGGAAGGGGACGACCCTGACGAAGGAGATGTTCCTCAACCATCTCTACGGCGGGATGGACGAACCCGAGTTGAAAATCATCGACGTGTTCATCTGCAAGTTGCGCAAGAAGCTGGCAGAGGCGACCGGCGGCGACAACTATATCGAGACCGTCTGGGGCCGCGGCTACGTGCTGCGCGATCCGGTGCCGACGCAGGCAGAGAAACGCGTGGCGATGGGCGCGTAACCCGTCGCCCTGTGCTTCGGTTCGACTGGGGCCTGCACTTCATCGACTGGGGCCCGCACTTCAGTCGTGTTCTTGCCTGTCAACGCGCGATTGCGGCCCGCACAAGCGCCCGGAAGAGCGCGCGCTGCCGTCTAGCGTAGAACAGATGTTCCGGGTGCCATTGCACCCCCATGGCGAACGGCGCCGTCACCCGCTCGATTCCCTGGATCATTCCGCCGCTGTCCAATGCCGCCACGGCCAGCCCTTCTCCCAGGCGGTTCACCGCTTGCGTGTGCAACGCATTGACCCGCATCGGGTCTGTTCCCGCCAAACGCGCAAGTTGCGTTCCCACAACGACATTCACGGTCTTGCGCGGCAGGACCGTTCGCAGGTAGGGGCTGTCGGCATAGTGTCCGTAAGCGTCCTGATGCAGGTTGCCTCCCAGGGCCACGTTGATCATCTGCGCGCCACGGCAGATCCCCAGAACCGGCTTTCCAACGCGCAGCGCCTCGATCACCAGCCGCCGCTCCAGTGCGTCGCGTTCAGGGTCCAGCCGGGCGGAGGCGACCAGTTCGCCCTTGTAGAGATCCGGCGAAATGTCATCTCCACCGCCGACGATCAGCCCGTCTACCGCAGAAATATCGGCCTCGCGCGAGGTGTCCCAGCGTACGCCGCGCCCACCGGCAAGCCAGAGGTTGAGCGCAATCAATGGAAAGATCCGCCAGCCGGAACGTCGAGAACTGGTGACACCGATCCGGGGAGTCATCCCGTCCAGATCTCCGCGCCCTGCAACAGCTCTTCGACATGGCGCGCCCAATCCCCGCGCAGCGTCGTCAGCGCCGCGCGGTGCTCCTGCCAGCCGCGGGACAATTCGTCCAGAAGACCCGCGCGTGCTGCCACCCGTTCGACGATGCACCAGCGGTTCCATTCGTAGGCGATTGTCCAGTCCGGTTCGTCGATCCGCGCGCCCGGCAATCGGTAGTGCCAAGTCGGGCGTCCGCCCTTGGCCTGACCTTCCGGCAGTGCTTTCCGCACGGATTCGGGCGCCAGATACTCCAGAAGGGGTAACAGGTCGAGGCCACGATTGCGCGTGGGCGTTTGGGCCAGATAGCTGCGTGTCAAATCATCCAGTGCCCACTCGGCCGCCTCGGACGCCAACAGGTCGACAAAGCCGCGTGGCCAGGGACCGACGAACGGCAACAGGCGCCGCGACGGGTCGATCGGGTCGGCGCTCCGCAGCCAGTCCTCCAGCAGCCCGTAGGCACGCACCGTGGGCAGGATTGCATCTGCGGTGGTATCGACAACCTCGGGATTCAGATGCACGCCGAAGCCAAAGGCAATGCTGTCGCGCGTGCCGCGGGCGCCCGCCTGACGCAGCATAAGCACGAGGCGATCGGTTTCGGGGAGGGTGTCCGGGTGCAGCGGGGGCGTGACGACTTCGATCGGCACAAGGTCCCCCAGCGCGCTCCTCAGCAGGCCTTCAATGCCCTCTGCGGTCAGCGCTGTGTCGCGTTCGACGATCACATCGCCGACACAGGTTCCCGCAACCTTCAGATCGTCGGCAGAACTGGAGATATCGCCCCCCCAGAGGCTGTGCACGATCTCGGCTGCGTCGCGCATGGACAATCCGGCGAATTCGATCTCCACCCCCGTCCGCCGCGGAGCCCCGTCAATGCGATCCGGCCAGGGCAGCGGCCAGAATCGATCTTTTGCGATGTGCTCGATGACTTCGCTTTCCATCTCCACCGTCCTTGCCCTCGCCCGAGAAGTAGCCCCTCGTTCAGCAGTTTGCCACGCCGAACATGCGCGTCCTCGTTTTAGCCGCCGCCATGCTGCGTTAAGCAGGTGCGACGGCGGGGAATTCCTGGGGAGTTGACCGATGGGCAGACCGATACTGCGGCGCCTGCTTCTGGTGCTGGTCATGGTCACTCTGGTGGGCTGGGGTATCGTGCGTCATGCCCCGTTCTACCTGCCAGACCTTCCCGCCCAGGCGGTTCCGGTCACCGAAGGGCCGCATTCGGTGTTCGGCTATGCCACGCTCGCCAACCCCCTTGTCCGCTTGTTCGTCATCGGCCGACCTGCGCCGTCACGCGCGGCGGAATTGGGCGGATTTCGGCGCGTCGGGCGCAATCTGGTCAAGGATCCGGCGGCGCAAGTGCCGGGTCGTGTCTTCGTGGTCGATGCCGATAGCATGCAGCGCCTCGATCGCTACGAGGAGTTCGGTCTGCGCTATGATCGTGAGTTGCTGCGTCTGACGGATGGGTCGATGGCCTGGGTCTATCGTCTGATGGAGCCGGCATCGGCAGAATGACGAACGCCGCCCCGGTGGTTCCGGGGCGGCGTCTTTTTCTGCCGACGCGGCGCGGGCCGCGCTGCGATCACTCTTCTTCCGACGCGCTGCCGATCTCGTCGAACAGTTCCGCGATTTCGAACTCGGCGGCGGCTTCTTCCTCGGCTGCGAGTTCCTGAATCGACTTGCCCGACGCCTGAAGCTCGGCCTCTTCGGTCGAGCGGGCGACGTTCAGCGTGATCGCTGCGGCGACTTCGGGGTGCAGGATGACCGAGACGTTGTGCAGCCCCAGTTCCTTGATCGGCGTCGTCAGCACGACTTGGGCACGGGCCACGGTGAACCCGGCTTCGGTGGCCGCGTCGGCCGCGTCGCGGGTGGTGACCGACCCGTAGAGCGCACCGCCGTCCGAGGCGGAGCGAATGACGACGAATGTCTGGCCGTCCAGCTTTTCGGCCAGAGCCTCGGCTTCCTTTTTCGTCTCCAGGTTACGGGCTTCAAGCTGCGCCTTCTGCGCTTCGAAAGCCTTCACGTTGGCTTCCGACGCGCGCAGCGCCTTGCCTTGCGGCAGCAGGAAGTTGCGGGCGAAGCCCGGCTTCACGTTCACCACTTCGCCCATCTGGCCAAGCTTGGCTACGCGTTCCAGCAGGATGACTTGCATGATTTCGTCTCCTTACTTCACGGCATAGGGCAGCAGGGCGAGGAAGCGCGCGCGCTTGATCGCCTGCGCCAGTTCGCGTTGCTTCTTGGCCGAGACGGCGGTGATTCGCGACGGCACGATCTTGCCGCGCTCGGAAACGTATCGCTGCAGCAGACGCACGTCCTTGTAGTCGATCGCGGGTGCGTTGTCGCCCGAGAAGGGGCAGACCTTGCGGCGGCGGAAAAACGGTTTGGTGGCCATGTTTCGATCCTTTCCTGAACCTGGACTTAGCGACGACGGTCGCCACGATCACCACGATCGCCGCGGTCACCACGGTCGCGATCATCGCGCTTCTGCATCTGCACGGACGGGCCTTCGGCATGCTCGTCGACCTTGATGGTCAATACGCGCATCACGTCGTCATGCAGGCGCATCAGGCGTTCCATCTCCTGCACCGCGGCCGAGGGCGCGTCGGTTTTCAGGAAGGCGTAGTGCCCCTTGCGGTTCTTGTTGATCTTGTAGGCCATCGTCTTGACGCCCCAGTATTCCTTTTCGACGATCTGGCCGCCGTTGTCGGAAAGGACGGCGCCGAAGTGGTCGATCAGACCTTCGGCCTGCGCGCTGGACAGATCCTGACGCGCGATGAAGACATGCTCGTAAAGCGGCATGCGAACTCCAGTTCTTTTCAGGCGCTCTTCATAGAGCCGGGGCCAAGCCTTCCGCGGCCCGCTCACGAGAGGAAGCGCCGGTTGATCCGTTGCGGAAGGATGCGGCGTTATACACGGGGCGGGGTGAAAGGCAAGCCACGGATGAGCTGCACAGGGGATGTGGAGTTTTCCGCAATTGCCCCGGGGCGGGTCGGGCCGCATCTGTGATCCCATAAACCACCAAGGAGCGATCTATGAAACATCTTCTGCTTGCCACCGCGCTGACCGCCGTGGCGCTTCCGGCTGCGGCCGAGGTCGAGACCTATGAGTTCGACGCCAGCCACAGCCAGGTCCTGTTCGCCTACAACCACCTCGGCTTCTCGACGACCTGGGGCATGTTCTCGGGGTTTGACGGGACGATCCAGTGGGACCGCGAGGACCCGGCGCAGTCTTCGGTGACGGTGGAGTTCCCCGTGCGGTCGATGTTCACCGGCTGGGAAGAGCGGTTCACGCATTTCATGACCGAGGATTTCTTCGGCGCGGAAGAGAATGACATGGTCAGCTTCACCTCTACGGGCATCGAGGTGACGGGCGAGGATACGGCGCTGATCACGGGTGACCTGACGATCAACGGGATCACCCAGTCGGTCGTGCTGGAGACGACGCTGAACCAGGCGATGGAGCACCCGATGGAGGGCAAGCCGTGGGCCGGGTTCGATGCGTCCACCACGATTCTGCGCAGCGATTTCGACATGGGGATGTTTGCGCCCTTCGTCAGTGACGAGGTCGAGGTCCGGATTTCGGTCGAGGCGCTCCAGGCCGAGTGATCGGGCTGAAAAATGGGAAGCCGCCGGGCGTGAGTCCGGCGGCTTTTTTCTGGTAGGGCGGTGCACGCGTGCACAAAAGCGCAAGGTATTGATTTCGCTCAATATCGCAATTTTTCTTTACCTGCCCTTAACCGTTTTCGCCACGCCGGGCGGTGAGGGTGACGGGCACGACCACCTCATACCCAAGTGTCCGGTCGTCCTGTCCCATGCCGATGTCGAAGCTGCGCCGATCCAGGACTGCTTCACCCTCCATCCGCGCCACGTCGCCGTCCAGCGTCAGGGTGAAGGGCAGGGTGACGGGCATCGTCGCGCCCTTCAGGTCCAGCGTGCCTTCGGCGATGAAGGCCTCGCCCTCGGGCCGGATGTCGGCGGTGAAGGTGGCAGTCGGGTGGGTCTCGGCGTTGAAGAAATCCGCGCCCATCGCCTGGGAGGTGACGGAGCCGAGCGTGAGGCTGGGGATGGCGACGGTCACGGTGACGTCGCCCGTGCCGGTGTCGGGGTCGAAGGCGATGGCGGCGGTCCAGTCCTCAAACCCGCCTGCAACCTCGGCCCCCATCTGGCGCACGGTCAGGCCAAGGCTGCCCTGTTCCACCTGCCAGTCGGATGCGACGGCTTGGAGTTGCGGCGCGGTGCCGTCGCGCGCGGGCACCAACGCCAGCGCGCCCACGCCTGCGGCGACATAGATCAGGACGGCGGCGGCAAAGGGCACCACGCCGTGACGGGCGCGCACAGGCGCCGCGGCCCTGACACGCCCCGGCAGCATCCGGCGCAGGGTGGCGTCGCGGTCGAACAGGTGGTGTTTCAGCGCGCCCGCGACGTGCAGCAGAATCGACGCGGCAAGGATCTTGGTGAACAGCCAGTGCATCGCGCCTGCCGTTGCGGCCACGGTCTCATCGACAGGCACGAAGGGCAGCGACTGGTCAAAGGGCCACCAGATCGGCGCGAAGCCGGTGGTCGCGGCGTGATGGACCCAGCCCGACAGCGGCACGATCAGCATTGAGGCATAAAGCAGCCAGTGCACCAATTCGGCCAGAAAGGTCTCATCCCGCCGCTCGGGGTGCAGGGGCGTGGGGCGCGGCTGGGTCAGCGCCCAGAGGATGCGGCCAAGCGCGGTGAAGAAGGCCAGCACGCCCACTGTCTTGTGCAGGGTGAAGAGCGTGGCCTTTACCCCTAGCGCGTCCGACGTGTCCTGTGCCCAGCCGTTGGCGATCAGACCCAGCGGAAAGGCAGTCAGGATCAGAAGGGCGGTGAGCCAGTGGAAGGTCTTGGTGACGCTACCGTAGGCATCGGCGGTGTTGGTCAGGGCCATCGTCGGAACTCCGTTAATATTTGATCCGACTTAGGCGTGTGGGGCGGGGGCGCAATTTCCGTGGCTGCACAGGCCCTGTGCAGGTGCGATTGCGCCCCCGGCGGCGCCGCGCTATGCCCGATGGGCGACAACAGGGGCAGGAGGACCGGATGAGCCGGGCGATGATCTTTCCGGGGCAGGGGGCGCAGACCGTCGGCATGGGTCGCGCGCTGGCCGAGGCTTATCCGGCCGCACGGGCCGTGTTCGACGAGGTGGACGACGCCCTGGCCGAGAAGCTGTCGGTGCTGATCTGGGAGGGGCCGCAGGACGACCTGACCCTGACCGCGAACGCCCAGCCCGCGCTGATGGCCACCTCCATCGCCGCCTTGCGCGCGCTGGAGGCCGAGGGCGCGGGGATCGAGACTGGGTCTTTTGTCGCCGGGCACAGCTTGGGCGAATATTCCGCGCTGGCCGCGGCGGGCGCGCTGACGGTGGGTGACGCGGCGCGGCTGCTGCGCGCCCGCGGGCGCGCGATGCAAGAGGCGACTCCGGTGGGGCTTGGCGCGATGGCGGCACTGCTGGGCCTTGATTTTGCCACCGCATCCGAGGTGGCGGCCGAGGCCGCGCAGGGGCAGGTCTGTCAGGCCGCCAATGACAACGATCCCGCGCAGGTGGTGGTATCCGGCCACCGCGAGGCGGTAGAGCGCGCGGTGGAGATCGCCAAGGCCAAGGGCGCCAAGCGCGCGGTGCTGCTGCCGGTGTCCGCACCGTTCCATTGCGCGCTGATGCAGCCCGCCGCGGATGCGATGGCCGAGGCGCTGGCGGGCGTGGAGATCCGCGCGCCGAAGGTGCCGGTCGTTTCCAACGTGCGGGCCGAAGGGGAGAGCGACCCCGAAGAGATCCGCGCGCTGCTGATCCGGCAGATCACCGGGTCGGTCCGCTGGCGCGAATCCGTCGCGTGGATGGCCGGGCAGGGTGTGACCGAGTTCTGGGAGATCGGCGCGGGCAAGGCGCTGTCGGGCATGGTGCGGCGGATCGCAAAGGATGCACAGACGCGCGCCATTGGCACGCCGGATGATGTTGCGGCGGCAATCGCTTGAAAGGAAATCGAATGTTCGATCTGACGGGGAAATCGGCGCTGGTCACGGGCGCCTCGGGCGGGATAGGCGGTGCCATTGCGCGGGCGCTGCACGGGGCGGGGGCGACGGTGGCGCTGTCGGGCACGCGCGAGGGGCCGCTGCAGGAGCTGGCGGCGGAGTTGGGCAGCCGCGCCCATGTGCTGCCATGCGACCTGTCGGACCCCGCGGCGGTGGACGGCCTGCCAAAGCGCGCGGCCGAGGCGATGGGTGCGGTGGACATTCTGATCAACAACGCGGGCATCACGCGGGACAACCTGTTCATGCGGATGTCGGACGACGAATGGGCGCAGGTGATCGACGTGAACCTGACTGCGACCTTCCGGCTGTGCCGGGGCGTGATGCGCGGCATGATGAAGGCGCGCTGGGGACGGATCGTCAACATCTCCTCGGTCGTGGGGGCCACCGGCAATCCGGGGCAGGCGAACTATGCCGCCGCCAAGGCGGGCATGGTGGCGATGAGCAAGAGCCTGGCGGCCGAGGTGGCGAGCCGGGGCATCACCGTGAATGCGGTGGCGCCGGGGTTCATCACCACCGCGATGACCGACAAGCTGACGGACGAGCAGAGGGCGCGAATCCTGGCGCAGGTGCCCGCCGGCCGCATGGGCGAGGCCGACGAGATCGCCGCCGCGGTGCTGTATCTCGCTGCGCCGGAAGCGGCCTATGTCACGGGTGCCACCTTGCATGTGAACGGCGGGATGGCCATGATCTGAGCCGCGGCAGGGGGGCGGGAAACAGCGTTTGCCATGGCGAGAGACTATGCTATAGGCGGCGCTGATTGAGCCCGGGGTGTCGCTCCCGCGCCGGTCGATGGTCCTGCACTGCGCGGGGTCGGAAAGCCGCTCGAAGGAGCAGGGACAGTTGAGAGACGGGATGGATCCCGCAAACCGATGAGGACGGAAAATGAGCGATATCGCTGATCGCGTGAAGAAAATCGTTGTCGAGCACCTCGGTGTGGATGAGGAGAAGGTGACCGAGAACGCCTCGTTCATCGACGATCTGGGCGCCGACAGTCTGGACACGGTCGAGCTGGTCATGGCCTTCGAGGAAGAATTCGGGATCGAGATCCCCGACGATGCCGCCGAGACGATCCAGACCTTCGGTGATGCGGTGAAGTTCATCTCTGAAGCCGTCTGAGCACGTAGCAGACCGGAATTGGCCCCCGCCCGTTGGCGGGGGTTTTTTGTTGCGCTGGCGGTGCTAGGGTGCCGCCGACAGCAGAAAGCAGCCGCAGAGAACAGCCGATGAGTCTGGAAGACGCGAAACAGCAGGTGGACCTGGCCTTCACGCGCGAGGGAGCGCGCGGGCTGAGCTACGAGAACGCCTTTGGCGGCGCGACCAGTTTCCTGCGCCGCCGCTACACCAAGGATCTGGCCGGCGTCGATCTGGCGGTGACGGGCATCCCCTTCGATCAGGCGGTCACCCACCGCCCTGGCACCCGGTTCGGGCCGCGGGCGATCCGCGAGGCATCGACCCTGCAGCCGTATGACCCGCCCCACGGCTGGGACGGGCTGGACCCGCTGGGCGACTTTGCCATCGTCGACTACGGCGACATGGCGTTCGACTACGCCAAGGTGGCCGAGACGCCGGATCGGATCACCCGGCACATCGGCGCGATCCTGGATGCGGGTGCGGGCGCGATCACGCTGGGGGGCGATCACTTCATCACCCTTCCGATCCTGCGGGCCTTTGCCGAACGGCAGGGTCCGATCTCCGTCATCCAGTTCGACGCTCATTCCGATCTGTGGCGGGACGACGACCTGAGCCGGATCGACCACGGCACGATGATGTACAAGGCGGTCAAGACCGGCCTGGTGGACCCCTGGAGCTCGATCCAGATCGGGATCCGGACCGAGACGCCTGACTATCTGGGAGTCAACGTCCTCACCGCCCGCGCGGTGCACGAGCGCGGTGTGGCCGAGGTGGTGGCCGAGGTGAAGCGCGTGGTGGGGGACCGGCCGGTCTACATCACCTTCGACATCGATGCGCTGGACCCGGCGTTTGCGCCGGGGACCGGCACGCCGGTCTGGGGTGGGCTGGCCAGCTGGCAGGCTGCGGCAATCCTGCGCGATCTGGCGGGCATCAACTTGCTCGGCGGCGACGTGGTCGAGGTTTCGCCCCCCTACGACACCACCGGAGCCACGGCGATTGCCGGGGCGCATGTGGCGATGGAACTGATCTGCCAGTGGTGCTGGAACCGGCGCAAATGAACTGGCTGGGGATCATCGCGGGGCTGATCGTCCTGGCCCTTGTCGGCGTGATGGGCTGGGTGCGGCTTGCACCCTTTGACCCGGCGCGCTGGCATGTGGACCCGCAGACGGCGCCCGACCCGACGACACCGAATTTTGCCCGGATCGAGCCGGGGCAAGTTGTCTTGGACGGCCCTGTGCCAGGAGCGGCAGGGCGGCTGCGTGCGGTGATGGAGGGGATGCCCCGCACGCGGCTGATCGCGGGGTCGGAAGACGAGGGGCTGATGACCTTCGTGACGCGGTCACGCCTGATGGGCTACCCGGACTACACCACGATCCGGGTGCTGCCACAGGACGAGGGCGTGACCTTTGCCGCGCTGGCACGGTCGCGCTTCGGGCAATCGGATCTGGGCGTGAACGCCGCGCGCCTGCAGGCGTTGCAGGACGCGCTCAGATAACCGCCAGCAGCGCACCGCCGGTTGCGGCCACGATGACGACGGCCCAAGGCGGCAGCCTCCAGACCATCAGCAGGACGAAGCACGTCAGCGCCAGCGCGAAGTCGCGCGGGTCGGTCACGGCGCTGGTGAATACCGGGTTGTAAAGCGCCGCGCCCAGGATCCCGACCACGGCGGCGTTGGCGCCCCGCATCAGCGCCTGCGCCCCGGCGCGGGCGCGGAACGCGTCCCAGAACGGCAGCACGCCGAGCAGCAGCAGGAACCCCGGCAGGAACACCGCGACCAGCGCAAGAGCCGCGCCGACCGGTCCGCTCGGCCCCGGCTCCAGCAGCGCGCCCAGATAGGCGGCAAAGGTGAACAGCGGCCCCGGCACCGCCTGCGCCGCACCGTAACCGGCAAGAAAGGCGTCGTCGGATATCCAGCCCGGGGGCACCACCTCTGCCTGTAGAAGCGGCAGCACCACATGGCCGCCGCCGAACACCAGCGCGCCCGCCCGGTAGAAGGCATCGGTGATCGTCAGCCAGTGCGACAGTCCGGCCAGCAGGGGGAGACCGATCAGCAATGCGCCAAAGGCCACCAGCAGCCCGACGCCCGACCCGCGTGAGATCGGAACGCGGACATGCCCGCCGAAACTTTGCGCCGGACCGCCAAGCGCCAGTCCCGCCAGCGCGCCCGCCGCGATGGCGCCCACCTGGCCCACGGCCCCCGGCAGCGCGACCACGATCAGCACCGCGGCCAGCGCGACAGTCGCCCGCGCCCGGTCGGGGCAAAGCGTGCGCGCCATGCCCCAGACCGCTTGCGCCACGATGGCGACGGCGACAATCTTCAGCCCCGCGATGATCCCCGCGCCGACCGGCCCCGACATCGCCGCAGCCCCGTAAGCAAACGCGATCAGCAGCAGGGCCGAGGGCAGGGTGAAGGCGGCCCAAGCCGCCGCCGCCCCCAGCCAGCCGCCCCGCATCAGACCCATCGCCAGTCCGACCTGGCTGGAGGCCGGGCCGGGCAGGAATTGGCACAGCGCGACCAGATCGGCATAGGTCTGATCCGTGACCCACTTCCGGCGCACCACCAACTCTTCGCGGAAAAAGCCGAGATGCGCGATCGGCCCGCCGAACGAAGTCAGGCCAAGCTTCAGGAAGGCGCCGAATACCTCGGTCGGGGTGCCCTTTTGGTCGGGTCGGTCGGTCATCAACGCCTCCGCTTTTACGCGCGGTACCCTAATTTTACGCGCGGTACCCTAACCCGCTGGATGGCCGGCACAAGCCGCCCCTTGACCGCGCCCCGGCGATCCGCCACGACGCCCGGCATGGTGCCCTTGGAAAAACTCGATCAGATCACGCAGCGCTTCCAGTTTCTGGAGGCGAAGCTTAACGCGGGTGTGACAGGCGACCAGATCGCGGCGCTGAGCCGGGAATATTCCGAGTTGAAGCCGGTGGTGGAGCAGATCGCCCTCTATCGCGCGCTGCTGCGCGATCTCGACGACGCTCAGGCGATGCTGACCGATCCCGAGATGCGCGCCCTGGCCGAGGACGAGCTGCCGCGCCTGCGCGCCCGGCTGCCGGAAATCGAAGCGTCGCTGCGGCTGGCGCTGCTGCCCAAGGATGCCGCCGACGCGCGGCCGGCGATCATGGAGATCAGGCCAGGAACGGGGGGTGAGGAGGCCGCGCTTTTCGCCGCCGACCTGCTGCGCATGTACCAGCGCCATGCCGAGGCGCAGGGTTGGCGGTTCGAGGTGGTGGAGTTGCAGGAAAGCGAGCTGGGCGGCGTGCGCGAGGCCGTGGTTCGGATCGAGGGCGAGGGCGTCTATGCCCGCCTGAAATACGAATCCGGTGTGCACCGGGTCCAGCGGGTGCCGGAGACGGAATCGGGCGGGCGGATTCATACTTCGGCTGCGACGGTGGCGGTCCTGCCCGAGGCCGAGGCCGTGGATATCGACATTCCCGCCGGGGACATCCGCATCGACACGATGCGGGCGTCGGGGGCGGGGGGGCAGCACGTCAACACCACCGACAGCGCGGTGCGGATCACCCACATCCCCACCGGGATCGTCGTCACCAGTTCCGAGAAGTCGCAGCACCACAACCGGGCGATTGCGCTGTCGGTTCTGCGGGCCAAGCTTTACGACATGGAGCGCAGCCGGGCGGATGCCGAACGCTCGGCCGACCGGCGGGCACAGGTGGGCAGCGGCGATCGGTCGGAACGCATCCGCACCTACAATTTCCCGCAGGGCCGGATGACCGATCATCGGATCAACCTGACGCTCTACAAGCTGGACCAGATCCTGCAGGGCGACCTGACCGAGGTGATCGACGCGTTGGTCGCCGACGATCAGGCCCGCCGTCTGGCCGAGGCCGAGGGGTGACGGGGACCGAGGCGCTGGCGGCTGCGGTGCGGCAACTGGCGGCGGCGGGCGTAACGGATGCGCCACGCGATGCCCGGCGCCTGCTCGCTCATGCGATGTGTGTTGATCCGGCGCGGCTGACCCTGCACTTGCCGGACGCCTTGGACGCCAAAGCGGTCGACCGCTTTGCACGGGCCATTGCCGCGCGGGCGCAGCGGCAGCCGGTCTCGCAGATCACTGGCCAGCGTTTGTTCTTTGGCCGTCCGTTTCGCGTCACCCCAGACGTGCTTGACCCCCGCCCTGAGACCGAAGCGCTGGTGGCGGCGGCGCTTGAGGAACCCTTTGCCCGCGTGCTCGACCTCGGCACCGGGTCCGGTGCGATCCTGCTGACCCTGCTGGCCGAACAGCCCGGTGCCACCGGGGTCGGCACCGATGCCAGCGCAGCCGCGCTGGCGGTGGCGGCCGCGAACGCCCGCGCGCTGGGGCTGGAGGGGCGGGCAGAGCTGCGCGCGGGCGACTGGTTGGAGGCGGTGCCAAAGGGCGAGTCGTTCGACCTGATCGCGTCAAACCCGCCCTACATTGCCGAGGCCGAGATGGCGGGCCTGGAGCCCGAGGTGCGGGACTGGGAGCCGCGCCTGGCCCTGACCCCGGGCGGCGACGGGCTGGACGCGTACCGCGCAATCGCCGCCGGCGCGTCCGCGCACTTGGTCGCTGGCGGTCGGCTGCTGGTCGAGATCGGCCCCACGCAGGCGGCCGCGGTCTGCGCGCTGTTCGCGGCGGCAGGTCTGATGGAGGTGCGGGTTCTGCCCGACCTTGACGGTCGCGATCGCGTGGTTACCGCGCGGGCACGACTGCGTGAGTGATCGCCAGATGTGGGGCATTTGTGCCGAAAGCCGCCGTATTTGTGGCGTTCGAGGCAAAAACTGCCAAAATTCCTCTTGTCAGCCGCGTCGCAGCGTGTTTATTCAAGTGTGTGAGGGGCGGATGGCTGCGGCTGTTGCCCCCACCGGTAAGCCACAAAGCACGGACACCTAGGCATCAGGGCGACCATTGGGGTCACCTTTTCGGTCCGGGCAAAGCCATCAGGCTCTATACACGGAAACACATGAGATCATCCAAGTCACGTTCGCGGTCCAAGCCGAACCGCCCCCGTTCGATGGGCAATATTGTCAATCGCGTGTTCGACAGTTCCGGACCCGAGGGCAAGGTGCGCGGCACGCCGCAGCAGATCATCGACAAGTATCTTGTCCTGGCCCGCGACGCGCAGTTGTCCAACGACCGTGTTGCCGCCGAGAATTTTCTTCAGCATGCCGAGCATTACACCCGCATGCTGGCCGAGGCGCAGCGCGAGATGCAGCGCGAGGCCGATGAGCGCAACAGCAACCAGCCGAACCGCGGTGAAGGCCGCGACGACAATCGCGACAACTATCGCGACAGTCAGCAGGGGGGCGGCCAGGCGCAGCAGGGTGGCCGAGACGACGCGCGCGGTGAGCAGCGCGGCGACCGGCGCCATGACGGTGGCCGGGACGACCGCGACCAACCTCGCGACGACCGCGACCAGCCTCGTGAAGATCGCGACCAGCCCCGGGGCGAGGGCGGCCAGCGCCGCCCGCGCGGCGGCGGACAGATGCGCGCGACCGATGTGATTGACTTCGCCGAAGGCGGCGACAGCGGCCTTGTCGAGACGCCCGAGGCGCGGCGCAGCCCGCCGCCGCAGACTGAGCAGCAACCCGCCCGCGAAACGGCGCCGGAGCCGGCCGCAGCCGATACACCACCCGCAAAGCCCCGCCGTCGGTCTCCGGTTCGCAAGCCCAAGCCCGCCGCCGAAGGCGAGAGCACGAAAGCCGAAGAAGGCGCCGTGCCCCCAAAGGCCTCAGCGGCGGAATAAGTGCCGAACGGGACGATGACGGGGGGGCTTTCGGCCCCCCTTTGTCAAGCTGGCTGCAGACGGCGAGACAGGGCGCAGAACGCTTCCAGCCCGATTTCCTCGGCCCGCGCGGTGGGTGGGATGCCGACGGCGCGAAGGTGGTCCTCTATCTGGGGCGAAAGGCCACGCAGACTGGCCCGCAACATCTTGCGCCGCTGGTTGAAGGCGACGGCCACGACCCGTTCGAGCGTCTTCTGGTCGGCGGGGAAGCGCGGCGCGGCCAGGCGCCCGATATGCACCACGGCGGAACTGACCTTGGGCGGCGGGGTGAATGCCTCGGGCGGCAAGGTCAGCACGATGCGCGGATCGGCGCGCCACTGGGCCATCAGGGCGAGCCGCCCATAGGCTTTCGAGCCGGGCTTCGCCACGATCCGCTCCGCGACCTCGCGCTGGAACATCAGCGTCAGGCTGTCCCAGAACGGCGGCCACTGTTCCGGCAGCATCCAGCGCAGCAGAAGCTCGGTGCCCACGTTGTAGGGCAGGTTCGATACCACCCTTATCGGCGGAGTCAGGTGTGCGGCGGCGTCGATGCTCAGTGCGTCGGCGTTCAGCACTGTCAGCCGGCCGGGATAGGCTGCCGCGATCTCTGCCAGTGCGGGCAGGCAGCGGGCGTCCTTTTCTATCGCAAGGACATGCCGTGCGCCCTCGGCCAGCAGGCCGCGGGTCAGGCCGCCGGGGCCGGGGCCCACCTCCAGGACGTCGCAGGCGGTCAGATCACCCGCAAGTCGCGCGATCTTGGCGGTAAGGTTCAGGTCCAGCAGGAAGTTCTGGCCCATCGACTTCTTCGCGCTCAGCCCATGGGTCGCGATAACCTCGCGGAGGGGGGGCAGGCCGTCGATCGCGGCCATCAGCCAGCCCGCGCCCGTGCCATCTGATCGGCCAGCCGCAGGGCAGCGATCAGGCTGGCGGGATCCGCGATGCCCTGTCCCGCGATGTCGAATGCCGTGCCGTGATCGGGTGAGGTGCGCACGAAGGGCAGCCCCAGCGTCACATTGACGCCGCCCGCGAAATCCAGCGTCTTGATCGGGATCAGCGCCTGATCGTGATACATCGCGATGGCCGCGTCGTAGCGGATGCGCGCAGCCTCGTGGAACATCGTGTCGGCGGGCAGGGGGCCGGTCAGCGCCATGCCTTCGGCCCGGAGCGCGTCGAGGACTGGAGTGATGATCCGTGCTTCCTCGTCCCCCATCGCGCCGCCTTCGCCGGCATGGGGGTTGAGGCCGGTTACGGCAAGACGCGGTGCGGCAATGCCGAAGTCGCGGATCAGTGCAGCGTGGGTGATGCGGATCGTGTCGCGCAGCAACTCGGGCGTCAGGGCATCCGGAACCGCCGACAAGGGGATGTGGATCGTCGTCGGCACCACGCGCAGCGCCGGACAGGCCAGCATCATCACGACGCGGTCCACACCGCCAAGTGCAGCCAGATACTCGGTATGTCCTGGATAGGCGAAGCCCGCCCCGTCCTGTAGCGCCTTTTTGGAGATCGGCGCCGTGCAGATCGCCGACGCCTCGCCCCGCTGCACCAGATCGACAGCGCGGGCGATAACGGCGATCACCGCGGCGGCGTTCTCGGGCGCGGGCCTTCCAGGGGTGGCCGGGGCGGGGAAGGGATGCGGCAGAACCGGCAAGCCGGTGTGTGCGGCCAGCACGGCCTCATCCGGTCGCGCAATCTCGGCCACCTTCGTACCCGGCGGAAGATGCGCGGGATCGCCGATGAGGAAGAAGGGAAGCCGGGCACCCAGCTCTGCCCAGGCCTTGACGGCAAGCTCCGGTCCGACACCCGAAGGCTCGCCGCAGGTCAGCGCGATGGGCGGCAACGGCACGGGTCAGGCCCCTAGCGGTGCGGCGGGGCGGCCCAGCTCAGGGGTATCGGATGAAGGCATCGGCGCGCAGTTCCTGAAGGTATAGCGCGGCCTGCTGGCCCACGCGCCGGTTCAGAAGCAACTCCCGAACGCCATCGCGCGAGGGGGCCACATCTGTGAAGACCTGACGGTGGCAGAGCATCAGATACACCAGCGAGTCCCCCCTCGTGAGCGCTGTGGAGCTTTCACCCGGGTCGAGCCGCGCAAGTTCCATCGCGATGTCGGTCGGCACCTCGGCCAAGGCGCCGGTAGTGCGGATCACGCGGTCCTCGGGCAGATTTCTGGACAATCCGTAAAGGTCGTTGCAGGTGTCGGACTGTGCGTCCAGACGCGAGGCCTCTGTCATTGCAGCTTCGGTCCGTCCGCCGGGGATCAGGATCTGCATGTAGTCCACCGAGGTGGAGGCCGGGGTGATCTGCTCGGCCTCCTGCACGCCGCGCATCTGGTAGAGTGCGACACGCCCGCGCCCCAGCGGGATCGGCGGAGTGACGCCGCCATTGGGCAATTGCAGCAGGACCGGCAACACCCCCTGCGGCAGGTTCACCACCGGCAGCCAGCCGATATCGCCGCCGTCCTCGGCCGACTCGGCCACCGAATTCTCGCGCGCGGCGGCGGCAAAGGCCCCTTCCGAGCGCAAGCCCTGGATCCGCTGGGCGAGGGCCGTCACCTCTTCTTCCGTGTCCGGCGTCGCCTGCAGCACGATTTCCCCCACGCGCACCCGAACCGGCCCGGACTGGTTCATCAGCGCCAGCGCGCGGTCGATCTCGGCATCGGTGATCCCGGCGCGCGGGACGAAGCGGGCGCGTACGACCTCGCGCCAGATCAGCCCGGCACGGACGAAATCCACGTAGGTTTCCGTCGCGATGCCGACCTCGTTGAGGATCTGAACGAACTCATCTGCCGAAAGCTGCGCGCGCGAGGCGAACTCTTCCATGCCCGCACGGACCTGTTCAGGGGTCAATTCGACCCCCTGTTCGTCGGCGGCCTGAAGTTGCAGCCGCTCCTCGATCAGCCGGGCTTCGGCCTCGGCGTCCAGATCTCCGGTTGCGCCCAGAAGCTCCAGAAAGCTGCGTCGCTGCTGATGTTCGTAATTGGTGATCACCTGATCGTTCACGATCACCCGGGGCGCAAACAGCGTCTGTTGCGCGGCACCGGGGCCGGCGATCAGGGTGGCGATACCCAGCAGGGGGGCAAACAGCATTTTCAGGCGCATAGGTCGGTCCGTTCTGCTCTGTCCTTCGGGGGACGGGGACATGGCCCGCCCCGATCTTGCGGCCACGCGGATCATCTGGCGCAACTGCGGCGCGGCGGGCGTGACCCGTTCCCGCTGCCAAAGCCGACCAGATTCACCGAAATGCCGAAATCGGTCACGGGCCTTACACTAGTCGAGGATGTGAAGCGACGCGAGAGGGAAAGATCCACCGTGACGCATTCGTTCAGATAGGTGAGCCCCAGCGCGGCCGAGGTTGCGCGGTCGGCGTTGAAATCGTAGCGCCCCGCCGCCCGCCCGGTCCAGTTCTCGGTCAGGCGGTAACTGGCATCGACAGCCCATTCCGAGGTTTCGTCGGGCCGGTTCACCTCCGGGTCGCTGTCGGCCACCAGCCAGATGTAACCGGTCGACAGGTCGAAGGTATCCGTGACCCAGCCGAACTGGGTTTCGCTGCGGGTGGCGCTGCCGTCGTCGTTGATCAGGGTGCGGTTCGACAAGCGGATGCCGCCCGCGGTGGTCATGTGCACCGCGGCCAGCCAGTCCGACCGCCCGCCGTCCAGGCCGGTTCCGTCCGTGAAGGTGTTGTCGTCGGCGCGCCGGAACACCCGGCCGACGGTGACGCCCATCGACCAACCCTCGGGCGCGTGGCGCGTGTAGCTGACCCCCACGTTTGCGCGCAGGCCGATCTCGCGCCGATCGACGCCCGGGTAGCGGTTCAACGCGAACAGGTTACCCTCGTCGAATTCGACCAGTACGCTGTCCTCGTTCGGCACGTCGCGCAGGCTGCGCGGGCCCTGAACCACCTGCGCCATGGGTTCGATCACATGGGCCACACCGTCGGCATCGGTGCGCAGCAAGGGCCAGCGCAATTCTGCCGCAATCGTGGGGGTAAGTCGCCCGACCGAGCCGGGATAGTCGTCGTCCTGCCGGATGCCGTAGTAGTCGCCCGCGATTTGCGTCATCACACCAGCCAGAACCCCGTTCTCAAAGCTCCAGTTCCGGCGCCAGTCACCCTCGATCGTGGCGCGGGCGACGTCCCGGCCCACTCCATCGACTGACACTGAGGATGATCTACGGTGCGCATGTATTTGCAGTTTCAGTCCCGCGGCGCCGCCGAGCGGCGTCGCGTTGAACCGCCGGTGCAGCGTCGCGTCGGTCACGATGTTCGGCAGTTCAGAGTTCACATCGCCCGCGCGGATCGATTGGAACGCGCGCCCGCGCACGCTCAGATACTCGTTGCGGCGCGTGCGCGAGATCTCGGCGAAACTGACCAGACGGTCGCGGTCCTCCAGCCCGTAGTCCTGAACGTAGGCGGGGTCGCTTACCGCTTCGATGCCGAAGTCCAGCTGGTAGCCTTCGGACAGGGCGAACCGTCCGCCGCCGAACAGATAGCCGCGCGTCTCGCCCGGCTGCAGGTCATCGCGGCTGATCGCTCCGTTGAACTCCACCGCCCCGGACCGGAACGCCTGCCGGTACCGCAGGTCCAGTGTCCTGGTGCGGCTGGTGGAGAGGTAGGGCGCCAAGGTCAGATCGGCGCTGTCGCCTAGCCGGATGAAGTACGGCACCTTGATCCCGGTCCCAAGCGTCGAAGTGGTGCGGAACGTGGGGAACAGAAAGCCGGTCGCGCGATCCAGCGTCGGATCCGGCAGGCGCAGGTATGGCGAATAGAAGATCGGCACGCCTAGCACGCGGAACTGCGCATCGCTGAAATAGATCTGCCGCTCCAACTGGTCATGGATCACCTTGCGCGCGCGGATTTCCCACAGCGGCGTCGGCCTGTCGGCGCAGACCTCGCAGGACGAGGCGACGGTACGGTTCATCTGGGTGTAGCGGCCCTCGCTGCGGACGACCGTGTCTGCAGCAATCTGCAACTGCTGATCCAGCACCAGCCGCGCGCCCTGCAGGATGCCATCGCGCAGATCGGCGTCCAGATCGGCGCTGTCAGCCAGAAGGATCGTGCCGCCTTCCTCGGTCAGCACGATCGGGCCCTCGATCGTCAGGTGTTCGCCGCTGCGATCATAGACGATCCGGCGCGCGCGCAGGCGCGCCTCGCGGTAGAACACCTCGACCGCGCCCTCTGCCACAAGCCGGCCATCGGCCGTCACCTCGACCCGGTCGGCGATCAGGGTCGCTGGCTCCGAGCCGACGGTCGCGGGCAGCGCCAGAACGAATGCCAGGATGAGGGGGACAAGCCGCCGCATCATCCGTCCTCCAGATGCAGCAGCAGGCCCAGCGACAAAAGGATCGCGGCAACGGGTGGCGACCAGGCAGCAAGAGCCACGGGAATCTGCCCGTTCTCACCCAGCACCTGCGCAAAGTTGCGCAGGAAAAAGATCGCGAAGCCCGCCAGCAGCGCCATGAGGACAAAGGGACCGGTGCCGCCCACACGCGAATGACGCATGGTGAAGCCCGCTGCAACCAGCACCATCGCCGCCAGAAGAAGCGGGAGCGCCAGTTCCATCTGCAGCCAGACGCGATGCTGCCGCGCCGAGAATCCGGCGGCGTCCAGCCGCGCAATGAACTCGGGTAGTTCCCAGATCGGGATCGCCGAAGGCGCGCTGAAGCTGTCGCGGATCTGGTCGCGCGTCAGATCGGTCGGCAGACGCAACTCCTCGGGGCGGGTGGCGTCACGTTCAGGATTGTCGCTTTGCAGCGACCAGACCTTGGGGTTGTGCAGCACCCAGGCGCCGGGCTCCAGATTGGCCTCGGGCGCCTCGATCCGGCGCAGGGGGCTGCCGTCGGGGCCGAAGGTCAGAAATGTCGTGGCATAAAGCACAGTGCCGTCGAAATTCGCGCGCGTAGCACGGATCACCGTCTGCCCCTCGTCACCGCCCTGACGCAGCCAGAGCCCCTCGCGGCTGATCGACAGCACGTTCTGCGTCCCGCGCGCGTATTGCCCGACCAGCAATTCGTACTGCTTGGTTGTGGCCGCGACGATCGGGTTCAGCACCGCCACCGCCACGCCACCGATCAGAAGCGCCGTCACCACAGGCGCGATCAGGGCGCGCAGGGCCGACCGACCCGCCGCGCGGATGACCACCAGTTCCGACCGGCGCGCCAACCCCAGGAACAGTGTCAGCGTTGCCAGCAGCACGATCAGCGGCAGGATGCGATACAGGCTTTCGGGCACGTTCAGCGCGGCAAGTTCCGCCGCCTGCGCGAAGTTCACGTCGGATCCGGCAAAGCGCCGGATCTGTTCGACCATGTCCAGCAGCATCAGAATGCCCAGGAACACCCCGGCCACGCCCAGGAATGCATACAGGAACTTCCGCGCGAAATAGAGCGTGAGCGTCATGCGGCCGCCCCTCTGGTGCTCGCATCGACGACCTGCGCGCGACGGGGGCTGCGGGGCCTGTCTGCCCACCACAGCAGCGCGATGGTCGCCGCTGCCCCCAGCAGGATCGGCGCATAGTTCACCGGCCAGAGCCGGGGATCGGTGAGCGCGAGGCCAGTGGCGGCATTGCTGACCAATTGCAGCAGGATGATGGCCACCACAGCCCCCAGGATCTGACGCCAGAGGCCGAAGCGGCTGAACCCGCCCAAAAGCAGCGCAGCAAAGCCCAGGCTGGCCGCCACCGGGGCGAGGAGCGGGTGGACGATCCGGTTGTGAAGTTCGGTCAGGACGGCGGCCGGGGTCGCTCGGGTCAGTTCCAGCAGCCGGTCGTCGGGGGTCAGCAGCGCCGATGTCGGCATCTCGCGCAGGTCGCGCCGGTCCGCGCGGCCCTGGCCGATCAGATCGCCCAGATCGTAGGTGAAATCCGCGAACCGGGTGACGAAGATCTGCTCCGATTGATACCGGATTGTCTGGGCCAGCCCCTGCAGCATCACCAGTTTCGGGCCGTCCTCACCGCGCACGATCAGCGCGCGCTGCGCGGTGTAGCTGGTGCGCGATTCGGGATTGCGGGCATCCGACAGGAAGACTTCGCGCAATTCGCCCGTCTCGGTCACCTCGCGGATATAGATGGTGATGCCGGTCGCGGGGTGCAGGAAGGCGCCCTCGGTCAGGAAGCGCGCGGTGATGTTCTCGGCGATCTCGCCCTGCCGCTGGGCCAGTTCCGCCCGCGCCGCCGGCACCAGAAGGTGCGCCAGCACCGCCAGGAGCCCGGCCACGATCAGCCCGAAGATCAGCACCGGCCGCACCAGCCGAAAGGCCGAGAAGCCCGTCGCCTGCATCACCAGAAGTTCGCTTTCGTTGGCCAGCCGGTTGGTGACGAAGACCGCGGCGGCAAAGGCCGCGACCGGCAGCACCGAGCGGATCACGGCGGGCAGGGTCAGCATGCTGAGTTCCAGGAACACCAGCGCCGATTGCCCGTCCCCGATCAACTGGTCGAACAGCGATACCGCCCGGTTGACCCAGTAGACCGACACGAGGACCAAGGCGAAGAAGCCGAACATCGTCAGCAACTGCTTCACCATGTATCGGTCGAATCGCGACACGCCTACCTATCCCGCACTGCCCCCCGGCGCGGCTTGCACGCTAGACGAAAAGCCCGGCCGCTGGAACCGCTAACTTGCCCCTTGGCACCGCCCCGCGCCTGTCCCAGACTGCTGCGCAAAGGAGTTCCTCATGACCGACCTGCCAAAGATTTCCTTCCTCGAACCCGACGCCGACGCGCTATCCGACACTCCCGGCCGGATCACCGTTCTGATGGACGCAGACGGCCCGCGCGACCTGCTCGCCCGCCGCCTGAACCGCCTGATGCGCGGGGCGCTGGCGCGGCTGGCCGAAAGCAAAGCCTGGGAAAAGCTGAAACCGGGCGAGGGGGTGGATCTGGCCTGGCCCGCCGGCCTGAAGGCAGAGGCGGTGCGTGCCATCCGGCTGCCCGCCCGCGCCAGCGCCGCCGATCTGCGCAAGGTCGGGGCGGGGATCGGGCAGAAGCTGCCGGCCGCGGGTGAGACCGTTCTGTTCGGAAGCCGGGCCAAGCCCGAGGAACTGGCCCTCGGCCTGGCGCTGCGCGCCTACAGCTTCACCGACCACAAATCTGACAAGGGCGAGGCACCCGGCGCGGTGCGACTGATGGTGAAGGACCCCAAGGGCGCCGAGGCCGCCTTTGCCCCCTTGCGCGCGGTGGCCGAAGGCACCTTCTACACCCGCGACCTGATCAACACCCCCGCGAACGTGCTGACAACCACCAGCTTTGCCGCGCAGCTTGTGGCGCTGTCCGACCTCGGCCTGAAGGTAGAGGTGCTGGAGGAAAAGGATCTGGAAAAGCTCGGTATGCGCGCGCTGCTGGCGGTCGGGCAGGGGTCGGAAAGCCCGTCAAAGGTCGTGGTGATGCGCTGGAAGGGCGGCAAGAAGGGCGATGCCCCGCTCGCGCTGGTCGGCAAGGGCGTGGTGTTCGACACCGGCGGCATCTCGATCAAGCCCGCGGGCGGCATGGAAGAGATGACGATGGACATGGGCGGCGCGGGCGTCGTCGCGGGCGTGATGAAGGCCATCGCGCTGCGCAAGGCCAAGGCGAATGTCGTGGGCCTCGTGGGGCTGGTCGAGAACATGCCCGACGGCCGCGCGCAGCGCCCCGGCGATATCGTGAAGTCCATGAAGGGCGACACGATCGAGGTGATCAACACCGACGCCGAGGGGCGCCTCGTTCTGGCCGACCTGCTGTGGTACGCGCAAGACCGCTTCAAGCCTGCCGGCATGATCGACCTTGCCACCCTGACGGGCGCGGTGATCGTCGCTCTGGGGCACGAGAACGCGGGCGTCTTTGCCAATGACGACGCGCTGGCCGATGGCGTGCTGGCCGCCGCGCGGGCCGAGGGCGAGGGCGCCTGGCGCCTACCGCTGGGCGAAGCCTATGACAAGCTGATCAAGTCCCGCCTTGCCGACATGAAGAACAGCGCCGGCCGCCCGGCGGGCTCGATCACCGCGGCGCAGTTCCTGCAACGCTTCGTGAAGTCCGAAACCCCCTGGGTGCATCTGGACATCGCCGGCGTCGCGCTGCTGAAATCCGACACCACCTTTGCACCCAAGGGGGCGACCGGCTGGGGCGTGATGACGCTGGACCGCCTGATCCGCGACCGGTTCGAGGGCTGATGGCCGTCTATTTCTACCACCTGACCCGGCAACCGCTCGAGGCGGCGCTGCCGGCGCTGCTCGAGAAATCCCTCGGTGCTGGCTGGCGCGTGGCGGTGCGCGGGATCAGCGCCGACCGGATGCGCTGGTTGGACGAAAAGTTGTGGCTGGGGGCCGAGGACGGCTTCCTGCCTCACGGTCTGGCCGGCGGCCCGCATGATGCCGACCAGCCGATCCTGCTGACCACCGCGCCCGACCTGCCCAACGCGCCCGCCTGCCTGATGGCGGTGGACAGCGCCGACGTGACGCTGGACGAGGCCGCCAGCCTGACCCGCGTCTGCATCCTCTTCGATGGCAACGATCCAGAGGCCCTGACCAAGGCGCGCGGCCAGTGGAAAACGCTGACCGAGGCCGGGATCGCGGCGCAATACTGGTCCGACGACTCCGGCCGCTGGGAGAAGAAGGCCGAACGCGGCGCAGGCTGACGGGGGGCGGGCGATGGAGATCATCCTCTGGGGCGCGCTGGCCAGCCTTGTCGCCGGTCTGATGACCGGGGTCGGCGCGCTGCCGGTCCTGCTGGGCCGCTCGATCTCACGCCCGACCAGCGACGCGCTTCTGGGGTTCGCCGCGGGCGTCATGCTCTCGGCCTCCTACTTCTCGCTCATCATTCCGGGGATCGAGGCGGCCGAGGCCCGCCACGGCAGCCTGCTCGTCGCCGCCCTGATCGCGGGCGCGGGGATCATCCTGGGTGCCGCCGCCGTCGCCGCACTGAACGAGTTGCTGCCCCACGAACACTTTGTCCAAGGGCGCGAAGGTGCCGACCCCGGCAGCCTCGCGCGGATCTGGTTGTTCGTTCTGGCCATCACCATCCACAACTTCCCCGAAGGAATGGCCGTCGGCATCGGGTTTGCAGGCGGCGACGTGGCAAAGGGCACCACGCTCGCCATCGGTATCGGGCTGCAGAACCTGCCCGAGGGGATGGCGGTGGCCGTCGCCCTGCTCGGCCTTGGGTACGATCGCCGCTTCGCCTTCATCGTCGCGCTCGTCACCGGCCTGATCGAACCCGTGGGCGGATTGATCGGCGTGGTGGTGGTGTCGGTTTCCGAGCCGCTGTTGCCCTGGGGGCTGACCTTCGCCGCGGGGGCGATGATCTACGTCATCAGTCACGAGATCATCCCCGAGACCCACCGCCACCGCAACCAGGCCCGCGCCACCGCGGGGCTGGTTCTGGGGCTGGTGCTGATGATGGTGCTGGACGTGGTGCTCGGCTGAATCTCAGGCCGCGAAATTCGGCTGCGAAAGTCTTTCGATTCGGTTAAGAAAAAATCCGAAAATGAGCGATTTCAATATCTTGCCGAAATGCTCACGCGTGAGCATCTCGGCAAATTTACCTTGTTGCGCCCCTTATCTGGCCAACGCGTCCAGCACCCGCGCCCAGCTTCGGATGCCCTTGTGGAAGCATTCCAGGTCGTATTTCTCGTTCGGACTGTGGATCTGGTCGTCGTCCCGGCCAAACCCGATCAGCATCGAATCCATTCCCAGCAGCGACTTGAAATACCCCGCCACCGGGATCGACCCGCCCGACCCGATGAACGCCGCCTCCTTCGGCCATTCATCCGACAGCGCCGCCCGGGCGGCCTCGAACGCCGGGTGGTCGGTCGCCATCACGCTGGCGGGCGACGCGCTATATCCCTTGAATTCCACCGAGCAGTCCGGCGGCAGCATGGACTGGACATAGGCCCGGAACGCCTCGCGGATCTTGTGGGGGTCCTGCTGCCCGACAAGGCGAAAGCTGACCTTGGCACTGGCTTTCGACGGCAGCACGGTCTTGAACCCGTCACCCTGATAGCCGCCGCCGATCCCGTTGATCTCGCAGGTCGGGCGCGACCAGATCATCTCCAGCGCGCTGCGATCCTGCTCGCCCGCCGGGTGAGACAGGCCGACTTCGCCCAGAAATTCGTTGTGGTCAAAGTTCAGCCCCTCCCACTGCGCCCGGATCTCGGGGGCCAGTTCCGGCACGCCATCGTAGAAGCCCGGCACCGTGACCCGCCCCTGATCGTCATGCAACCCGGACAAGATCTTCGTCAGCACCCGGATCGGGTTCATCGCCGCCCCCCCGAACATTCCCGAATGCAGGTCCTTGTTCGGCCCGGTGATCGTCAACTCCTCGCCCAGCAGACCACGCAACATGGTCACGATGCCCGGCGTGTCATGGCCGAAAAGTCCGGTATCGCAGATCAGTGCCACGTCGGATTTCAACTCGTCGCCGTGTTCCTTCAAGTAAGGCACAAGGCTGGGAGAGCCGGATTCCTCCTCGCCCTCGAAAAAGAAAGTGATCGGCACCGGCAGGCTGCCACGGACGGCAACCCACGCCCGGCACGCCTCGACAAAGGTCATCAGCTGGCCCTTGTCATCCGCCGACCCGCGGCCGCGAATGACCTTTCCCTTGGCCGTGGCCTCGACCGCCGGATCGAACGGATCGCGATCCCAGAGGGACAGCGGATCGACCGGCTGGACATCATAGTGACCATAGAACAGCAGCTGCGGCCCGCCGCCGCCAGCGCTCTTCCCCACCACCATCGGATGCCCCGGCGTCGGCCGGGCCGCTGCGTCTACGCCCAGCGACTTAAGATCGTTCACCAGCCAGTCGGCCGCGGCGCGACAATGGTCCTTGAAGGCCGGATCGGTAGAGATCGAGGGGATGCGAAGCAGGTCCAGCAGGCGGTCGGTGGCCGCGTCGATATCGGTGTCGATGCGTTCCAGCACGGGGGCAAGGCGGGGGGTGGCGGTCATGGCGGTCTCCTTTTCGGGCGCGACCCTAGCAGCCTTGCGCGCGCTGTCCAGAAGCCCCTCGACCCGAGTTGAATTGACCCCGCGGCCTCATCGGGCTATCCGGAAGGAGCGACAATATGGACCCTGTCCCTGCCGACATGTGATCCATATCAAGGCGCAGCCTCCGCTTCTGTGGCAGGGGATCGACAAGAACCCGAGCTGAAGGCCAGGGAGAGACGACTTGAATTACGATACCGCGCTGCAATCCGCCATCGACCGTCTGCACGACGAAGGACGCTACCGGACCTTCATCGATATCGAGCGTCACTGCGGGTCTTTCCCCTGCGCCACATGGCGCCGCCCGGACGGCACCACGCGCGAGATCACCGTCTGGTGCGGCAACGATTATCTGGGGATGGGCCAGCACCCGGCAGTCCTGAAGGCGATGCACGAGGCGATCGACATCTCGGGCGCAGGGTCGGGCGGGACGCGCAACATCTCGGGCACCACACTCTATCACAAGGCGCTCGAGGCCGAGATCGCGGATCTGCACGGCAAGGAAGCCGCCCTTGTCTTTACCTCGGCCTATATCGCGAACGATGCCACGCTCTCGACCCTGCCGAAACTGTTTCCCGGCCTCATCATCTATTCCGACGCGCTGAACCACGCCTCGATGATCGAAGGGGTGCGCCGCAACGGCGGTGCAAAGCGCGTCTTCCGCCACAACGACGTGGAGCATCTGCGCGAACTGCTGGAAGCCGAGGACCCCGCAGCGCCGAAGCTGATCGCGTTCGAAAGCGTCTACTCCATGGACGGCGATTTCGGCCCGATCAAGGCGATCTGCGATCTTGCGGACGAATTCGACGCGCTGACCTACATCGACGAGGTGCACGCGGTCGGCATGTACGGCCCGCGCGGCGCGGGCGTGGCAGAGCGCGACGGGCTGATGGGACGGATCGACATCATCAACGGCACGCTCGCCAAGGCCTATGGCGTCGCGGGCGGCTACATCGCCTCCAGCGCGCGCATGGTGGACGCGGTCCGGTCCTACGCGCCCGGGTTCATCTTCACCACATCCCTACCACCTGCGGTTGCAGCGGGGGCGGCGGAATCGATTCGCCACCTGAAGGGCGACCAAGCCCTCCGAGACCTGCATCAAGAGCGTGCGGCGGCGCTGAAACTGCGTCTCCGCGGCCTTGGCCTGCCGATCATCGACCATGGCAGCCACATCGTTCCTGTCCATGTGGGCGACCCCGTCCACTGCAAGCAGCTGTCCGACATGCTGCTCGAAAACTACGGGATTTATGTGCAACCCATCAATTTTCCGACGGTTCCGCGCGGGACCGAGCGGCTGCGCTTCACCCCCTCTCCGGTGCATGACGGGCCGATGACGGACCGGCTTGTCCGCGCCATGGATCAACTCTGGGCGCATTGTGCGCTGAATCGCGCCGAACTCTCTGCCTGAGCACCAGAACTGGTGCAATGCGACTTGCGCTGTGCTACCTTTGCGTGAAGACGAGGCGGGGCGAGTCGATGACAGCACTCGTCCGGATCAGGCGGGACAGAGAAGAGGCAGGCATGATCGGGCGAAGGGATCAACCTTCGACGCAGGACGCGGTGAAACCCAAGGGGTTTGACGATTTCGACGTGCGTCTGGGTGACCTGATGCGCGGCGAACGCGCGACGCTCGGCAAATCGCTTCTCGACGTTCAACGCGAACTGAAGATCAAGGCGACCCAGATCGCCGCGATCGAGAATTGTGACGTCTCCGCCTTCGAAACGCAGGGCTTCATCGCGGGCTATGTGCGCTCCTACGCGCGCTATCTCGGGATGGATCCTGAATGGGCCTATGCCCGCTTCTGCGAGGAGGCGGGTTTCCGCACTGCGCACGGCATGTCGCCCTCGGCCTCCAGCCCGCGGATGGGCGCGGCGGCCGTGGCGCGGCGCAAGACCGAATATGCTGACCCGCTGGCCAACCCGCGCGCCAGCTTCGTGCCGCGGGGCGAAAACCCGCTGTCGCGGATCGAGCCGGGCGCATTGGGATCCCTGTTCATCCTTGCCGCGCTGACCGGCGCGATCGCATTCGGTGGCTGGACCGTCCTGCAGGAAGTCCAGCGCGTGCAGCTTGCGCCGGTGGACACGCCGCCCTCGGGTGTCGTCGCCACGCTGGACCCGCTTGCCGGCGCCACCGCGCTGACCGATGTGGCGGCGGTCGATTCCGGTCTTTCGCTGCCCTCGCCCGAGGCTCTGGATCGGCTGTATCGCCCGCAGGCGCTGGACGTGCCGGTGATGGAGTCGCGCGACGGCCCCATCGCCGCCATCGATCCGCGCCGCACCGGCGTGCTGGCTGACGGGCAGGGCGAGGAAGCCGAAACCTTGGCCGAGATCGATCCGGCGGTGCCGGACGCGGCCGAGATTCAGGTCGTGGAAGCAGGGCCGCCGGTGGTGGAAATCCTGGCCGTTCGTCCCGCCTGGGTGCGCGTGCAGGCGGCCGACGGCACCACGCTGTTCGAAAAGATTCTCGATGCAAACGAACGCTACGTGGTGCCACAGATGGAAGAGCCGCCGGTGCTGCGCGCGGGCAATTCCGGTGCGGTCTATTTCCTCGTGAATGGCGAAACCTACGGTCCCTCGGCCCCCGGCGCGCAGATCGCCCGCAGCGTCATCCTTTCGCCAGAGTCCCTGACCGACGTCTATCAGGTCGCCGACACCAGCCAGGACGCCGATCTGGCGCGCTTTTCCGTGGCGCAGGCCGAGCCGGATTGAGCGCGCGCGCGGTCCACTCTTTCTGAGCATAGGATGACCCGGTTCATCCCGATGCGGTTGCCGCGCCCCGCGGCAGGCCCTATCCTTGTTGCTGCAATGCTGACCAAGGTTCCTCCATGTCGCTGAATCCCATCCGTCCCTGGCGCAACATCTATCGGCGCAAGTCTCGACAGATCATGGTCGGGCCGATCGCGGTTGGCGGCGACGCGCCGATCTCGGTCCAGACGATGACCAACACGGACACATCAGACGTGCGTGCCACGATCGCGCAGATCCAGCGCTGCGCGGAGGCTGGCGCCGATATCGTCCGGGTCTCCACGCCTGACGAATCCTCAACCCGTGCATTGCGCGAGATCGTCGCGGAGAGCCCGGTGCCGATCGTGGCCGACATCCATTTTCACTACAAACGCGCGATCGAGGCGGCAGAGGCAGGGGCGGCCTGCCTGCGGATCAACCCCGGCAACATCGGCAGCGCCGACCGGGTGCGCGAGGTGGTGCGCGCGGCGCGCGACCACGGCTGTTCGATTCGCATCGGCGTCAACGCCGGCAGCCTGGAGCGGCATCTGCTGGAGAAATATGGCGAGCCCTGCCCGGACGCGATGGTCGAAAGCGGGCTCGATCACATCAAGCTGTTGCAGGACAACGACTTTCACGAATTCAAGATCTCCTGCAAGGCCTCCGACGTTTTCCTTGCCGCCGCCGCTTATCAGCAATTGGCCGAGGCGACGGATGCGCCGATCCATCTGGGCATCACCGAGGCGGGCGGTCTGGTCAGCGGCACGGTGAAGTCGGCCATCGGGCTGGGCAACCTGCTCTGGATGGGGATCGGAGACACGATCCGCGTCAGCCTCTCGGCGGATCCGGTCGAAGAGGTGAAGGTCGGCTACGAGATCCTGAAGTCTCTGGGGCTGCGGACGCGTGGCGTGCAGATCATCTCCTGCCCCTCCTGCGCGCGACAGGGGTTCGATGTCATCAAGACGGTCGAGGCACTGGAAAAGCGGCTGGAACACATCAAGACCGCGATGAGCCTGTCGATCATCGGCTGCGTTGTGAACGGGCCGGGCGAGGCGCTGATGACCGACATCGGCTTTACCGGCGGCGGTGCCGGGCACGGCATGGTATATCTGGCGGGCAAGCAGAGCCACAAGCTCTCGAATGACCAGATGATCGACCATATCGTCGAACAAGTGGAACAAAAGGCCGCCGAAATCGAGGCCGCAGCAGCCCGTGAGGCGGCCGAATAACCCGCCAGAAGCTTGATTTTCGGTTAAAGAAAAACGCGAAAGCGTTTTACATCAATGCCTTGGAAAAGTGTCCACGCGTGGACACTCAGCCCTGCTCTTCCCGCAGGGCCTCTACCATCTGCATCATTCCGTCGATCGGGACATAGCCCCTCAGCATCGTCTCGCCCATGATGAAGGTCGGTGTCCCGTTGATCCGAAGCCGTTCGGCCAGTTGGCGGTTCTCGCGCAGGATATCGCTGACCTCGGTCTCCGTCATCCGCGTGAGCAGCGGCGCGGGCTCGTGCCCCAGTTCCTCGGCCAGACGCTCCAGCGCGGGCAGGGTGAAATCGCCGCGATAGGTGATCAGGGCGTCATGCACCGCCTTGTAGGCCTCTTCGCCGTGAAGCTGCTGCACGGCCACGGCAAAGCGGCTGGAAAGCTCCGACTGCTCGCCCAGGATCGGGAATTCCTTCATCACCAGCCGGATGTTACCGTCCATCTCCAGCAGCTGCTCGATCTCGGGATGGGCGCGGCGGCAGAAGCTGCACCGATAGTCCACGAACTCGACAATCGTGACGTCGCCCTCGGGATTCCCGCCGATCCAGGAATGCCCGTCGTCAAAGATATCCTCGGCATGTGTGCGGATCAGGGCGGCGTCGTTCTCCACCTCCATCTCCTGCTGGCGCTGCTCCAGCACGCCGATCGCTTCGACCAGAACCTCGGGGTTTTCCATCAGATAGTCCCGAACCGCGTCGCCAAAGGCGGCCCGTTCGGACTCGGTCATTGCCGAAATGTCGAAGGCCATCGCGGGCGTTGCGGCCAGACCGGCAGCGAGGCCGAGGGCGAGGGGAAAGCGGGTCATCAACGTCTCCTGTCAGCTTGGCGCGGACTTTCGCAGATATCCCCGGCAAGGCAAGGGGGCGGGGGCCACCTCACGCTTGCTTGACCTCTGCGGGCCGGGCTGCGATCACCCCCGAAACCCGGAGGTAAAGATGCGTGGATCCAAACGGGGCGAGGTTGCGCCCTTCATCGTGATGGACGTGATGGAGGCCGCGCGGCGCGCCGAGGCGGCGGGGCGGCACATCATCCATATGGAGGTTGGCCAGCCGGGCACGCCCGCACCCTCCGGCGCGCGCGCCGCGCTCTCGCTGGCGATGGAGGCCGATGCGCTTGGGTATACCGTGGCGTTGGGATTGCCGGAACTGCGGCGGGGCATCGCGCAGCTTTATCGGCGCTGGTACGGCGTCGATCTGAATCCCGAGCGGGTGATTGTCACGGCGGGGTCGTCGGCGGCGTTTCTGCTGGCCTTCACGGCGTATTTCGAGGCCGGTGACCGGGTGGGATTGGGCGAGCCCGGTTACCCCAGCTATCGGCAGATCCTGCACGCTCTGTCGCTGGAACCCGTGGGCATCCAGACCCGCGCCGAGAACCGATACCAGCCGGTTCCGGAGGAAATTACAGAAGAACTGCAGGGACTTATAGTCGCCTCACCCGGCAATCCTTCGGGCACCATGTTGGGGCGCGGACGGCTTGCGGCGCTGATCGATCTGGCTGCCGGGCGGGGGCTGAATTTCGTGTCGGACGAGATCTATCACGGCCTGCAGTACGAGGGGCGGGCGGTGAGTGCGCTGGAGATTTCGGATGAGGTCTGCGTGATCAATTCGTTCTCGAAATACTTCAGCATGACGGGGTGGCGTGTGGGCTGGATGGTGGTGCCCGAGGCGGATGTGCGGCGGATCGAGCGGTTGGCGCAGAACATGTTCATCTGCCCGCCCCATGCGAGCCAGGTGGCGGCGCTGGCGGCGCTGGAATGCCATGAGGAACTTGAGGCAAACCTTTCGATTTACGCGGAAAACCGGCGTTTGATGCTGGACGGATTGCCGCGTGCGGGGTTCACGCGGATCGCGCCGCCGGACGGGGCCTTCTATGTTTATGCCGACGTGTCCGACCTGACGGATGACAGTGTGAAGTTCTGCTCGGAAGCTCTTGAAAAAGCAGGCGTCGCGATCACGCCGGGCTTGGATTTCGACCCGGTGCGAGGCGCGCGGACGGTGCGGTTCTCCTATGCCCGCGCGAGCGCCGATATCGCCGAGGGATTGGCGCGCCTGGAGCGGTTCATGGCCGCCCGTTGAGCCGCGAAATCTGCGTGTGCAAATAGGTATGCTTCACGTGCCTCTGCCGTGCATACCCAAAAAATCGCACAGTTAGCCAGCAATCCTTGCAAGAATGCACAGGTGCTTAGATCCTGCGCGGACGGTCCGTCACCCCAGGGTCGGGGGCGGAGCGGGCGCGCGCAGGTATGTTCGGGGTCTGTTGACCGGATCGCTGCATGCCTCAGCCAATCGTGACCGGCGGGCGGCAGCGAATCCCGCGCGTTGGTGCGGTTGCGTTTTGACCGCGCAGTCCGGGGCGCGTATATGATGGTCCGTCCAGAAGGGGAAGTTCTTGTGATCCGGTTTCTGACCTCCGCCGTGGGGGGCATCTTCAGTTGGCTGACCATGGCCGTCTTCTTCGCCGCGCTGACGGTTGGCGGGGTCTTCTGGATGTATTCCCGCGAACTGCCCAGCCACGAGCAACTGGCGCAGTACGCCCCGCCCACCATCAGCCGAATCTACTCGGTCGAGGGGCGGATGATCGACGAATTCGCGCAGGAGCGCCGGATCTTCGCCCCGATCGAGGAGATCCCGGACGTGGTGAAGCATGCCTTCATCTCGGCCGAGGACAAGAATTTCTACGTGCACCAGGGGTATGACGTGCGCGGCATCGCGGCGGCGGCCTACGAGGCGATCGCGACCCGCGGCCAGACGGTGCGCGGGGCATCGACGATCACGCAGCAAGTGATGAAGAACTTTCTGCTGTCGGGCGATCGTACGGGCGAGCGGAAGATCAAGGAAATCATCCTTGCCTCCCGGATCGAGGAGACGCTGCCCAAGGACAAGATCCTGGAACTTTATCTGAACGAGATCTTCCTTGGCCAGAACAGCTATGGCGTGATGGCCGCAGCGCAGACCTATTTCAACAAGACGCTCGGCCAGCTTGAGGTGCACGAGGCGGCGTTCCTGGCGGCGCTCCCCCAGGCGCCGTCGTCTTATCACCCGGTTCGCGCCAAGGAGCGGGTGACCGAACGCCGCAACTACGTGCTGCGCGAGATGCTGGACAACGGCTACATCGATCAGGCGACGATGGAGGCCGCGATCGCCGAGCCGCTGCGCACCGTTCAGGGCGGGGATTTTCCTGCATTCCGCGACAGCCTCCCGCCGCGCGACTATTTTACCGACGAGATCCGGCGCCAGTTGTCTGGCACTTTTGGCGAGCAGGAATTCTTCGGCGGTGGCCTGACGATCCGCGCGACCGTTGATCCCGAACTGCAGGAAGTCGCGGCCAAGGCACTGCGCGAGGGGCTGGAGCGGTACGACCGCAACCTTGGCATCTGGCGCGGGACGCGACGCGCGATTCCCGAAGCCGAACTGGGAACCGAGGTGAGCTGGCGCGCCGCGCTGGCGGCCGCAGAGGTGCCCCGCGACATCGACGGCTGGTATCCGGCCGTGGTGTTGTCGGTGGGCGAACAGGCGGCGCGCATCGGTATCGAAGGTGTCGAGGAGGACGAGGACGGCCATTTCATTCTGGCTGAGGACGTGACCTGGGCGCGCAAGCGGCAGGCCGATGGCCGGTTGGGGCCGCGGGCGCAACGCGCCGGCGATCTGGTCAGCGCGGGCGAGGTGGTGCTTGTCAAGGCACTGACCAACGATGCCGGAGAGTTTCAGCGCTGGTCGCTGCGCCAGGTGCCCGAGGTGCAGGGCGCCTTCATGGCGATGGATGTGAACAATGGCCGGGTGATCGCGATTCAAGGCGGGTTTTCCTATCAGGATTCCGTCTTCAACCGCGCGACGCAGGCGCAGCGGCAGCCGGGGTCGGCGTTCAAGCCGTTCATCTACGCCGCCGCGCTGGACAGCGGCTACAGCCCGGCCACCATCGTCGTCGATGCTCCGATCGAAGTGGACACGCCCCAAGGCATCTGGCGGCCGCAGAACGCGACGAACCAGTACTATGGCCCGACGCCACTGCGCACCGGGATCGAGCAGTCGCGCAACCTGATGACCGTCCGCCTTGCGCAAGAGATTGGCATGGACACGGTGGCAGAATATGCCGAGCGGTTCGGCGTTTACGCGCCGATGCGTCAGTTCCTGGCCAACGCCCTGGGCGCACAGGAGACCACGCTGTTCAAGATGGTCGCCGCCTACGCGATGTTCGCCAACGGTGGTGAGCGGGTGGAACCCACGCTCGTCGACCGGGTGCAGGACCGCTGGGGCCATACGATCTATCGTCATGACGAGCGCGAGTGCGTGGACTGCGAACTGGCCAGCCTCGACCCCGGCGTGATCCCGCGCATCACCTCGGACCGGGAGCGGATAATGGACCCGGTAACGGCCTATCAGCTGACCTCGATGATGGAAGGCGTCATCCAGCGCGGCACGGGCCGATCAATCAGCCTGCCGGTGCCCGTGGCGGGCAAAACCGGGACCACCAACGACAGCAAGGACGTGTGGTTCGTCGGCTACACCTCGAACATCGTGGCGGGGTGCTACATCGGCTACGACCAGCCGCGCAGCCTGGGCAGCGTGTCGGGCGGCGGCACCTGCGGGCCGGTGTTCACCAGCTTCATGCGCGAGGCGGTCGAGAAATACGGCGGCACCCGCTTTGCCGTTCCGCCCGGCGGCTATTTCGTGAAGATCGACCGCTTCACCGGCGCTCGTCTGCCGGACAGCGCGACCGGCGATCACGTGGTCTCTGAATACTTCCGCGATGGTTGGGAGCCGATGTTCGGCGTGACGCTGGATGGCGGCTTCGCGATGGGATCGAACCTGCCGCTCTACGACCGCGGTGAGGTCGAGCAATCGCAGGAGGTCACCACCTCGACCGGCCGCCGGGCGATCATCCCCGAGCGGTCTAATTTCGGCACGCTTTCCTCGGGCGGGCTTTACTAGGGGCGGCTTGCACGAACGGGCCGCTTCGGTCTATCACCCGCCCCTGACATTTCCGGAGTATCTACCCCCATGCGCGCCGAGGCTCAGACGCTCGTCGAGAAGATCCGCAAATCCCTGCACCTGCTGGCGCAGCGACTTGACGTGGAGACCGCCCCCCACCGGATGGAGGAGTTCGATGCGCTGATCGAGGATCCGGGCCTGTGGGACGACCCCGCCAAGGCGCAGAAGCTGATGCGGGAACGGCAGATGCTGATCGATGCCTACGGCACGTGGAATTCCATCAGCAAGGACCTGCAGGACAACATCGACCTGATCGAGCTGGGCGAGGCCGAGGGCGACACCGAGATCGTGACGGAGGCCGAAGCCGCGCTGCGGGCGCTGGCCGACAAGGCCGCGCAGAAGGAACTCGAGGCGCTGCTGGATGGCGAGGCCGACTGCAACGACACCTTCCTGGAGATCAACGCCGGCGCGGGTGGCACCGAAAGCTGCGATTGGGCAGCGATGCTGGCGCGGATGTACGTCCGGTGGGCCGAGAAGAAGGGCTACACGGTCGAACTGATGTCGGAAACCGCGGGCGAAGAGGCCGGCATCCGCTCGGTTTCCTACAAGATCAGCGGGCCGAATGCCTATGGCTGGCTGAAATCGGAATCGGGCGTGCACCGTCTGGTGCGGATCTCGCCCTACGATTCCGCCGCGCGGCGGCACACCTCGTTCAGTTCCGTCTGGGTCTATCCGGTCGTCGACGACAACATCGAGATCGAGATCAACCCGTCCGACATTCGCATCGATACCTACCGCTCCTCGGGCGCGGGCGGGCAGCACGTGAACACCACGGATTCGGCCGTACGGATCACCCACATCCCCACCAACATCGTCGTCACCAGCAGCCAGAAGTCGCAGCACCAGAACCGTGAGATCGCGATGAACGCGCTGAAGTCGCGGCTCTACGAGCTGGAGCTGCGCAAGCGGACCGAGGCGATCGAGGCGGCGCACGACGCCAAGGGCGATGCCGGCTGGGGCAACCAGATACGCAGCTATGTGCTGCAGCCCTACCAGATGGTGAAGGATCTGCGCACCGGCGTGGAAACCTCGGACACGCAGGGCGTGCTGGACGGCGACCTGGATCAGTTCATGGCGGCCACGCTGGCGCAGAATGTGTCGGGCAAGAGCCGCGCCGAGGCGCGCGCCGAGGGCTGAGGGCGCGAAAACCCCCTTTGCTAGGGGCAAAGTTCTGACTAGGCTTGAACTTGGATGCGCGAGCATCAACAGATGAGCCCAAGGAGGAACCCCATGTCCCATGTCGACACGACGCCGGCGCCGGGCGTCATGCCGGACTTCAAATCGATCACGCAGGACGACCTGAAGGCGGCGCTGAATGCAGGCTGGGCCGATTTCAAGCGCGCCCCGCAATATGGCATCTTCTTCGCCGCCATCTATGCCGGCGCAGGCTTGGCGTTTTCGTGGCTGATGGCTGAGACGGGGCAGTTCTGGTGGTTGATCCCCGCGGCCTTTGGCTTTCCGCTCATCGCGCCCTTCGTGGCCCTGGGCCTTTACGAGGTCAGCCGGCGGCTGGAGAGTGGCGAGAAGCTGGATTGGGGGGCCGTGATGCGGGCGCCGTTCCGCCACGGTAACGGCCAGATCCCGGCGCTGGCGGTGATGCTGCTGGTCTTCTTCATGATGTGGCTGGTGGTCGCGCGGGTGATCTTTGCGATCTTCCAGGGGACCGGGTCGATCCCGAACATCGGCCATTCGCTCTGGTCTCTAATGACGGTCGAGGGGATCCTGCTGATGCTGGTGGGTGGGATTGCAGGACTGGTGATCGCGCTGGTCCTGTTCACGACCCAGGTCATCAGCCTGCCGCTTCTGTTGGACCGCGACATCGATTTCGTCAGCGCGATGATGGCCTCGGTCGAAGTGGTGAAGCAGAACCCGGCCGTGATGATGCGGTGGGCCGCGACGATCGCGGTACTGACGGTGGCGGCAATGATCCCGGCGTTCCTGGGGCTCTTCATCGTCCTGCCGCTGCTTGGGCATGCGAGCTGGCATCTCTATCGCCGGACGCTGGCAGACGGCTAGACGGGAGGCGGGTTTATCCCAAGGTGCCCGTGCCGTCCTGAACGGTGCGGGCGCTTCCGTTCTGGAGAAAAAACCGGGACTGGCGGATCAGGTGATGACGTCGGGAGCGTCCCGGCCAGTCCACTTTTTGATCGCTGCCAAGGCATGTGCCGCGCGGATCACGGGGGCGAGGGCCTCTTGCGGGTCACGGTCGAGGTTGCGCGGCCCCGGTTCATGATGTTCCAGATACACGCGCAGGGTCGCGCCCTCGGTTCCCGTGCCGGAGAGCCGCATCACGACCCGCGATCCGTCGCGGAAGACGATGCGCAGACCCTGATGTTCCGACACCGAGCCATCCACTGGATCGGTGTAGGTAAAGTCGTCGGCGGCCGCGATGTGCAGCCCCTCCACCTCGGTGCCCGGCAGATCGGGCACGCGGTCCTCCAATGCCTTCAGCATCGACGTGGCCGCCTTCACCTCCAACCCCTCGAAATCGTGCCGGGAATAGTAGGTGCGCCCGAACTCCGACCAATGCGCGACCAGAATGTCGGCCACGCTTTCACCCCGCACGGCCAGGATATTGAGCCACAGGAGTACCGCCCAGAGGCCGTCCTTCTCGCGCACATGGTCGGACCCGGTGCCGAAGCTTTCCTCGCCGCAGATCGTGGCGCGGCCGGCGTCCAGCAGGGCGCCGAAGAACTTCCAACCGGTCGGCGTCTCGTAGGACGGAATCCCCAGCTTTGCAGCCACCCGGTCCACCGCCGCCGACGTCGGCATCGACCGCGCGACACCGCGCAGTCCGCCGGCGTAACCCGGCGCGACGTGGGCATTGGCCACCAGCACCGCCAGACTGTCCGAGGGGCTGACATAGACCCCCCGGCCCAGCACCATGTTCCGATCGCCGTCGCCGTCCGAGGCGGCGCCGAAATCGGGGGCAAGGGGGCCGAACATCTCGATCATCAACGCCTTGGCCCAGGTCGGGTTCGGGTCGGGGTGCAGGCCGCCGAAATCGGGCAGCGGCTCTCCGTTGACCACGGTTCCGGCCGGAAAGCCCAGACGGTTCTCCAGGATCTCGGCGGCATAGGGGCCGGTCACGGCGCACATCGCATCGAACCGCATCCGAAAGCCGGCCGACGCCATGGCGCGGATCGCGTCGAAGTCGAAAAGCGTTTCCATCAGATCGGCATAGTCGCCGACGGGATCAACCACCTCGATCACCATCTCGCCCATGCGCTGCTCGCCCAGACTTGACAGGTCGGCATCGTGGGCCTCGAGGATACGGTAGCCTGTGATCCGCGTGCTCGCCTGATGAATCGCCTCGGTCACCGACTCGGGGGCTGGGCCACCATTTGGGGTGTTGAATTTCACACCGAAATCCTCGTCCGGCCCACCGGGATTGTGGCTGGCGGAGAGGATGATGCCGCCATCGGTGCCGCGGCTGCGGATCAGGTTCGAGGCTGCGGGCGTCGACAGGATCGCATGCTGACCGACGATCACGCGCGCGGCGCCGTTGGCTGCGGCCATGCGCAGGATCACCTGCGCCGCGCGGTCATTGAAATAGCGCCCGTCGCCGCCCAGAACGAAGGTCTTGCCGGTCGCGCCGCCGATCGCATCAAGGATCGACTGCACGAAATTCTCAAGATAGTGGCGCTGCATGAAGACGGGCGTCTTCTTGCGCAGACCGGAGGTGCCGGGTTTCTGGCCGTGAATCGGTTCAGTCTGGACCGTCGTCATGTCCTGCCCCTTGTCTTGGTGCAGCGCGATAGGATGAGGATGATGTGCGCCTCTGAAACCACGCTATCGTGGACCGGAGCATGTCGCAAATCATTGCGTGAGTCGGGGCGCGATGCGGATGAGCAGGAAGCCACTGCATCCTGTGGCGTCCCTTGCGCGCGCCGCGGTGGCCACTGCAAGAAATGTCAGATGACCTTCCAACAAATAAAATGCCGCCAAAGGCGGCATTTCATCTGGATTTTGCAAGGTATCAGCCGCGCTGGGGCTCTGCCGACTTCGCGGCCACCGCCTGGCTTACGGCAGACGACTGTGTCGGCGCCGCGCTGGGTTGCGCCCCGGCCGGACGGGCTGTTCCGGTGCTCAACGGGTCTTCCTGGCGCTGAACGGAACCCTCGAAATGGGCACCGGATTCGATGGCGATCGTCTTGTGGATGATGTCGCCTTCGACCCGTGCGGTCGCCGTTAGGCGCACCTTAAGACCGCGAACCCGGCCGATAACCCGGCCGTTGATGACGACGTCATCTGCCACGATCTCGCCCCGGATGGTGGCGCTTTCCCCGACGGTCAGCAGGTGGGCCCGGATATCGCCCTCGACCGTGCCTTCGACCTGGATGTCGCCAGAGGTCTTCATGTTGCCGGTCACCGTCATGTCCGACGACAGCGTCGATGCGGGCGGCTTGGCCTTCGATGAGGAAGAAGATGCGAAATCGGTCGCGGGTCTGCTCATGGAACTCTCATTCGTTGTGGTGGGATCGACCTCGGCCGATTTCTTGGGACCGGGCTCGTTGATCCTGCTCTTAGAAAACATCTCGCGCCGCCTTGATATAGGTCATCGGGTTGACTGCGGAGCCACCGAGCCGGACTTCGTAGTGAAGATGGGTGCCGGTGGACCGACCGGTGTTCCCCATATCACCGATCCGGTCGCCGCGCGATACCCTTTGGCCTTCCTTCACCCGGATTTGCGACAGGTGCGCATACAGGGTCTCGATGCCGAAGTCGTGCTGGATGATCACCGCCCGGCCGTAGCCGCCCTGGGTGCGGGCGATCTTCACCACGCCGTCAGCGGTGGCAAGGATCGGGGTGCCGTGAGGGCCCGCAAAGTCGAGGCCCGAGTGCATCCGGCGTCCCCCGGTCTTCGGGTCACGGCGCGTGCCGAAGCCTGACGTAAACCGCACTGCGGCGTGCGTCGGGCTCGCAAAAGGGGCCTTCTGTGCGGCAAGCCGATAAAGGTTCATGCGGTCAAGGCCTTCGAGAATGGCGTTGGCGCGCAATTCGTCCGGGCTGCCGAGGTCGCCCTTGGTGGAGAACGAGACGGGCGTCAACTGGCCGCCAACACCCGAATAACCGCGGCGCACCTGGTCCAGCAGCCGCTCGGGTTGCAGCCCGGCCGACCGGAACATCCGGTCAAGCGGCTCCATCGACACCGAGACCGCTTCTTCCAGCTGCGCGAAAATCTCGTCATTGCGCTCTTCCAGCAGCCGGCGTTCGAGCATCGCCATCTCGATCTCTGCCTGTGCCTGCTGGGCGCTGCGGGCCATCTGATCGCGCTCTCCGGCGGTCGCGGCCAGCGCATCGGTCAGGTAGTCGAGCGTTGCCTCGACATCCCTGCTGCGCGCGGTTTCGGTGCGGACCGACCCGGTCTCGGCCGTCAAGGCCAAGGCCAGTTCAGACGCTTCGCCACGCGCCTCATCCCGTTCGCGCATCGTGCGGCGCAGCGTGGCCTGAACAACATCGAGCCCGGTTTCCAGTTCCTTGCGCCGATCCTCCGATGCAAGAAGCGCGGACTGCATCTCGGAAATCTGCGTCATCGCGAAGGCGAAGCGTTCTTGCGCCTTCACAGCCTCTTCGGCGCGGCGATCGCGTTCTGCCGCGACGGCATTCAGGCGCTGTTCATAGACCGCCAGATCGCGCCGGGCCTGATCGCGGAAGTTGCCCGCGCCGATCGAATCCATCAGCAGGATCGCGGTTGCGACGATCGTCCAGCCAAGCACCAACGCCGAACCGGAAAGGGCAACCGCCTGCGTCAACGGTCGCAGCCGGATGAAACGGGTTTCTCGGTCGGATTTCAGGAAAAGCCGTTGTTCCGGCAGATACTTCTCGATCTTGGTGTCGATCCGGTTGATCAGTCGCGCTGGCAATGATCCTGCTCCGCTGCCTGTCCCTCGGACCCGCGACTTTACGCCCGGTGCCCGAAAGTTGCTTAACGGCGCCCGGCGTCAGCCGCAACCATCCCTGCGCGCCTGCATCCACCGATGGTAGGTTTGACGCCGATTTGGGCGAAATCTTGCCGAAAGTTCCACCGATAAGGGAACCGGATCACCCCAGATGCGTTGCTGGCAGCTCATTTTTCATGTGCGCTGCCTGGTTGGCGCCAGCGGACGCGCAGCACGCGCCGTCGCAGCGTTTCATCGGGAGGTGCCTTCCGCGGGATTCGCATGCCTCAAGTCAGAGGGACACGCGCCCCTTACAAAAGGGGCCGGGATGCGCCGCCTCTGTCAGACCGATTGTGCAGCCTTCAGCACCTCTTCTGCATGCCCGGGTACTTTGACCTTGTGCCATGCGCGAGCGACGGTTCCCTGTTCGTCGATGAGGAAGGTCGACCGCTCGATTCCCATGTACTTGCGTCCATACATGCTTTTCTCGGCCCAGACGCCGTACTCTTCACACACTTGGGATGCTTCGTCCGACACAAGGATCACGCCGAGTTCGTGTTTCTTGACGAACTTGTCGTGGGCCGCGACGCTGTCCTTCGAGACGCCGACGACCACGGCGCCCGCCGCGTCGAATGCCTCAAGGTGCTCGGTGAAGGCGATGGCCTCTTTCGTGCAGCCCGAAGTATCGTCCTTCGGATAGAAGTACAGCACGACCTTCTTGGGGCGGAGCGCCGAGAGGGTGAGCGTGCCGCCGCCATCACGAGGCAGAGTGAAGTCCGGTGCGGTGTCGCCTTCGCTGATCATCGTCCTGTGATCCCTTTCTGGTTAAAAGTCCGCTACTGTTCTAGACTAACATGGCAAAAGATAAAGGCGGTTCGGGCAAAGTATCCGGCCCCAGGTGCAAAAGGCAGCATATTGCGGCAGACGATCAGTCCAGCGCCCCGGGGCGAAAGTCCCGGCCGGCACCGCCGGCTTCTCATGCGTGCCTGGCGTTCAGGCGTCATCGCCATTGTCATCCTTGCCGGCGCCTTTTGGGCGGTGGCCGGGCGCACGTTATCCGTCCCTGACTGGCTTGTGTCGCGCATCGAAACCCGCATCAACACGGCTCTTGCCGCGCAGGCCCATGTCCAGATCGGGGCCTTGGACCTGGAGGTATCGTTCGGACGTGCGCCGCAGGTCCGTCTGCGTGAGGTCAGCCTGTTCGCGCCGGGTCTTGAAGGGCGGCGCTGGTGGGGGGCGGTTGCAGAGGCCGGTACACCGCCTGCGCCGCTGCTGTTCCTGCCCGACGTTCGGGCCTCTCTGTCAGCAACCGCACTTTTGTCCCGACAGATGCAGCCCGAAGATCTGCACCTTGAGGGGGGCACGATAACGATCAAGAGGCTCACGGATGGCCGCTTCGACCTGGCCTTCGGAGGCGGTTTCGGTGCCAGCGGGACGCTGGCCGAGGTTCTGGATGCGCTCGACGATGCCCTCGCCAATCCCGTGGTCGCGGGACTGGAGGAGATCAGGGCCGAGGGCCTGAATGTCATCGTGAACGACGAGCGTGCAGAACGGGACTGGCAAAGCAGCGGACGTTTGCGCGTGGTGCGAAATCCGGGTGCGATCGAGGCGCTGCTGTCGCTCGACGCGATCTCTGGTGCAAGCCACGGGGGGCTAGCCGATCTGCAGGTTGTGGCCGAGACAGGGACGGCTGAAGCGTCAGTGCAGATTGCCTTCGCCGGCATCGACGCGGCCGACATCGCGGCGCAGACCCCGGCGCTTGAGTGGCTTGCGCTTCTTCAAACGAGGGTCGGGGGGGCGGCCTCAGTTGAGATTGATGCAGCTGGCGCGTTGCGAGCGATACGGGGCAGTCTTTCGCTCGACCCCGGTGTTCTGCAGCCGACCGAGGCAATGACTCCCGTGGCCTTCGACGGTGCATCGCTGGAATTTACGGTCGATCCGGTCAGCGGGCAGGTTACCGTTTCGGACCTGAGCATCGACAGTGAGCTACTGCAGGTGAGTGCACAGGGAACGGCACGACTGTCCGGGGATGCCGAAGCCCCGCTGGCCCTGCTCGGGCAGTTCCGCATCGATACCCTGGCGCTTGACCCGGCGGGACAGTTCGAGGTCCCAGCTACGGTGGATGGCGGAACAATCGACCTGCGCCTTTCCACCGATCCGTTCCGCATCGAATTCGGCCAGATCAACGCACAGAAGGACGACGCCCATGTCGTTGCACGAGGGGTCTTTTCCGCAGACGACCAGGGATGGCGTGCTGATTTCGATGCGACCTCGGCAGATTTGGAAGGGACGCAGGTGCTGCAGCTCTGGCCTGCCGCACTGGCGCGCGGCACGCGCGCGTGGCTGTCGGAACACCTGATCGAGAGCCGACTGTCCAACGTCGCCTTCGCCTTGCGCGCCAGATCCGGTGCGAGGCCCGACGTGGCGTTGAGTTTCGATTATGCCGATACAAGTTTGCGGCCCCTGCGCACATTACCGCCCGTCACCGGGGCGCGCGGCCATGCCAGCATTCAGGATCATGCCTTTACCCTGTCGATCGATGCGGGCGTGGTTGACGCGCCCAACGGGGGTGCGGTCGATGTGTCCGGCACGGTTTATCGCGTGGCGGATACTCGGCAACGGCCCGCGACCGGTGGTCTGAGCCTGCGAACCGACAGCAGCCTGACGGCTGCCCTGTCCTTGCTTGACCAGCCGCCGTTCGAGTTTCTGTCGAAGACCGGCCTGGGGGTGGAACTAGGCGAAGCGCGCGTCCGCCTTCAGGCGGAGGTGTCAAATCCTCTGATGAGGCCGGTGCCCCCAGAAGCGGTGGAGATCAGTGCGACGGGGCGGATGATCGGTGCGAGTTCAAGTGTGCTGGTGCCGGGCCGCCGGCTCGTTGCGCCGGAACTTCAGCTTTCACTCGTCGATGACAGGCTTGAGATCGCAGGTGCGGGCACCCTCGACGGTGTGCCGTTTCAGATGTCATGGTCCCGCGGCATCCGCGCCGCCGATGACGGAAGAAGCCAGTTGGTCGGGACGGCGATCCTGTCGGATTCGGCCGCGCGCACCTTTGGCGTGTCGCTGCCCGACGGCGCAATCTCGGGCCAGGCAACGGCAGACCTGGCCGTGGAGTCGCGGCGGGGTGAGCGGCCTGATTTCACGCTTCGGTCGGAACTGGTCGGCCTTGGGTTGGGGCTGGACACACTCGGCTGGTCGAAGCCCGCGGCCGCGTCCGGTGAATTGCTGGTCCGCGGGCGGCTTGGTCGGGAACCCGAGGTCGATCAGCTTTTGCTCAAGGCGGCGGGTCTGCATGCCGAAGGCTCGGTGAAGTTGGCCGCCGCTGGCGGGCTGGATCGTGCGCGGTTGAAGACTGTTCGGATCGGCGGGTGGCTTGATGCGGTTGTCGAGGTTACCGGCCGAGGGCCGGACGTTCCGCCGAGCATCGCGGTGCTGGGGGGAAGCGCGGACCTGCGCCGGCGCAATCCTGGCGCAGGCCGTCACCAGGGCAGCGCAGCTGCGACCAGCGGGGATCTGACCGTTGCGCTGGACAGCCTGGTGATTTCGGATGGGATCGCACTGACCGGATTTGAGGGGCGCTTTACGAACCGGGGCGGACTGTCGGGAAGCTTCCGCGCCGGGGTGAACGGCGGTGCGCCTGTCACCGGGGTGATCGCACCCGACGCAGGAGGGCGCAGTGCGTTTCGTTTGCGCAGCGACGACGCGGGCGCCGTTTTTCGGTCGGCTGGCGTATTCGGCAAGGCGCATGGCGGGGTGATGGACATGGTACTCAGCCCGCGGGGCGGTGCAGGGGAGTACGACGGTCGGCTGCAGGTTCAGGACACGCGGGTGCGGCAGGCTCCTGTGCTTGCCGATCTGCTGGGCGCAATCAGTGTCATTGGACTACTGGAACAACTGGACGGGCAGGGGCTGGTATTCAGCAATGTTGACGCCGACTTCCGCTTGACCACGCAAACCATCGAGGTCATCAGCGCGAGCGCGACCGGAAACTCCCTGGGCATCAGTCTGGCAGGTGTGTACGGTCTTGCGTCGAAACGGATGGAGATGCAGGGTGTGATCTCACCAGTCTACATGCTGAATGCGATCGGCGGCATCTTTTCCCCGCGCCGCGGCGAAGGCTTGATCGGGGTCAATTACAGCCTGAGCGGAGAGGCATCGCGCCCGCAGGTGCAGGTCAATCCGCTGTCGGTTCTGGCGCCCGGTGCGCTGCGCGAAATCTTCCGGCGCGCGCCGCCCAGTGTGACTCGCTGACGCGCGTTCCCCTGATGAAATTGTCCGATTTCGACTTCGACCTCCCCGAGGAATTGATCGCAACGCGCCCGGCCAGGCCGCGTTCTTCGGCACGGCTGCTGGTGGCTCAAGGGGAGGGTGCGATGGATCTGCATGTCTACGATCTGCCGCGGGTCTTGCGCGCTGGCGACCGTCTGGTTCTGAACAACACCCGCGTGATCCCTGCACGATTGACGGGCCGCCGGACCCGTGGCGCGGCGGAGGCGCGCGTGGAAGTCACGCTGCTGGAACCGACCGCATCGGGCGCATGGCGTGCGCTGGCGCGACCGCTGCGGAAACTGCATCCGGGGGATGAAATTGCGTTCTCTCCCCGGCTATCGGCCGAAATTCTGGCGCGTGACGCCAGTGACGCCATGCTGCAATTCAACCTGACGGGCGAGGATTTCGATGCGGCCTTGGCCGAGGCGGGCGCGATGCCTCTGCCACCTTATATCGCCGCCCGCCGGGCCCCTGACAGGCAGGATACCGAGGACTATCAGACCATCTTTGCTCGGCATGCGGGTGCGGTGGCTGCGCCCACTGCCTCGCTTCACTTTGACGAGGCGTTGTTGAAGGGGCTGGCCGAACGGGGTGTCGCCTTTACCGAAGTCACCCTGCATGTGGGGGCAGGCACCTTTCTGCCCGTGAAGGTCGACGATGTGGCGCACCACAAGATGCACGCGGAATGGGGCGAGGTCACGCCAGCGGCGGCGTCCGAGATCAACCAGACCAAGGCGTCGGGCGGTCGCATCATTCCGGTGGGCACAACAGCGTTGCGCTTGATCGAGTCTGCCACCGGAGAAGACGGAAACGTGCGGCCTTGGCAGGGTGAGACGGATATCTTCATCTATCCCGGCTACCAGTTCCGAGTCACCGACGGGCTGATGACGAATTTCCATCTGCCACAATCGACGCTCCTGATGCTGGTGAGCGCCCTGATGGGCCGGGAACGCATCCTCGACTTGTATCGTCATGCAATCGACACCGGATACCGATTCTTCAGTTACGGCGATGCCTCGCTGCTGATACCCGACCCACGCCGGTGATGCCGCCTTTCGCGTCGGCTCTGGGCCTGACGGGTTTTGCATGAGCAGCCAGAAGGCTGTAAGAAAGGGATTGAGATGCTTCTGGTCATCGCCAACACTTGGGCGCTGCTTCTTGGCGTGATGCTGCTGATGGTCGGAAACGGCGTTCAGGGCACTCTGCTGGGTGTGCGAGGCGCTATCGAGGGCTTCTCGACCTTCCACATGTCGGTGGTTATGTCGGCTTACTTCGCAGGGTTCCTGCTGGGGTCGCGCGCAGCCCCGGAACTGATCCGCCGCGTCGGCCATGTCCGCGTGTTCGCGGCGTTTGGCTCGCTGATCTCGGCCATGCTGGTGCTTTATGCGGTTGCTCCGAACTGGATCGCGTGGGCGCTGATGCGCGTCGTGATGGGCTTCTGTTTCGCGGGTGTCTATGTGACGGCCGAGAGTTGGCTGAACAACGCCTCCACGAACGAGACGCGTGGCCAGACCCTGTCGGCCTATATGATCGTACAGATGGTGGGCATCATCGCCTCGCAGGCCTTGATGAACGTCGGGGATGCTGGCGGGTACCTTCTGTTCGTCTTGCCGTCGGTGCTTGTCTCGCTCGCCTTTACGCCGATCCTGCTGTCTGCAAGCCCCGCACCGGTGTTCGAGACGACCAAGCCGATGGACTTCCGGCACCTCTTCACGGTTTCGCCGCTGGGCTGTGTCGGCATGTTCCTGATGGGCGGCGTCTATTCCGCGACGTTCGGCATGGCCTCGGTTTGGGGAACCCTCGCAAATCTGAGCGTGGCGCAGATCTCGATCTTCGTGGCGGCCATCTACTTTGGCGGGATGGTGTTTCAGTATCCGCTCGGGCGCCTGTCGGACCGCATGGACCGCCGCCGCCTGATCCTTGTCCTGGCAGCGGTCGGGGCAGGGATCATGGCGCTCCCGTCGCTGACGCAGCCCGGATTCGAGGTTCTGCTTGTCCTCGCTGTGCTGATCGGGGGGATTTCCAATCCTGTCTACGCGCTTCTGATCGCACATACGAACGACTATCTGGACCCCGAGGATATGGCGGCGGCCTCGGGCGGGCTTCTGTTCATCAACGGGCTCGGGGCCATTGCCGGCCCTCTGATCACGGGCTGGATCATGGGGCTTGTTGGGCCTCGGGGCTTCTTCCTCTACATCGGCGTTCTGCTTCTGATGTTGACCGCTTACGCCGGATGGCGGACGACGCGGCGGCCGGCGCCGGCGATCGAGGATACGGGCACATTCGCGACGATTTCGCCCGTTGCCTCGGCCCTCGCGGTTGAAGCCGTGCTGGAGGCCACGCCCGCCGCGGAGATTCCGGACGGAGATGGCCACCCCGACGGCTCGCCCCCCAACGCCTGATCGCTGTTGCCAAGGGCCATTTTGGCTGCCACGTTCATCCCAAGGTCAAGAGGGAGGGCGCGATGCCGCGTATCAGTGCGATACTTGAGTTCTGGCTGGACGAGGTCGGCCCCGAACGCTGGTATGCAGGGGACGAGGCGCTGGACGCAGAGATCACGCGCCGATTCCGTGACGACTGGGATCAGGCGAGGGGAGATCGTGCCGAGGATTGGCAGAGCGACCCACGTCAGGTGCTTGCCTACCTTCTGCTGACCGATCAGTTTCCGCGAAACATGTTCCGGGGCGAGGCGCGCGCCTTTGCGACGGACGATCTCGCGTTGAAGGCGGCGCAGCGGGCGATCTATCTGCGTTGGGACGAGCGGATCGATCCGCCCGCGCGCCAGTTCTTCTATTTGCCGCTAATGCATTCCGAGGTGATCTTCGATCAGGATCGTTGCGTGCGCCTGTTCCTGACGCGAATGCCGGAGACGGGCTACGAAGACAACCTGCTTCACGCCCGCGCCCATCGCGACGTCATCCGACGTTTCGGCCGCTTTCCTTATCGTAACGAGGCGCTGGGCCGGACCTCCACACCCGAGGAAGAGGCATTCCTGCGGGACGGTGGTTATCCTACGGTGGTCAAGGCCCTGCGCGACAAGGCTTGCGCCTGATGCATGGCGTTGCGGCGTCGCGTTTGTTGATGGACTTGGTAAAGTAGTTTAAAGCCAAACCAATTCTGTAGCCGGAGGAGAAGGAAATGGCGGCCAAGGCGTTTGACGTGATTGTAATCGGCGGCGGGCCGGGGGGCTATGTGGCCGCGATCCGCGCGGCGCAGCTGGGCCTGAACGCCGTGGTCGTCGAGCGTGAGAATCTGGGTGGCATCTGCCTCAACTGGGGCTGCATCCCGACCAAGGCCATGCTCCGCTCGGCGGAGGTCTTTCATCTGATGCACCGGGCGAAGGAGTTCGGACTGAAGGCGGACGGGATCGGCTACGATCTGGACGCCGTGGTCAAGCGCTCGCGCAAGGTCGCGGGGCAGCTATCCGGTGGGGTCGCGCATCTGCTGAAGAAGAACAAGGTGACCGTGGTCATGGGCGAGGCGACGCTTGCCGGGAAAGGCAAGGTTTCGGTCAAGACCGATAAGGGCACCGAGGAATTGACAGCAAAGAACATCGTGCTGGCAACCGGTGCCCGGGCACGCGAGTTGCCTGGGCTTGAGGCTGACGGTGATCTGGTCTGGACTTATCGCCACGCCTTGGAACCGAAGCGAATGCCGAAGGAGCTGCTTGTCATCGGTTCAGGCGCGATAGGGATCGAATTTGCCAGCTTCTTCAACACCCTCGGCGCCAAGACGACGGTGGTCGAGGTGATGGACCGCATCCTGCCGGTCGAGGATTCCGAGATCAGCACCCATGCCAGGAAGCAGTTCGTCAAGCAGGGCATGACGATTATGGAAAAGGCGACGGTCAAGAAACTGGACCGCGCCAAGGGCAAGGTAACCGCGCATATCGAGGTCGGCGGCAAGACAGAGACGCGCGAGTTCGATACGGTGATCTCGGCCGTAGGAATCGTCGGCAATGTCGAGGGGCTGGGCCTTGAAGAGGCGGGGGTAAAGGTCGACCGCACCCATGTGGTGACCGACGAGTATTGCCGAACCGGGGCTGAGGGCATATTCGCGATCGGCGACATCGCTGGCGCTCCGTGGCTAGCGCACAAGGCGAGCCATGAGGGCGTGATGGTCGCCGAATTGATCGCCGGAAACCACCCGCACCCGATCAAGCCGAACTCCATCGCCGGTTGCACCTATTGTCACCCGCAAGTGGCCAGCGTCGGCCTGACCGAGGCGAAAGCCAAGGAGGCTGGACATGAGGTAAAGGTCGGGCGCTTCCCCTTCATCGGCAATGGCAAGGCAATCGCGCTGGGAGAGCCCGAGGGCATGATCAAGACGGTCTTCGACGCCAAGACCGGCGAGTTGCTGGGCGCGCACATGGTGGGTGCCGAGGTGACGGAACTGATCCAGGGCTACGTCGTCGGGCGCACGCTGGAGACGACTGAAGCGGAGTTGATGGAAGCCGTCTTCCCGCACCCGACGCTCAGCGAGATGATGCACGAATCCGTGCTGGACGCCTACGGTCGCGCCATACATTTCTGACCCGAGGCGGATTGCACCTCCGATGCCATAACTCAGCGCGAGGCGAAGCTTTGCCTCGTTCTCTTTCCGTTCGCTCTTTGCCATTGGAGACTCGGCCAATGTGCACTATGTGATGCCCAATCTCGTCAGGGGCCGGACATGGCAGAGCAGAAGTTCATCGAGGTGCGCGGCGCGCGCGAGCACAACCTGAAGTCCATCGACGTGGACATCCCGCGCGATCAGCTTGTCGTGATCACCGGGCTGTCCGGTTCGGGCAAGTCGAGCCTCGCCTTCGACACGATCTATGCCGAAGGGCAGCGACGCTATGTCGAGAGCCTGAGCGCCTATGCGCGCCAGTTCCTCGACATGATGCAGAAGCCGGATGTGGACCACATCAGCGGCCTGTCGCCGGCGATCAGCATCGAGCAGAAGACGACGAGCAAGAATCCGCGCTCCACAGTTGGCACGGTCACTGAGATATACGACTACCTGCGGCTGTTGTTCGCCCGCGTGGGCACGCCCTATTCGCCTGCGACCGGCAAGCCGATCGAGGCGCAGCAGGTGCAGGACATGGTCGACCGCGTGATGGCGATGGAGGAGGGCTCTCGTGCCTATCTGCTCGCCCCCATCGTGCGTGACCGCAAGGGCGAGTACCGGAAAGAGATGCTCGAGCTGCGCAAGCAGGGCTTCCAGCGGGTGAAGGTCGACGGGGTGTTCCACGAACTGGATGAACCGCCGACGCTGGACAAGAAGTTCCGGCATGACATCGACGTGGTCGTCGACCGGATTGTCGTGCGCGAGGGGATCGAGACACGCCTCGCCGACAGTTTCCGCACCGCGCTCGACCTTGCCGACGGCATCGCGATCTTCGAGACCGCAACGGAAGAGCCGGAACGGATCACGTTTTCGGAGAAGTTCGCCTGTCCGGTTAGCGGTTTCACGATCCCGGAAATCGAGCCGCGCCTGTTTTCGTTCAATGCCCCCTTCGGGGCCTGCCCGGCGTGCGACGGTCTGGGGGTTGAACTGTTCTTCGATGAACGACTGGTTGTGCCGGACGCCGCTCTGACCTTGGCCGATGGCGCCATCGCCCCGTGGCGCAAGGGCAAGAGTCCCTATTTCCTGCAAACCATCGAGGCCCTGGCAAAGCACTATGGCTTCGATCGGCGGAAGAAATGGAAGGATCTGCCGGAAAGCGTGCAGCAGGTGATGCTGTACGGGTCCGGGGACGAGGAAATCGCCTTTCGCTATGACGAAGGTGGGCGCGTCTATAACGTGAAGCGCACCTTCGAGGGCGTGATCCCGAACATGCAGCGCCGCTACAAGGAGACCGACAGCGCCTGGATTCGCGAGGAGTTCGAGAGATATCAGAACAACCGCCCCTGCAGCGCCTGTGGCGGCCACCGGCTGAAGCCTGAGGCGTTGGCGGTGAAGATCGGCGGCCTGCATGTGGGCGAGGTCGTGCAGATGTCGATCCGCGAGGCGCTGGATTGGGTTGAAGCCGCACCCACCAACCTGACCGCGCAGAAGAACGAGATTGCACGTGCAATTCTGAAGGAAATCCGCGAACGGCTTGGTTTTCTTGTGAATGTCGGCCTCGATTATCTGACCCTGAGCCGCAATGCCGGCACCCTGTCAGGCGGCGAAAGCCAGCGTATCAGGCTGGCCAGCCAGATCGGGTCAGGCCTGACCGGGGTGTTGTATGTGTTGGATGAGCCGTCAATCGGCCTGCACCAGCGCGACAATGACCGGCTTCTGACGACGCTGAAGAATCTGCGGGATGCGGGAAACACCGTTATTGTCGTCGAGCATGACGAGGAAGCGATCCGCGAGGCGGATTATGTCTTCGATATCGGCCCTGGCGCCGGGGTGCATGGGGGGCGCGTCGTCTCTCATGGCCTGCCGGGAGAGGTGGCGGCCGATCCGGCCAGCCTGACCGGGCAATACCTGTCCGGTCGGCGCGAGATCGCCGTGCCTGCCGTGCGACGCAAGGGCAACGGCAAGACGCTTTCGGTGGTGAAGGCGACGGGAAACAACCTGAAGGACGTCACTGCAGAATTCCCGTTGGGAAAATTCGTTTGTGTGACAGGGGTTTCCGGTGGCGGAAAGTCGACGCTGACGATCGAGACGCTCTACAAGAACGCGGCGATGCGGTTGAACGGCGCGCGCGAGACGCCCGCGCCGTGCGAGACGATCAAGGGGTTCGAGCATCTGGACAAGGTGATCGACATCGACCAGCGTCCGATCGGGCGGACGCCACGGTCCAACCCGGCGACCTATACCGGGGCCTTTGGTCCGATCCGCGACTGGTTCGCCGGTCTGCCGGAATCCAAGGCGCGCGGCTACAAACCGGGGCGGTTCAGCTTCAACGTCAAGGGAGGCCGGTGCGAGGCCTGCCAAGGCGACGGGGTCATCAAGATCGAGATGCACTTCCTGCCCGATGTTTATGTCACCTGCGAGACCTGCAAGGGCAAGCGCTATAATCGTGAAACGCTGGAAGTTGTATTCAAGGGCAAGAGCATAGCCGATATTCTTGACATGACGGTCGAAGATGCACAGGCGTTCTTCTCCGCCGTGCCGTCGATCCGCGAGAAGATGGATGCGCTTGTCCGCGTGGGCCTTGGGTACATCAAGGTCGGCCAGCAGGCAACGACGCTGTCGGGGGGGGAGGCACAGCGGGTCAAACTATCCAAGGAACTCTCGCGGCGATCGACAGGGCGGACGCTCTACATTCTGGACGAACCGACCACGGGTCTGCACTTCGAAGATGTCCGTAAGCTGTTGGAAGTGCTGCATGAGCTGGTTGAACAGGGCAACACGGTCGTCGTGATCGAGCACAATCTGGACGTCATCAAGACGGCCGACTGGATCATAGACATCGGGCCTGAAGGCGGCGATGGCGGTGGCGAGATCGTGGCGACTGGCACGCCAGAAGAAGTTGGCGAAGTGGAGCGTAGTCACACCGGACAGTACCTGAAACCGTTGCTGGAACGCCGGCGCGTGGCAGCCGAATAGCGTGTGCATCCGCGTATGGTACACGTGCAGCCGGCGTGCATACCACGTGCATATGTTGCACTTGGTCGTCGGCGGAGAGCCGCCCCACTCACCATGGACGCCAAACAAGAGAAAGCCCCCGCGAGCGGGGGCTTTCGTGGGTTATCGGGCTGTGCGCCTAGCGCTTTGCGCCGGTATTGATACCCAGCAGAGAGTAGGGCGGGCATGTACCCAGCGCGGCGGTGGCGAGCAGCACGAGACCGATGACAAGCAACAGCCAACTCCAGCTTCCGGCCACCATGAAATAGGCGATCACCAAGATCGCCCCAACGACGGCGCGGATCGCGCGGTCGGTCTGGCCCATATTCTTCTCGAACATCGCGTTCCCCCAAAAAGTGTGTTTGTAAATTCAGATTAGCAATTCGGTCGCTGAGTCGCACATGATCTGAATCAACCCCGCCCGCGTTTCTCGAAGCGCGGCAGCATCGCCGAGAAGTCGCGGCCGCGGCCGTCCTCGTCTTCGACAAAACGGCGGTAAAGCTCGGCCGCGAGCGCGCCCGTCGGCGTGTCGGCATCGGCACTCTCGGCTGCCTGTTGCGACAGGCGCAGGTCCTTCAGCATCAGTTCCGCGGCGAAACCGGGCTTGTAGCCGTTGTCGGCCGGTGACTGCGGGCCCACACCCGGGGCGGGGCAATAGGCGTTCATCGACCAGGAATAGCCGGACGAGGTGCTCACCACGTCGAACATCTTCTGCCGGTCGAGGCCAAGTTTGTCTGCCAGCGCAAAGGCCTCGCAGGTGACGATCATCGTCGCGCCCAGGATCATGTTGTTGCAGATCTTGGCGGCCTGACCGGCGCCGGCCCCGCCGCAGTGCACCGCCTTCTGGCCCATCACGTCGAACAGCGGCTGCACGATCGCGAAAGCCTGATCCGGCCCGCCGACCATGAAGGTCAGGGTGCCGGCTGCAGCGCCACCGACGCCGCCAGACACGGGGGCGTCCAGCGCCATGCAGCCGGCCGCCGCGGCATGCTCGGCAACCGCCCGCGCGCTGTCCACATCGACGGTGGAGCAATCGCAGAGCACCGCGCCCTTGGTCATCGCCGGGATCACCTGATCGGCGACGGCGCGCAGAATCTCTCCGTTCGGCAGCATGGTGATGACCACGTTTGCCCCCGCTGCGGCGGCGGCCGCGCTGTCGGCCTGCGCCACGCCCTCGGGCATCGGGGCGGTGGTGTCGAAGCCGGTGACGCGGTGCCCGGCAGCGATCAGGTTCAGGGCCATGGGCGCGCCCATGTTGCCCAGGCCGATGAAAGCGATGTTCATGTCAGTCCTCCGTGAATGTCAGTTCGTCGGGGCCGAGCGGGGCCAGCATCGCGGCTTCGTCGCCCGGCGCATAGGGGCGCCAGCCGGGTCGATTGTCGCGGTCGATGATCCGGGCGCGGATCCCTTCCAGGAAATCGCCCTTTTCGGCCGAGCGCGAGGTGGCGCGGTATTCCAGCCGCAGCGCGTCGCGGATCGTGGCGTCGGGGGCAAGCTGATGCTGCATCGCCAGCGCGCAGGCCATCGACAGTGGGCTGTTGTAGGCCATCGCCTTGCGCGCGTCTTCGGCCCAGTCGCCGGTCGCCTCGTCCAGCGCGCGGCGCACCGAATGCAGGTCGGCATGGTCGAAGGCTGCGGTGATCGCGTCAGGATCGGGCAGGGCAGGGTCGGACGGCGTGGTGGCGGGCAAGGCAGTCAGGTCGCCTGCCACCAGTGCGCGGGTCAGCGCGGGCCAGTCGTCCTCGGGCAGGAATGTGCCGGCAAAGCCCATCGCGATGGCCTCGGCCGGGCCCAGGCGCGCGCCGGTCAGCCCGGCCCAGATGCCGTAGGCCCCGGGCGCACGGCGCAGGATCCAGCTGCCGCCCACGTCCGGAACAAGGCCGATGGAACATTCCGGCATGGCGATGCGGCTGGTCTGGCCCACGACGCGGTGGCTGGCGTGGCAGCCAAGGCCGACGCCGCCCCCCATCGTGTAGCCCTGCATGAGCGCCACGATCGGCTTGGCGTAGTCAGAGATCCGGGCGTTCATCCGATATTCGTCGCGCCAGAACTGGCGGCCATAATCGAAATCGCCGCGCGTGCCGGTGGCATACATCTCGGCAATGTCGCCGCCGGCGCAGAAGGCGCGACCCTCGGCGTCGATGAGCACCAGATCGACGGCTTGGTCGTCCGCCCAGGCATCCAGTGCGGCATTAACGGCCAGACACATCTCGTAGGTCAGCGCGTTCAACGCCTTGGGCCGCGTCAGGGTGATGCGCCCTGCGCGGCCTTCGATGCGGATGTCGACGTCGCTCATCGCGCGGCCAGCAGGTGACGGGCGGTGATCAGGCGCATGATCTCGTTCGTGCCTTCGAGGATCTGGTGCACGCGCAGGTCGCGCACGATCTTTTCGATCCCGTAATCGGCCAGGTAGCCGTAGCCGCCGTGCAGCTGCAGGCACTGGTCGGCGACGCGGCTGCCAGCCTCGGTCACGAATTTCTTGGCCATGGCGCAGAACTTGGTGGCGTCGGGCGCGCCCTGATCCAGCTTCCATGCCGCCTGCCGCAGGAAGGTGCGCGCGGCTTGCAATTCGATCTCCAAGTCTGCGAGGCGGAACTGCAGCCCCTGGAACTGGTCGATGGTCTGGCCGAACGCCTTGCGCTCGCCCATGTAGGCCAGAGTCGCGTCCAACGCGGCCTGCGCCCCGCCAAGGGAACAGGCCGCGATGTTCAGCCGCCCGCCGTCCAGCCCCATCATCGCGTAGCGGAAGCCCACGCCCTCTTCCCCCAGCAGGTTGTCGGCCGGGATCGCGCAGTCGTCGAACTGCACCTGCCGCGTGGGCTGCGAGCGCCAGCCCATCTTGTCCTCCAGCCCGCCAAAGGACAGGCCCGGTGTGCCGTCCTCCACGATCACGGCCGAGATGCCGCGCGGCCCGTCGCCCCCCGTGCGGACCATGCAGATGTAGGCATCCGAATAGCCACCGCCCGAGATGAAAGCCTTGGTGCCGTTCAGCCGCCAGCCCTCGTTCGTGCGCTCGGCCCAAGTCTTGAGCGCCGCCGCGTCCGAGCCGGAGCCGGGTTCCGTCAGGCAGTAGGACAGCACCTTGTCCATGGTAAGGGCGGGGGAAAGGAATCGGTCCTTCTGGCCGTCGGTGCCGAAGCGGTCGATCATCGCGGCGCACATGTTGTGGATCGACAAAAATGCCGCAACCGAGGCGCAGGACTGGCTCAACGCCTCGAACACCAGCGTCGCATCCAGTCGCGTCAGACCCGATCCGCCCGCGTCTTCGCTGACATAGAGCCCACCGAATCCCAACGCTGCAAGCTTTGGCCAGAGGTCGCGGGGAATCGATCCCTCGGCTTCCCAGGTGCGCGCGTTGGGGGCGATCTGTTCGGCGCCGAACGCCTGCGCCATGTCGAAAATCGCCTGTTGTTCCTCGCTCAGCGCGAAATCCATGGCTTCCCCCCTGTTATCCCCGGCTTGACTAGGCGCCGATCCTTGCAGGAATTTTGCAGAGGGGGCCAGAGGCGCAGGCGACTCAGGACCGCTGCGCGGCGCGGACACAACCATAGCGTGTGCTGTCTGGTCAACCGAAAAATCCGCCAATTTGACAAATTTTTCCGTTGACCCTTTGGCCTCACATACGTCAGATTGTGTGGGCTAGGGTCACAACACACAAGATGTAGCGAAACCCAGCAGGGACACGGAACGCAATCGAGAGCCAGAGCCCGCCAAAAGGCGGGACCCGCCCGGCGCTGGCGCCGGCGCGGCAAAGCATTGCCCCTGTCCCGCAAGGGGTCGCCGCGGCGGCCAGAGGTCAACGGATCAAGGTCGCAGCAAAGGCGACCGTAACGATGGGGCAGACGCGATGAAGATCGAACGGAAATTCACCAAGGCGGGCAAGGACGCCTACGCGAGCATCAAGTTCACCACCACGGTGTCCGAAATTCGCAATCCCGACGGCACGGTCGTCTTCCACAACGATTCGGTCGAGGTGCCGCAGGGCTGGTCCCAGGTCGCGTCCGACGTCATCGCACAGAAGTATTTCCGCAAGGCCGGCGTGCCGGCGCGGCTGAAGCGCGTCCGTGAAAAGGGCGTGCCCGAATTCCTGTGGCGGTCGGTCCCGGACGAGACGGCGCTCGCCGATCTGCCCGAGGGCGAGCGCTTCGTGGGCGAGACCAGCGCGCGGCAGGTCTTCGACCGTCTGGCCGGCGCCTGGGCCTACTGGGGATGGAAGGGTGGCTACTTCTCGGCCGAATCCGACGCGCAGGCCTATTTCGACGAGATGCGCTTCATGCTGGCCCGCCAGATGGCCGCGCCCAACTCGCCCCAGTGGTTCAACACCGGGCTGCACTGGGCCTATGGCATCGACGGCCCCAGCCAGGGCCACTTCTACGTCGACTACAAGACCGGCAAGCTGGTGAAATCCGACAGCGCGTATGAGCATCCCCAGCCGCATGCCTGCTTCATCCAGTCGGTGTCGGACGATCTGGTGAACGAGGGCGGCATCATGGACCTGTGGGTGCGTGAGGCGCGGCTGTTCAAGTACGGCTCGGGTACCGGGACCAACTTCTCGTCGCTGCGGGGAGAGGGCGAGAAGCTCTCGGGCGGCGGCAAATCCTCGGGTCTCATGGGCTTCCTGAAGATCGGTGACCGCGCGGCGGGCGCCATCAAGTCGGGCGGCACCACGCGCCGCGCGGCCAAGATGGTGATCTGCGACATGGATCACCCCGACATCGAGGCGTTCATAAACTGGAAGGTCATCGAGGAGCAGAAGGTCGCGAGCCTCGTCGCCGGATCGAAGATGCATGAGGCGAAGCTGAACGAGATCTTTGCCGCCATCGGCCAGTGGGACGGCACCGTCGCGGATGCGACCGACCCTGCCAGGAACGCCGCCCTGAAGGCCGCGATCCGCAACGCCAAGAAATCCGCTATCCCGGAAACCTACATCAACCGCGTTCTGCAATACGCCCGCCAGGGCTACAGCAGCATCGAGTTTCCGACCTATGATACCGACTGGGATTCCGAAGCCTACGCCAGCGTCTCGGGTCAGAACTCCAACAACTCGGTCCGTGTGACCGACGCCTTCCTGAAGGCCGTGCGCGACGATGCCGATTGGGAGCTGCTGCGCCGCACCGACGGCAAGGTGTCCAAGACCATCAAGGCCCGCGATCTGTGGGAGCAGGTGGGGCAGGCGGCCTGGGCCTGCGCCGACCCCGGCATCCAGTTCCACGACACCGTCAACGCCTGGCACCCCTGCCCTGCCGACGGGGCGATCCGCGGCTCCAACCCCTGTTCGGAATACATGTTCCTGGACGACACCGCCTGCAACCTGGCGTCGATGAACCTGCTGACATTCTACAATGGCGGCAAGTTCGATGCCGAGGCCTATGTCCACGCCACGCGGCTTTGGACCGTCACGCTGGAGATCAGCGTGCTGATGGCGCAGTTCCCGTCCAAGGAAATCGCGCAGCGCAGCTATGACTTCCGCACGCTGGGCCTGGGCTATGCCAACATCGGCGGCCTGCTGATGAACATGGGGCTGGGCTATGACAGCGATGAGGGCCGCGCGCTGTGCGGCGCCCTGACCGCGATCATGACCGGCGTGGCCTACGCCACCAGCGCCGAGATGGCACGCGAGATCGGCTCCTTTCCCGGGTATCAGAAGAACCGCGAGCACATGCTGCGGGTGATCCGCAACCATCGGCGCGCCGCCCACGGCCATGCCGACGGGTATGAGAGCGTCAACGTCGCCCCGGTGGCGCTGGATCACGCGAACTGCCCGGATCAGGGGCTGGTGTCCCTCGCCCGGCAAAGTTGGGACGAGGCGCTGCGCCTGGGCGAGGCACATGGCTTCCGGAACGCCCAGTCCACCGTGATCGCGCCGACCGGCACCATCGGACTGGTGATGGACTGCGACACCACGGGCATCGAGCCCGACTTCGCCCTGGTGAAGTTCAAGAAGCTGGCCGGCGGCGGCTACTTCAAGATCATCAACCAGTCAGTCCCCGCAGCACTGGAAAAGCTGGGCTACATGCCATCGCAGATCGCCGAGATCACCGCCTATGCCGAGGGGCACGGCAGCCTGGGCCAGGCGCCGGGCATCAACCACACCGCCCTGATCGGTCACGGCTTCGGCAAGGCCGAGATCGCCCGGATCGAGGCCGCCCTTCCCACCGCCTTCGACATCCGCTTCGTCTTCAACCAGTGGACGCTGGGCGAGGATTTCTGCACCGGAACGCTCGGCATCCCGGCAGAGAAGCTGAACGATCCCACCTTCGACCTGCTGCGCCACCTCGGTTTCACCAAGGCGCAAATCGACGCAGCGAACGACCACGTCTGCGGGACCATGACGCTGGAGGGCGCGCCGCACCTGAAGACCGAACACTACCACGTCTTCGATTGCGCCAACGCCTGCGGCAAGAAGGGCAAGCGCTACCTCTCGGTCAACAGCCACATCCATATGATGGCGGCGGCGCAGTCCTTCATCTCGGGCGCGATCTCCAAGACGATCAATATGCCGAACACGGCCACGATCGAGGATTGCAAGGCGGCCTACGAGCTGTCGTGGAGCCTGGGCATCAAGGCCAACGCGCTTTACCGCGACGGCTCCAAGCTTTCGCAGCCGCTCGCTTCGGCTCTCATCGAGGACGACGAGGAGGCCGAAGAAATCCTCGCCACCGGCACCCCACAGGAAAAGGCGCAGGTGCTGGCCGAGAAGATCATCGAGAAGGTGATCGTGCGCGAAGTGATCCGCACCAACCGCGACAAGCTGCCCGAGCGGCGCAAGGGCTACACGCAAAAGGCCATCGTCGGCGGGCACAAGGTCTACCTGCGCACCGGCGAATATGCCGATGGACGCTTGGGCGAGATCTTCATCGACATGCACAAGGAAGGCGCGGGCTTCCGGGCGATGATGAACAACTTCGCCATCGCGGTGTCGGTGGGCCTGCAATACGGCGTGCCGCTGGAAGAGTTCGTGGATGCCTTCACCTTCACCCGGTTCGAGCCGGCTGGCATGGTGCAGGGCAACGAGACGATCAAGAACGCCACCTCGATCCTCGACTACATCTTCCGCGAACTGGCGGTCAGCTACCTGGACCGCACCGACCTGGCCCATGTAAAGCCCGAAGGTGCGTCCTTCGACGACCTGGGCCGGGGCGAGCAGGAAGGCAAGCGCAACGTCAGCGATCTGACCGACGATGCCGCCAGCCGCGGGCTGGAGGTGCTGCGCCAGATCAGCTCCACCGGTTATCTGCGCAAGCGTCTGCCGCAGGAACTGGTGGTGCTGCAGGGTGGGGCGAGCGTGACCGCGCTGGCCGCCGGGGCCGAGGGCGCGACGCTGACGATGGGGGCCACCGAAACCGTGGTCGCCAGCATCGACCTGCGCACCAAGGCCAAGATGCAGGGCTACGAGGGCGACCCCTGCGGCGAATGCGGCAACTACACGCTGGTCCGCAACGGCACCTGCCTGAAGTGCAACACCTGCGGCGGCACCAGCGGCTGCAGTTGAGCAAGCGCCGTCACAGGCCAAACCGGGGGCAGGGGAAACCCTGCCCCTTTGCCTGTCCGGCTCCGGCCGGGCGGAGAGGTGGGCGTCATGGTCGTCGGGGCCTGCTCACGCGTGAGCAGATTCGCAAGTGATTGATAACGCAGGGAAACAGAATTTCTGTTAACCGGATGGAAGGGTTTTCCGCGCCGGACGCCGGACGTGCACGAAGGTTGCGCAAGGGTTAACGAAAAATCGAAAACCCTTCAAAGTCAATGACATGGAATTTTGTGCACGCGTGCACGCTTCCCGACTGGGGGCGGCGTCCCGGCTACTCGGCCGGCGTCCGCGCCCCCGTGGCCTCGGCCAGTTCCCGCTCCAGCCGGGCGGATTCCTCGGCCTTGGGGGTCGTGAAACCGGCGAGCAGCAGGTAGGCGACGGGCGTCAGGTAGAGGGTCGAGACGGTGGCGAGCCCCAGGCCGCCGACGATGATCCACCCCAGCGCCTCGCGTGCCTCGGCCCCCGCGCCGAAGGAATAGATCAGCGGCAGCCCGCCCAGCACGGTGGAGGTCATCGTCATCATCACCGGCCGCAGCCGGATGACGCAGGCGTCGAAGATCGCATCGCGCACGCTTTCGCCCCGGTCGCGCAGCTGATTGGCAAATTCGACGATCAGGATGCCGTTCTTGGCCATGATCCCCACCAAGAGCACCAGCCCGATCTGCGAATAGACGTTCAGGCTGCCCCCTGTCAGCACCAGCGCGAAGACCGCGCAGGCCAGCCCCAGCGGCACCGTGGACATGACGGTCACCGCCGAGATGAAGCTTTCGAACTGCGCCGACAGCACCAGGAACACCACCAGGATGGCAAAGCCGAAGGTCAGGAACAGGCCCGCGTTCGTCTCGGCCAGCGTCGCGGCCTCGGCCAGCGGCACGATGCGGGTATCCTCGGGCAGAACCTCGGCCGACAGGTCCTGAACCAGCGCGTAAGCGTCGCCCAGCGACAGCTCGGGCGTCAGGGTGGCCGAGATCTCTACAGCGCGCTGCTGTCTTTCACGGCCCAGTTCAGGCGCGACGGCGCGTTCCTGCAGGCTGACGAAGCTGGAAATCGGGATCATCTGGCCGTCGCCAGCCTGCGCAAAGATGCGCTCCAGGTCGCCCGGGTCGTTCACCGGATCGCCGGTGGAGATCATCTTGATGTCGTAACTGCGGTCGTCGATGAAGACGGTGCCGACGGTGCGGCCGTCCAGCACCGCCTGCAGCGCCTCGCCCAGACCGTCTATGTTCACGCCCAGATCCGAGGCGCGGGTGCGGTCCACCTCGATGAACAGTTGCGGCTGCGTGGTCTCGTATCCCAGTGAGACGCGGCCCAGGGCGGGGTACTCTTCCATCCGCTCCACCAATGCCTCGGCGGTTTCGGACAGGCTGTCGTAATTGCTGCCGGTCAAGGCGAAGGTCAGCCCACGCCCGGCGCCGCGGATGCGGAGCGAGTTGGGCTGTATGGCGAAGGCCTGCACCCCGATCACGCTGCGCAACTGGCCGTTGATCTGGGTGACGATGTCTTGCTGGCTGCGGCTGCGGTCTTCCCAATTGGCCAGCGTCATCACCACGAAGCCACGATTGTCCTGACCGCCGGTGCCGGAGATGGAAAACAGGTTCGTCACCTCACCCGACGCGATCAGCGGTTCCACCAGCGCCTCGATCTCGCGCATCTTGGCGGTGGTGTAATCGAGCGAGACGCCCTGCGGCGTCCGCACGCTGAGGAGGACCACGGCGCGATCCTCGGGCGGGGTGATCTCTTGCCGGATCGAACTGTAGAAGAAGGCGGCGGTCGCGGCAAAGAAAAGCGCGGCCACCACGACTGCCAGAGGGACGGCCAGCGCGCCGCGCAGGGTCCAGCGGTAGAAGCCCGAGAGCCGGTTGCCGAGCCAGATCATCGGCCCGCGCGCAGTCTCGGGGTCGGGCGTCGGGCGCAGCAGCCGGCTGGCCAGCACCGGGCACAGCGTCAGCGCCACCAGCGAAGACAGCAGGACCGCCATCGCCAGCGTGAAGCCGAACTCGCGGAAAAGCCCGCCCGCCTGTCCAGGCAGGAACGACAGCGGGATGAAGACCGCGGCCAGCGTGGCGGTGGTGGTGACGACGGCAAAGAACACCTGCCGGGTGCCGAGGACGGCGGCGGCGCGTGCGCCCATCCCCTCGGATCGGCGGCGGACGATGTTTTCCAGCACGACGATGGCGTCGTCGACCACCATGCCGGTGGCGAGCACCAGGGCCAGAAGCGTCAGGATGTTGACCGAGAAGCCGACGATGTAGATGGCGGCCAGCGTGCCGATGAGTGCGACGGGCAGTGTGACCGCCGGAATCAGCGTCGCGCGCCAGTCGCGCAGGAACAGGAAGATGATCGCGATCACGATCATCGTTGCCAGAAGCAGCGTCTTCAGTACCTCCTGGATCGAGCCGTTGATGAAGACGGCGTCGTCGCTGGTGACGAAGATGCTGACGTCCTCGGGCAGGATGGTGCCGAGTTCCGACACCACCTCACGCACGGCGGTCGAGATTTCCAAAGTGTTCGACTGTGCCTGCCGGATGATGCCGAGGCCGAGGCCCGTCTGGCCGTTGGCGCGCAGGACGCTCTCGCCCGGGGCGGGGCCGAGGGTGACCTGCGCCACGTCGCCAAGCCTGACGTTCTCGCGGATCACCAGGTCCTCGAATTCCCCCGGCGTGGTGACGCTGGCGGTGGTGCGCACGACGATGGATTGCCGGTCGCTGCTGAGCGCGCCCGCGGGCGCGTCGAAGGAGACGTTGCGCAGCGTGGTGCGCACATCGGCGAGCGTCAGGCCGCGGCTTGCGAGCTGCATCTGGTCGACGTCGACACGAAACACCGCGTCACGATCGCCGTAGATCTGCAGGTCTGCCACGCCCGGCACCGCGATCAGTCGATCCTCTACCAGTTCCTCGACCAGAAGCGTCAGATCCTGGGGCGTGCGGCTGGGCGAGGTGACGGCGATCCGCATGACCGCGTCGGCATTGGCGTCGGCCTTCACGATGCGCGGCTCGTCCGCGTCGTCAGGCAGGGAATTGCGGATCCGACCAATAGCGTCGCGCACGTCGGTCGCGGCCACGTCGAGGTTCACGTCGTCGCCGAATTCGATTGTGACGCGGCTGCGCCCGAAGCGGGAGCTGGACGAGATCGCCTTGACCCCGCTGACCCGCCCGGCGGCGGACTCGATGGCCGAGGTCACCTCGCGATCCACGGTCTGGGGGGCCGCGCCCGAGAAGTCTGTCGTCACGGTGACCACCGGGCGATCCACGTCCGGCAGCTCGCGAATCTCGACGCCGAAGAGGCCTGCGAGGCCCGCGATCACGATCAGTGAACTGAGAACGAAGGCAAGGATCGGGCGGCGGACGAAAAGTGCGGTGCCGCCGGTGCTGGTGGAGTCGGTTGCCGCTTTCATGCCCGTACCTTACCCCGGAACCGCTTGGGTGCCGGCTTCACGCTGCGCACCCTGGTCGCCCTGAGCCCGGACCGAGACCTCGGCATTCGGGCGCAGGTTCTGCACCCCCTCGGTCACGACCAGGTCGCCGATCGCAAGATCGCCGGAGACCAGCACCGAATCGGCGCTGCGCTGCACGATTTCGACGTTCACCCGCAGGGCGCGATCGTCGCGCACGACCCAGACAAAGGCGCCGTCCCCGCCCCACTGGATCGCCAGCGGATCGACCGAGGGGTAGACCTCTCCCTGAAACCGCGCGGTGATGCGGAAAGCCATGCCCGGGCGCAGGGCGTCGTCAGGGTTTTCGACCGCGGCCTGCACGCGCAGGGTGCGGCTGGTCTGGTCCACCCGATTGTCCAGCGCGATGATCTCTCCCTCGACACTTTCCTTCCGGCGGGCAAGGGGGGAGACGGTGACGCTGTCGCCTTCGGACATCATGCCGATCAGGCGTTCGGGCACGCGAAAGTCCAGCACGATGCGCGAGCGGTCGTCGATCTGCGTCAGGGTCGTCGATGTGCCGACCTGATCGCCGACCTCGGCCGATAGGATGCCGACCCAGCCAGATATGGGGGCCACGATGCTGCGGCGGCTCAGTTCGAATTCCGCCTCGCGCAGCGTCAGTTCGGCGGTCTGAAGCGCGAGGGCCGCGTCCTGCCGCTGCAGGTCGGTCACTGCGCCAGACCCGCCCAGACGTTCCAGGCGCGCCACCGTGGCGCGCGCGTCCTCAAGCATCAGCAGCGCCCGGTCGAGCTGGATGCGCTCAGCCTCGTCGTCCAGAGTCGCCACGACGGAGCCGGCATCGACATATGCGCCGGGGCGCATCCGGATTTCCGAAAGATAACCCGAAACCTCGGGCACCAGCGTTACGGAGCGCAGGGCGCGGCCGTCACCGATGGCGGTCACCTCATCGTTGATGGCGCCCTCGGCCGCCGGTCGGGCGATCACTTCGATCGCACCGCCTGCTCCGCCGGGCCCGAAGCGCCCGGCGCCCTGCTGCTGGCCCGGCTCCTCGGGCAATTCCAGGCCAAGCGGCTCAAGGAGGCCAATGCGGTCCAGATACGGACGCGACGCCGGGACAAACGCGATCCAGACCGCAAGCCCGGCCACGACCACAATCAGGACGGCAAGAAGTTGCCGTAGAACTGCCATGTCGGACCTTTCCGTCGCAAGATTATGCTTGGTCAGTCACATAGCCCGCCCGGCGCTGTCGCAAAGTAAACCTTTTCGTGTGGACGTGGGAAGCCGTCGCCCGTGAAGGCGCAGTTCACGAAGTAGAAAGGGAATTGGTCGAGCCTTGGCGTCAAGGTTTGTGCCGGTGGTCCGGTGCAGTGACGCTGCGGCCGCGCGGGGACTGGCTGATGTGTGAGCGGCGGACTGGTGCTGCGCGTTGCGGATCGATCCGGTTTGGACGGTTGTCAGGGGGCAGGGAACTTGCGTCTGTTTCGGTTCGCCCTTCTTGCCCTGTTTCTGGCCATGGGGTCGCGGGCCGCCGATGCCGAGGGACGGCCGGTCGAGACGCATCTGCTGGGAATCGCGGTCGGCTCGGAGCTTTCGTCGCTGGCGCGCAGTCTGGCGCGCGGTGGCTATGAACTGGCGGACGGGACGCCAACGGATTTCCGGGATTGGTACGGGACCGACCGACCCGAGTTGCGGATCGACATGCTGACGCGGCTTGGACCGGGGGCGGGCCTGATCTGGGGGCTCAATACCGGCGAACGCGGCGAAAAGTACCGGATCCATCCGGGTCTGAAGCTTGGCATGATTCTGCAGCACGAAGCGTCGCCGCGCAGCACGCTGACCCTGCAGGTGACGACGGTCATCGGCGGCGGGTTGCGGGAAGAGAACTGCATCGCGGATTACGGCGAGATCGGGGGCGTCCAGCCCGTCAACTGCCGGCTCGCGGCGGCGCCCATCGCGCCCGAGGACTCCTTGCAGCACACCCTGCGGGTGCGGGCGCGCGAGGCATCGCGCATCGATCTGAGCTATCGGGTGCGGTTCTGAAAAGGGGGAAATGATCATGAAACTGGAAATGAGGAAAGGCCGAATGAGAATGAGTTTCAAGGCGAAGCTTCTCGCTACCCTGCTGGCGGTTGTTTCGGGACCGGCGCTTGCGTCGGATTTCGTTCTGCAGCGCGAGGGCCTTGCGACGACGTCGCTGCCGAAGGTGCAGTCCTGGATGCATTCCGAGATTGGGGATGCCTGGTCGCAGGGCTATCTTGGCAAGGGCGTGACGGTCACGGTGGTGGACGATTTCCGCAGCGGTTACGGCTACAGCGGTAACCTGGGCTACGGACAGCGGATCCTGCGGCACGGCGAATGGACGCGACTGCAGGCGCGCATGATCGCCCCGCAGGCCACGATCCGGTCGCAGGATTACACCACCGGGCGCACCGTTCCGCTAAACACCGGGCTTAACGTGCTCAATCTGAGCTACGGGATGTTTGCCCCGACCGGCTACAGCACCAGTCAGATCGGGTGGAGCGCGCAGGAATCATCGATCATTTCATACGCTCGCGGTGGTCGGGCGGTGGTTGCGAAAGCGGCGGGCAACGACGGGGTGGCGGTCGGCGCGGCAACCCGCGCAGGGATGCAGGATTATCTGAACTCCGCGCTCGTCGGTGCACAATCGGCTATCTTCGTCGGGGCGCTTGATCGGAACGGCTCTGCCGACAGGAAGGCTGCGCTGGCGTGGTACTCGAACTACGCCGGGACGAACACCGCTGTTCAGGACAAGTTTCTGGTCGTGGGTGTGGAAGGCAGCAAGACCGGACTTTACGGTACATCGTTCGCCGCCCCGATCGTCAGCGGTTATTCCGCGGTGCTGGGGAGCAAGTTCCGCAAGGCGACGCCGACGCAGATCACCAACCAGCTTTTGTCCACGGCGCGGACCGATACAATTCAGGGCTATAATCCCGCTCTGCACGGGCGCGGCGAAGCCAGTATCGCCCGCGCACTTGCGCCGCAGGCGATCCGATAACCCGGTCCACAAGCGTGGCGCGGCCGAAAGCCGCGCCGCAGGACCATCAGGCGCGAACCGAGACCTCGGGCGTGTAGATCCGGCGCATCTGATCGTCGAATCCATCGATGTGCAGTGGCCAGGCCGCCTGTGGCCATCGCAGTTCCATCTCGCCAAGGCGCGGCCGATAAACCGCCGTGTAGAGCGTGCCGAAGCCCTGGGAAAAGGCTGTCGAATAAAGCGGCGGGCGCAGGAAGGCGCGGATGAACTTCTCTTCCGGCTCGATGTGCAGCGTCAGGCGCTGGAGCAGGAAGCGCTCACGCTCCACCGTCGCGGTCAGCCGCGCGTGGCTGTCCCATTCGACCTTGTCCTGATGGTTGGTAGCCACGGCGGCATGGGTCACGCGGGCCGGGCGATCGGGCGACATCATCACGGTGCGAAAGTGGCGTCGCCGATCGACGACGGTAACATTGTAGCTCATGTGTGTGGGTATGCGGGCCAGCGCGGCGGCCGCATCCACGGCAGTGTCGCAGGTCTGCAGAACATAGCGCAGGATCAGCGGGACGCCGAAGCCGTTGCCCACGATGCGCCGGCCGCCGAAGGTGAGCGAGACGGCAAGGCCAGCATCGTTCATGCCGTCCACAAGCCCCCACAGCCCGTCCGAGGTGCCCAGCACCTTGCGCCCGTCCCAGCCGGTGCGCAGCATCAGGCGGTCGAAAGCGTTCGGGTTATAGTCGTAGTTGCGCACCATGACCGGCTCCTTGCCCGGCCAGATCGCCTGCGAGCAGCCTGACAAATAGGGCGGCGGGCGGTAGAAGCTGAGAAAGCGCGCGGCGTGATCGCTGCCGCCTGCCAGATCGCACAGGCGTTCGTAAAGCGGCACCAGTTCGGGCATGTGGGTGCGCAGCGCTTGCAGGCTTTCCCAGTAGGTCGGCCGCGCATCCTCGCCCTCGCGTAGCCACCAGCGGCGATAGTCGGGCCAGAACTCGGCAAAAAGCGCGGCCCATTTCGGGCCGGGCTCAAGTTCATCAATGGCACGCCATATCAGTTCCACACATCATCCGCCGGTGGGCGCCTACATGATCTTGAAGGCCGGATCGTTCAGGGCCGGTCCCGCCTCGGCCATCGGCAGCGGCTTGGCCGAGACGGCCTGCTTGATGCCGTGGATCCACTTCCTGGCCCGTTCGTTCAGCTGGAAACCGGCCGTCATCGATCGCCCACGAGTGACGAGGATGCCGATATCCGCGCCCTCGTAGCGATAGTCGCCGGGCCGGAGGATCCGCAGGAAGAAGGCCTCGTTCTCGGATTCCACCGCGCGGCGGTGATAGTCGAACCGGTCGAAGACGACGCGCCCGTCCTCGAGCATCTTGTAAATGCCGGTCTGCGGCACCTCGGTGCAGATATCCACGGTGTCGTCGGTGTGCTTGATGACCATCTGCGACCACCCGTCGATCATGTCGGGGTCGGCCCAACGGGCGTTCAGTTCCTCGACATCCAGCGTGAACTTCTTCTTCGAAAATTCCAGCAGATGGAACAGAAACAGCGGCGCGTCGGCGTGGGCAAAGGCTGCATGGTTGGTCATCGAACTGGCCCCCGTGATCCGTGGATTCAGTTCCCCCAGCCACAGGTCGCCGGTCTTCTTGTCGATCAGGAAATCCAGCTCGAAATAGCCGCGATAGCCTTCCTTTCGCAACTGTTCGCCGAACTTGAATGTCAGTTCGCGGGCCTGCTGTCGCACCTTGGGCGGAAACGCGGTGGCGAAAATCTCGTTGCCGCACCAACCGCCGCGATAGGGGGTGAGTTCCTTGAATCCGACGAGTTCCGTCATCAGCGGGCCAACGATGGTGCCTTCCTTCGTGGCACAGGCCTCTATCGCCGAACCGCGGCAGTCGATACGCTTCATTATCTTGATCTCGCCCTCGCCCACGATCTCGTGCTCGTGGCGGCGGAAATCGGCCTCGGATTTGATGAAGAAGGTGGTGTGGCCGCTGTCGCCAAAGGCCGACTGCAGCACCAGGTCATGGCCGATGCCGGCCTTTTCGCAGGTCTTGCGCAGATCCTCGTAGCTCTTCACCTCGGCCAGCACGTTCGGCACCGACGGTACGCCGGCCTTGTTGCCGATGCGCACCGTCTCGATCTTGTTGTCCATCCGGGTGCGCAAGTTGGCCTTGGGGAACCAGACTTCGGCGCCCAGTTCCTTTGAAAGCCGCTCGGTTTCCTCGTCGAACATCAGGAAGACGAACTTGGGCTTGCCGCCGCGCCGCCTTATGAAGTCGATCACCTCCTTGTGCTGGAGGAGGTAGTTGTTGATGTCCTCGATGGACTGGAATTCCGCGTGCGGCTGTTCAGAGGGGCAGAAAACGTTGGGATGCCGTCCATCGTAGCAGTCGATGTAGCAAATGTACTTGAAGTTCTTGCACCATTCATCAAGGCCCAGAAGATTGAAGTTGGTGGCCGAGATGAAATAGACGGGATCCTCGTTGCGGTGAAAGAACCGACGGATCTCCGAGATGTTGCGCAGTTCGTTCTTGGGCATCTGTCCCTCCCTGAGACGTGTTCTGATTACTCGGCCGCCCTGGCCAGATGTTGCGCCGACAACCGCGCGAGCGCCTCATCATTGAAGACCCGCAGTCCAAGGTCGGCGCGATAGCCGTGGATCTCGCTCACATCGAGGGCGCGCATGAATGCCAGGATTTCCTTGCTGACCACCTGACCGGGCACAAGGATCGGAAATCCGGGCGGATAGGGAATGATGAAAGAGGCGGACACCACCTCTCGCCCAGCCTCCATCGCCTCCTTCAGGCCACCGTCCAGTTCAAGGTAGTCGCAGTTTTCCTCGTCATAGGCGAGGAAGAAGGCGGTGCGAATGTCTCCTTCCGAGGTCACCTGATCGGCGCGGAAGGCATCGTGGAAGCGGCTGAAATCGGGCAGCGGAGGCAGATCCTCGACGAGCGCCTTGACCCGGCGCTCGAAGCCCAGGCGTTCCATCTTCGACGCGTCGTCAAGCAGGTCGTCCAGGCCGTTGGCGATCTCGACCAGAACCTCGATCAGATAGGCGACCGAGGACCGCGTCGTGCCGATGTTCGTCATGAACAGCACAGTATTGCGCGAGGTCTTGTTGATCTGGATGCCGTACTTGTCCATCAGAATCTGGGTCTTGAACGTGTCGCCGTCCCATCCCGTGCCGCCGACGGCCATCGTCACGCGCGTCGCGTCGAGGACAAATTCGTCCTTCTCCCAGCACTCCCAGATGTCGGTCCATCCCTGTTCGGGGTCGTAGTAACTTTCCACGCCGCTTTCGCGGAACTCGGCCGGGATCATGTCGCCGGCGGCCAGAACCTTGAAGTATTTCTTCAGCAGCGGGTGTGTAGAGATCGCACGGCGCATCGCCATCGCAGCCTCGACCTGGCGCTGCACGAACTCGAACCCCTCAAGCTCCACCTGCCGGCGGCCCACGTCGAGGCTGGCAATGATCTGGTAGTTCGGTGAGGTGGAGGTGTGGGTCATGTAGGCTTCGTGAAAGCTCTGCTCGACCTGTCCCTTGAAGTCCTGATCGTTGACGTGGATCATCGAGCCTTGGCGCAGCGAGGTCAGCGTCTTGTGCGTGGACTGGGTGGCGTAGATCCGGACGCGTGAATGGGGCGGGGCGACGAGCCGCGTCTTCAGGATCGTTTCCTCGTCGGCATCCTTCAGCTTCGCCTGCTGCTTTTCCCATGCCTTTGCCTGTTCCGGCGACCGCAGCCGTTCGCGCAGGTTGTTTGCCGCGTTCATCGCGGTGCGCTGCCGATAGGTGGGACCAAAGCGCGCAAACGCGAACCACGCCTCGTCCCACAGGAAGATCAGGTCGGGCTTGATCGCCAGGCATTCCTCGATCACCCGCTCGACATTGTAGACGATGCCGTCGAAGGTGCAGTTGGTCAGCAGCAGCATCCGCACCTGGTCCAGCTTTCCCGCAGCCTTCAGTTTCAGCAACTGATGCTTGATCTCGCGCAGCGGGACGGCGCCGTACATCGAATATTCGTTCAGCGGGTAGCTATCCAGATAGACCACCTGCGCGCCGGCCAGAACCATGCCGTAGTGATGCGACTTGTGGCAGTCGCGGTCCACCAGCACGATGTCGCCGGGATGCACCAGCGCCTGCACCACGATCTTGTTGCAGGTCGAGGTGCCGTTGGTGGCAAAGAAGGTCTGGCGCGAGCCGAAGGCGCGGCTTGCCAGTTCCTGGGCCTCCTTGATCGGGCCGTGCGGCTCCAGCAGGCTGTCCAACCCGCCCGAGGTGGCCGAAGTTTCGGCAAGGAAGATGTTGGGGCCGTAAAAGGCGCCCATGTCCTGGATCCAGTGTGACCGGCTGATCGACTTGCCGCGGCTGATCGGCATGGCATGAAAGACGCCGGTCGGCTGCTTGGAATAGTTCACCAGCGCGGTGAAGAACGGCGTCTTGTAGCGTGCCTGAACGCCCCGCAGGATGTTCAGGTGCAATTCCATGAAGTCTTCCTGATTGTAGAAGACCCGCCGACAGATGCCGAGGTCAAGGCCTGCGATATCCTCGACCGAGCGGTCGGTGACCAGGTAGGCGTCCAGTTCCGGGCGTACGCGGGCGATCAGGCGGCAAAGCTCCGGCCCGTAATCCTCTGGCGCGAGGGACTCGATCCCCTCGGAGCCGCCGGCGCGGTTCAGATAGCGTTTCAGGATCGGCAGGTCGGTCTTCGATTTCAGCCTCAATCCCGGCCGCACCACGATGGCCTGAATGTTGTGGTTGAACAGAATCGCGATCAGTGCGTCCTCGATGCTCGGCACGACCACCGCTTCATAGATGAACTGATCTTCGGGTCGGCGCATCCGGGTGACGTTGGATTTCAGCCAGCGTTCCTGATGCTCGTTCACGTCATCGACGATCAGTACTTCGAAATAAGGTTTGGATAGCGCGCGCGCCTCGGGCGAAAGCATCGCCTCGTCGTCGTGATCCTCGTTGTCGCTGCCGTCCCGCTCCAGCGGGATGTGCCGGCGGCGATAGGCACCCGAGGTGAGCGCCCGCTTGACCCGCTGGACACCATAGGCCGCATCGGCAAGGTTTCCGTGTTCGAATTGCCGGCGCAGGTGATCGAAGGCCGACATGCCGGGAAAGGCCCAGTAGGGCTCGATGATCGTCAGGGCTTCGAAGAGTTCGCTGATCTTCTTGCGGAGTCCGACGGCCCCGCGCGCCTCGGGTGCGCGGGCCAGTGTGGCCAGATTCTGCTGCAGACTGCTCCAGCGGTCCGACCGCAACTGGATTGCGGAATAGTATTCATGAACCGATTGCATTGCTGCGTCCTCCCCGCCTGTTCATGGTGGTTTGCCTGAAAGCACGCCACGCAACAGTCCCGGGGCGCGGACGATCAGCCAGCGTCTTCGGCCCGTTCGGTTGCGGCGACGTGCAGGTTGTGGCCGTGCCGGGTCTGCGCAGCCGTCTTGCCCGTGTAACCCACGTGCAGTCCAGCGCGCGATCCTTGTTTTGGCAATTCAAGCGGCCCCAACGTTCTCAAGTACCCATCTACACCACTATTTCGGTCGTACACCGAAAAATCAACCGATCTGTCCCTGAAGCTTTTCAGAACCTGTCCAAGTCCCTTCATTCCAGTTTCGCGCTGGCGCCGAACGAGATCCAGATCGACCTCGATCGGGAACAGATCCTCCTGCCCGGCCGACTGGTGCAGGACGTGGGCCGAGGGATCGACGACACAGGATCGTCCCACACCACCGGCTCCGAGGCCGTTCACGTCAAAGACATAGCACTGGAACTGCGCAGCCGTCGCCCGCGCGATCGAGAGTTCGGCGTCCCGGTCGGTCGTCCCTGTCAGGACCGGGTGGAGAAGGACCTCGACGCCGGCGCTGGTCAGTTGGCGCGTCGTTTCCGGGAACCAGATGTCGTAGCAGATCGAAACACCGAACCGGCCGACGTGGGGCACGTCGAAGATGCAGAATTCTGTGCCGGCTTCCACTTCGGCCTCGTATGGGCGGAACGGGAACATCTTGCGATAGCTCGAAATGATCTCGCCTTTGGGATTGATCACGGCCGAGCTATTGTAGATTTTTCCGTCCATCCCCTTTTCGAACATCGACCCTGGGATCAACCAGACCCCGTAGTGGCGTGCGGCATTGCAGAACCGCTCCAGCGTATCGTTCAGGAACGGCTGCGCATAGCGCGGCAGGGGGCCGAACGGGGCCAGTTCGCTGAACAGGACCATCTGGGTCCAGGGGAAGCGGGCCATGAGGATGTCCAGGCGCTGCAGCATCCCGTCAACGTTGGAGTGCAGGGCGCTGACGTGCATCTGAACGCCGGCAATCGCAAAGGGGGTCATGTCAAGAAGTCTCCAGAAAGGCGGGTGCCGGGGTGCGGGCGGACGCAGTGGCGCAACCGGGGGTCGTGTAAACCTGAATCGCCAAAGGAGCACAAGTGCCGCGGTCAACGCACGATGGGTTCCAGCGGGTCATAAAGCAGGCCATCGCCCCAGGCAACATCCGGCAGGCTGTCGGGCTTGAATCGTATTCGGGTCATCTCGGTCCGCGTGACGTACCGACGCTCGTTCACAACTCCGGCGGGGTCGTGGCCAGTTCCACCCAATACGCCGCCGATGACGCGGCAGCGGAAGTAGATGTCGACCTGATGGAAACCGCTTGCCGGATCATGGAACTCGTTGACAAGGCAGGGATCAAGCACCTCGATCTGAAGCCCGGTCTCTTCCATCACCTCGCGCTTCAGATTGTCGGGCAAGCTTGTCCCGCGCTCGACCCCGCCACCCGGTGCGCACCAGAGATCGCTGATACCCCCGGGATAGGCATTCACGAGCAACAAACGGTCCCGCTGCATGATCAGGGCACGAACGGAGAGGCGAGGGGAGCGGGCCGTCATCGTCACATCCTTGCGAGTATCGCTTGGCTTTGTCCACGTCTCTCTCGTGAACCGGAGCCTGTCAGGATAAGCTCTAACGCATGAGACGGATTTTTCTCTCGATCGCGCTTTTGCTGCCGACGGCGGCCTCTGCTGATTGCGTGGTGCTGTTGCATGGTCTGGCCCGTAGCGAGGCGTCGCTCCTGGTCATGGCCGAAGCCTTGGAAGCGGAAGGTTTCCACGTCGTCAATCAGGGTTATCCCTCCACCAGCGCGCCGATCGAGGAACTGGTCGAGGAGCTTCCCAAGGCAGTGGCCGCCTGTGGCGCCGAGCCTGTTCACTTCGTCACCCATTCGATGGGGGGCATTCTCCTGCGCTACTGGCTGCAGGACAACTGGCCCGACCGCATGGCGCGCGTCGTGATGCTTGCACCGCCGAACAAGGGCTCGGAGCTTGTGGACCAGTTCGGCGATTATGAAGTTTTCGAGTGGCTGCACGGGCCGGCGGGACTGGAACTCGGCACGACCCCGGACAGCTTGCCCAACCAGTTGGGGCAGGCGGGCTTCGAAGTCGGTATCATCGCGGGTGATTTCTCGCTCAACATCCTGACATCGGCACTGATCGAAGGCGCCGACGACGGCAAGGTCTCGGTGCAGAGCACGATGCTTCCCGGCATGACCGATCACATCGTCCTGCCGGTGACCCATACGTTCATGATGCTGAATCCACTGGTGATCGCGCAGACGATCCAGTTCCTGCGGCAGGGCCACTTCAATCATGAAATGACCCTGCCAGAGGCCGTTGGAAAGGTATTTCCGCAGACACTGGGAGCGCTTGCGCCCTGACCGGGTCAGCTGATGTGGTCAAGAGCCCGACGCGCGGCAATGGCGCGGATTTCTCCGCGGACCACGCCAATATCCGCAAGTTCGCGATCGGTCAGTTGTTCCAGTTCCGCGACGGTTCGCAGGTAATCGCTCCGCATCGCATAGGCATCCGCCCAAGCGGCGAAGAAATTTCGAATGCCGGCCAGAAGGCCGAGGTTGCTGGTTTGGGGGACGGTGTTGATGCTCGACATGGTATCTCTCCGATCTGATCTGGTGCGATTGCCCCGAAAAGTGACCAACGTTGGCCACACCGGCGGGCCGTTCACTTGCTTTCTAGATCGGCTTTCTACGCCAAGGGACAACGCACACGTCAGCAATGCCGCGCTGCAGCGCGCGCATGGCTGGGGCCAAGCTGCAGGGAGAAGGGCGCGCGTCAGCGCACCCGATTTCGATCCGGCAGGCCAAAAAGAGCGCGGTGACGGAAGCGTGTCAGGCCCACTCACCTTCGAAACCGCGGGGCACGAGCAAGTTGTGCCGGCCGACATTGGCAATGTCGCGCTCGCCACAGAGTGCCATGCTGGTGTCGAGTTCCTTGTGGATAACCTCCAGCGCTCTGGTGACGCCGGTTTGCCCCATCGCGCCCAGGCCATAGACGAAGGCGCGCCCGATGTAGGTGCCCTTGGCCCCCAGGGCGACAGCCTTCAGAACATCCTGGCCCGACCGGATGCCGCCATCCACATGCACTTCTATCTTGTCGCCAACAGCCTCCAGGATTTTGGGGAGCATCCGGATCGATGAGACCGCGCCGTCAAGCTGACGTCCGCCATGGTTGGACACGATGATCGCGTCCGCGCCGACGTTGAGGGCCATCTTGGCATCTTCGGCGTCCAGAATGCCTTTCAGAATGAACTTCCCGTCCCACTTGCGCCGCAGCTCGGCGATCTTGTCCCAGTCGAGCTTCGGGTCGAACTGCTCGGCAGTCCACGACATCAGCGACGATGTATCGCCCACGCCCTTCGCGTGCCCCACGATATTGCCAAACGTGCGCCGCTTGGTGCTGAGCATGTGAAGCCCCCAATGCCACTTGGTCGACAGGTTCAGCAGCGTGGGGATGGTCAGCTTCGGCGGGGCCGACAGGCCGTTCTTCAGGTCGCGGTGCCGTTGACCAAGGATCTGCAGGTCAAGCGTCAGTACCAGGGTGTCGATGCCCGCGTCCCTGGCGCGCTGCAGAAGGCGCGTCACGAAATCCTCGTCCCGCATCACGTAGAGCTGAAACCAGAAAGGTTTGGTCGTCTTCGCCGCGACATCCTCGATCGAGCATATCGACATGGTGGAAAGCGTGAACGGCACGCCGAACTTCTCGGCCGCGCGCGCGGCAAGGATCTCGCCATCGGCATGCTGCATGCCGGTCATCCCCACCGGGGCAAGCGCGACCGGCATCGCCACATCCTGCCCGATCATCTGGCTGCGCGTGGTCCGATCCGTCATGTCCACGGCCACGCGCTGGCGCAGCCGGATCCGCCCAAAATCCGAGACATTGTCGCGGAAGGTCTGTTCCGTCCAACTGCCGGACTCGGCATAGTCATAGAACATCCGCGGCACCCGGCGCTGGTAGATCCGACGCAGATCTTCGATGCAGGTGATCACGGGCATCAAGCTGTCCTCCTGACTGGTTTCGCGGAAGTAGCAGTGGGCGGAGGAGCGCGCAACAATGGCGAAGTGAAAGGCACATGCGTGTGGGTCCTGCAGGCCTTTCTATTGCGGACCCCTTGTCATGGGCCGGATCCGATCCGCCTGAAACGTATCGGCCAATCGCTTGATCTCGATGCGAGAAACAACGCCGCCTTTCGCAAAGGGATCGCCTTCGGCAAAGGCGCGGGCCTGTTCCTCGGTTTCCGCTTGCAGCACTCCAAAGTTCCCCACGCCTTCGTCCGCTTCGTTCCAAAGTGCCGATCCCACCAGCACGCGCGCAAGCCCGTTGCCGCCCGAGGCGACCCAGGCGCGGTGATCGTCGCGAAGCCGGTCGCGTACCGCGCCCTGATCCGGGTGGTGGTGGCAGACCATCAGGAAGTACATCGACCGGTCTCATTCTCCAGCAGGACCATGCCGGCGCCGGTCATCGAGGCGGGGGCGAAATAGTGGCGGTGCAGCGTTCTGACCTTTTCGTCCATGCAACCGCGCATCACCAGCCACATGATGAGTTCGGCACCCTCGGAGCCGAAGGTCTCCACGTAATCCTCGCGGCTCATCAGGCGGTAGCGGTCCGGGTCCGGGCCGATCCGCTCGATCCAGGCCCTGTCTGCCGGCGGGTTGATGAACCCGGCCCTTGCGCCCTGCAGCTGATGCGACAAGCCTCCCGTGCCCAGCACGACGACCTTTTCGTCGGTCGGCCACGCCTCAATGGCCTCGCGCAAGGTTCGGCCAAGGTTCCACATCCGTTGCGGTGTGGGAATGGGATACTGGATGGTGTTGATCAGGATCGGCACGACCTTGACCGGCCATACCGCTGGCCGGCCAAAGATCAGTTCCATTGGTACCTGCATGTCGTGGTCGACCTCCAGTTCGCGGCAGACCAAGGGATCGAAATGATCTTCCACCATGCGGTCGACCAGATGCCAGGCGAAGTCGGCGGCGCCGGGGAAGGGTGGGATGGGGCGGGGGCCCCAACCTTCGTCGATGGGGCGGTATTCGTCCGCGACGCCGAGGGCGATGGTCGGAACCTTGTCCAGGAAGAAGGCGTTGCCATGGTCGTTGAAGACAACGACGGCGATGTCAGGCTTGCGCTGCGCCGCCCATTCCTGAGCAGGGACATAGCCATCGAAAAACGGCGCCTGTGTTACGCAGGCCCTTGTCGATCGCTGCGGCGATCGAGGGGACGTGGCTGGTGCCGATGCCGCCGATGAGTTCAGCCATTTGTCGCCTTTCCCAAAAGGGTTTGCAGGAATTCCTCCAGGCTCATTCCCGCCTGCGCCGCGCCAATTTCACGGATCGGGGTCGGATCGACGGCCGAGATCTTCAGGATGTAGAAAAGGTTGCCGCCAAGGCGGACCATCTCGGCCCAGTCACGGTCGAGCACGGCCTTTTTCTGGTCGGCGGTCATTTGGAACCGGTCCGGATACGCAGGCTCATCCGCCAGAAAGGCCGCCCGGCCCTCGGGCGTCGAGAGGGACATCGCCATCTTGTTAAGGGCGTAACCGGCGTTCGACCGGGTGCGGTCGAACAGCGGGGTGTCGGGAATGCGATCCGGTTTCTCGGTTTCGGTCATGGCTTCCTCACGCGACGCCTGCCCATTCAGCAAGGGCCTCGGCCACGGCTTCGGGGCGCTCGATGGGGGCGAAATGCCCCGCATCCTCGATAATTGTCAGTCTCGCCTGCGGGCAAAGCCGGGCGATATCCTCGTGCTGGCTGACCGGGCTCCAGGCGTCCTGACGGCCGACGATCAGGGCAAGCGGCCCGGTATAGGCATCGATGTAGGCCGAGGCGTCGGGCCGATCGGTCAGGGCACGGATCTGGCGTTCATGAAGGGCCGGGTCCATCCGGAGCACCATCTCCGTCAGAGGCCCCATCAGGCTTTCATCGTTGTGCCTGTAAGAATGAACCATCGGGGGCAACCAGATCCGGGCCAGTGCCTGCATCCCTTCGCGATGTGCAAGCTCCACCATCTCGCGCCGTTTCGGTATTTCCGCCTCGCGCCTGGGGTGAATGCCAGTGTCGAGCAGGGCCAAACGCCCGACCCGTTCTGGGGCGAGCCGCGCCATCTCCATCGCGACGCGGCCGCCCATGGAATGCCCGGCGACGTAAAGCGAGCCCGGATGCGCGGCCAGCATATCGCTTGCCATCACGGTCAGGTTGTCCTGGGTCGAGAAATCGGCGACCTCGACCGGAATGTGGGGTCACAGCCGGTTGATCACGGCCTCCCAAACGGTGCGGTTAGAGAGCAGGCCGGGCAGCAGCAGAACCGTCGGCATCATCTGACCCCCAGCATGGTGTTCGGCAGGATCAGTGCGATCTGAGGGAACAGGATCAGGAGCGCCACCAAGACCACCATCGAGAGTAGGAACGGCGCGACGCCGCGGAAGATGTCGGACAGGGGAACACTCGGTGCGACCGATTTCACTATGAAGACGTTCATGCCGACGGGTGGTGTGATCAGCCCCATTTCCAGCATCACCACCGCCAGGACGCCGAACCAGATCGGATCGAAACCGAGGCTCGTGATCACGGGAAAGAAGATCGGCATCGTCAGGACCAGCATCGCATAGCCCTCAAGGAAGCAGCCCAGGATCAGGTAGCAGGCGAGGATCAGGATCAGCACCCCATAGACCCCGACTTTCAGACCGGTCAGGAATTCGCCGACCAGGGTGGGCACGCGGCTGAAAGCCAGGAATGGACCGAAGACATGGGCTGCGATCAGGATCAACATCACCACAGCCGTGGTCGAGACACTGTCCGAGAGCGCCTTGCTCAACCCCGTGAACGACAGTGTCCGGGTGACAAGTCCATAGAGAATGGCCATAAGCGCCCCGACCCCGGCGGCTTCGGTCGGCGAGAACAGTCCACCGTAGATGCCCCCGATCGTAAGTACCACGAGCCCGATCAGCGGCAGGGAGCCCAAGGTGGCGCGTCCCTTGTCAGACCATGAGGTGCGCGGGCCCGACGGGCCGAGCGCGGGGTTGATCGTAGACATCACCATGATCGTGGCGATGAACAGGACGACGAGCAGCAGCCCCGGAAGGACGCCGGCAAGGAACAGGCGTCCGATCGATTCCTGGGTCAGGATGGCATAGAGCACGAAGCCCGTGGAGGGCGGGATCAGGATGCCGAGCGTGCCGCCGGCGGCGACGGCGCCGGTCGACAGCCGTGGCGAATACCCGAAGCGCTGCATCTCGCCCAGACTGACCCGCCCCATCGTCAGGGCCGACGCGACGGAAGACCCCGACAGCGCTGCAAATCCGCCCGACCCCACGACTGTGGCCGAGGCCAGCCCGCCCCGCCAGGAGCCGATCCAGGCATATGCCGCATCGTAGAGCTTTCGCGACATGCCCGATTCAGTGGCGACGTTACCCATCAGGATGAACAGGGGGATCACCAGCAGGTCGGCGCTGGAGGCGAGCGAGAAGCCGTCATTCGCCAGATAGGACAGGGCGGCAGTCTCGTTGCGCAAATATGCGATGCCACCCAGCCCGACCAGAAACATCGCGATCGCGACCGGAATCCTGATGGCCAACAGGACCAGCAGGATGCCGATCCCGATGAAGCCGACGGTTTCCGGGCTCATCGCGTGACCTCTGGCTTCTGGTGGCCAAAGATCAGTTGCAGTGCATTGAGAGTCATTGACAGCGCACATATGGCGGAAAGTGCGCTCATTGCCATCAGGAAGGGCGCGCGGGGCAGGTAGAGCAGATTGGTCGACATGTTGAGCATCCGCGCGAGGTCGACCTGCAACCAGAATTGTCGCGCGATCAGTAGAAAGACGGCCGCCCCGAGCATGTGACCCGCGACGGTGAGAACCCGATTCAGTCCGGGCGAGAAATGCCGTTCGAGCAGATCGACAGCGACATGCGCCCCCTTGCGATGCGCGTGGGCCATGCCGCCGAAAACGACAAAGACGCCAGCCATCGACACCACGTCCCGCGCGCCATAGAGCGGGCGCCCGAAGGCGCGCCCGACCACGTCTGCGGTTGTGGTGCCGAGCGCCACCAAAAGACCCACGGCCCCCAGAAGAACCGACAGGTCGATCAGTCGGTCGGTCAGCCAGGAAAGCCGTGAGAGGATCATCGGGTCATTCGCCCTTCATCGCCGCCAGCACGGCGCTCGCAGGCAGACCCTGACCATCCAGATCGGCGATGACCTTTTCGGTCAACGCCATGGTGATCTCGTTGAAGGCAGCCGATTCTTCGGGCGTCAGATCAATCACCGTCTTCTCGGGGTTCGCACGCAGCGCCTCAAGCGTTTCATCGGCACGACCGTTCCAACCGGTCTCGCCGGATTCCGACAGGGCGGGGCCGGCAATGCTGTCGAGCGCCGCCTTGTGTTCGTCCGACAGACCCTGATAGCGGGCTTCGTTCATGACGACGTAGAACAGGATGTTCCCAAGGCTGGGTCCGGTGGTGTAGGTTGCTGCAACTTCATCGATCTTGAAGTCCTGGATCGCCGAAGCACCGGTCATGATGCCGTCGATCAGGCCGGTCTGAAGCGCATTGTACATCTCGTTCGCGGGCATCTGCACGGGCGTCGCGCCAAGGGCTTCGATCACCTGTCCCGGGAAGGCACCCGAGACACGGATACGCAAACCTGCCAGATCAGCAGGCGTGCGGACTTCCTTTTCGCTCATGATCAGCACGTTGGGCTCGGAGGTCCAGAGCGCAAGCGCGCGTGTTCCGGGAAACTCGCCGGTCAGGTACTCGTCATAGACGCGCCACATCGCCTCGTGCCCCGAACCGGCCGCATCGACCACACCGGGCAGTTCCACGATCATCGACAGCGGGAACTGCTGGCTGTTGTAGCCCGAAAGGCCCCAGGCCATGTCGGCCACGCCCTGGACGACGCGGGCATACTGTTCCACCGGGCCCGGTCCGAGTTCGCCACCGGGATAGACCCGAATGGTCAGATCACCGTTCGTGGCGGTACTCACTGCCTCGGACAGCGGCTCGACGATCGATGAGGTGATGATGTGTGCCGGCGGCACGAAGTGCGCGAAGCTGAGTTCCTCTGCCTGAACAGCCGGCGCTGCCAGAGCGGCGGCCATAACAGAGGCGAAGAAGGCGGCCTTTGTCTTCGGTAATGCAGTCATGGTCTTCCTCCCGATGTGGTGCCGCGTTCGTGCCGACGCGGCGGCGGCGATAGCGGTCGCCCCCTTGGGGGGCACAACCGTCGTTCCTTCAAGCCGGCGCCCCAGCGCCACGTGCGTGCGCCGGAGCCGGTAGGCCTCAGTCCTTCCGGGTCCGCCAGCTTTCGACATAGTTCTCGCGCGCTTCACGGGCATAGGGAACCGCCGAGACCTTCACGCGGATCTTCGTCTGTCGGTGACGCTCGGTCGAGGTCTTGCCGGTGTTGGGCTCTTCGCCCCAGAGGAGTTCGAGAATGTCGCCCTCCTTGATCTCCGGCTCCACGATGCCCAGCGACAGCATGCAACGTTCATTGTAGCTGTAGCCGTTGAACATCGACAGGCCCACCATGCGGTCGCCCATCATCACCTTGTCGAAGGACGAAGAGGCATAGTTCGGCTGCGGCATGTCGATGAATTTGAACGGCTCATCGCCCCGCTCGAAGGCCGTGGCCATCACGCGCAGCACGTCCTCGGCGTTCCACTCGAACGTCACCTTGCGGCGGTGCGGCTTACCCGCCATCGCCTTGACTGCCTCGGCCCCGACGAAGTCGTGGTCGTGCTTGATGTAGAAGTCGTACCCCAGCTCATAGGGGGTGGTGTAGTAATCTTCGATATTTTCTGAAACATACGAACCGCCGATGGACCCGGTCGCTTCATAGCCTTGGGCAGGCAGCCACGCGCGGTAGTCGTCCAGGTCGGGGTGAGAGTAGATCGCGGGCAGAGGCGAGGGGATCCAGCCGGATTCCAGCGTATTCGTCGAATAGGCCCGCGAGCCTACGGCGTGGATTCCGTGTTCGGCACCTGCCTCCATGATCGCGGCAAAGATCTCGTCCTTTTCCGCGTAGGGCCCCCAGAGTTCCAGGCCCGGCGCACCGGCCATGCCGTGACGCAGCGCGCGCACCTTGCGCCCCGCGACGTTGATCCAGTCCATGTGGAAGAACTTGATCGAGGGCAGGGGGCCGCCATGTAACTTCTGCAGGATCAGGTCGGCGTTCGGCCCCTGAACCTGAAAGCGCCAGTGACGGCGGGTCACCAGCTTGCCATCGGGGCGCATGGGCGAGCGTTCGTCGCGGCTGATCTTGACGTCGTACTTACCGAGCGTGCCGTTGTAGTCGATCCAGTTCACGGTGGGCGCACGGCCGACGAGGTTGTAGTCGTTCTCGTCCTCGCGGAAGCAGATCACGTCTCCGATCACGTGGCCCGAGGGCGACACAGGGACGTAGTGCTTGGCCCGGTTGACGGTAAAGTTCTGGAACGAGTTGATCGAAAGGCTTTCAAGGAAACGCGCTGCGTCGGGGCCTTCCACGCGAACCTCGGCCATGTGGTGGCTTTGGTCGAACAGGACCGCGCTGTCGCGCCAGGCTTTCTGCTCGTCCCGCCAGTTGGTGAACTCGGCCGCCACGACCGGATAGACATACATTCCGATCTTCGAGTTGCGCAGCATTTCGACAATATTGCCCTTTTCGGCAATCACGTCCTTCAGGCTCTTGGCTGTCATCTGGTCTTCCTCCCGACAGATGTGGTGACGTGGGGCAGGGTGCCCCGGTATCTCAGACGTGGCCCCAGATCGCCTCTGCGGTGGCCACGACCAATTCAAGCTTGCGTTTCTGGTCGTCGATCGCGACGGCATTGCCTTCCTCGGTCGAGGCAAAGCCGCACTGCGGCGCGATTCCCAATTGATCCAGATCGGCGTATTGCGATGCCTCGTCGAAGCGGCGTTTCAGATCGTCGAGCCTTTCCATCGCGCCGGTCTTTGTGGTGATGAAGCCGGGCATCACGCGCTGCTTTCCCTTTGCAAGGAATTTCAGCGGCTCCAACCCGCCGGCGCGATCGGTATCATATTCCATGAAGAAGATATCGACGCCGGTCTTGTTGAAGACGGTGTCGGCGACAAGGTCGTAAGCCCCTTCGGCCGCATGGGTGGACCTGAAGTTGCCCCGACACATATGCATGCCGATCACCATGTCCTCGGGCCTGTCCCTGATCGCCTCGTGCATCATCCACGCATAGCGATCCACCAAGCCATCAGGGTCGTGACCCTCGGCCGCCTTGGCGGCGCGGTGCTTCGGATCGCAGAGGTACGCGAAAAAGATGTCGTCCATCTGCAAGTAGCGGCAACCGGCGGCGTAGAACGCCTGCACGGCATTGCGATAAGTCGCCGCGAGGTCGGCGAACAGTGTCTCGGGATCGTCTCGGTACTGCTGCGGATGAATATCCGCGGGCGCGGTTCGGAAGTGGCAGCAGGAAGGGCCGGGAATGGATATCTTTGGCGTCACCTTCGTATTCTCTGCCAGGAACCGGAAGTGCTCCAGCATCGGGTGATCGAATGGGAAACCCAGCTTGCCGGTGATCGTCGGAAACAGGGGGCGAAGCTTCACGCCCGCAAACTGCACCCCCTGTTCGGGATCGCGCTCCTGCATCTCGAACCCGTCGAGCATGCCCATGAAGTCGTAATGCCAGAAGGACCGGCGCATCTCGCCATCGGTGACGACCTTCAGTCCGATGCACTCCTGCATTGTGATCGCGTCACGAATGGCCGCGTCTTCCACGCCGCGCAGATCTTCCGCGCTGATCTCGTTACCGGCGCGCGCACTGCGCGCGGCGGCCAGCTCTGGAGGACGAAGCAGCGAGCCGACGTGATCTGCCCGGGGAAGGGAGAAGTTGCTGGTCATGTTTACTCCTTCAGATTCCGACGCGGCATCAGGTTTGTTTGTTTGACGCGCCTGGTGCGATCGGTGCAGGCACCCGGATCTGCGGGTTCCGGGCGCAAAAGATCCCCCATCACTGGCGCGGCGCGCACTGAGAATGCGACAGTCCGCACGAGATCGGCGATATCTGCCGGCGACGACGCGGCATGGGCAGATCCAGGTGACCTTTTCACGCCGTCACCATCGCGAGTCCCGGAATCCGGTCGATCAGGCTTCGGTCGTGATACATGACATATTCCAGATTCGTGCGGGCAAGCCGGGCATGCTCTCGCGCGATCGCTTCGGCGCGCGCGCCCTCTCGTGCCTCGATCGCCGCGATGATCGCCGCGTGCTGTTGCTGGGCCCCGAACAGTGAGATGCGGAAGCCTGGTACGTCTTGCTGTGCGTGCAGGAAGGCGACCGGCGAGGCGAAGGGCATCCGGTTCGCACGCTCGACTTCCGCACGTATCAGGTCGCTGCCGCACAAGGCCGCGAGTTGAGCGTGAAAGGTTGCGTTCAAGTCCGCGTAGCTGTCGAAATCCACGGTGCCTTCGGTCATGTTTACCACCGCGTCGAGGGCATCGAGCACGTTGTGGATTTGTCGGAGACGGTCCGGCGACACCCCACGCTCCGCGGCAAGCCGGGCCGCCGTTCCCTCCATCACGCCGCGAACTTCGATTGCGTCCAGCACGTCGGAAAAGCTGAACGTCCTAACCGCGTAGCCGCCTGAGGCCTGACGCTCGATCAGCCCCTCCTGCTCCAGTCGCGCCAAGGCTTCGCGCACCGGTGTACGCGAGATCCCAAGCGTTTCAGCAAGGATCACTTCATAGAGCCGCTCACCGGCAGGAATGGCGCCGTTTATGATCCGATCCCGCAACTCCAGCACCGCGCGCAGAGTCTGTGTCTGGCCCTTGGCGATCACGGGATGCGCTTCCCTTGATGTTTGATCAAAGAGGCGGCCTCAGTCACGCTACGCATGATAAAGTCAGGATTCGGGTTGCGTCGAAAATTACCCAGAAGGACAGAGGGGTATCTGCACCTCATGTATACACGATGTGGGCAATCCCCCACATGGGTAGCTCCAGAGATCGATTCGAGTTGACTGGCCTGTAACGCTGTGGCGCTTGGCCCTGGCTGTCGGAGCTCGGCCGGGTGAGTGCTCTGCACAGGCGTAGCGCAGGGCAAATTGCATTCAGCGGATTCCGCTTCGCTTCCTGCGAGCCAAGATCCTGCTGCGGCCCTCGACGGGACGGCGTGCCTCGGTCCTGGCGGCGCGTTTGGAATCACTGAGATACATCCTTCCGGCTAGAAGGAAGTGTATGCAGAAACTCACAGATGTATACAATACTCGTGAGTCAGCCGCATGGTGGCAGCGCTGCTCCCAAACACACAGCACAAACATATGCGGCGGCGGCCGTGTCAGGAAGAAGACCGACGCGACGGTGGATCAAGCGGTGTAAAGCCCTGCCACCCGTGCCCGAAGCCGGACCAGCGCCAGTACGGTGTCGATCGTGGGGGTGGGCGTTTCGGTCAGCTGGCCCAGTTCCTGAACCGAGGCGACAAGGGCGTCGATCTCCATGGGCCGTCCAGCGTCCAGGTCCTGCAGCATCGATGTCCGGTGCGCGCCGACTGCCGCGCCGCCATCGATACGTCGTTCAACGTCGATGGGGAACTTCACGCCCAGCTTCTCGGCGATTTCCTGCGCCTCTACCATCATGCCGCGCGCAACGGCGCGGGTGCCCGGGTCTGTGCAAAGGACATCCAGCGTGGCGTGGGTCAGGGCCGAGATCGGGTTAAACGACAGATTGCCCCAGAGTTTCACCCAGATCTCGTCGCGCAGGCGCGGGCGGACCGGTGCCTTCAATCCCGCCTTTGACAGCGCTTCCGACAGGCGGGTCGCGCGCTCGCTTTTCGATCCATCCGGTTCGCCAAGCGAAAAGCGGTTTCCCTCGATATGCTTGATGATACCTGGCTCGATCACCTCTGCCGCCGGATAGACGACACAGCCCAACACTCGGTCGGGGCCGAACCCGTTCCACTGCGCGTCGCCCGGATCCACAGTGGCAAGGCGCCGGCCCTCGAACGGTCCGCCCAGCTTGTGGAAGTACCACCATGGAACGCCATTCACGCCCGACACGATGGTGGTCTGCTCGCCGATCAGGGGCTGCATCCTGTCAACCACTGGAGGCACTGAATGCGCTTTCAGAGTGACGATGACATAGTCTTGCAGCCCGAGGGCGTTGGGATCGTCCGAGGCTGTCACCGCTACATTGCTGCGGGTGCCGTCTTCCTCAATGAGGGTCAGCCCGTTCGCCTGCATGGCCGCCAGATGCGGCCCACGGGCAACAAGGCTGACATCTGCCCCTGCCTGAGCAAGTTTCACTCCCATGTAGCCGCCAATGGCGCCCGCGCCGAAAATACAGATTCTCATGCCGCTGCCGCCTCAGGCTGCCACTTCGACAAGGCCCAGCTTCTCGGCAAGGCCGATGCGCTGCAGCTTGCCCGTCGCGCCCTTCGGAATTTCTTCCAGGATGACGACCTTGCGCGGAACTTTGAAGTCGGCAAGTCGGGTTGCGGCAAAGTCGCGGATGTCCCGCTCGGTGGCCTCCATCCCCTCGCGCAGAACGACTGCGGCGCCGACTTCCTCGCCCAACTTGGGGTGGGGGATGGCGAAGGTGACCACCTGCACAACTGCGGGATGATCCATCAGGACGGCATCAACCTCAAGCGGGCTGACCTTTTCACCGCCGCGGTTGATGATTTCCTTCAGTCGGCCCGTCAGGCTGAGATACCCCTCATCGTCAAATGCACCCTGATCGCCGGTACGGAACCAGCGGTGGCCTTCCGCCATGAAGAAGCTCTTGCGGTTCGCCTCGGGGTTCCCCTCGTATCCCGGCGTCACATTCGGGCCCGAAATCACGACCTCACCGGTCGCGCCGGCTTCCAGCAGGCGGTCTTCGACCTCGTGCGCAATGCGGACCATCGGGCCGGCTTCGACGCCGACCGAACCCGGCTTCTGCGCCCGGGGCGGCAGGGGGTTCGACGCCATCTGGTGCGCGGCCTCGGTCATGCCATAGCCTTCGATCACCGGCGCGCCAAAGGTCTCGGCCAGGGCGAGCATCACCTGAGGGGGCAGGGAGGCCGATGAGGACCGCAGAAACCGCAATCCGGTCTCTGCAATCACGTCGGCGTTGCGCGCGGCCCGTGACAGGATGGCCTGATGCATGGTCGGGACTGCCGTGTACCAGGTCGGCTTCGCCTCGCGCATCCAGCCGAATAATTTCAGCGCGTCGAAACCTGGTGCGCACCAGACCGATGCGCCCGCGGCGAGAGAACTTGTGACGGCGGCCACCAGTCCGTGGATGTGGAAGAGCGGCATCACATTGAGGCACCGGTCATTCGGTGTCAGCGCAAGCGATGTCCCGATGTTTCCGGCCGAGGCCACGATGTTCGATTGCAAAAGCGGCACGATCTTGGGTCGGGAGGTTGTGCCCGATGTGTGCAGGATCAGCGCGACGTCATCCGCACCCACCGGGCCCGTGTCTGCCGTGCCACTCGCCGTCGTTTCCGGGGTGAGTTTGAACGTGCCAGCCGGATCGGTGGGGTCGAACGAGAGGCGAAGGACGGGAAGTCCGAACTTGCGGCCCGCCGAAAGGGCGGGACCGTCATGGCCGTCGGGGATGACGAGGGCCTTCGCCTTCAGATCCTCCAGATAGAATTCGAACTCTTCCTGCCGGTAGGCCGGGTTGAGCGGCGCGGTGACGGCGGCCTGAGCGATGGTGATGAAAGCGGTCGCCATCTCTGGCCCGTTGGGCAGGACGATGGCCACACGGTCGCCGCGACCGACGTTGGCGGCATGCAGGGTTTCGGCAACCTCGTCCGTCAAGGCGCGCAGCCCATCGAATGTCAGCCACTCCCGCCCCGGTGCACCGATTGCCTTGGAGTCGGCGGGATGCCCTGCAAGCAGATCCTTGATCGTCGATGTCATGTCGTCTTCCTTCCGGTGTGTGCAGGTCATTCCGCGGGCTGGGTTCGTTTGCCGCTGGCTCTTCGCAGGTATTTAAGCGCGGGAAGTAGCAGCAGCACAAGGGCGATGACCATGAAGGTGGCAGAGAGCGGCCGCTCGAAGAACGCAAGCACGTTGCCCTGTTCTGCGATCATCGTCTGACGGAAACTTCTTTCCATCAGCGGGCCAAGGACTAACGCAAGCACCAGCGGGGCGAGAGGATAATTCGCCTTGCGCAGCAGGTAGCCCGCAACACCGAAGCCGACGATCAGCCAGACGTCATGCATCCGCTCTGACGGTGCGTAGCCGCCGACGATGCAGAGAACGAGGACGAGCGAGCAGAGCACGGTGAATGGCATCCGCAGGGCCCAGACGAAGAGAGGGATCAGCGCGATGTTGATCAGCAAGGCAGCGACGTTCGCGGTGTAAAGCGACGAGATCAGGCCCCAGACGAAATCGCGCTGTTCGATGAACAGCATCGGCCCCGGCATCAGCCCCCACATCACCATCCCACCGAGCAGGAGTGCCGTTGTGGGCGAGCCGGGAATTCCCAGGGTCAGCATTGGCAGCAGCGATCCGGTCGATGCGGCATTGTTGGCCGTCTCTGGCGCGGCCACGCCCTCGACATTGCCCTTGCCGAAGCTGTCGGGATCCTTCGAGGTTGTCCGGGCGATGCCATAAGCCATCAGCGAGGCAGGGGTTGCGCCAGCTGCCGGAAGCATCCCGACGAAGAAGCCGAGGAACGATCCGATGCTGATCGACCGCCAGTAGCGCACCATCTCTCGGCATCCCGTCCACACGTCGCGAAAGGTGAGCTTGGGGTTGGTGACCGTGGGCGCCGTGCGAGAGTTCTCGACGGTGTGAAGGATCTCGCCCACGCCGTAGACGCCGATTGCAAGAACCAGGAAGCTGACACCGGAATAGAAACCTGGCAGGTCACCGAAGATCAGGCGGGGCTGACCCGAGATCATGTCAAGGCCGACGGTCGTAAGCACGAGGCCGAGGCAGACCATCACGACGGCTTTCAGAGGATCATCGCCGCTGAGCCCCACGAACGTGGTGAAGGCGAGCAGGACAAGGGCGAACTCCTCGGCGGGCCCGAAAGCCAGCGCCAGCTTTGCCAGCGGTGCGGCGAAGGCCGTGAACAGCAGGACCGAGATCGTGCCTCCCACGAACGAAGCGACAGCGGCCGCGACCAGCGCAAAGCCTGCACGCCCCTGCTGGGCCATGGGTCGGCCGTCGAACGTGGTGGCGACTGAGGTCGAGGCGCCGGGAATCCCCAGCAGGATCGAACTAATCGCGCCGCCATACATCGCCCCATAATAGATCGCTGCAAGCAGGATGATTGCGGAAGCCGGGGGAACGATGAAGGTGAGCGGCAGCACGAGGGCCACCCCGTTCACAGACCCAAGACCCGGCATCGCGCCGATGAAGATGCCGGCTGTGACGCCCAGCACGACGATGAGAATGTTCAACGGCGACAGGGATGTCGCGAAGCCGTCGGCGAGAAGCGTAATCGTTTCCATGGGGCGGCCTCAGAAGAAGATGGCGTAAAGCGGGAAGAACAGCGGCTCGGTCACGCCCTTGGGAAGCAGGATCTTCAGGGTTACTTCGAAGAAGAAGAACAGGAAGAGCGGCGTGCTGATGGCCAGGATTGCGGTCAGGCGCAGGCTGTGGCGCCCGTAAATTCGCAGATACCAGACCAAAAACAGCGGGATCGCGATGTAGGCCCCGACAATCGGGATCAAGGCGACGGTGATCGTCAAAGAGACGATGACCAGCAGAACGGGACGCAGCATCAAGCCGTCAAAGAAACGCTCATGGGTCTGGGAGATGAGGCCGGTGAAGCTGCGCGCCATGATCGCCCCGGCGGCCAGCGCCATCAGTACCGAAAGCCAGAACGGGAAGGCGCCGCCGCCGGGGCCTTGCCCCTCGACCCAGCCGATCGGCAGGGCCGTCGCATGCCACATGAAATAGATCGACATCACGATGACCGCACCTGCGATCGTCCGCTCTGCAACAAGCATCGTCGTCACCCCCCGCTGATCCTGAAGAAAAGCGGCAGAGCCGTTTCCGGCCCTGCCGTCTGCCGTGTAGGTCCGTTGTCAGGAGCCTATTTCTTCACCCATCTGGCGCAGCAGTTCGACGTGCTTCTCACGTTCCTCAAGGAAGTAGGACTGAAGCGCTTCTCCCGACAGGAAGGCGTTCTCCAGCGCCTCGTTCTGCGTGTAGTCGACCCATTCCTGCGTCTCGCTCAGCGTGCGGAACAACTCGGTGTAGTAGTCGACGGCTTCCTGCGGCATCCCCTTGGGAGCCACGAAAGAGCGTTGCATCGAGTAGACGAGCGGCGTGCCGAGTTCGGCAAACGTGGGCACGTCGGGCAGGCCGGGAATCCGTTCCTCGGTGAAGGCCGCGATGGGACGCACCATTCCGGCCTTGTAGAAGCTCATGGCTTCCGACGGGTTGTTGACCGACGCATTCACGTGCTGACCCACCAGGCTGCGAGCCACGTCGCCGCCGCCATCAAAGGGGACATAGGTGTGCTTGATGCCGAACGCCCCTTCAAGCAGCGCGGTCACCAGGCTGTCTTCCTGACCGGTGCCGGTCCCGCCCATCTTCCATGTGCCACCGGCAGCATTCGCCGCGGCGATGTAGTCATCCAGCGTTTCGATCTCGCTGTCCGCATTCACCCACAGCACGAAAGTGTCCAGCGCCATGCGTGCGATCGGCGTGAACTCCGCGATGTCGACACCGATGTCGGTCCGCAGCGGGGTGGTGTAGTAGCTGTTTAGCGTCGCCATGATCACATGGCTGTCGCCCTCCTTGTCCTTCATGTAGCGCAGCGCCTCCGCCCCCGATCCGCCGCCCTTGTTCACGGGCAGAAGCGGCATGTTTGTCAGGCGCTCCTTCTGGATCATCGACTGGAACAGGCGTGCCAGACGGTCCGCTCCGCCACCCTGGCCTGCCATGATCACCATTTCGACCGGCTTCACCGGCTGCCAATCGGCGGCCTGTGCCGGCAAGGCTGCGGTCAAGGTCAAAGCAGAGGCAAGCGCCAGTGCGGTGCGGCGTGTAAACGTCATCATGTGAAATCCTCCCGGTTGCGGCGATCGACTTGCTCCGCGCGTCTCCGGACCTTCCTCCGACGCCGTGAAGCTGATCGGAAGATATGGCGTGCTAATTTAATTGCACGAGAAAAGGTGTCAGGTTGTTGATTATTGCTGTTACATCTCCTGCAACTGTAAAGTTGTAAACTGAACGCTTGTATCTCATCCTGGACGAGGCAGTAGGATCCCAGACAGCAAGGAGACTGGCGAGGGCTCCGGTGGTTTCCCTCTGAGCAACGCAAATAGGGGGAACCTGCGTCGCGGGCCTCACATTGCCCACAACACCGCGAATGCCAAAACCTAGCGATTGCGGTGAACCAGCAGTCCATGATGCAGCACAGGATCGCTACATGTCCAGCGCTGCAAGGGGCTGCTTGCAGAAGGCTTCCGAAAATGGATCGCACCGGTTCCGGGTCGCCCGGAACCGGTGCGACAGGACCGCTCAGGCCCCAGTTGACTGCCGCGCGATCGCGCTGGCCAGGCTGGCCTCGAAAATATCCAGCCCTTCTTCGATCACGTCGTCCGAGGCGGTAAGCGGCACCATGATCCGGATGGCGTTGCCGTGCATGCCGCAAGACAACAGGATCAGGCCGCGCTCCAGCGCCTCGGCGCAGACGGCCTTGGTCAGGGCCGCGTCGGGCGTGCCCGTCTCGAAATCGGTGACCAGTTCGACCGCGAGCATCGCGCCGATGCCACGAATATCCCACATCCGATAGGGGGCCGTGCGCGCCCCGATCGCCGCGAAGCGGGCGCGAAGATGCTCGCCCAAGGCAGTGGACCGAGCCAGCAGTCCCTCGCTCTCGATTGCCTCGATCGCGGCCAGGGCAGCCGCGCAGGCGACCGGGTTGCCGCCGTAAGTTCCCCCAAGCCCGCCGGGCGCGACAGCATCCATGACCTCGGCCCGGCCGATCACGCCGGCCAGCGGATAGCCGCCGGCCATGCTTTTCGCGACGGTAATCAGATCGGGGGCGACGCCGGAGTGTTCGATCGCAAACCACGTGCCCGTCCGCGCAAAGCCCGACTGGATCTCGTCGGCGATCAACAGGATTCCGTGGCGGTCACAGAATGCCCGCAGCGCCTGCCAAAGTTCGGCCGGCACCGGGATGTAGCCGCCTTCGCCCAGAACCGGCTCCAGGATGATCGCGGCGATCCGATCGGGCTGGGCATCCGTCAGGAACAGTGTTTCCAGGGCACGCATCGAGTGCGCGACCGTGGTCTCGGTGCGGGCGTCGGGCAGCGGTACGCGGAATATGTCGGAGGGGTAGGGACCGAAGTCCTTCTTGTAGGGCGTGACCTTTCCAGTCAGCCCGAGGGTCAGCAACGTTCTACCGTGGTACCCGCCGCTAAAGGCGATCACGCCGGGTCGGCCGGTCGCGGCGCGGGCGATCTTCACGGCGTTCTCCACCGCCTCTGCGCCCGTGGTCACCAGCAGCGTCTTCTTGGCAAAGTCGCCGGGCGCCAGCGCATTCAGCCGCTCGGCGAGGGCCACATAGCTCTCGTAAGGCACAACCTGAAAACTCGTGTGGGTGAAGCGCGCCTCTTGTGCAATCGCGGCTGCAACCACCTTCGGATGCCGGTGGCCGGTGTTCAGCACTGCGATTCCGCCTGCAAAGTCGATGTAGCGGCGCCCCTCGACGTCCCACAGTTCTGCGTTCTCGGCGTAGTCGGCATAGATCGGTGCGGCCGAGGCGACCCCGCGGGCCACGGCGGCAGATCGCCGCGCGACGAGTTCGGCATTGCTTCGACCTTGCTCATGCTCAAGTGGTGCAGAGGCGACGCGCTGTGACGCAATCGCTGCGGCAGCGATCGGCGCGGTCTTCTTGCCTTGTCGCTTCGCTGCAGGGGGCGTGCCGACGGTGTTGTTGTCCGCATTCTTCATGGGGTGTTCCTCACTCAGGCAGGTTTCGGCGATCTCGATACATTGGCCCGGGCGAACAATCCACGGAAATCGCGCATGGTGCGCCCTCTGCGCGGTGCAGAGGTGGACGGCGACGCGGGTATCCGTGTGGACGCGGCCCATCCGCCTGGGGCAGAGTTCCGAGGCAGCAGTGGGCGCGGAACAGGATGGGAAAGAGATGAGCGACATCATCATCGTCGGGGGCACGGTGATCGGGCCCGATGGGCGCGCCCAGACGGATGTCACGCTGCGCGGCGGGCGGATCGTTGCGCTTGGCGCAGCGGATCGCCGCCCGGATGCGCGGGTGATCGACGCCGCCGGCTTGCTGGTCATGCCGGGTGGGGTGGACAGCCATTGCCATATCGAACAGCTGTCAGGTGCGGGGTTGATGAACGCGGACACCTTTGCCACGGCCGGGGCCTCGGCGCTGGCCGGCGGCACGACAACGACGATTTCATTCGCTGCACAGCATCCGGGCATGAACCTCACGCGGGTCGTGTCCGACTACAGCGCCCGGGCCCAGGCGGGAGCGTTGGCAGATTACGCCTTTCACATGATTGTCTCGGACACCGGCGGCAGCACGCTGACCGAGGATCTGCCGCACCTCATCGGGGCAGGGCACCGGTCGGTCAAGCTGTTTACCGTGTATGACAAGGTCCGCGTGGCGGACGAGGCAATCCTCGACGTGATGGCCACCGTCCGCAGGCTTGGCGGTCTGGTCTGCGTCCATGCCGAAAATGACGGTCTGATCCGCTGGATGACGCGCCGCCTGGTGGCGGAGGGAAAGACGGCACCGCGCTTCCATGCCCTGGCGCATCCGCGCGAAGCCGAGGTCGAGGCACTGCATCGCATCTGCCTGTTCGCAGAGTTCACCGGTCAGCCAGTGATGCTGTTCCACATCTCTTGCGCCGAGGGGCTGGAGGTTGTCCGCGCCGCCCGCGCCCGTGGCGTCCCGGTCTGGGCCGAGACCTGCCCGCATTACCTGTTCCAGACAGCGCAGGTTCTGGATGCCCCCATCGAAAGCGCTGCGGGCTTCCTGTGCAGTCCGCCCCAGCGCGACGCTGCCGACCAAGAGGCGCTGTGGCACGGCCTCGCCGCCGGCGATCTGGCGGCTGTCACCTCGGATCACGCGCCCTACCGACTGGATGAGACGGGAAAGTTCGCTCATGGCCGGGACGCGCCCTTCACGCAGATGGCCAATGGGCAGCCGGGAATTGAGATGCGTCTGCCGCTGATGTTCGACGCCATGGTATTTCGGGGTCGGCTGGGGCCGGAGCGGTTTGTGGACCTGACCGCGTCCGCGCCCGCACGCGTGTTCGGTCTGAGCCGTAAGGGACGGATCGCGCCGGGGATGGATGCCGATATCGTCCTCTGGGATCCCGCGCGCGAGACGGTCCTTGGCGAGACGCGTGATGCCACCGGATACAATCCGTGGGCTGGGCGACGCGTGCGCGGCTGGCCGAAGATGGTTCTTCGCCGCGGCGAGGTTGTCATGGAGGAAGATCATCTCTGCACATCGCCCGGATCGGGGCGGTGGATTCCGATGGTACTGAGTTCGGCAATGATGCCCGCACCGGGTAAAGGCAATCTTGACTGAAACTCGATCCGCTATCGAACCTGCACCTAGAGCGATGTCATCTGAAATCGCGATTCCGCGGGGCTGTTTTTGTCGTGCTTCGCTGACAGCCCGTGTTCCCCGCTCAGTCGACGAGGAAACGCGCACTCAGCGGCAGGCTTGCTGCGCCGAGCGTCCGGGCATCCGCCCCGATCGTTCCTGGCAAGATATCGGGGCAGTTGATGCCCGACAGGTCAAGCTCAATCAGCGCCTCTTGCACTCGGGCGGTGAGGTCGGACACCACCTGCCGCGGCAGCCATCCGTCCAGCAGGACGGCGTCGAGATCAAGCAGGGACTGGGCGGCGCGGATCGCATGTGCCAGGGCGCGTGCCGCTTGGTGCACCCAGTCTTCCAGCACGCCGGCCGGCAGATCCCAAGCCTCAGGCCGGTCCCAGATATGCGCAGGGTCATGTCCGGTCGAGATCAGGGTGCGTTCCAGCGTGGCCAATGACGCCAGCTCGATGAGCGGGCGGACCCTGCCATCCGCGTCAGGCACGAGAAGGGGGCCGAGTCCGGCCGCGTTGCCTTTGGCCCCTGTGAAAAGCGAGCCACGGAGCACCAGACCACCCCCGATGAAAAAGGCGATGTAGAAGCTGAGGAGATTCGCCGGGTGACGCGATGCTCCAAAGACCAGTTCGGCGCTGCAGGCCGACGTCGCGTCGTTTTGCAGGAACAGCGGCAGGTCCACCCGCGCGGCCAGCTCCGCCAGAAGATCGCGGGTTTGCCAGTTTGCCATAAGCTCGGGCGAGACGCCGATCTGTCCCGCCCAGTTCCACAAGTGAAAGGGCATGGCGATGCCGAGGCCCGCGACTCGGTCACGATGGGCAGGGGCCATGCGGCTCCGAATGGCGGAGCTGCGACTGACCGTGAACTCCAGCACCTTGTTGAAATCCGGGTAGCTGTAGATCTCTTTCTCGCGGTCGATGATCTTTCCAATGAAGTCGATGAGGATCAACTCCACCGAACGGCGCCCCACCTTGAGGCCGAGGAAGAAGGCCCCACTCGGATTGAGCGACAGCGGGACAGATGGCTGGCCCACACGCCCACGCTTCGGCTCACCCTTCCTGATCAACTGATCCGCTTCGAGCGAACGGATCAGGCGCGAGACGGTTTGCGCCGAAAGCCCGGTGCGCCGCGCGATCTCGGCGCTTGCAAGCCCGGACGAGCGGCGCAGAACCGTCAGGACAACACGTTCGTTGCGCTCGCGCATTACAGTCTGGTTGGTTCCGAGAGAATTCAGGGCTTCGGGGCCGGCGTGGAGGGAACTATGGGTCAACAGGCAGATCTTTCTTCACTATCCGCGCTCACGCAGTCTGGAGCAAGGTATCTCATATTAAATAACTCTCTGGAAGTTATTATTGACTCGGCGATACCTCTTGTCGAATAGTCAGGGCCATCTGGCCGGGAGAGTCCGGAGAAAGTGGAGGAGAAGATGATCAAGACGACCAAACTGGCACTGCTGGGCAGTGCAATCGCTCTCGTCAGTACCGGCGCGGCCTATGCGGACTCGCATGGAAGCGTGTCGGCCTGCCTCATCACCAAGACGGACACCAATCCCTTCTTCGTAAAGATGCGCGAGGGTGCCGAGGCAGCCGCAGCCGAGTTGGGCATCGAACTCAGTGCCTTCGCGGGTCAGTTTGACGGCGACCACGAAACCCAGGTTGCAGCGATCGAGACCTGCATTGCCAGCGGCGCCTCCGGCATCCTGCTGACAGCGTCGGACACCTCGTCGATCACCCCCGCCGTGCAGCAGGCGCGCGACGCAGGACTTCTGGTTATCGCGCTCGATACGCCGCTGTCGCCTGCCGATGCGGCGGACGCCACCTTTGCCACCGACAACTTCGAAGCGGGCCGGCTGATCGGGGCCTGGGCCGCGGCACAATTGGGCGACGAGGCCGCGAACGCACGGATCGGTCTGCTCAACATCAACCAGAGCCAGCCCACCGTGGGCGTTCTGCGCAACCAGGGCTTCCTTACCGGCTTCGGCATCGAACTCGGCGATCCGAATCGCTGGGGCGATGAGGACGATCCGCGTATCGTGGGCCACGATGTCAGCAACGGCGCCGAAGAAGGTGGGCGCCAGGGCATGGAAAACCTGCTGGCGAGTGATCCGATGATCAACGTCGTCTACACGATCAATGAGCCAGCGGCTGCCGGCGCTTACGAAGCGTTGCGCTCCATCGGGCGGGAGAACGATGTACTGATCGTGTCGGTCGATGGCGGCTGTCCGGGTGTGCAGAACGTGGCCGAGGGCGTGATCGCCGCCACCGCACAGCAGTATCCACTCGACATGGCACGTCTCGGGATCGAGGCGATTGCGCAATACGCAGAGGATGGAACGCTCCCCGAGACATCGCCGGGCCTCGATTTCTTCAACACCGGCGTTGCGCTGGTGACGGACTCGCCCGTCGAGTCTGAGGAATCGATCACGTCGGAAGAAGGGCTGGAACTCTGCTGGGGCTGACAAGCCCACTGGATTGACCACAACCAGCAGCCCTGCCCGCGGAAAATTTCGCGGGTAGGGATATATCGCCGCCTGCGAAGGACGCATCGCCATGGCAGAGAACTATGAAAGCGCCGCCAATCGCGCTGATCGTGTTGCCGAGTTTCAGGGCGGACATCGGTCTGCCGCCCGCCGGTTGCACCACGCGCTGCACGTGTCACCCGCGCTGGTCCCGCTCACGGTTCTGATCGGGGCGGTCATCGTCTTCGCGCTCGTTCTGGGGGAGCGTTTCCTGTCGCCCTTTGCGCTCACCCTGATCCTGCAGCAGGTCCAGATCGTGGGGATCGTGGCACTGGCACAGTCGCTAGTGATCCTTACGGCCGGTATCGACCTGTCTGTCGGCGCGGTGATGGTGCTCTCCTCGGTCGTGATGGGCCAATTCACCTTCCGCTACGGCCTGCCGCCCGAAATCGCGGTGGCCTGCGGGCTGATGTGCGGCGCACTCTGCGGGCTGATCAGCGGGATTCTGGTCGCTATCGTCAGGCTGCCGCCCTTCATTGTCACGTTGGGAATGTGGCAGATCGTGCTGGCAACGAACTTTCTGTATTCCCGCAACGAGACGATCCGAAGTCAGGACATTGCAGCGGAGGCGCCGATCCTGCAGTTCTTCGGCTCACGGGTCGAATTCGCCGGGGCAATCTTTACCTATGGCGTTCTCTTCATGCTCTGTTTGGCGCTGGTTCTTGCCTATGTGCTGCGTCACACCGCATGGGGAAGGCATGTCTACGCCGTCGGCGATGATCCCGAGGCTGCTGCGCTTTCGGGCGTCAACGTGAAGGCCACGCTGATTTCAGTCTACGTGCTTGCGGGTCTGATCTGCGCGTTTGCCGGATGGACGTTGATCGGGCGGATCGGCTCGGTGTCGCCCACCTCGGGTCAGCTTGCGAACATCGAAAGCATCACGGCCGTGGTGATCGGGGGCATATCGCTGTTCGGCGGACGTGGGTCGATCCTCGGCGCCCTCTTCGGCGCGCTGATCGTGGGGGTGTTCACACTGGGACTTAGACTCGCGGGGGCCGATCCGCAATGGACCAACCTGCTGATCGGCATCCTCATCATCGCCGCCGTCGCGGTCGACCAGTGGATCCGGAGGGTATCGGTATGAGCGAACCGATCCTGAAAGCCCGTAACGTGACCAAGCGGTACGGCCATGTCACGGCCATCGACCAGTGCGACTTTGACTTGATGCCGGGCGAGATTCTCGCCGTCATTGGTGATAACGGTGCGGGCAAGTCGAGCCTGATCAAGGCGCTCTCGGGGGCGGTGCAACCCGATGCCGGCGAAGTCTGGCTGGAGGGGCGGCGCATCAGTTTCGCCTCTCCCAACGATGCGCGTTCGGCGGGGATCGAGACGGTCTACCAGCAACTCGCCCTCAGTCCCGCGCTGTCGATCGCCGACAACCTGTTCATGGGCCGCGAGATCCGCCGGCCCGGCATCTTGGGGAGCTGGTTCCGGATGCTCGACAAGCCCGCGATGCAGAGGTTCGCCCGCGAGAAGCTGTCGGAACTCGGGCTGATGACGATCCAGAACATCAACCAGTCGGTCGAGACGCTGTCGGGCGGGCAGCGTCAGGGCGTGGCCGTTGCGCGGGCTGCCGCCTTCGGCTCGAAGGTCATCATTCTTGACGAGCCGACCGCGGCGCTGGGCGTGAAGGAAAGCCGCCGGGTGCTGGAACTGATCCAGGACGTCAGGGCGCGCGGCATCCCGATCATCCTGATCAGTCACAACATGCCCCATGTCTTCGAACTGGCCGACCGCATCCACATCCACCGTCTGGGAAAGCGCCTGACCATCGTGAAGCCCGGTGAGATCTCAATGTCCGACGCCGTTGCCCTCATGACCGGAGCGATGACCCCCGATGCCGTCCACGCCTGATGCCATGGCCGAAGAAGCGGTCAGCCACCTGCTGCAGTTGGCTGGTCCGCGAAACCTGGTGGCGATTGCCGGCCCGCCGGCGGCGGGGAAGTCGACTGTTGCGGACCTCATCCGCATGGTTCTCGTCGAACGCGGGCGAAGTGCGACAGTGGTGCCGATGGATGGCTTTCACCTCGACAATTCGCTGCTGTCCGATCGGGGCCTTCTGCATCGCAAGGGGGCGCCACAGACCTTCGACGCGCAGGGCTTCTGCCACCTTGTCGGCCGCATCGCCGAGGCCGAGGCGGAGGTCATCTATCCGGTCTTCGACCGCGGCCGCGATATCGCGGTCGCCGGGGCGGGCGTGGTGACAGCCGAAGTCGAATTTATCCTGTTCGAGGGCAATTACCTGCTATTGCGGGACGAACCCTGGACCCGTCTGGTGCAGTATTGGGACTACAGCATCTGGATCGACGCCCCGCTGCCCGCGCTCAAGGCGCGGCTGATGGACCGCTGGCGCGCCGAGGGCCTTGGCGAAGACGCCGCGCGCGAGCGGGTCGACAGCAACGACCTGCCGAATGTCGAGCGCATCTGCGAACAAAGCGCCGCCGCCGACCTCTCCCTTCGTGCCCACGCCTGATTGCGCGTCGCCACAGACACTCGGCGCGCCCAGATCAGAAAAAGCGGGTTGGTGGCTGCCGTCCATGCGGGCCGCCGCGGTGGAACGGATAAGGATCGAAAGCCCGGTGCCTGGGCGAGCGGGGACCGATGGTCGCCGTGCTGCGAGTCGATGCGCGATGGTACGCAATCCTCCTGATCATCTGGCCAGAGGTTGGCCGACGGCTGCCGCGGACCGCGGAAGGAGGATGCAGGTTGCGGTGAAAGGTGGCCGGGCGCTGCGATTGCTGGTGAGCATTCCGGACAGGCGAGCGCCCGACAGTCCGCCATGCGCGTCGTCGGTTGCAAGCCGGCGGTCGCGCACGTATGAGGCGCGGGGTTGCAGGCAAGGGGGCATCGGATGGGCTTTCGCATGGGGATCGTGGGGTTGCCGAATGTCGGCAAGTCGACGCTGTTCAACGCGCTGACGCGCACGGCGGTGGCGCAGGCGGCCAACTTCCCCTTCTGCACCATCGAACCCAACGTGGGCGAGGTCGCGGTGCCCGACGCGCGGCTGGACAAGCTGGCCGCCATCGCAGGCTCCAAGCAGATCATCCCCACCCGCATGACCTTCGTCGATATCGCGGGGCTCGTGCGCGGCGCGTCCAAGGGCGAGGGGCTGGGCAACCAGTTCCTGGCCAACATCCGCGAATGCGACGCCATCGCCCATGTCCTGCGCTGCTTTGAAGACGGCGACATCACCCATGTCGAGGGCCGGATCGACCCCATTGCCGATGCCGAGACGATCGAGACCGAGTTGATGCTGGCCGATCTGGAAAGCATCGAGCGCCGGCTCGCGAACCTTGCCCGCAAGATCAAGGGCGGCGACAAGGAGGCCGTGCTGCAGGACCGTCTGTTGCGCGCGGCCCAGGTCGCGCTGGAAGCCGGCCGCCCCGCCAGCACCGTTGCGGTGGCCGAGGATGAGCGGAAGGCCTGGGCGATGCTGCAGCTTCTGTCAACCAAGCCCGTGCTCTACGTCTGCAACGTGGCGGAATTCGAGGCCACGACGGGCAACGCGCTTACCGAAAAGGTCGCTGCCTACGCGGCCGAGCGTGGTGCGGCGCAGGTGGTGATCTCGGCCCGGATCGAGGAGGAGCTGGCCCAGCTTCCCCCCGCCGATGCCGCCGAATTCCTGGCCGAGATGGGGCTGACGGAACCCGGCCTCGACCGGCTGATCCGCGCGGGCTACGACCTTCTGGGCCTGCAGACCTATTTCACCGTGGGCCCGAAAGAGGCGCGCGCCTGGACGATCCTGCGGGGCACTGCCGCCCCGCAGGCCGCCGGCGTCATCCACGGCGATTTCGAACGCGGCTTCATCCGGGCCGAGACCATCGCCTATGACGACTTCGTGGCGCTGAACGGCGAACAGGGGGCCAAGGACGCCGGAAAGATGCGGGTCGAGGGCAAGTCCTACATCGTGCAGGACGGCGACGTGATGCATTTCCTCTTCAACGCCTGACCGCCGGGGCAGGGGCGGGGCAGGGCGCGTCTTGACCCGGCCGCCCGGCCCGCGCAGACAGGGGCAAACAGGGACACCACGCATGACACGCATCGACGACACCTTCGCCCGCTTGCGCGCCCAGAACCGCAAGGCCTTTGTCAGCTACATCATGGCGGGCGACCCCGACCTGGAAACCTCGCTTGCCGTCATGCGCGGGCTTCCGGCGGCGGGGGTGGACATCATCGAACTGGGCATGCCCTTCACCGACCCGATGGCCGACGGCCCCACGATCCAGCTCGCTGGCCAGCGCGCGCTGGAGGGCGGGCAGACCCTGCAGAAGACGCTCGACATGGTGGCCGCCTTCCGGCGTGACGACACCACCACCCCCATCGTGCTGATGGGCTACTACAACCCGATCTACAACCGCGGCGTCGACCGCTTCCTGGCCGATGCGGTGGCGGTCGGCATCGACGGCCTGATCGTCGTGGACCTGCCGCCCGAGGAGGACGCAGAACTGTGCCTCCCCGCCCGCGCGGCCGGCCTCAACTTCATCCGCCTCGCCACCCCCACCACCGACGACAGGCGCCTGCCAAAGGTGCTGCAGAACACCTCGGGCTTCGTCTACTACGTCTCGATCACCGGCATCACCGGCGCCGGCGCCGCCCAACCGACTGAGGTCGGGCCAGAGGTCGCGCGGATCAAGTCGCAGACCGACCTGCCGGTGATCGTTGGCTTCGGCATCTCCACGCCCGAGGGGGCAGAGGCCATCGCCAGCGTCGCCGACGGCTGCGTGGTAGGGTCGGCCTTCGTTAAACTGATCGGAGAGGGCCGCCCGGTGCCGGAAGTGCTGGCACGGGTCGCAGCGCTGGCCGAGGGGGCGCATCGGGGGTAGGGGGCGCGAGCCAACTCGAAATAATCGTGCTGTCGGTGTGGCGATCTAGAATCTGATCGGCGTTGTCGCACATCTCTGACGACAGAGGATTCACTTCGCGAATCCATGCCGTTAGACGCGCGGCATGAGCAAGCCATCTCCCGCCCGCTATCGCACGACGAACTGG